>JAVEVD010000128.1:0-3738 GCA_034005205.1 Steroidobacteraceae bacterium | reverse complement strand
TCGCCGCACGCGAGCGGCACTACCCGAGGCAGCTTTCCGGGGGCGAGCAGCAGCGCGTGGCGATCGCCCGCGCCTTCGTGACGCGCCCGGCGGTGCTGTTTGCGGACGAGCCGACGGGCAATCTCGATGCGGCGACCGGCGAGCGCATCATCGAGCTGTTGTTCGATCTGAACCGCGCCTCGCAGACCACTTTGGTGGTGGTCACGCACGATCAGGCGATCGCCCGGCGCTGCGGACGCATCGTGCGCATCGACGCCGGGCGCATCGTGTGATGGCGGGCGTCTCTTACCAGGAGCGGCAATGAAGGCCTTGCGTCTGGCAGTCCTGGCGCTGGTGCGCGACGGCAAGTCAGGCGAGCTGCGCGTGTTGCTGGCCGCGCTGCTGGTCGCGGTCGCGGCGTTGAGCGCGGTCGGCTTCTTCACGAGCCGGGTGAGCCGCGCGGTGGATCAGCAGGCCGGCGAAGTGCTCGCGGCGGATCTGCGGCTGCGCTCGCGCGCGCCGCTCGACCGTGCGTACGTCGAGCTGGCGGAGCAGGCCGGACTGCGTACGGCGCAGTCGTCGACCTTTCCCAGCGTCGTTTTTCACGGCGAAGACAGTGCGCTGAGCGCGATTCGTGCAGTATCGCCCGAGTATCCGTTGCGCGGGCGGATAAGAATCGCGGATGAGCCCTTCGGGCCCGCGCGTGAGACGGAACGCACGCCCGGTCCGGGCGAGGCATGGCTCGAGGCGCGGCTCATTGCGCAGCTCGGCGCGCGGCTCGGCGACCGCATCCGCGTCGGCGCGACCGAGCTCACGGTGACGCAGGTGCTCGATTACCGTCCGGATCAAGGCTCGCAGTTCGTCGATCTCGCGCCGACGCTGCTCATGCGCTTGGAGGACGTCGCCGCGACGCGTCTCATGCAAGAAGGCAGCCGCATTTCCCACGCGGGCCTGTTCGCCGGCGACCCGCAAGCGGTCGCCGCCTTCAAGCAGCAGCTCGAGATGCGCAAGAAACCCGACGAGCGCATCTCGGATCTGCAGGACGCCAGTCCACAGATCCGCTCGGCGATCGACCGGGCAGGACGCTTTCTCAACCTCTCGGCGCTGGTGACGATCTTGCTGGCGGCGATTGCGGTGGCGATCTCTGCGCGCCGCTATGCGACCCGTCACCTGGATACGGCTGCGCTGATGAAAAGCATGGGCGCCCCGCAGCGCCTGGTGCTCGCGATCAGCGTGCTTGAATTAGCAATGATCGCGCTGCTGGCGGGCTTCGTCGGCGTTGCGCTCGGCTACGCAGCGCAGGAAGGCATCGCGTACCTGCTGAAGGATCTGGTGCGCGGAGAGCTGCCCGGTCCCGCCCTGAGCGCGGGCTGGCTCGGCGTCGCCACATCGATGTTGATCCTGGTCGGATTCGCTTTGCCGCCGCTGCTTCAACTGCGGCGCGTGCCGCCGGCCCGGGTGCTCAGGCGTAACCTGGAGCCGCCGCCGCTGCGGTACGTCACTGTATATGGCGCGGCCATCGCGGCTCTGCTGGCGCTGCTCGCCTGGCTCGTGCGGGACGCCGATCTGTTGTTGTACGTCTCCGGTGCGGCGCTTGGAACGTTCGCCGTGCTGATGCTCGCAGGCTGGGCGCTAGTGCGCAGCCTTGGCGTTCTGCGCGGCAGCGTCGGCGTGTCGTGGCGTTACGGCATGGCGAACATCGCGCGCCGCGGGCGTGACAGCATCGTGCAGATCGTCGCCTTCGGTCTCGGCCTGATGGTGCTGCTGCTGCTGGCCTTCGTGCGCAATGATCTCATGGAGGAGTGGCGCGCCAGCCTGCCGGAAGACGCACCCAACCACTTCATGATCAACATTCGTCCCGATCAGGCGCAGGCGGTTCGCGACTTTTTCACCGAGCGCAAGCTCGCAGCGCCGCAGCTCGCTCCCATGGTTCGCGCGCGTCTCACCGAGATCAATGGTCTGAGCGTGGCGCAAATGGACCTGCCGACCGATCGCGCCCGGGAGTTCGTCGAGCGCGAGGCGAATCTCACGTGGTCCGAGCGCATGCAGCAGGATAACAAGCTGATCGCCGGACGCTGGTGGAGTGCAGACGACGGCGGCGGCCCGCGCGTCTCGGTCGAGATCGAGCTGGCGGAAGCGCTCGGTCTGAAGCTCGGCGATCAGCTTACGTACGATGTGGCCGGCGAAATCGTCACGGCGCGGGTCACGAGTTTCCGTGAAGTCCAGTGGGATTCGTTCCGTCCCAACTTCTTCATGGTGTTCTCGCCAGGCTCGCTTGCCGACAGCGCCGGCACGTATATCACCAGCATCCACTTGCCGCGCGAGCGCCGCCCGGTGCTGCTCGAGTTCGTCCGTCAGTTTCCGGAGGTCACGGCCATCGACCTCGAGGCCATCCTGACGCAGGTGCGCGGCGTCATGGACAAGGCGTCGCTGGCGGTGCAGTACGTTTTTGCGTTCACGTTGCTGGCCGGCGTGACGGTGCTGCTCGCCGCCATCCAGGCGACGCGCGACGAGCGTCGCTACGAAAGCGCGATGCTGCGCACGCTCGGCGCGAGTCGTCGGGTGGTGCTGCAGGGGGTCGCCGCCGAGTTCACGACGCTCGGCTTGCTGGCCGGCTTGCTCGCCGCGAGCGGCGCCACAGCGGCCGGATATTTCTTGGCTGCCCGTGTCTTCAATCTCGACTACTCGTTCAGTGCTGCGCTGTGGGGGATCGGGCTGCTGACGGGCGCGGCGCTCGTCGGAATCAGCGGCACGCTCGCGACGCGCTCGGTCGTGAATCATCCGCCGACGGCTACGCTTAGAAGCGGATAGCTGCTTTTGGAAGCGGATAGCGGATAGCGGATAGTCAGAAGGGACTCGCGCCTCGTTTGACTCACGCTCCGGCGGACTACGTGCGTGGGAACTCGCCTCAGAGTGCGCAATTCGCTGCTGCTGTCAGCTCTGACGTCGAAAGAACACGACGACCTCCCCGCTATCCGCTATCCGCTTCCAAGCAGCTATCCGCCTCTCACTCCAACCCGAGCCTCACCCACCCCACTGCCTGCACTTGCCCGCGCCAGGTATAACCCTCGATCTGCAGAAGATACTCGCCAGGATCGAGCGCCGAGGAGTTCAGCGCGAGCCGCAACTCGCGATTCGAGTCGCGCGCCAGCCGCCGAAGCTGCATCACTCGCGTGCCGTCCACCCTGTCCAACGTGAGTTGGAATTGCGTATACGGACCTTGCGAAGCGTCGATGTACAGCTCGAGCAATTGCGGCGGCGTCGGCCGGCCGATCACCAGCGTGGGATTTTCCGGGCGAGTCCGCACCGGCGTGATCCTGTGACGCTGCACGCCGCCGGGCGCGCTCATCTCGAATGCGGCGGCGCGCCGCTCGAGACCACGCAGTTGTTCGCGCAACTCACTTGATTTCATCGCGTACGAGACGGTGGTTGCGGTTGCAATGAGCAATGCGGCCGCCAGACCGACGAGCACGGGGCGGCTGACCTGCCTTAGGTCGACGCCGTGACGCGACGCCGGCTCATCCGCCGCCTCGTCGGGACCGGACTCGAGCGCGACGCGCGCTGTGCTCGATGGAATGGCGGGGAACATCCCAGTCTCGCTGTCATCGGTCGGCTGGCGCGCCAGGCGCGCCTTGAGCCTCACCGGGATGGGCATGGAGCGCAGGAACTCCGGGTTCTCCAGGCAATATTTTTCGAACGCGCGCGCCTCGCGCACCGTAAGGTCGCCGGACAAGTAGCGCTCGACGATGCGCCCGGATT
>JAVEVD010000012.1:54262-74599 GCA_034005205.1 Steroidobacteraceae bacterium | reverse complement strand
ACCGGCGGCGCAGCGGACGCCACGACTTACGCCAGCCCCGCCAACGACAGCTGTCAGAAGAACTTCATCGTCTACCTCACCGACGGAGAGCCGACGCGCGACAACAAGGCGAATGACGAGATCACCGGCCTGCCAGGCTTCGACGAACTCGTTCCGACCGGGTGTCTCGACCGGCAGGACGGCGCTTGTCTCGGCGCGCTCGCCGAATACATGTTCAAGCGCGACTTACGCGGCGATACGGTGGCCGGCGAACAGAACGTCACAACCTACTTCATCGGTTTCGGAAGCGCATTCGGCGGCACCTCGAACAGTGCGTTCGCCTACCTCAAAGACGCCGGCGTGCGCGGCGGAGGAGACGCGTACCAGGCGGGCGATCTCTCCGAGCTCACTGCTGCGTTCACCAACATCTTCGGCGCCATTTTGAACCAGAGCACCACGCTGACGGCGCCCACCGTGGCGGTCAACGCGTTCAATCGCACACGCACCTTGAACGACCTGTACGTGTCCGTTTTCCAGCCGGCGTCAGGCATGCACTGGCCGGGCAACGTCAAGCGCTACGGCGTGGACAGCGAGGGCCGTATCATCGACCGCGACTCGAACCTGGCGATCGATGCGACCACCGGCTTCTTTCGTGACAGCACGAGCGACGTGTGGTCGGAGACGAGCGCGGATGGCCCGTCGGTGCGCAGGGGAGGCGCAGCCAGCCAGATTCCAGCTCCGGGCGCGCGCAAGGTGTACACGTATATCGGAGCGAACCCGGCGTCCTCGGAGCTGCTGACCGGCAGCGATCATGCGTTCACGACCGACAACGCTCTCATCACCGACGAACTGCTCGGCACGAACGGCGCCGACGATCCGCTGCGCGAGAAGCTGATCAATTGGGCGCGCGGCCAGGACGTCAACGATGAGGACGGAGACGGCCAGACCGACGAAGCCCGCCTGGTGATGGGCGATCCCATGCATTCGCAGCCTGGCGTGGTCATTTACGGCGGGACGCCCGACGCGCAGGATCTGAACGATGCAGTCGTCTTCTCCACGACGAACGACGGCCATCTGCACGCCATCGATGCATCGACCGGCGAGGAGCTGTGGACGTTTCTGCCGCAAGAGATGCTGGCGCGCCTGCTGCCGCTCTACGAGAACGAAAGCAGCGCCACCAGGAACTACGGCCTCGACGGCGACATCCGCGTACTCAAGTACGACGTGAACGGCGACGGCGTGATCGACCCCAGCGCCAACGACCGCGTGTTGCTGTTCTTCGGGACTGGCCGCAGCGAGGCGGCCAGCCGCTACTACGCCCTGGACGTCACGGACAAGGACGCGCCGCGCTTCATGTGGTCTATCGGGCCGACGCAATTGCCCGACCTCGGGCAGGCGTGGTCGCCTCCCGCGATCACACGCGTCGCCGTGGACGGCGCGACGCAAAACTCGCAGCAGCTCGTGCTGATCTTCGGCGGCGGCTACGACCCCGCGGAAGAAATCGGGACGTACGTCGAGGAAAGCTCGATCGGCAATCGCATCTTCATGGTGGACGCCCTGTACGGAACCCTGCTGTGGTCGGCGGGTAGCGCCGATTCCGGCGCTGACCTCGAACTGTCGCGCATGGTTCATTCGATCCCGGCAGGCGTGACCGTGCTCGACCTGAACGGCGATGGCTACGCAGACCGCATGTACGCGGCAGACATGGCTGCGCAGTTGTGGCGCTTCGATATCTACAGCGGCAATGCGGCCAGCGCCCTGGTTACAGGCGGCGTCATCGCCTCGCTCGGATCCCATGACGAGAGTCCGCACACGAACGCCAACGCCAGGCGCTTCTACAACGCACCGGACACAGCCGCACTGCAGGTGAATAACGGGCCGGTGTTCATGAATATAGCCATCGGGTCCGGCTACCGCGGACGGCCGCTGAACACGCAGACGCAGGACCGCTTCTACGCCATCCGCGACCACCGGCCGTTCGCGAAGCTGACGCAGGAGCAGTACGACGGGCTGACGATCATTGGAGACGGCGACCTCACCGATGTGACGACGGATCTCTCGCCCAGCCTTCCGGCCAGCGCCGCCGGCTGGAAGATCCAACTGAATCAGCCTGGCGATCAGTGGCGCGGAGAGAAGGTCCTGTCGGCGGCCAACACTTTCCAGAACACGATCTTTTTCACCACCTACACGCCCGCTGCGAGCGCAACCAGCAACGCTTGCACGCTGGCGGTCGGTTCGAACCGCGCCTACGTAATCAGCGCGTTCGACGCCTCTCCACGGGCGCCGCGCGACCACGAGGTCGATCCCGACGATCCGGACGCCCCTGCGCCGACTCCATCGCCGGAGGACCGTTATGAGGAACTTGCTCAGGGCGGCATCGCGCCCGAAGTGACGTTCCTGTTTCCCGAGCACAATAAGGTCATCTGCTTGTCAGGCGTCGAGGTGCTCGGCGCCTGCACGAGCTTCAATAGCCGCATCAAGACGTACTGGCGTGAATCTACCGCCCAGTGAGGAAATGCAATATGAGCGCCAGGCATGCGCCGCAAACGTCCATAACTGCTCGCGCCGCAGGTGGCGCATGGCGCAAGATGCGCGGCATCACGCTGATCGAGCTCATGACCGTCGTCGCGGTGCTGGCGATCCTCGGTACGATCGCGGTAAGCAGTTACCGAAGTTACCTGGTGCGCACCAATCGCACCGAAGCTCGCATGGCCTTGCTGCGCATTCAGGCGGCGCAGGAGAAGTTCTTTCTGCAGAACAACCGCTATGCGACAGCCGACGAACTGGGCGGGCTCGGTGCAACCCCTGGCGGATACTATACGATCGATCTGCAGAACCTTACGGACACTACGTACACGGCGCGCGCTCGCGCAGCAGCAGGGCAGCTCGCCGATGCAGCGGCGTGCCAGACGCTGACCATCGATCACACTGGCGCCCGCACCCCGAACGACGCTTCGGGCTGCTGGCGCTGAGCAGCGGCGCCTTGTTCGATCAATGTGCAAGTGTCGCGCCCGAACGACGCCTGCGCACATAATCTTTAACGCCCCGCCGCAATCTTGTATTCTCCGCCCCTCGACTCACGCCCGGAACCTTTTACAAAATAAAGGGATTCTCGTGCGAAATCCGTGGGAACCAGCCATTACTCTCATGGATTGCGAGGCGGTGAATGTGTCGTGAATTTTAGTCGCTCTGGTCCTTTTTTAGCCGACCCACCAAGGGGAAAGAAGTCATGAAGAAAACCATCTCCACCACGCTGAAGGCAGGCATCGCCGCTGTTGCGCTCGTCGCGGCGAGCGGCTGCGTGTCGCAGGCCACGGTCGATGAGATCCGCGCCACCGCCGACAAGGCCGTGCAGGACGCCGCCGCCGCCAAGGCTGCCGCCGACTCCGCCGCCAGCGCAGCCCAGTCCGCCCGCTCGGCGGCCGACAGCGCGCAGAGCGCCGCCAACCAGGCGCTGCAGGCGGCCCAGGCGAGCCAAGCGTGCTGCGATGCGACGAACGAGAAGATCGATCGCATGTTCAAGAAGTCCGTCTCGAAGTAATTCGACCGAGCTTCGAATCGGAACGGGACGCCGCGAAGCAATTCGCGGCGTCTTTTTTTTTTGCCCTGGGCTCTTGGCGATCGACGGTCGACTCGAGCGATCTTGTGGCGGCGGGACCTGGAGGGCGCGGATCCCACAGCCTCGACCGTGGACTAACTCGGTGGGTAGACGGCTTCGGCCGCGGGATCCGCGGACGAAGTCTAGCAGCATGTGAAAGCGGCGCCGCAAAGCGGCGCGCGGCGTCTCAGAGCGTTTCCTCTTCCAGGTTCTGCACCGTCGCGGGCCGCAAGGTCACGACCTCCGGAACGCCGCTCGCCTGTGTGAAGGCGCGTTCGGCCCTGGCCCAATCGATCGGCGCGCTGCGATCCTGCGTCGCGGCGACCAGCAGGCGGGTGATGTTGGTGAGGCTGTACGTGTTTTCGTCCTTGGCTTCCAACGGCGCATGGATCTCGATGTACAGATCATCGCCGCGCCAACCCATCTTGTACGGCTGATCGGTCAGCAGCACCGGTGTATCGACCGGCGTGATCTCGAACAGATGCTGGATGTCTTCGGGAAACATGCGAATACAACCGTGCGTCACCGGCATGCCGACGCCCGCCGGACGGTTGGTCCCGTGGATCAGATACGCGCCGCCTGGAATCCCGAGCCGCATCGCATACTCGCCGAGCGGATTGTCCGGCCCGGGCGGCACCGCGCGCGGCAGCGGCCGACCTTCCGCCGCGTGTTCGCGACGCACCGACTCGGGGGGATACCAGATGGGTTTCACTCTTTTCTGGATGATGCGCGTGCGTCCGAGCGGGGTCTTCCAATCCATCTTGCCGACGCTTACTGGATAGGTCTCGACGACCGGCGTCTCGCCCGGTTTCGTCGGCGGGAAGTAGTAGAGACGGTGCTCAGAGAGGCTCACGACGACGCCCTCGCGCGGCGCGTCCGGCAGGATGTAGCGCGACGGGATCAGAACTTGGGCGCCCTCCCCCGGCAGCCACGGATCGACGCCCGGATTGGCCGCGACGATCTCCTCATAGCCCACCCCATGGCGCCGCCCGATGTCGAGCAATGTGTCTTCGTGCCGTGCACGCACGTACTGCAGTTCGCCGATCACATTGTCGGGGAGCGGCGGCAACGGGTAGGTCGCCGCCATCACAGCCGCAGGCGTGCAGCAAACGGCGAGCACGGCAAAGACGCGAAGCAGGAATGTGCTGTCAGGGCGCATGGCGGAAGTCTAGCAGCCCGCTCAAGCGGAAAACGCTATCCGGACTGTGCTTTCAGCAGACTGGCGATCTGAGAGGGAACGCCTTTGCGCGCTTCGATCAGACCGACCCTGATCGCGTTGGCGAAGGACACTGAATCGGCCCCGCCGTGGCTTTTGACGACCACGCCGTTCAGACCCACCATGCTCGCGCCGTTATAGGTGCGCGGGTCGAACTCCCGTCGCAGCGAGCGCAGCACGGGCCAGGAGGCGAGCGCTCCGAGATAGCGCAGCGGATTGCGCGTGTACTCCGAGCGCAGCGTCTCGACGAGCATGTTAGCCAGCCCCTCCATGGTCTTGAGCGCTACGTTGCCGGTGAAACCGTCGGTGACGACCACATCGACGTCGCCCGAGAAGATGTCGTCGCCTTCGACGAACCCGATGTAGTTGAGGGAGCTTGCCGAGAGCAGCCGAGCAGCCTCCTGCACCACACTGTCGCCCTTCGACTCTTCTTCCCCGATATTGAGCAGGCCGATGCGCGGACGCTCGATCCCGTGCATGTCCGAGGCGACCACCGAGCCCATGACGGCGAACTGCAGCAGGTGCTGCGCGCTGCACTGGGAGTTGGCGCCCAGATCGAGCATGTGTGTGTGGCCGCGCTTGGCGCGAATGCGCGAGATGATCGCTGGCCGGTCGACGCCCTCGATGGTCCTGAGCACGAAACGCCCCGTAGCCATGAGCGCCCCGGTGTTCCCGGCGCTCACGCAAGCATGCGCTGCGCCGCTCTTCACCAGGTCTATGGCGACGCGCATCGAGGAGTCCTTCTTCTTGCGCAGGGCGTCCTGAGGCTTCTCGTCCATGGTGACGACCTGCGTCGCCTCACGCACTGCGAGACGATCACTGGGCGCACGTCCGAGCAACGGCCGGATCTGCGCCCCGACGCCCACCAGCACGATGCGCAGATCGTGCTCGCGCTGCAGAACGTCGAGCACCGCGGGCACAGTCACGCGCGGGCCGAAATCGCCCCCCATGGCGTCGACCGCAATGACAATGGGCCCGCCGACAGCGGGGGCTTCAGCCCTGTTGCTGATCAAGTGCGGAGCACGAGGTGAGTAACGCTACAGGGCCGGGTGGGATCACTCGGCGTCCGGCTTCTCGCGCGTGGCGATCACCTTCTTGCCGCGATAGAAGCCATCGGGGGAGATGCGATGACGCAAGTGGGTCTCGCCCGAGGTTGGATCCACGGACAGCGCCGGGCGGCTCAGGGCGTCGTGCGCGCGGTGCATCCCACGCTTGGAAGGCGTCTTGCGGCTTTTCTGAACTGGCATGTCGATCTCCGGATAGGGCGGGTCAGCGCTCGCGCAGCAGGTCCCGCAGATTCTGAAACGGTTTCTGTCGAGCGTCCGTCTCGTTCTCGCCTTCGGACGGAAACGAGGCAGGCGCGTGGTTGCAATCATCGGCCGCATGCCTGGGCGCCAGCGGTATGGCGAGCAGCACCTGTTCTTCGGCCAGCCATTTGACGTCGAGTCGCGAGGCCTCCGCAATGACCGGTTCGTAGCCGCCCGGCTCGTCGGCGCGCTCCTGAGGAGCGATCGCCACCTGAAAGCCCTCCTGCAGCGACACGGCGACATCGCGCATGCAGCGCTGACACGTCGTGATCACCTCGCCGCTCAGCTCACCGTCTATGGCCGGCAAAGCGTCCACGTGCGAGAACTGCAAGCTGACCTCAACCCAGCCGTCGCGCACATCGGCTTCTCGCAGGCGAGGCAGCTCGGCCGCTCCGAAGCGGCGTACGATGCAGGAACCTGCGCGCGCGCAGGCCTCGGCGTCTACGAAAACGTCACTGGGCACGGCCGGGGGTCGCGGCATGGGGCGCGTATACTAGCGGCGAGACCCACCGGAGTCAAAAAGAAGAAGACGCTAAATGTCTGTTTTTCTAAGTAAATGGCGAGCGGCCGGCGCGCGGGCCGCCGTCGCAAGCCCTTGCGGCGCCGCCGGTTCCTTCGCAGCGAAGCGCGCGGATCTGCATGCTCGGCGCCGCGGGGGCCCCGCCTCCATGACATCAGCCGCACGAGAATCCGCATGAGTGAGCAGATGGGCGCCGCGACGCTGCGCCTCGTCCTCGGATCCACCTCCCCGCACCGTCGGCAGCTCCTCCAGCGACTGGCGCTGCCGTTCACGGTCGCGGCGCCCAACGTCGATGAGAGCCCCCTGCCCGGCGAATCGCCGATCGATCTGGTGCGCCGACTGGCGCACGACAAAGCGGAAGAAGTCGCCCGGCGCCACCGTGGCTGTCTCGTGATCGGATCCGACCAGATCGCCGTCTGCGGCTCGCAAGTGCTGGGCAAGCCCGGCTCGGCGGCGCGAGCAACCGCGCAGCTGCGGGCCCTCAGCGGTCAGCGCGTCGACTTTCACACGGCCGTGCACGTCGTGCACTCCGACACTGGCGAGAACGAAGGACATTTGGACACCACCACTGTCCACTTCCGCCAGCTTACGGATGATGAAATCAGCAGGTATGTCGCCCGCGACAAGCCTTACGACTGCGCCGGCGGCTTCAAGATCGAGTCGCTGGGCGTTGCGCTCTTCAGCCGGGTCGAGTCGCAGGATCCTACGGCGCTGATCGGGCTGCCGCTGATCTGGCTCGCGGGCGCGCTGCGCCGGCGCGGATTCGCGGCGCCGTAATCCGGCGGAACCGCGTGACGTCGGCGTCGACGCCTAGGTGGCGCGGCGCCGACCTGCGGCCTCCAGTTGGTCGAGCACGGACTGCAGCTCGGGCGGCAACGGAGCAGTGATCGTGAACGGCGCCTCGGCGCCTTTGCGGTGAAAGCTCAGCGAGTGCGCGTGCAGGAACATGCGCGACAGACCGAACGGCTTCAGCTTCGCGTCCCGCTCCCGGTCGCCGTACTTTTCATCGCCTGCGACCGGGTAGCCGGCGTGCGCCGCATGCACCCGGATCTGGTGCGTGCGGCCCGTTCCGATCGATACATCCATCAGCGTCGCCAGCTTGCCGAAACCACGCACCGGGACGAAGGTGCTCGAGGCCGCCTGCCCAGCGGCGTGCACTTTCACGACCCGCTCGCCGCCCTGTTTCAGATTGGTCTTGAGCGGCAGCTCGATGGTCTTGCGTCCGTAGGGCCAGCGCCCGCACAGCAGCGCCAGATAGCGCTTCTCCATCGCACGCTCGCGCAGCGCGGCGTGCAGCTCTCTGAGCACCGAGCGCCTGCGGGCGATGAGCAGACAGCCGCTGGTCTCTCGATCGAGACGATGCACAAGTTCGAGCTCGGCGGATTGCGGTTCGAGGGCGCGCAGCGCCTCGATGACGCCGAAGCTCACGCCGCTGCCGCCATGCACCGCGACCCCGGCGGGCTTGTTGATCACGATGAGATCGCGGTCGTCGTAGATGACGGCGTCCGCGATGAGCTCGCGCAGCGAGCGCGACGGAGCGCCCGCCTCGCCCGACGCCTTCACATGCAGGGGCGGCACGCGAACACGGTCGCCCGCCTTCAGCCGGTACTCCGGCCGCACTCGACCGCCGTTCACCCGCACCTCGCCGGTGCGCAAAATCCGGTAGATCGCGCTGCGCGGCACGTTCTTGAGCACCCGGGCGAGGTAGTTGTCGATGCGCTGTCCAGCATCGCCTTCACCCGCCTGCACATAGCGCACGCGGGGCTCGGCAGCGGCGGCGGAGCGGGACTGGCGATGAGGCATACAGGGGGCTCGAAAATGCGTGTAAGCCGTTGATCTCTATGAAACGCGCTGTTATAGTTCCGACGCGATTTTCCGCTCTCGGCCCGCTCACTACGTTGATCGACATTGCAGTAGATCAAGATTGCAGCGGCGAACCAGAGCACACGCGCAGCGCCTTGTGGGCCGCCCCTCATGGGTCGTCCTGAAAGGGCGCCGCATCTTAGTTGGTTCTGCTTGAACCTGTCTCAATCGGTCTTTCGCCGGCGACGATCGGCGCGCTCTGGGCGAGTCCGGGCTTGCAGCTCATCCGGACTGCGCATCCCGGCGCCCGCCGCCGCAGCGCTCTGAAGGATGCTGCACGGCGCCCGCCGCGACGCTGAAAGAACAGGATTTCGCCGAACCATCGCTCGGCCGCGCAAACGCCGCCGCCGCCGCCGACTGCGGCGGCGAGTCGACGCAAGCGCCGACCAGCGGGCCCGCAATTACTGGATAAGAAAAGCGCCGGAGCCCTCCGGCGGGCAGGCAACATCGGATGAATTCATTCCCCGATCGCTTCTTGCGTCCAGCGCTGGCGCCCGCCGTGCGTCCTTTCGCGGCCCCCATCGGACATTCAGAAGGGTCTCATGAAGCGAATGCTCGTCAATGCAACTCAGGAAGAGGAGTTGCGCGTCGCACTGGTTGATGGACAGAGAATTTACGACCTGGACGTCGAAGCGCCATCCCGCGAACAGAAAAAGGCCAACATCTACAAAGGACGCATCACCCGCATCGAACCCAGCCTCGAAGCCTGCTTCGTCGACTACGGCGCCGAACGCCACGGCTTCCTGCCGCTGAAGGAAGTCTCCAAGGAGTTCTTCAAGACCGCGCCCACCGGGCGGATGAACATACGCGAGCTGCTCGATGAAGGCCAGGAGGTCATCGTCCAGGTCGAGAAGGAAGAGCGCGGCAACAAAGGCGCGGCGCTCACGACGTTCATCAGTCTCGCCGGACGTTTTCTGGTGCTGATGCCGAACAATGCGCGCGCCGGCGGCGTGTCACGACGCATCGAGGGCGAAGAGCGCGAACAGCTGCGCGAAGCGTTCGACCAACTGCGCATCCCCGAGGGCATGGGAGCGATCGTCCGCACCGCCGGCGTGGGCCGCAGCGCCGAAGAGCTGCAGTGGGACCTCGACAATCTGCAAGAGGTCTGGAAAGCGATCGCCGAAGCGGCGCAGAGCCGCCCCGCTCCGTTCCTGATCTACCAGGAATCCAAGGCGATCATCCGTGCGCTGCGCGACTACCTGAGCGACGACATAGGCGAGATCCTGGTGGACAACCAGGAGGTGTTCGCCGAAGCGCAGCAGTACATGCAGCGTTTCATGCCGACCGCGCTGCGCAAGCTCAAGTTCTATGAGGACAGCGTTCCGCTGTTCACGCGCTTCCAGATCGAGAATCAGATCGAGTCGGCGCACTCCCACAAAGTGCACCTTCCCTCCGGCGGCTCGCTGGTGATCGATCCCACCGAGGCGCTGGTCTCCATCGACATCAACTCCGCGCGCGCCACCCGTGGCGCCGACATCGAAACGACGGCCCTGAACACCAACCTCGAAGCCGCCGAGGAGATTGCCCGCCAGCTGCGGCTGCGCGATCTGGGCGGCCTGATCGTGATCGACTTCATCGACATGGAGTCGCAGAAGAACCAGCGCGCGGTGGAGGACCGTTTGCGCGAGGCCGTGCGTCAGGACCGGGCGCGCATCCAGATCGGCCGCATTTCCCGGTTCGGCTTGCTCGAGCTGTCGCGTCAGCGCCTGCGGCCTTCGATCGGCGAGTCAGCCAGCATCAGTTGCCCGCGCTGCAACGGCATGGGATCGATACGCAGCGTCGAGTCGCTGGCTTTGGCGCTGCTGCGCCTGATCGGCGAGGAAGCGCGCAAGGACCGCACCGTCAAGGTGATCGCGCAACTTCCGGTGGAAGTCGCCACGTACCTGATGAATGAAAAGCGCGAGTGGCTCAACAACATCGAAGCGAAGAGCAACACTCATGTGGTGCTGGCGCCGAACCGCTACATGGAGACACCCGCGTATGAGATTCGAAGGGTGCGCGACGATGAAGCCTCGCTGCCCGAATTCAGCTCGCCGAGCCACCTGATTCCGACCGCGCCGACGCCCACGATCGATGAGGCCAAGCGCGAACAACGCACCGCCGGACCCGCGCCGGCCGTGGTCGCCTCCGGCGTGGCCAGCCTGCCGCCGCCGCCGACCATCGCCGCCGAAGCCGCGGCGCCGGCGGCGCAGCCAGTCGAGCAGATTGGCGTGCTCGTGAAGCTGTGGCGCTTCTTGTTCGGCGGCGCTGGCGGCGGCGCTCAAGAACCCGTGGCTCCGCAGCGCCCGGCGCGCAGCGCCCGCAGCGAAAGCCGCCGCGACCGGCACGGCCGCGACCGGCAGCGAGACGGTCGACGCGAGCACGATCGCTCCCGAACAGAGTCCAGGGATCGCACCAGCGAGGCGCGTCGCGACTCTGCCCGGCCCGAGCGCGGACAGGACCGTCACGCTGATCGCAAGCAGCGGGACGCCGTTGCAGCGCAGCCGGCGCGCGAAGAAGCGGCGCAACGTCCCGGCCAGCAGCAACAACGGCAGCAGGCGCAGACGCCCAGGACCGAAGGTTCTGCAGCTGCGAGCGGCGAGCGCAGCGGACGCAGACGTGGCGGCCGGCGACGGCGCGGTCGCGGACGCGCCGCCGAAGAAACAGCCGCCAGCGGCGCCAATCCGTCCACGGAGAACGCGGCGGCGGGTGAGCAATCGTCTCGGCAGACCAGCGCCGCCGTCCAGAGTCACGCGCACGAATCCACTGCTCCGCGGATCGAGGCGCAGCGCAATCTGGATCTCCCGCCCGTCGCTGGGGGCTCGCACGACGAGCAGCGCGACCCGCCTCGCACGCCGGACGGGCCGCGCGCCGAACCAGCGCCGAACACAGAGAGCTCCTCACGGCGCGACGAGCAAACGCGCAACGACATGAACCAGAGCAGGGAGTCAGAACCGCGGCGCGGCGACGGCGAATCGACCCAGAACTCGAAACCGACGACGCAGCCCAGCTCGGGCGGTGAGGTCGCTCAGCCGCCGGCTCCGAAGACTTTCACGGTCTGGACCTCCTCCCCTACGCCTACGACCAGTTCCTGGGGCGCGGGCGACCGAAGGGAAGATTGAGACCAGGCCCGGCGGACGCCGGGCCGCAGACACACGCACCAACAGAGCCGGTCCTCGCCGGCTCTGTTGGGTGTGCGCTGGTCACATCCGCATACGCCTGAGCAGATCCTCGACGAGCCCGTCAGCCGCCTCCTCCAGCAGATCGAGCACCTGCTCGAACCCTTGCACGCCCCCGTAGTAGGGATCGGGCACCGCGCGCAAGCCGCTCGCCGGAGCGTATTCCATGATCAGACGCACGCGCTCGCGATATGCAGGCGGCGCTCGCCTGTGCAGTTCCTGCAGGTTCTCCTCGTCCATGGCCAGGATCAGATCGTAGTACTCGAAATCGCGATCGCTGACGGTGCGTGCGCGCAACGCGGACAGATCGACGCCTCGCCGAGCCGCCGCCGCCATCGCTCGCTGATCGGGAGGCTTGCCGACGTGATACCCATGCGTGCCCGCCGAATCGATCTCCACGGAGAGGTGGGGCGCGCGCGCCTGCAAAGTCCGGCGGAAAACGCCTTCGGCTGTTGGGGATCTGCAGATATTGCCCAGGCAGACGAACAGTATGCGCATGACTCCAGCCCATCATCAGAAGCGACCAGCGTGGCCACGCCCAACCGTGGCGTCAAGTACGCGCCGGCGCCTCAGGCGCTCCGCCGGCCGAAATTGCACATGCGGATGCGCCCAGCGGCTCTCTGCTGAGCTATCCGCTATCCGCTTCTCTCTTGGCGCCCAGGCTGGCTCGTACGCGCTCCAGATCGTGCTCGGTATCCACGCCTGGCGCCGGCGCGCTCGAAGCGACGCCGACCACGATGCGCATGCCTGCCTGCAGTGCACGTAGTTGTTCGAGCTTCTCCGTGCTCTCGAGCGGGCTTGGAGGCAGGGAGGTAAGCCGACGCAATGCACCGACGCGGTAGGCGTAGACGCCCAGATGCCGCTGTGCGTTCTCGAATCGCGTCTGGCTGGCCAGCCCGCCAGACGCCCCATCTCGACTCCACGGAATCGGCGCTCTGCTGAAATAGAGAGCGTAGCCGTCATCACTGCTGACGACCTTCACCGCGTTCGGATCCAGGAATTCCTCGAGACTCTGTATCGGCGTGGAAAGCGTGGCGATGTCCGCTAGTCGATGCCTTTCGAGCAACTCGGCGGCCTGCCGCACCAGCTGTGGGGGCAACTGTGGCTCGTCGCCCTGCACGTTGACCACCACTTCCTCATCGCGCCAGCCGCGCAGTGCGGCCGCTTCCGCAATCCGATCCGCGCCCGACGCATGATCGGCCCGCGTCATGATCGCCAGAGAGCGTTGCGGACGCCGCGGATCGAGAGCCGCCGCCGCGATCCGCTCGTCATCCGTCGCGACCAGCACCTCCTCAGCGCCGCTGCGCAGCGCCACATCGATCACCCACTGGATCATCGGCCTGCCGCCAATATCGGCCAGCGCCTTGGCCGGAATCCGCGTGGACCCATAACGCGCCGGAATGACCGCTTTGAAGCGCATGGGGTTCCTATATGGCGAGACGGGTCGCCGATCGGGCGACCGGCCGGCGGCTCGCGGTCGGCGAAGTCACGTCAGTCCTTCAGCAGCGGATCGGTAGGATCGAGCGTGCGCGCATCTTCCTCCAGCATGACCGGCACGCCATCGCGGATCGGGTATGCGAGTCGGTCGGCGCGGCAGACGAGCACCTGCTGCGCCTTCACGTAGCGAAGCGGTCCCTTGCACAGCGGGCACGCGAGTATGTCGAGCAGTTTGGAGTCCATCGGCGCTTCCCAGGTCGGCCATGTTGCATTCAACGCCTGCTCTTGCGGATCGCGTCCGCAGCACTGCCGGCGCAATGGTTCGCTCGCAAGACAAGAGCTTGCGCAGTTCTCGTCGGCGGCGCTTGTTCAGCATTATCTGGCCGGCGCGCCATCGAGCGTCCGCTCGACAATGCTCAGGAACACCTCAGCATCGCGCTCGCCCATTTCGATGTCCATGCGCACCGCCCACAGCCGCTCGAGCAGCCGTCGATCGTCGAACGCGCGACATTTTACGGCATCCTTCTCCGTCATCAGCACCGGTTGTCCGCCCGGGAAGCGTAGATCGCCAGGCGTGAGCTGCGCGTGATCAGGGAATGCGCGGCCCTCCACCGTCAGACCAGCATCGCGCAGCGATTCGAAGAACGCTTCCGGATGGCCGATCGCCGCCACCGCAAACAGGGGCCCGCCCTTGAAGCACCGCAGCGCGCGAGGCTCTCCCGTGGCGAGATTGATCGCTTCGCCGAGCTTCGCCCTGACGGTGATCGAAGGTCCAGGCGTCGGCGACACGGCCGCGCCGCACCCCGCACGCGATCGACGCGTCCAGACGATCAAGTCCGCCGATCGCAAACGGCGCGGCGGTTCGCGCAGCGGACCAGCCGGCAACAGCCGTCCATTGCCGAGACCGCGCAGCTCGTCGATCACCACGATCTCGCAATCCCGCGCCAAGCGATAGTGCTGCAGTCCGTCGTCGCAGATGACGACGTCCACTCCCTGCTCGATCGCGAGCTCGGCGTCTGCGACCCGATCCGGTCCCGCCACGACGACGGCCGACGTACGGGTCGCGATCAGCACCGCCTCGTCGCCGACTTCTTGCGAACAGCTGTTCGGCGTCGCCAACCTCGGCCACCGTCGCGAGCGACCGCCATAGCCGCGCAGCACCACGCCCACACGCAGGTTGCGCTGCGCAAGGCGTGAAGCAAGCCAGATCGTCAGCGGCGTCTTGCCCACGCCGCCGACGCTGATATTGCCGATGACGATCACTGGTCGGGCGACCCGCACGGTCCGAAACACGCCTGCACGGTAAGCCTGGCGGCGCAGACCCGAAAGCAGCGCGAACGCCCATGACAGCGGCGCCAGGAGCAACGCGACCCAGCGCAGTCGTCCCGAGTACCAGAGCTGCTGAAAAAAATCGTGGAGCATGCGCGGACTCTGACGCGGTCCGCGCTCAGGACCGCAACCGACCGCCGAACGACGTCACATCATTCATTGAACTGCATCCGATGCAGAGCAGCGTAGTGTCCGTCGCACGCCAGCAGCTCTGCATGCGTTCCGATCTCGACGACGCGCCCGCCGTGCAGCACCACGATGCGGTCGGCTTTCTCGACGGTCGACAGACGATGCGCGATCACCAGCGTCGTGCGATTGTGCATGAGCTGATCGAGCGCCGCCTGGATGATGCGCTCGGATTCCGTATCGAGTGCGGACGTCGCCTCGTCCAGAATGAGGATCGGCGCATTCTTGAGCAGCGCTCGCGCGATGGAAATCCGCTGGCGCTGTCCGCCGGACAGCAGTACGCCCCGATCGCCGACCACAGTATCGAGGCCTGCCGGCAAATCGCGCGCGAACTCCATGATATGGGCGGCGTGCGCAACTTCCTCGACCGCCGCCTGCGAGACACGGCGGCCGAAAGCGATGTTCGCGCGGATCGTGTCGTTGAACAGCACCACGTCCTGACTGACGAGCGCTATTTGTTCACGCAGCGTGGCGAGATCGTAATCGCGCACATCACGCCCGTCGATGCATACTGAGCCGCCGTCGACGTCGTAGAACCGCGGCAGCAGAGCGATCAAGGTGGATTTGCCGCTGCCAGAGCGACCGACGATCGCCAGCATCTCGCCAGGCTTGGCGGACAAGCTCACGTTCTGCAGAGCCGCACCCTTGCCGGCCGGATAGGTGAACGAGACGTCGCGGAACTCGATCTCGCCGCGCACCCGTTCGGCGCGCAGTGCGCCGCCGGCCGGCTCACCTGGCTCATCCAGCAGCTCGAAAATGCTCTGCCCGGCCGCTATACCCTGCTGCAGCGGGCCGGAAACTCCGACCAGGCTGCGCAGCGGCTGCGCGATCCCGATCAGCGCGGTGATAAACCCAAGCAAGTCGCCCATCGACATGCGCCTGCTGATCGCATCCGAAATGGCGATGGACAGCACGACCGCCGAGCCGATCGCGGTCACCATCTGGACGATCGGATTGGACAGGCCCTTTGTGAGCACCAGCCTCATGTAGGAGCGGCGATTGTGCTCGTTGACGGCTTCGAACTGCCCGGCCTGGTAGCCTTGGGCGTTGTAGACCTTGATCACGCGCGGCGCATCGAGCGTCTCGCGCGCCACGCGCGTGATGTCGCCCATCGAATCCTGGATGCGGCGACTGTAGCGACGGAACTTGCGGTTGATAATCGTCACGAGCCACGCGACCAGTGGCCCCATGGTGAGCGCGATCGCCGCGAGCCGCGCGTTGAAGTAGAACAGCATGAAGATCGAGCCGGTGATCGTCAGCGCTTCGCGCAACGCCACGAGCACCGCATCCGTAGTGGCCTGCCCGACCTGCTCGGTGTTGTAGGTCAGCTTGGAGAGCAGGACATTGGTCGAGCTGCGGTCGTAGTAGCCGATCGGCAGGCGCAGCAGTGTCTCGAAGAGTTCGCCGCGCAGCCGCTTGACGATGTGCCGGCCGACGTAACCCATGAAATAAGTCTGGGTGAAATCGCCGAGCCCCCGCAGCGCGAACAGCCCCACGAGCGCTACCGGCAACCAGATGATCGTGCGTGGATCGCTGTTCTCGAACGTGCCGTCGCCGAAGAACTTCGCGAATACGGTGAAGCCCACCATACTGATGGAGAACAGCACTGCGCCCAGCATTCCGAGCGCGAACGCGCCGCGGTGAGGACGCAAGTAGCCGAGCAGCCGCCGGTAGGTGCGCCATGCGTCCGGGGAGGGCGGCGCAGCGCCGCGGTCGGAATGCGACATACCCCGGCTCTAACGTTCGGGCCCGCCGCCCGGCTGTGCGGCGCCCCGGCCGCCCTGCTCGTTGACGGTGGCGATGCTGATAGCGCGGAAGCCGAGCCGGCCGAGCACGTCCATGGCCGTCACCACCGATTGATGCGAGGCGCGCGCATCCGCTCTGATAGTGATCGGCGCCTCCCGCGATTCGCCGGCGAGCTTTGACACAGCCGCCGAGAGCGTGGCTGGACTGGTGTTGATGAGCGCCTGTCCGTTGACGCGATACTCGCCCGTAGCGGTCACCGAAATCTCGATCGGATCCTTGCTCTGCGCCGCAGCGGGCTGCACGCTCGCCTGCGGCAGCTGCAGCTTGATGCGCGACTCGTCGACGAAGGTCGTCGAGACCATGAAGAAGATCAGCAGCAGCAACACCACGTCGATCAGCGACGTGAGATTGAGCTCCGGCTCCTCGTGGGATCGGGTGCGCAGATTCACTGGGCCGCCCCGCCCGCCGCGGCGTTCGCCATGCGCACCTCTTCCTCGAGCGAATCTGCATCCATTGCCTGCACCAGCTTGATCGCCTCCTTCTCCATCTGCACGACCAGCCCCTCGACGCGTCCGCGCAAGTACTTGTAGCCGATGAGCGCCGGGATTGCGACGGTCAGTCCTGCGGCGGTGGTGATCAGCGCCTCGGCGATGCCGCCAGCGAGCGCTGCGGGATCGCCGACGCCTTCGGTCGTGATCGCGTTGAAAGTGCGAATCATGCCGAGCACCGTGCCGAGCAGCCCCATGAGCGGCGACATGGAGGCGATCGTGCCGAGGGCGCCGATGAAACGGTCGAGCTCGTGCACCACGTGCCGGCCGGTGTCCTCGATGCTTTCCTTGATGATCGCGCGGTCGCGATGCCGGTTGGCGAGGCCCGCCGCAAGGATCTTGCCTAGCGGGGAGTTCTGTTGAAGCGCCGCAATGTGCTTGTCCTGGATCTGCCGCTGCTCCACCCAGCGCCAAACCTTCTCGGTGAGATCGCTCGGCAGCACACGCTTGGACTGCAGCGTCCACAAGCGCTCCAGGAAGATCGCCGCGCCGATGATGGAGGCGAGAATGATCGGCGCCATCATGACGCCGCCGGCTTTGACGAGTTCGAACATGCGTTGCGCGAATGGCCTCGTTGTTGGCCGCATACTAGCAGAAGGCAAACACCCGCCGCCGGCCGCGCGCTCAGCGCCGCCAGTAGCGCGCCTCGGTCTTCCGGTATTCGCTCACCTCCGGTTGCGGGTTCGCCGCGACGTCGATCCGCACGGCGCCGCTTTCGGCCGTAACATAGGTGCGCGCACCCGCCGCGCGCCAGCGCTGCACGACCTGTTCGGCCGGCATATTCCAGCGATTGCGATAGCCGGCGGAGAACACCACGACGCGCGGGCGCAGCGCCGCGACGAATTCATCGGTCGACGAAGTCCGGCTGCCGTGATGCGGAGCCACGACGAAGTCAGCGGGCGCAAGGCCGGCGGCGACCAGCTGCGCCTCGGCGCGTCGCTCCACGTCTCCGGTCAGCACCGCGACGCCCGCACGGCCGGCGATGCGCAGCACGCACGAGGAATCGTTGTCGCCCTCGGCGCCCTCCAGCGGATGGAGAACTTCGAACTCGACGCCGTCCCATCGCCAGCGCCGCCCGCCACGACATGGAGCGCCCTGCATGAGCGTCGAGGGTCCCCGCAGTACGGTCTCCACCGGGAAAGCCTCGAGAATCGACTGAGCGCCGCCGCGATGATCGAGATCGCCATGGCTGATCATCAGCACGTCGATGCGCCGCACGCCGTGATGGCGCAAGTACGGCGTCACCACCATCTCCCCGGCGTCGCTTCCCGAACGGAACGCCGGACCGGCGTCGTAGACCAGCACCCGCGAGGCGGTGCGCACCACTGCTGCGAGCCCTTGCCCCACATCGAGCACCGTCAACTCGAAATCTCCCGGCGCCGGGGTCACCGGACGATAGGAGGCCAACGCGGCGCACAGCAGCCCGCCCGCCATGCGCGTCGGCCAGAGCCCAGGAAGAATGATCAGCCCGGCGCCCAGCAGCAAGGCCGCGAGCAACAGCCCTGGCGGCTGAGGAAGGCGCCAGACGGCGAACGGCTGCGCCGCCAGCCACTCGAACAGCGGCCAGACGCAATTCAGAACCCATGCGGGCGCGGTCAGCACGGCGGCGCCCGCGACCGATGACACGCACGCAGCCGCGGCGCCGGCAAGCACGCAAGGCACGATGAACAGCGTGAACAACGGAACGGCCAGTGCATTCGCGAGCGGCGAAACCAGCGACACGCCGCCGAACGCGCTCAGCAGGACCGGCGTCAGCCCGACGCTGAGCGCGAGCTGCACGCGGGAGAAAGCCCACACGACGCCTTCGCGCTGCAGCCTGCCGCGGGTGGCGAGCAGGATGATCGCCACGGCGCCGAACGAGAGCCAGGCGCCGACCGCGAGCGGCGCAAACGGATCCACCACTAGTACGCCTGCGAGCGCAGCGCCCAGCGTATCGGAGACTCGCGTTTCGCGCCTGCGCCAGCGGGCGGCGAAATACACGCACAGCATGATGAGCGTACGCTGCGTCGGGATGGACAGCCCCGCAAGCGCTGCATACATAAGCGCGGCGAGCGAGCCAGCGATCGCCTGACCATGCAGGGCGTTCCAGCCACGGCGCTGGGCGCCGAGCCGCAGCACGATGCGTCCGCCAGCCCAGGCGGCAAGGGCCGCAACCATGCCAATGTGCAACCCTGAGATCGCCATCAGATGGATGGTCCCGGTGGCCGTGAAGATTCGCCATTGCTCTCGGCTCATGGCCTGCGTATCACCGATGGCGAGTCCCTGCACGACGCCGAGCATTGGATGGTCGCCGAGCGCCTGACCTATGCGCTGGGAAATCCAGGCTCGCGCCTGTGTCACCGGATAACGCAAGCCGGCGCGCTGCACTCGCTGAGCAGCGGGCGACTGGCGCACGTACCCTGCAGCGCCGACGCCCTCGCGGAACAGACGCCCCTCGTAGTCGAATCCTCCTGGGTTGGCGAAGCCGTTGCGTCTCTTCAGCCGCACGGTCATGCGCCACAACTCACCCGGCCAGGGAGCGAGCTGCGTCTCGTACCATGTCAGGCGAATCCGGGGCGGGATCTTCGGCGGGCGCGCGACCACAGCCATGGTGAACTGCAGCGCGCCCGGCGCGGCTTCGGGCAGCGAGGCGATATATCCGAGCACTTCGACATCCCGCCCTTCGAGGCTGGTCGGCAAATCATCAGCAAGGCGCCAAGCCGCCGCCGACCAGGCCCAGGCCACGCCGAGCACGAACGCGCACAACAGGGCTGAACGCACATACGCAGCGAGCGCCAAGCCGAGCGCCAGCGCCGCGATCCATGCGGGCGCCGGCAAGACGCCGAGTGTGTGGATGGAACACGCGCCGAGCGCAAATCCAAAGCCGATTCGCCCCACGCCCGAGCCTCCCTGCTCTGCGCACACAAGACTGCAATCACCACAGCGATCCGGTCGCCGAACTGAGATAATTCCGCTTTCGCTCGAGCTGACGCCGCCGCGCGTCGCTCCATCACACCCTCTGCATGCCGCGACGATTGTTCAAACCGCTGAGCCGCCAACGCCACGTGTGGAAGAACCGCTGGTTCATGCGGCCATTCCGGCTGCTGCTGGAGCACCCGGTTTACTGGTCTCTCAACCGGCGCAACGTCACCCGCGCGTTCGCGCTCGGCCTGTTCATCGCCTTCATACCGGCGCCCGTGCATTTGCCGACGGGCGTGCTGCTCGCTCTGTTGTTGAGGTTGAACATCCCCGCCCTGCTCGCCGGCACGCTGCTCACCAACCCGGTCACCGCCGCGCCGATCTTCGTCGCCGCGTACGTACTCGGCTGCACGCTGCTGGGGCTGCCGGCGCGGCCGATCACCTTCGAGATGAGCTGGGAATGGTGGTCCACGGCGCTCGCGCCGATCTGGAAGCCGCTCCTGCTCGGCTGCCTGGTGCTGGGCGCAAGCGCCTCGATCGCCGGTTACATCG
>JAVEVD010000012.1:37945-54162 GCA_034005205.1 Steroidobacteraceae bacterium | reverse complement strand
GTTCCGCGCTCGCGGTTGAGCTCCAGCATCAGCTCGAATACCTGACGGGCGTTGGCGCCGTCGAGATTGCCGGTCGGTTCATCGGCGAGCACCACGCGCGGACCGGTCACCAGCGCACGCGCGACGGCGGCGCGTTGACGCTCGCCGCCGGACAACTGACCGGGCCGATGCTCGAGTCGCGCGCCGAGCCCCACCCGCATGAGCAGCTCGCGTGCGCGCTCGCGCGCCTCGTCGACAGGCGTGCGGCGGATCAGCAGCGGCATCGCGACGTTCTCGAGCGCAGTGAACTCGGGAAGCAAGTGGTGAAACTGGTACACGAAGCCGAGCTCGCGATTGCGCAGCTCGCCGCGCTGCGCATCTGACAGCTCGCTGATGCGCCGGCCGACGATCGTGACCGCGCCGGACGTGGGCAGGTCCAATCCGCCCAGCAACTGCAGGAGCGTCGTTTTCCCTGAGCCCGAGGCGCCGATGATCGCCACGCGCTCGGCGGCGCACACCGCAAGGTCGACGCCGGTCAGAACCTCGACAAGCGTGTCTCCCTGCTCGAAGTGCTTCACCAGGGAACTGCACGAAAGAACGGGCGCGTCCGACATTCGCAAGAGCTCCTTCGATTCAATCGTGTCGCAGCGCTCGCGCGGGCTGGGTGCGCGCCGCGCGCCAGGATGGATACAGGGTCGACAGGCAACACAGGCCGAAGGCGGTGAGACTGATCTTCAGTACGTCGCTCCACTGCACGGCCGCCGGCAGATCGCTCATGAAATACACCTGGGCGTCCATGAACTGCGTCCCGAGCGCCGCTTCTACCGCGTGGATGAGCGATTCCAGATTGACGGCCGTCAGCACGCCGAGCGCGACGCCCGCCAGGGTGCCGATGGCGCCTATGGCCGTGCCCTGGGTAATGAAGATCGCGAGGATGCTGCGCGGCGAAGCGCCGACGGTGCGCAGGATGGCGATGTCGGCCTGCTTATCTTTCACCACCATCACGAGGGTCGAGACGATGTTGAAAGCGGCTACGCCGACCACCAGCAGCAAGATGACGAACATCACCGTCTTGGTGAGCTCGATCGAGCGAAACAGGTTGGCGTGCTTGCGCGTCCAGTCGTCTATGTAATAGCCGCCGCCCAGGGAAAGCGCGATTTCGCGCACGACGCGCGGCGCGGCGAGCATGTCGCGCAACTTCAGGCGCAGCCCCGTCACTTCCTCGCCCATCCGATACAGGCGTGCGGCGTCCGCCAGGTGCAAGTAGGCGAAATTGCGGTCGAACTCATACATGCCGGCTGAGAACACGCCCACGACGCGGAAAGAGCGCGTCCGCGGCATGACGCCCAGAGGAGTCGTAATGCGCATCGAGGTCGCGAGTATGACCTGTTCGCCGACTCCCACATCGAGCGCCTCGGCGAGCTCGGAGCCGAGCACTATGCCGTATTCGCCCGGCGCCAGCGCCTGGAATGAGCCGGCCGTCATCTTGTCGACGATCTCCGCGACTTCCGCCTCCTCCTCCGGCAACACCCCGGTGATCAGCGCGCCGCTGCTGTTTCGTCCTGCGATCAAGAGCCCCTGTTCCTCGATGTAGGGAGCGGCGGCCAGCACCTCGGGATTCGCGGCGATGACCTGCGCAGTCGACCGCCAGTCATCGAGCCCGGCGCCGAAAGCGCTGATCGTGGCGTGCGAGGTCAGGCTCAGGATGCGCGTGCGCAGCTCGCGCTCGAAGCCGTTCATGACGGACAGCACGATTATCAGCACCGCAACACCGATAGCGACGCCGGCCATGGAAATGCCGGAGATGAACGACACGAATCGATTCGAGCCGCGTCGCCCTGAACGCAGGTAGCGCCGTCCGATGAACAGCTCGTAGCGGCTACTCATAGCGCAGCGCCTCCGCCGGCTGGGTCGCCGCGCCCCGCAGCGCCGGATAAATCGTCGCCAGCACCGTCAGGATCAGCGCGGTCAGCGTGATCCCGAACACCTGCGGCCAGCGCACTTCGGACGGCACCTCAGCGATCACGAACACCGTCGGATCGAAGACGCGCATGCCGAACAGGTTCTCGAGGAACGGCACGATGACGTCCACGTTGAGCGCCAGCGTCAGGCCGAGCGTCAACCCGAGCAGCGCGCCGACCCAGCCGATCAGCACGCCTTGCGTGACGAACACGCCCACCACGGCGCGCGGCGACAGCCCCAGAGTGCGCAGAATCGCAATGTCGGTGCGTTTCTCGTTCACCACCATGACCAACGCGGCGACGATGTTGAACGCCGCCACCGCGACGATCAGCATCAGGATCAGCGTCATCATCGTCTTCTCGATGCGCACCGCGCGGAAATAGCTGGCGTTCTCGATCGACCAGTCGCTCACCCGATAGCCCCCGCCCAGCTCCGCGGCGATTTGCCCGATCCGCGCCGGCGCCGCGAAAATGTCGGCGAACTTCAGACGCAATCCCCCAGGAACGTGCGCTACGCCGGCCAGGGCCGCCGCATCGTGCAGATGCACGAGCGCGAGCACGTTGTCGTGCTCCTGGGCGCCGACCTCGAAGATCCCGCTCACGATGAAGTTCTGAATGCGCGGTTGCAGATCGACGCCGGCGATCGCTCCCTCGCCGGGCGCGCTCAGCGTCGGCACGAGCACAGTGATCTCATCGCCGAGCCGCGCATCGAGTGCGTAGGCGAGGCCGGCGCCGAGCACGATGCGCTGCTCGCCCGCCTGCAGATCGGCGAGCTCGCCGCTGAGCATGCGAGAGGAGATTTCGGAGACTTGCGCCTCGAGGTCTGGATAGACGCCGCGCACCGTAGCCGCGCGCAAATCGCCTCCCCTGCCCAGCATGCCCTGCAGCTGCAGGTAGGGCGCTACGCCCACCACATCCGGCTCGCGGCGCAGGCGCTCGGCGAGACCGCGCCAATCCTGCATCTGTTGCGGCTCGCCCGAGATGGTGGCGTGCGACGCCAGGCTGAGCAACCGCGTGCGCAGTTCACCCTCGAGCCCGTTCATCACCGAGATGATGGTGATCAGCGCCGCAACGCCCACGCACACGCCCAGCATCGAGATCCAGCTGATGAACGAGACGAAAAACCCGCGACTTCGGCTGCGGACATAGCGCAGACCGATGAAGAGCGGCAAGGGCTGGAACATGTAGAGAAAGCGGTTGGCGATTGGCGTTGACGGCGTATGCGGTGCGATCGCGACGACTGCTCGTAAGCAGCTGCCGACCGCTGACCGCCAACCGCTTTCCGCGGCAGGGCGGCAAGGCTACCTGCCCACCCGTGAAATGTGAACTGCGACAACATATTGGGGGCTCATCCTTGGTCCTTATGTCAGCCCTGCTATACAGTCCGACGAGTTCTACTGCGGAGACTCGACCATGCGGTCCACTCACCGGCTCGCCCCGGCTCTCGCTTTGGCTCTCTCCGGATTCCTCGCCGGGCCCACGCTTGCGGACCAGCTGACTACCCCGCCCGCGCCCCAGGCTTCGGACGACCGCCCGACCCGGGGTATGTCCATGGACCGGGTCGAGGCCGTATACGGAAAGCCCGCGAACCGCCGCGAGGCCGTGGGCGATCCGCCGATCACCCGCTGGGAATATCCCGGCTTCGTCGTCTACTTCGAACATCATCTGGTCATCCATTCGGTGGCGCGCGGCTGAGGCAAAGCCTCTTGCCCGTGTTGACCTGACTAGCCGGGGAGGGCCAGGCAGGGACGCTTCCGGCTATCGGAGCGCCTCGTCTCGATTTACATTGCGAACCAATGGCGATCCAGAGCGCCGCCGCCGACGGTTCCGCAATGCCCGCCGCCGAACTGCTGTTCAGAGACGACGCCTACCTGCAAACCGCTACGGCGGCGGTCACCGCCGTGCACGAGCGCGGCATCGAGCTGGACCGCACCATCTTTTATCCGCTGGGAGGCGGCCAGCCCGGCGACACCGGCGTAATCACCCGCGCCAACGGCGAACGCATCACGATCGCCGACACCCGCAAGGGAGAGGCGCACGACAGCGTCCTGCACGTTCCCGCCCCGGAAGCGCCGCGGCCCACGCCAGGCGAGCGCGTGGCGCTGCAAATCGACTGGGAGCGCCGCTACGCGCTCATGCGATTGCACACCGCGCTGCACGTGATGTCCTGCGTAGTCGTCGCGCCCGTGACCGGCGGCAATATCGCTCCCGACAAAGCCCGCCTGGACTTCGACATCGACATGTCGCTGCTCGATCCGCAGAAGATCGAGCGCGAGACGAACGCTCTCATCGCGCGGGCGGTCGACACCGAGACGGTCTGGATCACCGACGATGAGCTGGACGCGCAGCCCGAGTTGGTGAAGACCATGAGCGTCCAGCCGCCTCGCGGCGCCGGCCGAGTACGCCTGCTGAAAATTCCAGGCGTCGACCTGCAGCCTTGCGGCGGCACGCACGTACGCAACATCGGCGAGATCGGCGCCATCCGGGTCGTGCGCATCCGCAATGAAGGCAAGCGCAACAAGAGGGTCGAGATCGCGCTGGCGCAGTAGGCCGCCGCGTAAGCCGGCGTCGACGCTTGCGGCGGGTTGCAGGCGCAGCGTGTTGCTTCGGGGTCCTGGCCCGTTACCATGCGGACGCACTCACACCAGGCCGCGGCCCGAATGAAGATCGCCACATACAACGTCAACGGAATCAGCAGCCGCCTGCCGCGCCTCATCGAGTGGCTCGAGCGTGAGTCGCCGGACATCGTCTGCCTGCAGGAGCTCAAGGCGCCGGACGCCGCGTTTCCCATCATGGCGGTGCGCGCCGCCGGATACGGCGCGGTCTGGTGCGGTCAGAGGTCCTTCAACGGCGTTGCGATCCTCGCGAAGGGCGCCGATCCTGTGGAGATCCGTCGCGGACTGCCGGGCGATCCAGACGACACGCACAGCCGCTACATCGAGGCGGAAGCTCACGGCCTCATCGTGGGCTGCATCTACCTGCCGAACGGCAACCCTCAGCCCGGCCCCAAATTCGATTACAAGCTGGCTTGGTTCGACCGGCTGATTGCGCACGCCGCCGAGCTGTATGCATCCGACCGGCCCGTCGTGCTTGCCGGAGATTACAATGTCGTGCCGACGGATTGTGATATCTACGACCCGAAGTCATGGCGCAAGGATGCGCTGCTGCAGCCCGCTACGCGCGAAGCATGGACCAGGCTGCTTGCGCAAGGCTGGGTCGACGCGCTGCGCGCATGCCACCCAGAAGAGCGCATCTACACGTTCTGGGACTATTTCCGCAATCACTGGGAGCGCAACGCCGGTCTGCGAATCGATCATCTCCTGCTGAACCGTGTGTTGGCGCCACGGCTCACGGACGCAAATGTCGATCGTTGGGTGCGCGGCCAGCCCAAGGCGAGCGATCATGCGCCGACCTGGGTGAAGATCGACTAGAACGACTCAATCCCCCAACGCACTGCGCAGCGCGCTGATCTCCTCGGCGCAGTCGTTCATGATATGCACGCACTTCTCGTTGTTGAGATCGAGCCGCCAGAACGCCTTCACACCCTGCATGTTGAGCTCGAGATCGGTCTCTTGGCCCATGAAGCTCGACATCATGACCGCCACGGTGAGCACGTCGGTGACGTCCGGCGCGCCGACCGTGCGATCGATGTTCTCGTGTTCGCCGATCGCTTCGGCGATGTGCTCCGGGAATCCCCAGTTCTCGACGATCGCCTTGCCCACGTTCGCGTGCCAGTCGCGCATCACCTGCGGCAGCGCGCCGGGGTCGCGGAACAGGTTGCCGTGCCGGTTGGCGCGGGCCAGGATGTAGATCTTGCCGACGTTGTGCAGAAGCCCCGCCAGCATGCACTCGTCGACGTTCACTCCGCGGGACCGCAACCCCACGGCGTATGCGAGCGCCGCCGCCATGGTCGCCTCGCGCCACAGCTGCTCGAGCTCCCCGGCGATATGCTTGAGCTCGCTCGCGCGCCGCAACTGGGCGATGGCGAACGACACCGCCGCGGTGCGCACGTTGTTGTGACCGATGCGATTGACCGCCATCTTGAGGTCCGAGATGGTGCGCCCCGTGCGGTTGAGCGCCGCCGAGTTGGCGAGCGCGAAGACGCGCGCCGCGAGAGCGGCTTCCGAACTCACGACCCGGGCGATCTGCTCGTTCGAGACGAATTCATCGGCGAGCACCTTGCGTACGCGCACCGCCACGTCGGGGAACGAGGGCAGCTCCACCTTGCCGCGCGAGACTTCCTGGGCGAGCTCGCTCACGAAAGCGAATGCGCCGGAATCCACGGGGGCGGCGTCGTCGTCGAGAGAGGCGGAACGGGTGGTCATGGCGACGCTATCGGCAGCTGAACGCAGGACTGTAGGGGTGGGGACGAGGTGAAGAGGACGGGAAGGCCAGGAAGGGCGCGGCGAGCCGCCCCTGCCTCCTTCCATCCTTGTCCCTGACGCCTCAACGCCCTGACGCCCTCACGACATCGCGCACTAGCGCCCCTCCCGCATGGGCCGCATCGCCCGCCAGCGCGATCACCTCCGCAGCGATTCTGTGCAGCGGCGCGACCTGCTGCGCGGCGCCGAGTTTGACCGCCGCACCGGGCATGCCCCACACGACGCTGCTGGCCTCGTCCTGCGCAATGGTCGCTGCGCCGGCGGCGAGCATCTCCTTCAGTCCGCGCGCGCCGTCGTCGCCCATGCCGGTGAGCAGCACCCCGATGGCGTTCGGTCCGACGTTCTGCGCGACAGAGCGGAACATGACGTCCACGCTCGGGCGATGGCGATTTACGGCCGGACCATCGCTCAATCGGCAGCGATAGCGTGCGCCATCGCGCTCCACCAGCAGGTGGCTATCGCCGGGAGCGATGTACACATGCCCCGGCAGGATGTACTGGCCGCTGCGGGCCTCGCACACTGACATCGCGCTGGCGCGGTTCATGCGCTCGGCGAACGGCGCACTGAAGGCGGCCGGAATATGCTGCGAAATGACGATGGCCGGCGCATCGGCCGGCAGCGCCGCAAGCAACTCGCGGATCGCCTCTGTGCCGCCGGTCGAGGCGCCTAGTGCGACTATGCGTTCCGTGGTGCGCAGCATGCGCCGGGGCGTCGGCGCAGGCAGCACGGCGTCGGCGCTGTGGCTCGGCGCCGAATCCGCCGCAAGCGGGCTACCCGCCCTTCCGGCGCTCACGCGGGCTTGCGCCGCCGTTTTCACCTTGTCGATCAGCTCCTGCGCATAATCTGCAAGCGTTCCGGCCACATCGAGCCTGGGCTTGGCGACGAAATCGATCGCGCCAAGCTCGAGGGCGCGTAGCGTCACCTCGGCGCCTCGTTGCGTCAGCGACGACACCATCACCACGGGCGTCGGCCTGAGGCGCATCAGGTTCTCGAGAAAAGTGATGCCATCCATGCGCGGCATTTCCACGTCGAGCGTGATGACGTCTGGATTGAGCTGCTTGATGCGCTCGCGCGCCGCGTACGGGTCGGCGGCCGACCCGACGACTTTGATCTGCCGGTCCCGGCTGAGTATCTCGGTCAGGAGCTTACGAACCAGGGCGGAGTCATCGACGATAAGGACTTTGATCATGACGAAGCGATTACTGGCTAATGACTCGTGACTGGTTGGAGGCTCGCGCGCTGGAGCACGGCGCTGCGCCGCCCAGACGAGGAGTGAAGTCAGCGAGAGCGTTTTTCATCGCACGATTCTCCGAGTCAACGATCACTCTTCTCAAAACAGGTCAATCTCGCCAGCGACCGGCGCCTTCGCCAGACCCGCCGCGTACTGCTGCTCCATCGACACCACCTTGTCGCGCTGCGAGGTAAGCCGACGCACGCGCACTCGGCCGCTCATCGGAAAGTACTGCACGTGCCGTGGACAACTGTCGCCCACGTCCTCGGAGGCGACGCGCAGCCCTTCGTGCTGCAGGTACTCGCGCACGAAGGTCACGTTGTGCAGTCCCACGTCGGTGAGGCTCGACAGCACGCGGCCGCCGCCGAAAATCTTGACTTCCAGGTCGCTGCGCGCGCCGCCGGCTTTGAGGATCCGGTTGATGAGCTGCTCCATGGACGCGCTGCCGTAGCGCGTGGCGCGACCCGCCACACTCTCCCATGTGTCGCCGTCGCAACCGCTCGGGCGCGGCAGCATGAAATGGTTCATGCCGCCGATCTTCAGTCGCGGGTTACGGATGCACGCCGAAACACACGAGCCGAGCACTGTATCGAGCACTTCGTCATCGCAGGTGACGTAGTAGTCCCCCGGCAACAACCGCGCCACGATCTGGCCCTGCGCATTGCGATAGCGGCGCACATTCTCGAAGCCCGGCAGGGTGCGCGCTGCGTTGTGCGACTGATGGCGGTGCACGTTCATGTTCTTCTGTAGATGGTTTTGCCCACGAGCTGGAACGGCGCGCTTGGTGCATGGATGGATTCAGAGTGTCCTATGCACAGATAGCCGCCGCGAGGCAGCAGCTGGGCGAAGCGCAGCACCAGGCGCTCGCGCGTAGGCTGATCGAAATAGATCATCACGTTGCGGCAGAAGATGACGTCGAACGGGCCGCGCATCGGCCAGGCATGCAACAGGTTGAGCGTGCGAAACACGATCAGCGAGCGCAGCTCGGGCTTGATCATGGCCTGACCCGCCCGCTCGCCCACGCCCTTGCGGAACCAGCGCTGCAGCCGCTCGCGCGAGACGCTGCCAAGGCGGTCGAGCGGATAGACCCCAGCCTCAGCATGGGCGATCACATTGCTGTCGATGTCGGTGGCGAGCACCTTCGCGTCCCAGCGCTGCCCGGCCGGCATGACCTGCGCCATGGACATGGCGATGCAGTAGGCCTCCTCGCCGCTCGAGCAGCCGGCCGACCAGATGCGCAGACGCCGCTCTTCGGCGTTACGGCTCAGGGCTTCGGGAAGGATGTACTGCTCGAGCGCCTCGAAATGATGATTCTCGCGGAAGAACGAAGTGACGTTGGTGGTGATCGCGTTGATCAGGCCGACCAGCTCCTCGGGGCCCGCATCGCGCAGGTGGCTGCAATAGGCTTCGTAGGAAGGCAGGCCGAGTTCGCGCAGTCGCCGACCGAGCCGACCCTGCACGAGCTGCCGCTTGTTCGGCCCAAGCACGATGCCGGCGTTCTCGGCGACCACATGGCGAATGAAATCGAACTCTGCGTCGGCCAGCACCGCGCCGGCGGGATCGATGTAGTTGACGGATGCGGAAGGCATGGTGAGCGCTTAGCGGTAGGCGGCGGAGCGCAGGCGCATCGGAATGAGTGATCTGGTCGTGGACCTCACCATCCGCTGACCGCCAACGCTAACCGCTCCCTGCTCTCATCCGACCGCCGCCAGCGGCATCGCGCCCACGACATCAGCGCCTATCAGGCGATCGATGTCGAGCAGCATCACCATCCGTCCCGAGACCGCCGCGAGCCCCTTGACGAAGTCCGTGCTCGCCTGGTCGCCCATTTCAGGCGCCGACTTGATGTCGTCGGGACCCACGTCGATGACGTCGGAGACCCCGTCGACCACCAGTCCCATGTCGCGGCGGCCGGCGGCGGTCTCGACCGACAGCACGATGATCACGGTGAGCGGCGTGTACTCGGCGCGCTCCAGTGCGAAGCGCATGCGCAGATCCACGATCGGCACGATCGAGCCGCGCAGGTTCAACACGCCGAGCACGTGAGGCGGCGTCTGCGGGATGCGCGTCACGGGCGCCCAGCCGCGAATCTCCTGCACGCGCAGGATGTCCACGCCGTAGGTCTCGTCCCCCAGCGTGAATGTGAGCACCTGGTTGGAGCCTGCCGCGACCGCATTGTCGAGCGCCTGATTCGTCATGGGTGTTTCCTGCCTGGTAACTCGCGGGCTAGTGACTGGTGACTGGTGAGGTGACTTGTGACTTGTGACGGGTCGCAGCCTGACGTTTACCGCTGTCCTGCCTTTATCGGCCTCGCTTCGAGCCGGCCGCATCGGGAGTTGCCTGCACCGCGCATCCGACGTTCCAGCAGCGAACTATCGCGAGCGCATCCGATGCTCCGGCGGGTTGCAAGGCGCGAACCAAGCTGCCGCCTCATGGCGACTGGTCGCCTGTCACTCGCGCCAGTCGCCAGCCCATCCTCCTAGAACTCCTGCCACACACTGTCGTCGCCGCTCGCCCGAGCAAGCGGCGCCGGCGACTCGTGCTTCGCGCCAGTATTGCGCGAGATGCTCTTGCGCGCCGGCTGCAGCGTACGCGCAGCGAGCGGCTTGGCGGCGGATACGGCCGGACGCTCAGCGACGTGCGAGACAGACGAGCCGTGCGACGCCCCGCTGTGCACGCTATAGCCCGCCTCGCGCGTGCGGAAGTAGCCGATCTGCGCTTGCAGCGTCGTCGATTGCTGCTCCATGGACTTGCTGGCCGCGGAAGCCTGTTCGACGAGCGCCGCGTTCTGCTGCGTCGTGTTGTCCATTTGGCTCACGGCGTTGTTCACCTGCTCGATGCCGGCGGACTGCTCTTCGCTCGCGGCCGCGATCTCGGCGACGATGTCGGTCACCTTCTTCACGCTTTCCATGATTTCGGCCAGCGTGCGGCCGGATTCGTCCACCAGCTCCGAGCCGATCTTCACCTTGTCGACCGAGTCGTTGATGAGGTCCTTGATCTCCTTCGCGGCGCTCGCGCTGCGCTGCGCGAGGTTGCGCACCTCGGTGGCGACCACGGCGAAGCCGCGGCCCTGCTCGCCGGCGCGCGCCGCTTCCACCGCGGCGTTCAGCGCCAGCAGGTTGGTCTGGAAGGCGATCTCGTCGATCACGCTGATGATGTCGGCGATCTTGCGGCTCGAAGCGTTGATCTCACCCATGGCGCCGATCGCCTTGTGGACCACCGCGCCGCCCTTCTCCGCCTGCTCGCGCGCGCCCACGGCGAGCTGATTGGCCTGCCGGGCGTTGTCTGCGTTCTGCTTCACGGTGGCGGTCATTTCCTCCATGCTCGAGGCGGTCTCCTCGAGCGCCGCCGCCTGCTCCTGGGTGCGCTGCGACAAGTCGTCGTTGCCGTGCGAGAGTTGGCGGGCCGCGGAGCCGACCGCATCGGCGCTGCTGCGCACGCCGCTGACGATCTCGACGAGCTTGGCGTCCATCTGTTTGAGCGAGGCGAGCAAACGGCCAAGCTCGTCGTCGCTGTCGATGCGCACCTCGTTGCCGAGTTCGCCGCTGGCGATACGATCGGCGATGCTCACCGCTGTATTGAGCGCGCTCACGATCGAACGGACGAGGACCAGACACAGTCCGCCCACCATCGAGACGCCGAACAGGATGGCGCCGATGATGACCGCGCGCGTGCGGGCGAAGCTGCTCTCGGCGTCTTCGTGCATCCCTTGCGCCACTTCGATCTGCGTCTCCAGCAACTCGCTGCCGTCAGTGCTGAGCTTCTGGAACGTCGGACGGGCCTTTTCGATGAGCGCGCTCTCAGCGTCCCTGAAATTGGCCGACTGCGCCGCGACCAGCGCCTCGCGCACGTGGCTCAGCACATCGGAAGCATCCCCGCTCAGGCGGTTGAGAATAGTCCGCTCGGCGTCGGTGAGATCGGTCGCCTCGAGCTTGGCGAGCAGCTCGCGCACCTGGCCTTGACGCTGGTTCAGCAGGTCGAACGACTGGCTGACCGCGAGCGCTTCCTGGCGGATTACCGCATCCTCGGCCTTCTCCAGCACCTCGCGCTCGTACGCCTGGATCGCGCCGACCCAACCGGTGGGCATGAAGCGATCGGAAAAGATCGCGCCGAGATCCGCATTGGCGCTCATCGCTCCCGACAAGCCGAGCCCGCCCACGACCGTCATGACGCACCCGGCGAGCGCCACGGTGATGAACAGCTTCGCCTTTATGCTGATATTGACCATTTTCATTGCGGTTCCTTCGTTCTGTACTGCAAACCCGGTACTTCGTTGAACAACTGGCGCATCGCTACGCGGCCGCGCGCGCCCCGGACAAACGGATCAGCCCGGGCACGTCGAGAATCAACGCGACGGCGCCGTCGCCGAGGATCGTCGCGCCGGAGACGCCCTCGACGCTGCGGAAATTCGTCTCCAGCGACTTGATGACGACCTGCTGCTGGCCGAGCAGCTCGTCCACGAACAGCCCGACGCGTCGGCCGTCGCCTTCGACGACCATGATCAACCCCTCGTGAAGCTGTGCGGCGCGCGGCTTGACGCCGAACACCTCGTGCAGCCGCACGATCGGTACATAGCCATCGCGGAACCAGAACACCTCGCCTTGCCCGGCCACGCGATTGACCATGCCGGGCTTGAGCTGCAAGGATTCGATGATGGTGATGAGCGGCACGATGTACGTCTCCGCGCCCACCGCCACCGACTGCCCATCCACGATCGCAAGCGTCAGGGGCAGCGTGATGATGAAGCGCGAGCCGCGACCGGGCGTCGAGCGCACTTCGATGGCGCCGCCCAGCTCCTTGATGTTGCGACGGACCACGTCCATGCCGACCCCGCGGCCGGAAATGTCCGTGGTCTGTTCGGCTGTGGAGAATCCGGCCATGAAGATCAGGTCGTAGATGGCCTCGTCGGGCGGCGTCTCGTTGGCGCCGACCAGCCCGCGCTCACGAGCCTTCTGCAGGATGCGCTCCTTGTCGAGCCCCCCGCCGTCATCGCCGACTTCCACCGTGATGTTGCCGCCTTTGTGGTACGCCTCGAGGTAGACCGTGCCGCAGGCCGGTTTGCCGGCCGCCGCTCGCACCTGCGGCGTCTCGACGCCATGATCCACGCTGTTGCGCACCAGATGCACGAGCGGATCGCCGATCTTCTCGAGCACCGTCTTGTCGAGCTCGGTCTGATCGCCCGTGACTTTCAGCTCCACCTGCTTGCCGAGACGCTGGCTGAGGTCGCGGACCATGCGTGGGAAGCGACTGAACACGAAGCTGATGGGCAGCATGCGCACGCGCATGACGCTCTCTTGCAGCTCGCGCACATTGCGCTCGAGCTGGGTGAGGCCGGAGCGGAGCTGTTCCGCCACGGGGCCGGCGAGCTTGCCGCCGAGCTGGCTCAGCATGGATTGCGTGATCACCAGCTCGCCGACTGTATTCATCAGCTCATCGATCTTCTCGGTGCTGACGCGTATCGAGCTGCCGTCGCCCAGCGACTGCTTGGGCGCCTCGTTGTGCTCGGCGGCAGGCGCCGCACGCGTCGGCTCGGCAGGCGCAGCCTCGACAGGCTGGGCGGCGCTGGCCGGCTCGAGCGGCAGCTTCACGACGTTCGAGGCCGCGGGCGCCTGCATCCTCTCGTCCGTAATCTGCAGCTCGCAATCGCCTTCAGCCCAGTCGAAGACCTGATCGATCACTTCGCGCGTTGCGTCCGTCTGAACGCGCAACTCCCACCATAGATAGCAGGATTCGGGATCCATCTCCGCAAGCGGCGGCGTCTGTTCGGCGTGCGCCTGCACCGTCAGTTCGCCCAGCTCAGACAGCTCGCGCAGCATGCGCATCGGATCATTGCCGTGCGCGAAGAGCTGCGGATAAGGCTTGAACTGGATGGTCCAGCAATGCGCAGTCTGTACGGCCTCGGGCGCCGCGGCCGCATCGGTCGAGTCCGCAACAACTCGAGTCTCGTCAGCCGAAGGCGCGGGATCCGGCGCAGCGCTGTTGTTCTGTACGATCGCCAGTTCGAGATCGAACTGCAGATCTGCGACGCGCTGCGCGTCGATCGGCTCCTTGTGCTGAACGGCGCGCAGCATCTCACGCATGACGTCCACGGACCTGAGCAGCAGATCCGTGATGCCGCGCGTCACCTTCATGCGCGCCGCGCGCAGCTCATCGAGCAGGGTCTCGCAGGTGTGAGTGAAGGACGCGACCTCGGTAAATCCGAAGGTCGCGCTGCCCCCCTTGATCGAGTGGGCTACGCGGAAAATCGTGGCGATCAGCTCCGGCTCCGGCTCACCGACATTCAGCTTGAGGAGCGAAGCTTCCATCGTATCGAGGGCTTCGAAGCTCTCGTCGAAGAATGCATCGTGGAATTGGGCGAGATCGAGCGCCATGGTCTACCTCGCCTCCGGAAGCGCAAGCAGCGGCTCCATTCCCAGCAATCTTGCGGCTTCACGCAAGGTCGCAGGCTCGCCCAGCCACTCGACGGCGCGCTCGCGCGCCTGACGCTCGCGCACGAAAGCGCAAAGCAACTGCACGGCGGCCGTGTCGACACGCTCCAGAGCACGCACGTCCAGCGTCACGGTGCAGCAGTCCTCGGCGACTTCGCAGAGTTCTCCCTTCAGAGCCGCCACGTCCTTCAGCGTGCAGTGGCTGGCCAGAACGATGGTTCGCTCGGTCGACTGCGCCACTGCGTCCACGCCCTCAGGGCCGGGAACGACGGCGGGCGCCTCGCGCTCGGCTTCCACGGAAGACTGGACCGGCCGATCAGAGCGGCGGGCGCGCTTGCTGCTTTTCGATTTCGCTTTCATGAAAGGGATACAGGCATGGGCCGGCCCTACGGCTTTGCTTCACAGATTGCTATCGGCGCTGCAGCGAGCGGCTTTAGGCGCTGCGCGTCCCCGACGACCCATCGCCATCACAGTTCTTGACGGAAGTAGCTTGACGGAAGCGGCGGGAGGGCTCTCAACCCCTCAAGCTGCGCCGCCGGGCGCCGCTAAATGAGTGAAGTAGTTCACGGTGATGCGCCGCACGGTTGTCCATGCGCCTCGACCTCATCAACTTTCGCGGCGTCGCTCACGAGCCGGCGAGCCTGCTCCCGCAGTGGCGCGTCGGCGCCGTTCTGGAAGCGATCGCGTTGCGCGACGCAACGAGCGGTCAGTTATGGCTGCAGCTAGGCGGCCAGCGCCACCCTGCGCGAATCGCCTCGGGCGACCCGCGCGGGCCGCAGGACGGCGAACGGCTGCAGGTGCGTGTCCTGCGCAACAGTCCAGTGCTCGCGCTCGAAACGCTCGCGCCCGCCAAGCTTGCCGACCTCGATACGCACGCCGCCGCCGAAGCGCTGCGTCGATACTTGCCCCGACAGGAAAGTCCAGCGCTGCTGCTCGCCAACATTGCCTGGCTCGCACGCTCGGTGAACGACGCGAAGGCGTTGCCGCAAGGAGTGCTGAGAGCGCTCGCGCAACTCTGGCGCGCGCTGCCCACCACAGATTCGCTCACCGATCCGGACGGGCTTGCCGGCGCGATCAAACGCTCGGGCGCGTTCCTCGAAAGCAACTTGGCGAAGGGCGACGGCGCCTCGACCGCGGTCGACCTCAAGGCGCTGTTGCTGCAGCTGGGAAGGGCGCTGCGCAACGCCGGCGCGCGGCCTGACGCAGCATCAAGCGACGCCGGCCACTCGCCAACTCCACTCGCACGCGGCCCACTCGCGGCTCTGCCTTCGGCCCCCGCCACGCTCGCGCTGCTCGATACGCCCGCGCAGCAACTCAACGAACTCGCCCGCCAGACCGAAGGCGCGCTCGCTCGCATCACCGCGACGCAGATCGCGAACGGCGCCCCCGAAGGCCAGCAGCTGGCGACCCTGGTCGAACTTCCGATGCTGCACGAAGACCGCGCATCGGTACTGCGATTGCGCGTCGAGCGTGACGGTTGCGCAGCCGGCGGCGAAGACGCCGAGGGTTGGAGCATCGAAGCCGCGATCGACCTCGGCGCGCCAGGGGCGCTGCACGCGCGCGTCGCCTTCAACGGCCGGCGCATCGCCGTGCAGCTGCGCGCCGAATCGGCTAGCGTGCTGCAGACCTTGTCAGCACGCAGCGCCGAGCTCGAAGCCGCACTCCGAGGAGCCGGGCTCGAAATCGATCGAATCGTCTGCCTGCATGGCCTGCCGGCAGGGGAAAACGGCGCCCGCAGGCCGCGCCTGCTGGACGTGCGCGCGTGAACGAGCGGACCAAGACGCCCCTGGCCGTCGCGCTGCACTACTCCGGCGCGGGTGCGCCGCGCGTGGTCGCCAAGGGCGGCGGAGCGCTCGCCGAGCGAATCATCGAGATCGCGCGCGAACACGACGTGCCGCTACAGGAAGACGCTGCGCTCGCCTGCGCGCTGTCGCGGCTCGATCTGCAGCGCGAGATTCCGCGCGAGCTGTACGTCGCAGTGGCGCATGTGCTGGCGTTCGCCTGGACGGTCGCGGGGAAGAGAAGCGGTTAGTAGGAAGAAGCGGTTAGCGGTTAGCGGTTAGTTAAGAAGGGCGCTAGGCACTACAACCTGCAGCGTTCGTCCACCCGGCTTGTCTCGTTCCAGGCATTGCGAACCTCCGCGGTTCGCTAGCGTGACCTCACCGGTGTAAACGATGTACCTGGACCGTTTTGTAAATGATGTACCTGGACTGAACCGAACTAACCGCTAACCGCT
>JAVEVD010000012.1:17869-37845 GCA_034005205.1 Steroidobacteraceae bacterium | reverse complement strand
CTAACCGCTTCCCTTCTCTCCCTCACCCAACCACGCTCAACAGCGAACCGCGCTTACGTCCAGCGGGCGCCGCGCTCGGCGTCTGAGGCGCCTGTCGCCCATGCAGTCGCGTCAGCAACTCCGCCTCATGACGCGTCAGGCCGCAAGCGGACACGAGTTGCTCCGCATCGGCGCCGTTCCTGGCGAGGCGAGCCGCCAGGTCGTAGCCGCGCGCCGCCGGCGTGGTCGCCGGCGCGACGCGCGCCTCGGTTTCGGCGCGCTCCCCGAGCGCGTCGAGCCGCGCACTCATCACAGCGATCGTTTCATGAAGGCTGCGCAGCTCCGAAAACGTCTTGTCGAGCTGCGCTCGCAGACGCTCCGACTCGCGCTCGTCCGCGCGGCGCCAACGAATGAAGGCGAGCGCGAACACCCAAAAGGCCCCAATCAACATCGCTCCGCGTAGAACGATCAGCAGCGTTTCCAGCGAAGGCGTGGGCAGGATCTCGAACATGGCGGCTCCGTGACGTGGATCACATGACGTCCCCAGGCGTCAATGTACTGACGCGCGCGGAACGCCCCTCACAGGGAACAAGCACGAGCCGTGCCAGCACGCGGAAAGCGGTTAGCAGTTAGCGGTTAGCGGTTACAGGGGTTAGTGGTTAGCGACTTAGCGGTTCGTCAGAGGCGGAAGGGTCCTCCCCCCTTGAGAACTGATCGACAGGCGCCCCGACGGCGCGTGCGCCGCGTATCGGGCGCTATATTTCCGATTCGGCAGTACGCGACAGGATGGCGGCTTCCGAACTAACCGCTAACCGCTTCTTGCTGATTCCCCATCAGCTCACCGCCGCCGACGGTTCGGGCTGCGCTGCAGGCTCCTGCTCGCCGCGCTCGCTCGCCCAGACGCCCTCGGGCATGCCGTCGCCGCTCAGGATGACGAGCAGCACCCTGCGGTTGGCGTTGCGGCCTTCCGCCGTATCGTTGCTCGCTGCGGGCCGATGCTCGCCCAGGCCGATGACCGCCAATCGCGCTGGATCGACGCCCTCGCGCGTAAACAGATGGACGACGCTCGCCGCGCGCGCGGACGACAGCTCCCAGTTGGAAGGGAAAGCGCGCGTGGCGATCGGTCGATCGTCGGTGTGGCCTTCGACTCGGATCGGATTCGGGAACGGCTTGAGAGTGTGTGCAAGCGCCTGCAGCACCCGCACCGCGGACTCGGACAAGGTCGCCACGCCGCTGGGAAACAGGATGTCGGTGCGGATCTCCACCTCGAGCCACACGCCGTGCCGCCGCACCAGAATGAGCTGTTTTTCGATGAGATCGGCCATCGCGCGCTCGACCTCCGTAGCCACCGACTCGAGTTGCAGAATGGCGCGCTGCCTCTGCAAGGCCTCGGCCTCGTGCGGGGCGTCTGGAGCGTTCAGGAAATTCTGGCGGACGATGTCCGAGACCTGAATCGGAGCCGGCTCGAGCATCGAGCGCGGCTGACCTTCGAGCATCGCCTGCTGCACGATGGTCATGTTGATGTCGGCGCCCGAGCCGACCTGCTTCTCACCGACCTGCACGGGTTGGAGCGTGCGCGGCGAGCCGCGAAAGGCGGCCACCAGCGAATCGGACAGAATGCGGTACTTGCCCTCGTTCACCGAGGACATCGCATACATCACCACGAAGAACGCGAGCAGCAGCGTGAGCAGGTCGCCATAGGGTATGGCCCACGCTTCGTGGTTGACGTGCTCTTCGGGTCTGCGACGTCGGGCCATGATCAGGAGAGAAGCGGATAGCGGGTAGCGGATAGCGGATAGTTCAGAACGGCGCGCCAAACGCCCTCGTGCAGCGGCTCATCACGAATCTGCATACGCCTTCTTCCTATCCGCCGCCCGCTTCTCAATGCAGATACCCCTGCAGCTTCGATTCGATGCTGCGCGGGTTCTCGCCTTGTGCGATGGAAATCATGCCGTCGATGACCATCTCCCGCGTCTCGCTCTGTGTATGAATCGCGCCCTTGAGCTTGCTCGCAGCAGGCAGAAAGAAGAGATTCGCGAGCCCGATGCCGTACACCGTGGCGACGAAGGCGGCGGCGATGCCCTGGCCGAGCTTGCTCGGATCGGCAAGATTCTGCATCACCGCCATCAGGCCCAGCACCGCGCCGATGATGCCGAGCGTCGGTGAGTACACGCCCATGCCCTCGAACACCTTCGCAGCGCGAGTGTCGGCCTGCTCACGGACCTGCAGATCTACTTCCAGCGTGCTGCGGATCACTTCCGGTTCGCTGCCGTCGACGACCAGCTGCAGCGCCTTGCGGACGAAATCATCGGGCTCCTGCTCGATCATCGCCTCCAGGCCGAGCAGTCCCTGCTTGCGTGCGGTGTTGCTCCATTCGACTATCTTACGGATCAGATCCGCACGCGCCGTAGCTGGGGGCCGGAATACCCAGGGCAGAATGCGCATGGCGCGCTTCATGACGTCGAGCGGCGTCTGTACACAGATCGCGGCGACCGTGCCCACCACCACGATCATGAACGCGGCGCTCGACACGAGCGCCGCCATGCCGGAGCCCTTGAGCATTGCACCCAACAGGATCGCGCAGGCGCCAAGCAGCAGACCGAGCAGGGAGAGGACGTCCATGGATCTTAGAAGCGGCCTTCTCGTCTCACATTCCCAACCCCGAGAGCAGCGCATCCACATCCTGCTGGCCGCTCACCGCAGGGCCGTTGTCGATACCGGGTATCGCCGGTCCGTAGCCGCGCCGGGTCTCGTCCGAGAGCGGTTTGAGCTTGGCTTCGCCGCCCTGCGAAAGCCGCACGAGGTCGGCCAGCGCGATCTCCAGTTCGGACACCAGCTTCATGACGCCGCGGATGATCTGGCCCGAGAGATCCTGGTAGCCCTGCGCGAGCAGCACTTCCGAGAGATTGCCCCGCACCTTGTCCATGTCGGCGTGCGTCGCCTCCAGGAATACGTCGAGCCGTTCGACCATCGAGCGGAAGTCGCTCACCGAAATGGCGCGCGCACGGAAGCGGCGCCACATCTCGCTTAGCTGCGTCGCCTCGCGCGAGGTGCGTTCGGCGAGCGGACCGGACTGCTCCACCAGATCCATGGTGCGATGCGCGGCTTCATCGGTGAGCCGCAGCACCTGATCCAGCCGGAGGCGGGCGTCCGGCACTTCTTTCTCGGCGAGGTCCAGCAGACGTGAGTCCACGCGGAAGCGATCGAGTGCGGCCTGCAGGTCGCCGGTCAGCTTGCGCAGCTCGCCGAACAGCGCGTGCTCGCGTCGCTGCACGAGTGAATCGAGCTCGCTGAAGAACAGCGCCGCATCGTCGGCTGCAAGCGCGTCGGCCATGGCGGCGACGCTCGGGCCGAATTCCTGCTGCAGGGCGTTTAGGGGCGCGGCGGCGCCCGGCGATCCGATGATTTGAGCGTTCATGTCTTTTCTTGTTGGGCAATGCCGCCAGCGCGCGCGATGCGGCGCTGCGGGCGCAACGTCCCATGACGGCCGTCTTGCTGCCTGCAACGCTGGGGCATGCCGCGCGCCTCAGGCGGCGTTGGCCCGTTGCTCAAGGATCTTGTCGATCTTCTCCTTGAGCGTCTGGGCGGTGAACGGCTTGATGACGTAGCCGTTCACGCCGGCCTGCGCCGCTTCGATGATCTGCTCGCGCTTGGCCTCTGCGGTGAGCATCAGCACCGGCAGCTTGGCGAGTTTCGGATCCGAGCGCACCGCTTTGAGCAGGTCGAGACCCGGCATGCCGGGCATGTTCCAGTCCGTGACCAGGAAGTCGAAGTTGCCGGACTGCAGCAGCGGCAACGCCGTCTGCCCATCGTCGGCCTCCGTCACGTTGGCGTAGCCCAGGTCGATCAGCAGGTTCTTGATGATGCGACGCATCGTGGAGAAGTCGTCGACCACCAGAAACTTCATGTCTTTGCTCACTTCACCCTACTCCTGCAACTGCACTGCGCCTGCACTCACATTCGATCCGCCACATTCGATCCGCACGGCCAACCAGGTTCGTTGATCGACGCCTCATCCTGAGCTGCGCGCGCGGCGCGGCTGCACGCTGCGTTCGCGGCGCGGCTGCACGCTGCGTTCGCGCCAATCCGCGAGGCGCGCCCTGAGCCGTACGAGCGCCTGTCCGTGCAGCTGGCAGACCCGCGATTCGGTCACCTTGAGCACGGCCCCGATCTCTTTCAGGTTGAGCTCGTTGTCGTAGTACATCGACATCACCAGCCGTTCGCGCTCGGGCAGCTCGCGGATCGCTTCGGCAAGCGCCTCGCGAAAGCCCTCCTGCGTCGCCTCGCGCAGCGGATCGGCCGTCTCGTCCTCGAGTCGCCCGAGCAGGGCGTCCTCCTCCGATCCCGCCTCGTCCAGACTCGTCACCCGGCAGCTCGCCGCATCCTGCGCGATGCGGTAGTACTCCTCGATGGACACACCCATGCGCTCGGCCACTTCGCTGTCACGCGCCTCGCGGCCGTGCTCCGCCTCAACCTCGCGCAGCGCAGCAGCCGCAGCGCGCGCCTTGCGGTGCACCGAGCGCGGCGCCCAGTCGAGCTTGCGCAACGCATCGAGCATTGCTCCGCGGATGCGGATGCCCGCGTACGTCTCGAAGCTCGCGCCGCGGTCGGCCGTGTAGTTCGCCGCAGCCTCGAGCAATCCGAGCATGCCCGCCTGCATGAGATCCGCCACTTCCACCGTGGCCGGCAGCCGGCCGGCCAAGTGATAAGCGATCCGCTTCACCAGCTCGGCGTGACGCAGCACGAGCGCATCGCCGTTCGCGCCGCTCGTCTGCGCGCGATAAGCGCTCACCCCGCTCATCGCACCACCTCCAGGCGCGCCGCCGGTCGCCGCACCAGGCGCTCGACGAAAAACTCGAGATTGCCGCGCGGACACTCCGGTACAGGCCACTTATCGGCCTTGAGCGCCAGTTTCTTGAATGCCCGCGCCGCCGGACTCGCCGGGAAGGCCGCCACGACTGGACGCTGTTCACGGATTGCGCGCCTGAGATAGGGGTCGTCCGGGATCTCCCCGACGTATTCGAGGGTGACATCCAGGAAGCGCGCGGTGACGCGCTCCAGCTTGGCGAACAGCGCCTGGCCCTCGCCTGGCGAGCGCGCCAGGTTCGCCACGACCTTGAATCTGGTCACACCATGGCCGCGGCTCATCACCTTGATGAGCGCGTAGGCGTCGGTCATCGACGCCGGCTCATCGCACACCACGAGCAGCACGTGCTGCGCCGCTTGCGTGAACTGCACGACATTGTTGGCGATGCCCGCGGACGTATCGACGACCAGCGTATCCACTTGCGCGCTCAGCTCACTGAACGCCTGCACCAGCGCCAGCTGCGCGGCGACCGAAAGATTGGCCAGCTCGGCGACGCCCGAGGCGCCCGGCACGATCTGCACGCCTTGCGGCGACTCGATAATGATTTCTTCGAGCGCGCGCTCGCCGTTGAGCACATGCGCCATCGTGTAGCGCGGCGACAGGCCCAGGAACACGTCCACGTTCGCGAGCCCCAGGTCGCCGTCGAGCAGCATCACCCGGCGTCCCTCGAGGGCGAGTGCGGTCGAGACATTGACCGCCACGCTGGTCTTGCCCACGCCGCCCTTGCCGCCGGTCACCGCAATGACCTGCACCGGGCCGGGAAGCGCCGCGCGTTGCGTTTGAACTGAAAACATTGTGTACCTGGTCCTTTATTGGAGCGGTTAGCGATTAGCGGTCAACGATTAGCCAGGATTAGCGCCACAGTCGCGATCACGGCGGCGATAGTCCAAGGGCGCCTTCCTTCACGCTGGTGCGACGCCTGCGACCCAACCACTGACCGCTTCTCCTCTTCAAGCCATGGCGTGCGCCACGGCGCCGAAACGTCGTTGCAGCAAGTCCTCATCGGCGCACGCGCCGGACTTGCGGGACAAGTCGACCGCCCGTGCGATCAACTGATGAGCCCGGGCGGGGCTGAGGTCCTCGGGTACACGCTGCCCGTCGCTCAGATAAGCAAGCGGGATGCAGGAGCGGATCAGGGCCGACAGCGAGCCGCCGAGGCTCGCCGCCTCGTCGAGCTTGGTCAGCATGCAGCTCGCCGGGCGCGCCGCTGCGAAACGGTCGAGCGACTCTTCGATGGCGCCGGCCTGCGACGCCGCCGAAAGCACCAGCGAGGTTTCCAGCCGGGGGCTTGCGCCGGCGAGCAGCGCGAGTTCTTCGTGCAGATGCGGATCGCGCTGGCTGAGGCCCGCCGTATCGATGAGCACCAGCCGGCGCTGTCCGAGATGCTCCAGCAAAGCCGGCAATTCACGCGCGCCATCCACTGCATGGGCGGGCGCCCCGATGAGCCTCCCGAGCGTGTGAATCTGTTCCTGAGCGCCGATGCGCACCGAATCGGTGGAGACCAGCACAATGTCGCGCGCGCCATGGCGCAGCACCCAGCGTGCGGCGAGCTTGGCGATCAGCGTCGTCTTACCCACACCAGTCGCGCCGACCAGCGCGACCACGCCGCCGACGTCCATCCAGCGCTCCTCCATGATGGTGATTCGCCGCGCCAACAGAGCCAGCGCAAGACGATGCGCCTCGGAAAGCTCCAGCCGTGCGGGAAGCTGCGCGACCAGCTCTCCCGCGAGGTCGTGCGCAACGCCGAGCACCGTGAGCCGCCGCAGCAACTCGGTCTGCAGCGGGGCGCGGCGCGCCAAGTCGTTCCATGCGAGCGTGGCGAGCTGCGTCTCCAGCATACGGCGCAACATGCGAAGCTCTTCGTTGACGTCAGTGCGTTCGTCGCGCGAGCTCGCGTCCAGCGAGAAATCGTCGGGGTGCTGCATGCGCCGCGCCAGCAACGCGTAATCCGACGCCGAGCCGGCTGGCCCGTGCTCGGCCGCCGGCGCTTCGTGCGATCGCGAACCGGTCGGGGTCGCGCGCCCGGCGCTGGCGCGGTCCGCGGTCGGCCACTCATAGCTCGGCGCCGCCTCGTCGTAATCGATGGCGGCGACCACTTCCACGCCGGCCGCGACCCGTCGGGTAGAGAGGATCACAGCGTCCGGTCCCTGCGCTTCGCGCACCTGCCGCAGCGCCTGACGCATGTCGGGGGCGGTGTAGTGTTTGAGTTTCATAGTTCTGAAGCGGATAGCGGATAGCGGATAGCGGATAGTTCAGAGGACGCGGCGGCGCGTTGCGGTCGGCTAGCACGCAGCTGAAGCTCGATCAGACAATCCAAGGTCATGAGTTGGTTTCTTCCTATCCGCTATCCGCTATCCGCTTCTATCTGCCTACGGCCGTCACCAGCCGCACCTTGCGGTTATCTGGAATCTCGTTCCACGCAAGCACGTGCATGCTGGGAATCGTCGAGCGCATGAAGCGCGCGAGCGTCTGACGCAGCTGCGGCGGAACGAGCAGCACTGCGGGCTCGCCGCTCATCTCCTGGCGCTGCGCGGCTTCCGACAGACGTTGTTGCATGCGCTCGGCGAGTCCCGGCTCGAGTCCGGGCGTAGCCGCATTCGATCCGGCCAGGGAGCTGCTGAGCAGTTGTTCGAGCTCGGGCTCGAGCGTGATGACCGGCAGCTCGTTCGACATGCCGGCGATGTCCTGCACGATTTGACGTCCCAGTGCGACGCGCACGGCGGCCTGAAGCTGCGCCGGGTCCTGAGTGCGCGAGGCGTGCTCGGCGAGCGTCTCGACGATCGTGCGCATGTTGCGAATCGGCACTCGCTCGGCGAGCAGCCCCTGCAGCGTGCGCACGACGACGCCGAGCGGCAGCAGGCGCGGCGTGAGGTCCTCGACCAGTTTCGGCGCGGAGCGCCCAAGCGCATTGAGCAGCTGCTGCACTTCTTCGTGGCCGAGCAGTTCGTGCGCGTGGGTCTGGATCACATGGCTCAGGTGCGTCGCGATCACGGTGCTCGCGTCCACCACCGTGTAGCCGAGTGTTTGGGCGTTCTCGCGCGCCGATGGCTCGATCCACACCGCTTCCATGCCGAACGCCGGATCGCGCGTCTCCACGCCAGGGATCCTGCCGAACACCTTGCCCGGATTGATCGCGAGCTCCCGCTCGGGATAGATCACGCCCTCACCCACCGGCACGCCCGCCAGATTGATGCGGTAAGCGTTCGGCGAGAGATCCAGGTTGTCGCGGATGTGCACTGCCTGCACCAGGAAGCCCAGGTCGCCGGTCAGCTTGCGACGCACCCCGCGAATGCGCGCCAGCAGATCGCCGCCCTGCGATTCGTCGACCAGCGGCACCAGACGGTAGCCGACCTCCAGGCCGATGATGTCGACTGGCTGCACGTCGTCCCACGTCAGCTCGCGCGATTCCAGGGGCGTCGGGCTGAGCGGCGCCGTCTCGGCCGGCTCCACGGCTGCTGGCTCGCGCGCCTTGCGCCAGAGCATCCAGGCGCCGCCGCCGCACAACGCAGCCATGAGCAGGAACGGCGCATTCGGCATGCCGGGGATGACGCCCATGACGCCGAGCACGGCGGCGGCGATCGCCAGCGCGCGCGGTTGTCCGAGCAACTGCCTGGCGAGCTCGCCGCCCATGTCCTGCGAGCGGGACATGCGAGTCACGATGATGGCCACGGCAGTGGACAGCAGCAGCGCCGGAAGCTGCGCCACCAAGCCGTCGCCGATGGTGAGCAGCGTGTAGACGCGCGCGGCTTCGCCGAACGACATGTCGTGGGCCATCGTGCCGATCAGCAACCCGCCCAGCATGTTGATGACGAGGATAAGCAGACCTGCCGCGGCGTCGCCGCGCACGAACTTGCTGGCGCCGTCCATCGAGCCGTAGAAATCCGCCTCGGCGCGCACTTCGGCCCGCCGCGCCCGCGCCTCGTCCTGCGTGATGAGCCCGGCGTTCATGTCGGCGTCGATCGCCATCTGCTTGCCCGGCATGGCGTCGAGCGTGAAGCGCGCCGTCACCTCCGAGATACGCCCGGCGCCCTTGGTGACGACGATGAAATTGATGATGGTGAGGATCGCGAAGACGATCACGCCCACCGCGTAGTTGCCGCCAATGACGAATTCGCCGAAAGACTCGATGACCTTGCCGGCCGCATGGCCGCCGGTGTGGCCATGCAACAGCACCACCCGCGTAGAAGCCACGTTCAGCGCCAGACGCAGCAGCGTGGCGAGCAACAGGACCGTGGGAAACACGCCGAAATCGAGCGGCCGCGATATGTAGAACACCGCCATCACGACGATCAGAGACAGAGCGATGTTGAACGTGAACAGGACGTCCAGGGCGAGCGGCGGCAGCGGCAGCACCACCATCGCGAGCGCCGCGAGCACGCCCACGGGCACGCCCACGCCCGAGCGCAGCAGTGAGCGCAGGTCCAGGGGTAAAGCTGTCGCAGTGGTGATCGCCATTGGTCGCCCGAGTCGTACTCGCATCACGCGTCAGTGCGCTGACGCGGGCTTATAGGTGCAACTCCCGAGCCACGGCGCGCCGCGGGCGGCGGACGGCGTTCACAGTTTCAAGAAGCGGTTAGCCGCTAGAAGCGGATAGCGGATAGTTCAGAGAAGCCGTTGGCGGTGAGTTCGGAGGAACTGCGCCATCAGTTCGATGGCGGCGCGTTCGGTCCTGGCGTGGCGCCTCCTCACTAACCGCTAACCGCTATCCGCTTCTAATCAAATTGATTCCGCGACCTCCACCGTCGGCTTCACCGGCGGCGGCGAGCCGGCGCGGGCCGCGAGGCGCAGCTGGAAGACGTACGTCAGCACCTGGGCGACCGCCACGTACAGCGAAGCCGGGACTTCCTGGCCGAGTTCGACGTTGCGATACAGGACGCGTGCGAGCGGCGGCGCCTCGAAGATCGGAACGGCGTGCTGCGCGCCGACTTCGCGGATGCGCGCCGCAATCAGATCCACACCCTTGGCGACCACGACCGGAGCGCGCATGCGCTGTTCGTCGTAGCGCAGGGCCACGGCGTAGTGCGTCGGATTTGTGACGATCACGTCCGCGGTCGGCACCTCCTGCATCATGCGCTGGCGTGCGATCTGCTGCTGGAGCTGGCGGATACGTCCCTTCACTTCGGGGGAGCCGTCGCTCTCCTTCAGCTCCTCGCGAATCTCTTGACGACTCATGCGCAGCTCTTTGGCGTGGCGCCAAAGCTGATAGGGAGCATCGATGAATGCGATGATCAGCAGTCCCGCGGAGATCGCCACGAGGCCCTGCGCGCTGAGCTTGGCCGCGTGGGCGATGGCCTGCGGCGTAGGCTCCCGGCCGAGCGCCAGCAGCGAGGACGCATCGCTCCACAGCACCACGATCGCGACCAGCGCGACCACGCCGAACTTGCCGAGCGCCTTGAGCAACTCGACGAGGCTGCGCGTGGAGAACATGCGCTTGACGCCCTGCAGCGGATTCAACCGCTCGAACTTCGGCGCGAGCGCCTGAGTACTGAAGTTCCAGCCGCCGAGCGCCAGCGGCGCGAGTATCGCTGCGATCAACGCGACCAGCAGCACCGGCGCGCAAGCGCGCAGGCCGTCGAGCGCGGCGCTCGACAGCGCCGCCGTCAGCCGCGTCGAATCTAGCGCCTGGTCACGTGAGATCGAGAGACCGCGGGTCATCATGCCGTGCAGGCTCCCGCCGATCAGCCCGCCCATCAGATACATGGCTGCGCCGCCCGCCAGGGTCACGGCCGCCGCGCTCAGGTCGCGCGAGCGCGGGATTTGGCCTTTGCGCCGCGCGTCCTGCAGACGTTTCGGCGTCGCCCGTTCGGTGCGTTCCTGGGCCGGTTGTTCGGCCATGTCACGAAATCCCCAGCAACTGGCCGATCATCGCGAACGCCAGCTCCAGCGAACTCACGAAAGACGCCTGCACCGACGGCAATCCCACCCACACGATCACCAGGCCGGCGATCAGCGAAACCGGGAAACCGACTGCGAACAGGTTGAGCGTCGGCGCCGCACGGCTCATCACGCCGAACGCCAGATTTACGACCAGCAGCGCCGCCATGCCCGGCAGTGCGACCGCGAGACCGCCGGCGAAAAGCTGTGCGCCCCAGGTCACGACGGCGAAGACATCATCGCGCCCGAGGCCGGTCATTCCGACCGGCATGGTTGTGAAACTGCGCGCCAGCATTTCGATGAGGATCAGGTGGCCGTTGAGCGCCAGGAAGGTGAGCGTGACGAGCAGCATGTAAAGCTGACCGAGCACCGGCGTGCTCGCACCGCGCATCGGATCGACATTGAACGCAAAACCCAGGCCCATGGTGTTCGACAGCAACTGCCCGCCCATGGCCAGCGCGTCGAAAATGAGCTGCAGCACGAACGCGGTCGCAACACCGATCATCACCTGATGCAGCGTGACCAGCACGGCGGCCGCGGAGAAAGTCTCGACCTGCGGCGGCGGAGCCAGCGGGGCGACGATCAACGTGATCGCACCGGCCAGCAGCAATCGCACGCGCGCCGGCGCGAAATGCGCCCCGAACACCGGCGCCATCATGAAACAGGCGCCGATGCGGATGAAGGGCCAGAGGTACTGCCCGAGCCAGCTCTCGAGCTGCCCTGTCGTGAGCGACAGCATGCTTCAGCCGATCATGCTCGGGATGCTCTCGAACAGCTCGCGCGTATAGCCGACGATCAGCTTGAGCATCCAGGGCCCGGCGATCACCAACGCGAGCGCCATGCCAATGAGCTTCGGGATGAAGGACAGCGTCATTTCGTTGATCTGCGTGGCGGCCTGGAACACGCCGACCAGCAGACCGAGCGTCAGCGCCGTCAGCAGCAGCGGCGCCGCCAGCAGAATGGTGACTTGCAGCGCGTGCTGGCCGACGGTGACGACGAGTTCGGGAGACATGGGAAGCGGTTAGCGGTTGGCGGTTAGCGGTTAGTCGAAAGAATGCTTGCGGCGAGCGAGCGCGGATCCAATGGCGTTGACCCCACTATCCGCCAACCGCCAACCGCTAATCGCTTCCCCCTCAAACATAGAAGCTTCCCGCCAACGTCCCCACGATCAGCCCCCAGCCGTCCACCAGCACGAACAGCATCAGCTTGAACGGCAGCGAGATCAGCACGGGCGAGAGCATCATCATGCCCATGGACATCAGCGCGCTAGCCACCACCAGATCGATGATCACGAACGGGATGAATATGAGAAAGCCGATCTGGAAGGCCGACTTGAGTTCGCTGGTGGCGAACGCCGGCACAAGGATGCGCAGCGGCACGTCCTCGGGGGTTTCGAATCCCGCACCGCCCGAGATCCGCACGAAGGCGGCGATGTCGCTCTCGCGCGTCTGCTCCAGCATGAAACTTTTGAGCGGCTGCACGCCGCGCTCGAGCGCCGCGGTTGCGTCGATGGCGCCGGCCACATAGGGCTGCACCGCCTCGGCGTTCACACGATCGATCACCGGGCCCATCACGAACAACGTGAGAAACAGCGACAGCCCGATGAGCACCTGATTCGGCGGCGCTTGGCCGGCGCCGAGGGCCTGCCGCAGAATCGCAAGTACGATGACGATGCGGGTGAACGCCGTCATCATGAGGACGACGCCCGGCAACAGCGTCACCGCCGTCATCAGGATCAGGATCTGCAGCGTCAACGAATACTCCTGCCCTCCGCCGGGCGCGCTGGTCACCGTCACGGCGGGAATTCCCGCTGCGACGCTTGCTGCAGGCGCGAGCAGGATGCAGAGCAGCGCCGCGGTGCGCAGCACGATGCTTCGGCGCGCGATTGTGCAGATCGGCGTATGCATCACAGGCCGAGACTGCGTTTCAGGATCGATTTGAAGTCGTACGCCGCTGCAGCGGCGGGCCGCGCGCCGGCGGCCGACACGGCGGCGCCCGGCCGCCCATCATCCGGCTGCACGTTCTCCTCGAGCACATGCAGCGTGTTGACCTGGTTCGCAGTGACGCCCAACAAGAGCTGCCTGCCGCCGACCTGGACGAGCACCGCGCGCTCTTTGGCGCCCAGCGCCACATCTGCAACGATCTTGATAGCGCCGCCGCCGAATCGGCCGAACCCTCGCAGCCGCCGCATCGCCCAGGCCGCAGCGAACACCAGGGCCAGCACCAGGATCAGTGAGAAGGTGACCTGCGCCAAATCGGCGGCGCCCCCAGGAACGGCCGGCGCCGCCGCCTGAGGCGCGGCGAACGCCTGCTCCGATCCTTGCGCAGCCTCAGGCGTCTGCGCAGCACGCGCCGCGCCGCCCAGCAGGCCGACCAGGACAAAAAGGAATCGCATCGACATGCGTACGCTCACTTCAGCTTGCGGATGCGTTCGGCCGGCGAGATCACGTCCGTCAGGCGAATGCCGAATTTCTCGTTCACCACGACCACCTCGCCGTGTGCGATCAGCGTGCCGTTTACGAACACATCGAGCGGCTCGCCCGCCGCACGGTCCAGCTCCACGACAGAGCCCTGGTTCAATTGCAGAAGGTTGCGGATCGGAATGCGCGTGCGGCCGACTTCCATGGACAGCGTGACCGGCACGTCGAGAATGACGTCAAGATTGACGTCGCGGCCGGCCTCGCCGCCAGCCTCACCGGTTTCTTGCAGATCGCTGAACTGCGCCGCCAGGGCGGCCTGGGCGTCATTGGAGTTGCTCATCTTGTGGATCCTGTTTGAAGTCGGCTGGCCAGTAGTTTCCATCGCACTTCGCGCGGCGTTAGGAGCGCGGCGCCGCAGCGTCTTGTTTCTGAACTATCCGCTATCCGCTAAACCTTGAGCTTCTGCGCCAACAGGGTGTCGAGCAGCTTGGGCTTGTGACGGGTGACGCGCTCGTCTATCTGCACGGCTTGCTGGCCGCGCGAGACGCCGAATTCGCCGCGGAAGATGGGCACGTCCTCGGCGAAGATTGTGGCGCGCCCCTGGAAGTCGCACGGCAAGATGTCGCCTGCCTTGAGCTCGAGCAGCTGCTGCATGGTGACGCGGCTGCGGCCGAGCAGGGTCGAGAGCTCCACCTCCGCGTCTTCGATCTCCTCCTTGAGCGCCTGCACCCAGCGCTCGTCGTGCTCCACGCGATCGCTCGCGACGCCCGCATCGAGAAGCTCTCGCAGCGGCTCGACCATCGCGTACGGCATGGTGATGTGCACTTCCCCGCCGCCGCCGTCGAGTTCGACGTGGAAGCTGGTCACCACCACGATCTCCGTCGGGCTCACGATGTTGGCGAAGTGCGGATTGATCTCGGAGTTCAGGTATTCGATCTCCAGACGTGCGACGTGCTGCCAGGCCTCCTGCACATCGGCGAACACGTGCTTGAGCAGCATGTGGATCACACGGCTCTCGGTGGCAGTGAACTCGCGCCCCTCGATCTTGGCGAAGCGGCCGTTGCCGCCAAAGAAGTTGTCGACCGCCGCGAACACCAGCTTCGGGTCAAGCACCACGAGCGCGGTGCCGCGCAACGGCAGGATCTTCACCAGGTTCAGGCTGGTCGGCACGTGCAGCGAGTGCACATACTCGCTGAACTTCTGCATCTTCACCGGTGCGACGGCCACTTCCGGCGTACGCCGCAGCATGTTGAACAAGCTGGTGCGGAACAGGCGCGCGAATCGCTCGTTGATCATTTCGAGCGTGGGCATGCGCCCACGGACGATGCGCACCTGGTTCGCAAAATCGTAGGAGCGCACCTCGCCGGGGGCGCCCTGCGGATCGGTCTTGACCTCGCCGCTGTCTACGCCGTGCAGCAGCGCGTCGATTTCGTCTTGACTGAGTACGTCGTTGCCGGACATGAGATGAAACGGTTAGCGGTTGGCGGTGGTGCGGTTGGTCAGGCCAGCAGCCGCAGGTTCATCGGACTGCCCCCAACCGCTTCGCATCTATTCATTGCATTACAAAACTGGTGAAGTACAGCTGCTCGAGCTTCGCGCCGTCGCCGCCCTCGCTCGTGAGGACTTTCGCCACGGCCTCGAGCGCCTCCTGGCGCAGCTGCTCCTTGCCTTCGCGCGTACTGATCTTCTCGTAGGACTGAGTGCTCAGCAGAAGCAGCAACTCGTTGCGCAGCATGGGGTCGTGCACCTTGAGCAGGTCGGCCGTGGTCTGGTCGCGCGTCATCGCCTCGATGCTCACCTGCAGGAAGCGCATCAGCCCCTTGGTTTCGAAATTCACGACGAATGGCGGATCGAACTTTACGTACAGCGCGGGCCCTTTCGCCGCCTCGCGCCGGTCGGCGCCCCTGTTCTCGTCTGCATCGCCTCGGCTCAAGAGGTAATACGCGCCTGCACCCGCTGCGGCGGCGAGAACGATCGCAGCCAGCACGATCACCAGAAGTTTCGAGCCGCTGCCTGCCGGCGTCCCATCAGCCATTCAAGAAGTCCTCGTCGCAACAAACGGATGTCTCGCGCATCAATGAGCAAGCGCCGTGCCACGCGCACCCGGGAACCCCTAAGAGATTGATCCGACGAGATAATTAGCCGACGCTGTCGTGTGAAATACGACACATGCAGGCGACCGCGACGGAAAGTTGGCGCACGCAGTGTGATGCGGCGCACGGTCGGAAAGGAGAGGGATGGAGGAAAGGGGAAAGGGAAAGGCGCTCCGCCGCCTTCCCGTCCTCCCCTTCCCGTTCTAGCGATGTTCGCGCTCGCGCGTCTTCATCTGCTCTATACAGGTCTTGCGCGCCTGCTCCAGGGACATCTGCGGGGTCTGCGACTGCTGACGCTTAATGCAGTCCTGCACCATCTGCCCACGTTGAGCCTGGTCCCCGCCCTTCGCGGTCTGGCGCTGATGTGGGCTGGATGCGGCGGATGGGTCCGTGTCCTTTGCAGCCGGCGTCTCGCGCGTCTCTTCCATGGAGGTCGCTTCCCGCTGGTGCGGACTGGAGGCCGCCTCCGGGTCAGTATCAGCGGGCGGCGGGGTCTCCTGCGCGGCGATCGCCGCCCCGGAGATCGCCAACAGCGCCAGCGCCGCCTTGATTGCGCATCGCATCATGGTCGTTCTCCATCTCGGGTAGATGCACGAAGCCTGACACGCCGTAGATTACTCAACAATCGGGTGATTACAGGAGACGGTGAGCTCCGTCCTACGTAGCGAGGGACCTGAGCAGGATGACGTCCGCGCCGACGAACTCCAGCACGAGCCTGTCGCGCCGCGCCAGCCATTCGAACGTCTCTCGGCTGAAGAAGCTCACGTGCGTCACGTCATTCTTGTAGCGCCAGCCTGCAAAAGCCTGCACGTCGCGCGCCAGCTGGGTCATCACGCCGAGCCAGCCGCCGGGCCTGAGCAGAGCGAGCAACAGCGACCATTCCCTGGCCGGCGCGTGGAAGTGCTCGAACGTCTCGCTGCACGTGATGAAATCATACGTTCTGCCGAGCGTGCTGCGGTCCGCAGCAAACAGCGGGTCGTAGACCGACATGGAGTAGCCCCGCTCCTCCATCATGCGAGACAAGGTCGGTCCCGGCCCGCAGCCGAAGTCCAGTCCTTCGAGCCTTGCTGGCCCGAGCCGTTCGGCGAGCGGCGCCGCCAGCCGCTCGAGAAAGCGTCGATAGCCGGGATCATCAGGATGGTTGCGATGCAGCTCGTATATCGCACGTTCTTCCGCAAGCGCGGGCAGCGCGGCGCGATCGACGAAAATCAAGGCGCAGTCGCGACAACGGAAGTAGCGCCGGCGCCTATCCTGATGGAAGTCCGCGACGTCTCCGGAACAGCAAAGCGGGCATCGCCACATGACTCGAAGCGCCTCCGGACGAATCCTGTCGATCGCAATGGCGCGGACGGACTGCGGCGCAACGCCGCGTCGAACTCAGGCGTACGCGTCGAGCAGCCCCACCTTGACGCTGGCTTCCGTCGCTTCCGCAGGTTGGTCGCTTCCCTCGACGCCCACATCCCCCGAGTCGCGCGCGCGCACGGACGCCTGCTCACGCGGCGCCTGACCAGAAACTCCGGCGTCGGCGAGCGACATGCCTTGCGCCTCGAACAGCTCGCGCAGCCGCGGCAGGGCATGTTCGATCGCGGCTCGGGTGTCCGCGTGGGCTGCGCCGAACCAGACCGAAGCCTGATCTTCGTGGATCGCGATGCGAATCTCCAGCGGGCCGAGATGCTCGGGCGAAAGACGCAGTGAGGCCGTGTGCTTGCCCTGTTCCGTCATCAGCATCAGTCTGGCGCCGATCTCATCAGCCCACGCCGAGCCGCCTACCTGCGCCTGCACGGGACGTGCAAGCGTGACCTCCGGATTGGACAGGGTTTGTTGCGGCGATTGGCGCATATCGACGCTCGGCGACAGCGCACTGTCGAACGACGCCTCCACAGCCGCTTCCGGCGCGCCGGCGTCGAAAAAGGCGAGCTGCGTCTGGGCGGCTGCGCCCGATTGCAACGCTGCGCCGCGAGCGAGGTTCAGTTCTACGTCTACGGCGTCTGCGGCGACGTTGGCCGCCGCCCGCATCGCCGCAGCTTCGGGCGGCGCGCCGAGTTCGAGCGGCGCCGCCGGCGCCGTGATGGCCAATGCACCGAGCACGTCCAAACCCTCGCTCGCCTCCTCGAAGTCTTGCGCATCGCCTGCGTCCGTGAAGGGGCTGGCCGACGTGCGTCCCGCCCCGCCCTGAACGGCGTCTGCCGCAAGGCGCCCGAGCATCAGCAGGAAGTCGGTCGACGCGGCCGGCTGTGCGCCTTCAGAGGGCGCTGGGGCGCGCACGAGCTCGGCGGCGACGGACGGGAGAAAGAGGTTCGGGATCATGTGAGGCTCACTTTGCGCTGGGCGCGCTCATCGCTTTCCCTCTGATCGCGACGTTCATGCGCGCGACGCTCGTCCGCTCGCCAGTTGTCGACCACATGGTCCAGAGCGTGGCGCCGCCGGGCGGCGCCTTGCCAGCGTTGGCGCTCCAGGTCGCGCTCCTCGCGGGCGCGGCTCACGACGCTCTGCTGCTGACGGATTGCTTCGTTCAGGCGGGCCAGGAACGCGCGGTAATCGCGCAACTCGACGGCGCCGACGCCCTGAACGGCTCGCCGGGCGAACTGCTGTTCGTAGTCCCACAGGTAGCGCTGCAGCTCCATCAGTTTCGCTTCGCTCTCCGCGAGCCGCCGCTCGCAAGCCGCGAAGGACTGCGCCAGCCGCCGTTCGGCGTCGGCGAACAAGCTCTGGACGGGAGCGATGCGTTGCGTGCGGGTCATCTGTCGTTAGCGCCGTGCGACGGGCCGGCTGGATTCGGCTCAGGAGGCAAAACGTGGGCGAGCGCTTCCAGGCTCGATGGATAATCGACGCGTTCCGCGAGATCCTGCTGTAGGAATCTCTGCATGGCCGGCCAGGCGGCGATCGCGGCGTCGATGCGCGGGTCGGCGCCGCGCTGATATGCGCCGATGGCGATGAGATCCCGGTTCTGCTGCCATGTCGACAGCGTCTGCTTGAAGCGCCGCGCAAGCTGCACGTGCTCGGGCGATGCGATGTCATGCATGACGCGGCTGATCGAAGCTTCCACGTCGATCGCCGGGTAGTGGCCGGATTCGGCGATGCGCCGCGAAAGAACGAAGTGGCCGTCGAGGATCGCACGCGCCGAGTCGGCGATCGGATCCTGCTGGTCGTCGCCTTCCGTGAGCACGGTGTAGAACGCCGTGATCGAGCCACTGCCCTGCGCGCCCGCACCTGCACGTTCTACGAGCTGCGGCAACCTGGCGAATACCGAGGGCGGATAGCCCTTGGTCGCGGGCGCCTCGCCGATAGCGAGGCCGATTTCGCGCTGCGCCTGCGCGAAGCGCGTCAGCGAATCCATGATGAGCAGCACATTCAATCCCTGGTCGCGGAAATACTCGGCGATCGCCGTGGCGCGCCAGGCGCCGTGCAGGCGCATGAGCGGCGGATTGTCCGCAGGGGTCGCCACCACGATCGATCGGGCGCGGCCCTGCGGCCCCAGAATGCGCTCGACGAATTCCTTCACCTCGCGACCGCGCTCGCCGATCAGTCCGACGACGATGACGTCGGCGCTCGTGTAGCGCGCCATCATCCCGAGCAGCACGCTCTTGCCCACGCCGCTGCCAGCGAACAAGCCGATACGCTGCCCGCGCCCGACGGTGAGCAGTGCGTTGATGGCGCGTACGCCGACGTCAAGCGGCTCCTGTATGGGCTGGCGCAGCAGCGGGTTGATCGGCGAGCCCGTGAGTCGCACGCACTCCGTGCAGTTGAGCGCTCCCAGTCCGTCGAGCGGCTCGCCGGCGCCGTCGATGATCCGGCCGAGCAGCCGCTCGCCGACTCGCACCGTTTCCGCACCGATGCGCGGTATCACACGCGCATTCGGCTTGAGGCCATGGATGTCGCCGGTGGGCATGAGGAACAGACGATCGCCGGAGAAGCCGACGACCTCGGCCTCCATTCGAGCGCCGTCCGCAGCGAGCACCTCGCAGCGGTCGCCGACTGCAGCCTGGCATCCGGCGGCTTCGAGCGTCAGCCCGACCATCCGCGTCAGCACGCCTTCGACCGGCGGCGGCGGCAGACGCTCGATGCGCTGCGCGCCACGACGCAGCTCCTGCGCCCAGTTGGCCGCGCGGCTCACGACGCTACGCGCGCGCCGGGCGCGCGCTCCTCGCCGAGCAAGGCGCTGATCGCTGCGTTGAGCCGCGTCTCGAGACGAGCGTCGATGTTCGCGGTGTCCGTGCTCACGCGGCAGCCGCCCCGCGTCAGCGCCGGATCTTCGACGATCGACCAGGCGCGCTCCGAGCCGACCGGGCTGGCGAGCCGCTCACGCACCACAGCGGCGTCTTCAGGATGCAGATGCACGCGCACATCGCGCGCTGCTGCAGGCAACAACCCGACCGTTTCGCGCACCACGGCGATCACCTGCGCCGGGTCGGCGCGCAGTTCGCGCCGCACGAGCTGGCGCGCGATCGTGACCGCGAGTTGCATGAGCTCGCGCTCCACCTGCTCGTCCATTTCCTCGAGCGGCAGCGCCAACGACGCGCACACACTATCCAACCGCGCGACCTGACTTGTGAGCTGCTCGATAATTTTCTGCATCTCCTTATGCGCGGCCGCGAGCCCTTCCTGCCGGCCTTTGGCGTAGGCCTCCGCGTAGGCGCGGCGCTCAACTTCCTCCAGCTCCTCGACCGTCTTGCCGACCCGACGCGCCTGCACCGGGCGTCCCGTGACTAATGGCAAGTCCCAGCGCGAGACGGAGGCGCTCAC
>JAVEVD010000012.1:0-17769 GCA_034005205.1 Steroidobacteraceae bacterium | reverse complement strand
AGCTGGATCGAGCCGCTTTCGGCCATCTTGCGCACCATGGCGAGAATCTCCTTTTGCGCCGCCTCCACTTCCGACAGACGTACGGGTCCGCGCGATTCGAGGTCGTCCCGCAACATATCCGCGGCGCGCTGCGACATGTTCTTGAAGATCTTGCTCTTGACCTCTTCGTCAGCGCCTTTCAGGGCGAGCAGCAGCCGCTCGCTGGGCACGGCGCGCAGCACCTCCTGCATGCTGCGGTCGTCGATCTCCGCCAGGTCGTCGAAGACGAACATCAGATCCTGGATACGCGTGCCCAGCGCCTCATCGACTTTGCGGATCTGCTCGACGACGGTCGCCTCCTGGCTCGAATCCATGAAGTTCAGGATATTGGCGGCGGTCTTCACGCCGCCGATGATCGAGGTCTTCAGCGCCCCCGTCTTGCCGGCGAACTGCTTCTCGATCACTTCATCGAGCTCGTGCAGCGCCGACGGCTGAATGCCGTCGAGCGTCGCGATGCGCATGATCACGTCCGCGCGCAGCCAGTCGGGGAACTGCGCGAGGACCTCCGCAGACTGGTCCGCATCGAGATAGGCGAGCACGATGGCGATGATCTGCGGATGCTCCTGGCGCACCAACTCGGCGATGGCGCGAGCGTCCATCCACTTGAGCGCCTCGAGCCCCTTGCTGGAGCGGCCGAACAGGATGCGATCGATGACGCCCGCCGCCTTGTCCTCGCCCAAGGCGCCGATGAGCACCTTGCGCAGGTAATCGTCCACGCCGACGCCGAGCGAGGTCTGGGTCTCCACCGTCGTAGTGAACTGCTGCAGAACTTCCGTGACGTCCTGGCGTGAGATGTTCTGCAATTGAGTCATGGCCGCGCCAATGCGCTGCACGTCCTTGGCGCCCATGTGCTTCATCACGTCGGCGGCTTCCTGCTCGCCGAGCGACAGCAGCAGGATCGCAGCGCGCTCCGTGCCGCTGCGCTTGTCTGCGGCGGAGTTCCTAGTCATCGTCGCCCACCCACGTCTTCACCACCTGCGCGACGCGCGCCGGATCCTGTGCGACCAACGTGCGCGCGTGCGCGATCTGACCTTCGTAATCGAGCGGCGCGGGACCGGCGTCGGCGGAGTGCGACGCGCCGGGCAGGGCTGCGACTTCCGGCGCCGCCAGCGGCGCGGCGGCCGCTCGCGACGGCCCGAGCAGCCCGCGCACCAGCGGGCGCAGCACGGCGAACACGAGCGCGAGCAGCACGAACAACGCGACCGCGAGCTTGGCGATATCCCTGACGATGGGCCGCTCCCAGAGCGGCGGCGCCTCGATCTCGATCTTCTCCGGAAGCGTCTGCCCGTGGAACGATGCGTTGACCACGTTGACGCTGTCGCCGCGCGCCGCATCGAAGCCGACCGCGTCTTTGACGAGACGCGTCATATTCTCGAGCTGGGCTTCCCCAAGCGGCGAGCCGATCACCGATCCATCCTCGGCCACGGTGCGCAAGTCGTCGACCAGCACTGCGACCGTCAGTCGCTTCAATCGGCCTGCGGGCTGACGCGTATAGGCGATCGTGCGGTCGATCTCGTAGTTGCGCGTCATCTGCCTGGAAGTATTGTCCGGCCCAGCGTCCTCGTTCGCTGCGACGGTTTCGCCGGCTTGCGCAGCGGGCACGCCAGGCGGCAGCGCTACGCCCGGTGCGGGCGGTTGATTACTCAGCGCGCCGGGAACGCCCTGCACCGATCGGCCGTTGCGGCTGGCTTCTTCCGCAAGTTGCTCGCTGCGCACGATCTGGCTCTCCGGGCGGTACTGCTCGCGGGCTTCCTCCACGGTCGACAGCTCGACCTCGGCGACCACTTGCGCGCGCACACGGCCCGGGCCTACCAGCGGCTCGAGCAACGATTCGACGCGACGCGTGTAGCGCTCCTCCATCTCGCGAGCGAGCTCAAGCTGCTTGTCGCGCATGGCGAGGTCGTCATCGCCGCCGGGCGCTGACAACAGCCTGCCCTGCTGATCGACGACGGTAACCTGCTGCGCTTCGAGCTCGGGGATGCTCGAAGCGACCAGATTCGCGATCGCGGTCACCTGCTGACTCTCCAACCGGCGCCCGGGTCTGAGCTGCAGGAACACCGAGGCGCTCGGCGGGCGTCGATCCCGCACGAACGCCGACTGCCTCGGAAGCGCCAGATGGACGCGCGCGGCTTCCACCGCCTGCACGTTCGAGATCGTGCGCGCCAGCTCCATCTCGAGCGCATGCTGGTAGCGAGCGCCTTCCATGAACTGGCTGACGCCGAAACCCGGATCCTTGGCCAGCACGTCGAAGCCGCCGTCGCCTTCGGGAAGCCCCTGCCCGGCCAGCGTCAAACGTGCGTCATGAACCTTCTCGGCGGGCACGGTGATCGCGCCAGTGGCGCCGTCCAGCTTGTAAGGCACACCCTGCTGCTGCAACGCCTGTGCGATCTGCGCCGCGTCCTGCTGGCTCAGATTGCCGTAGAGCAGACTGTACGTGGGCTCCTGCAACCAGAGCACCACGCCGACGCCCGCGGCCACGGCGGCCGCGACGCCCACCAGGATCGCGAGCGGCCTGAGGCTCGGCGGAATCAGTGAAGCGCGCGTCAGCTCAGCAGCAGCGGCGGCGGCGCTCATGCTTGGCGCTCCGACGCAAACCAGCGCATGGCGGATAGCGAAGTGGAGAAGCGGATAGCGGATAGCGGATAGCGGATAGTCAGAGCGCCGCCGCACTCCCATGACCGTTCAGCAAGTCCACCACACCACATCGAGCGCTTCATACCTTCTTCCTAACCGCTAACCGCCAACCGCTAACCGCTTCTTCTCAGATAGGCATATTCATGATGCTCTGATAAGCATCCACGAACTTGTTGCGCACTTCCGTCAGCGCCCGAAACGAGACGCTGGCCTTCTGCATCTCCAGCATCACCTGCGGCAGCTCGACGCCCGGTGCGCCGCGCTCGAACTGCGCAGCGAGACTGGAGGCGCTCTGCTGCGCCTGGTGCACCTGATCGAGCCCCTGGCGCAGCACGTTCGAGAACGAGGTTGCAGCCGCCGGCGCGCCTGCGCCGGGCTGCGCGGCGGTGCGCCCGAGCTGTTCAGGCGCGCCGCCGGCGCTTCGTATCTGTGATTGCATCGCCCGAATCTGGGCCAGCACGGAATCCACGTTCATATCACTACTCCCGCATCGCGCAGCTTCGCCAGCTTATAGCGCAGCGTGCGCGGACTGATGCCGAGCCGCTTTGCAGCTGCCTGACGGTTGCCCCGATCCGCGCGCAAGGCGTCGAGGATCAAGTCGCGCTCGGCGATTTCGAGCGAGGTCGACAAGCGACGCTCGTCGCTGGCCTCGTCGCAGTCCGACACAGCGTTCCGCGCGCCGGGGCCAAGCGTGCGCGCATCTGCGCTGCGGTCGATGGATGCAGCCGCAACGGCGGTTTCTGGCTCGATCTGCACATGCTCGAGCTCGATCACCGGGCCGTCCGCCAGGATCAGCGCACGTTGCATCACATTGTCGAGCTCGCGCACGTTGCCGGGCCAGGAATACGTGAGCAGCACATGCGCCGCTGCGGCGCTCAGCGCCGGAATGCGCTCGCCCGCGCGACATCGCGCCGTCAGCAGCCGCATCGCGAGCGGCAGGACGTCGTCGCGGCGCTCGCGCAGCGGCGCCGTCGCCAGCGGAAACACATTGAGTCGATAGTAGAGATCCTCGCGGAAGCGGCCGGCGGCCACCTCGGCGCGCAAGTTTCGGTTGGTCGTGGCCAGCACCCGTACATCGAGCGGCAGCGGCGCACGTCCGCCAAGGCGCTCCACCTCGCGCTCCTGGAGCACGCGCAGCAGCTTCGCCTGCAAGCCGAGCGGCATTTCGGTCACTTCATCGAGCAGCAGAGTGCCTTGCTGCGCCTGCTCGAACTTGCCCGCATGGGAGGCGTGCGCGCCGGTGAAGGCGCCTCGCTCGTAGCCGAACAGCAGCGCCTCCAGCATGTTCTCGGGAATCGCGGCGCAGTTCAGCGCGATGAACGGTCGGGAGGCGCGCGCGGAATTGCGGTGGATGAAGCGGGCCAGCACTTCCTTGCCGGTTCCGGACTCTCCGGTGATGAGCACGGTGCAATCACTCATGGCGACGCGACGGGCGAGCTCGACGAGACTCCGCGAGGCCTCCGCGACTGCGATCATGTCGTCGGGAGAAGCGACTGGCGACTCCTGAATCGTGACTGGGTGTAGAGCGCGAGCCGACGGCCGCAAACCGGATTTCTGGCCGGCGTGCGCAAGCTCATCGATGTATTTCAGGTTTGCGCTCATGTCGTTCGTCTTTGCATTCGCTTCAGCGGTCGCCCTCGGTCCTGACTCTCGTAAGCGCTCGCGAAACCGCCGCCTCCGTCTTGCATGGACGCCAGCCTCTGCAGCGCTTCCAGTCACGAATCACTGGCGACTAGTCACTGGTGACTTCCAAAGCAATTCCCATTCCAAGGCCGCCGGCAAAGACTTGCCGCGTCGCCAGGATGAGCGCTCGATCACACCACGCAGGCGCTTCTGACGATGCTGGCGGCCATGGCCGTCGGCCTGCAACGCCCCGCCGGCAGGCGGCCGTCAAACTTCCGGCGCGCTGCCGACAACTTCAAAGCGCCGCCGTCTCGTTGAGCATCTCGAACTTGCGCAGCTTCTCGACCAGCGTCGTCCGTCGCAGCTTCAGCAGCCGCGCGGCGTGGGCGACGGTGCCATTGGCGCGGTTGAGCGCCTGCTGAATGAGATGACGCTCGATGCTGTAGAGGTGATCGCGCAGATCCAGACCATCCGGCGGCAACTGGGCGATGACTTCGGCGCCCTCGCCGCGGGCGAACGTAGAGACCGCCAGCGGCTCCTGCTCGTCGAGCGGCTCCTCCGGGCTGTCGAAGGTCGACGCCGGCCCGCCGGCGAGATCTGTCTCCTCGAAGAATTGTTCGTCGGCTTCCAGATCCGCGAGCAGTTCGGGTGGACGGTACTTCGGCGGCAGGTCGGCCACGTCGACACGCCTGTTCGGGCACAGAATCGATAGCCGCTCGACCAGATTGGCGAGCTCGCGAACGTTGCCGGGCCACGGATAGCGGCTCAGGACGGCGCGCGCACGCGCGCTGAACTCGATGCGGCCGCGCCCTTCGGCGGCGTTGCGCTCGATGAAGTCGCGCAGCAACAGGGGCAGATCCTCGATGCGTGAGCGCAGCGACGGCGTTTCGATGGGGAATACGTTGAGCCGGTAGAACAGGTCCTCGCGAAAGGCGCCGCGCGCGATCGCCTGCTCGAGATTGCGATGTGTCGCGGCGATGATTCGCACATTGCAGCGAATCGGCGTGTGACTGCCCACTCGCTCGAAGACGCGCTCCTGCAGCACGCGCAGAAGCTTCACCTGCATGGGCAGGCTCATGTCCCCGATTTCGTCCAGAAACAGAGTGCCTCCCTCGGCGATCTCGAAGCGCCCCTTGCGGGCGCTCACCGCGCCGGTGAAGGCGCCCTTTTCGTGACCAAACAGCTCGCTCTCGAGCAGCTCCGCGGGGATCGCGCCGCAGTTGATGGCCACAAACGGACGTTGACGCCTGGGGCTCGCCTCGTGCACGGCGCGCGCGACCAGCTCTTTGCCGGCGCCTGTCTCGCCGAGCACCAGCACGCTCGAATCGTGCGCGGCGACCTGCCGGATCAGGCGCACCACATTGCGGATCGCGGTCGAGGCGCCGGTCGGCATGCGCACATCGCGCACCGCCTCGAGCGTCGCCTGCGCCGGGACGCGCAGCGCCGCGGCCAGCTCCGCGCTCGTGAAAGGAAACGCGAGCGGCCGCACGCGCGAAGCGCCAACCGCATGCATGAGCTGTTCGGCGCCGGCGGCCGGCCCATAGGCGACCACCGGCACATCGCCCAGTTGCTCGCGCAGAGCAGCGCCGATCTCCACCCAATCGCAGTCGCCGAGCTCGCCGATCAGCAGCGCCGGTGGACTATGGGGCGACTGGATGACGGCGCGCATGAGTGCAGCGTGATCGATGAGCAGCGGCTCCAGGCCGAGCTCCCGCAGCGCCTGGGCGGCCGCCTCGGCCCGCTGCGCATCACCGTCGTAAACGACGGCCCGCCGGACCGTCAGTACTCTGATCGTCGCCGTCTCGCTCAGATTCATCGCGCCCCGTCCCTCATTGTCTCAACGGCGGGGCGTGTGGGCCTCTGCAGGGCCGGTTTGTCGTTGCGCCCGCGCCGCCGTCGTTAGTGTTGGCGCGGACCATTCTGAAAAGACGTGTCGGCCTCTCTATAAGACATTCCCTGAAGGCAGGGGCTGCGTGAACTACTGCCAGATTTCTGGCGCAGCGCTCAGAGAAAGCCGCAATGCGACGTAATGCAATTCGAGATGTTTACAGGCGCGCAGCCGCAAAGTGCGGACTGTGCACGACGTGCAACGTTCACGCATTGACTGTGATGCGCACACGGCCGGCGCGCGCTCGATCATTTCCTCGGCGCTCGTGCGCCGGCCACCTGACGTCGGTGCTTGCGAAACGCGAGCTTCTCCAGCAAGTCCGCAACGTGCTCGCCAGGCTCCGAGAAGCGAATCTTCACCCGCCCATCGGGACTCACCGACACGATGCGCCCGAGTAGACGCAGCGGTTCGGCGATGCAATCGCGCATATGAATCTCGAGCACGCCTTCCTCGCCGAGATTTGGATGCGGCGAGGGTGCGCTCCACACCGCGCCCAGGGCATTGAAGCGCACCGCGCTCGCCTGCGGACGCGGCCGGCTGGCCGCCAGCAACTCACCGACCATATCGAGCAGGAGATTGAGTTTCAGATCGAGGCGCAGGATATCGGCCGCGTACGGCGCGCTCTCGTCCGTCTTCTCGATGTGACCGTGATCGTCGAGCGCAGCGAGCGCCTGCAAGACGCGCAAGTTGCGCTCGGCGTATGCGCCAGCCACGGTGGGATCGCCCGATTCTGCGCCAACCCGCCACGCGACCGGCAACACGTCCTCGTACGCCAGCTCCTGGTAGAGCACGATGGTGTCCAGGCCTTCGTACATGGTTGGCGGTTAGCGGTTAGCGGTTAGTCAGAGCAGCGCCCCGAACGTAGCATCAGCGGGTCCGTCGGATCTCAGCGATCATCCTGTCCGCAGCGTCCGGGGGCGCGGCTGACGCAGTTTCGGCGCGCCAAGCGTTCGCCGCAAGCGCATCGTCTGAACGAACCGTCCCGATGTCATCGCGCGGCGCGATCGCCGCGACCGCCGCATCCGACTCTGCGACTGCGGCTCGCAGTGCGGCCAGCCAGGGCTGGTCCTCGGGCCTGGTGTGCATCGCAAGCTGGTCGAGCATGGCGCGGCGCTCTGCAAGCGTGTGCGGGACCTCACGCCATTGGCCGCTCTGCGCCTGCTGCACGAGCTTGTACGTGACGGCCATCACGGCCTCAGCGGCGGCGCTCATCGGCGGCGCGCCTGCGGCGCAATGGCCACCCAGGCGCTGCGAATTTCCTGCAGCAACCGAATCACCTCGTCCAGCAGCTCGATCCGATTCTCGCCGGCGGCTTTGAGGAGCCGGCGGCACATGTAGTCATAGAGGTCGCCCAGGTTTGCGGCGATCGAGCCGCCGGCGCCCATATCGAGGCTGGCGCGCAGCTCGCCGATTATCGACACCGCCCGATGCAGCAGGCGCGACTGCTCAACCATGTCGCCGCGCTGCATGCAGCCTCGGGCGGTGCTGATGCGCTCGAGGGCGCCGTCCATCAGCATGAGGGTGAGCCGATGCGGATCCGCCGCGGCCACGCCGCCGTGCGCAGCAGCGCTCTGGTAAGCCGCGAGGCTCGAGGCTCTGGCGTATCCGGACATGGTGGGCTCCAGCAGAGAGGCTTCTGGCGGGGTTATCGGCGCAAGAGCGAACGGCTTGAGGGTTGGAAGCGGATAGCCAAGGTGAGAAGCGGATAGCGGATAGCGGCTAGTCAGAGGGTTTTCTGCTGCCGTTTAAGGAAGCTGCTGTGCTTCCGAACTATCCGCTAGCCGCTATCCGCTTCTTTCTCCGGCTATCCGCTTCTTACCTGCTAACCGCTTCTCTTATTCAGATTCCCCAGCGACTCGATCTGCTGCGACAAGTAGCTCGAAGTCACCTGGAGCTGCGAGAGTAGCGTGTCGAGTCGGGTGAACTGGGCGATATACGCCTTGTGCAGCACAGCCATGCGGGCGTCGATGCGGTCCTGCCGATCCCGCAGGTCCTTCTGCGCCTCCACCAGGCTCTTGCTGCGCATATCGAGCGCGCCGTTGGTCTTGAGGCGCTCATCCATTTGCTCGTGCAGCCTGGCGGCCAAGCCCCGCTCCGATCCGAACAGCTTGCCGACGGCCGCGAAATCTTCGTCGAGCGCTTTGTTCAGCTTCGTCGTGTCTAGCGAGAGCCGACCGTCGGCCTGGGTCGTGATTCCGATGCTCGCCAGAGTATTGTAGACGTCGCCGGCTTCGCCGACAGATTCGCTGATCGTGCGCCGCAGCTGACTTTCGATGCTTGTAAGCAGCGAATCGCCCAGCATGGGACCGGCCGTCTGCGCCGCGGCGTCGTAGCCTCGCAGTCGCGTGATCTGCTCGACCAGCGCGTTGTACGCGCTGACGAACGTGCTCACCCGGCGGGCGACGCCCGTCTCGTCGTAGCTGACCGTCAGCGTAGCGGCCTCCTCCTTGGATTCCGCAAGGAGCGTGAGCGTCACGCCGTCGATCGCATTCTCAATGGTGTTTGTAGCGCTCGTGACCTGTGCATTGGCGACGTTAACGACCGAATCCTGCGCGGCCGCGAGCTGAGTGTAGTTGCTCCCATCGCTCTCGCTGTACGCGAGTGCGGCCAAGCCGCCGTCGCCGCCGCTCTGGGACACTTCTATTCGATTGGCCGCTCCGGTTTGGGCCGAGGTGAGCACTAGACGGCTGCCGCCCGCACCGTGAATGAGCGTTGCACGTACGCCTGGATTGTCCGCGGCCGCGTTGATTGCGTTACGGATTCCAGCAAGCGTCGAGTTCGACTCCTCGATGACGACCGAAAAAGTCTCCTCGCCCAGCGAAATAGTGAGCTCGCCGACGCCTACGATCTGCTCGCCCCCCCCGACGAATGCGTTCGAAGATATCTGGTGTGCGCGTGCGAGCTGGACGACCTCGATGCTGTACTCGCCCGGCGTTGCATTCGAATCCGCCGCGACGGTGAAAATCTCGGGGTCGCCGCTCACCGCCTCGCGCATAGTGAAAGCTTGCACGGTTTTCAGGGAGGCCAGCGCACCACGAAACTGGGACATCGCGCCCATCAACACGCCAACCGCGGAAATCTGGGTCGTGATGCGGTTGCTGTCACGCGCTACCTGTCGATCGAGCGGCGCGCGCTCGGCCGCGACCAGCTGCGACGCCAGGCTTTGAACATCGAGCTGCGATCCGCCGACTACACCGCTCGTGGCCACTGCAATCTCCTCTGAAGGAAGCGGAAACGGCGATGAGCGGTAAGGGTCTTACGGCCCTCACCGCCCATCGCGGACTTGTGCGCCTGAGCGCGTAAAGTCACGCGCGCTCCATCAGCCGCGCAACAGGCTCAGCACGTTCTGCGGCGCCGAGTTGGCCTGCGCCACCATGGCCGTGCCCGCCTGCTGCAGGATCTGGGCGCGGGTGAGCGCCGCCGTCTCGGCCGCGAAGTCCGTGTCCTGGATGCGGCTGCGGGAGGCCGAGAGGTTCTCAGTGACCGCCTGCAGGCTGTTGATGGTCGACTGGAAGCGGTTCTGGATCGCGCCGAGCGTGCTGCGCAGCTCGCTGACTGCGGAAAGCGCCGAGTCGACCGCCAGAATCGTGTTGTTCGCAGCGTCTCTGCCCAGCACGTTCTGCGTGCTCAGGTTGCCCTGCGCTTCCAGCAGCGTCGTCGTGCCGCTGAAGCCCGCTGCAGCCTGATTGGCGCCGAAAGTGATCGAGTCCGAGGAGCTCAACGTGAGCTGGCCGCGGTAAGTCTCGGTCGAATTGACGCTCACATCTGTGGTTGCGTCACCCGACACCGTGCCGGAAAACACTGAGCGAATGTCGCTGGCCGCGCCGCCGTTAGCGCCGTTCGTCGCCATGACTTCGTTGATCGCTATATTGCGGCCATCTTCAGCGACCAGCTGCAAAGCGCCGGCGTCCGTCCTGGAGGCCACGACGCCCGTTTCGTCGCTATAAGCATTGATCGCCTGCACTGCGGCCGCGATCGACAGGCCCTCGCCCGCAGCGCTTCCGCTGACCTGCAGCACCGCCACGCCGTTGATGTTCAGCGTGTACGAGTAGCTTGCGTCGGTGGCGAGCGCCTGGACATTCAGAAAGTCGGTCGATCCTGCCGCGCCGCCGTTCGCCGCCGCGAACGTCAGATTAGTGGTCGCGGTGGCGGTCACGCCGGAGATGCCGCTGGCGTTGATGGCGGCGGCCTTGGCGTACGCGCTCGTGTTGTCCTGATAGACTGCGCTGGATCCGACATAGTCGGACGAGCTCAGCACGTTTACGCCGTTGATCGAGAAGTTCGAGCCGTTGAACGCCAGGCTGCTGACGCCGTCGTAGCCCAGCGCGTCAGCGGTCAGAGTGCGCGTGCCGCCCGCAGCCGCTGCGCCGGCGGCCACGGCCACAGTCTCCGTACCCGCCTGGTTGACGTAGGCGCCGATCGCGCTCGCCTTCACGCTCGTGCTCAGACCCACCGAAATGGTTTCGCCCACGTTGGCGCCCACCTGGAACGTCGCGCTGCCGAAGGAGCCGTCGAGCACCTTGCGGCCGTTGAACGAGGTCTGGCTGGCGATACGATCGATCTCCGCAATACGCTGCTGAACTTCCTGGTCCAGGGCTTCGAGGTCTTCGGCCGAGTTCGTCGCGTTGGCGGCCTGCACGGCCAGCTCGCGAATGCGCTGCAGGTTGTTGGTGACTTCCTGGAGCGCGCCTTCGGTGGTCTGCGCGAGCGAAATGCCGTCGTTCGCGTTGCGCGCCGCCTGGTTCAGACCGGTGATCTGCGTGGTCATGCGCTCGGAGATGGCGAGACCCGCCGCATCGTCTTTCGCGCTGTTGATGCGCAGGCCCGAGGACAGGCGCTGCAGCGAGGTGGCGAGCTGGTTGCCGGACGTCGTGAGGTTGCGTTGAGCATTCAGCGACATCACGTTGGTGTTGATGACTAGCGCCATGAATCTACTCCTGACTGATTGCGACCGCCCCGAACGCCCGTCCGGAGTCGGATCTCAGCACTGGCTTGATGCGCCGAATTGCTGTTCAGGCTCTGTATCGGAGAAGGCTCCGCGAACTTGAGTGGGCCCATGGGGGCGATTGAAAACTGTGGAGTAGATCACGATCGAAGAAGCGATTAGCGGTTAGCGGACCGCTAACCGCTTCTATCTTAAGTAACTGAACAACGACAACTGCGAGATCTGCGAGTACGACAACTGCGCCGCCTGCAGTCCGACGAGCCGCTGATTCATCTTCATCAGAGCTTCGGCGTAATCTACATCCCGCAGTTCCGACAGTGCGCTCGCGATGTCTACGTCGCGTGATTCACGCGCGCTGTCCGCCGTATCCAGCGCGGAAAGCCGCGCGCCGACCTGCGAGCGCACGCTGATCAGGTGCTCGCTCGCCTGGTCGACCTGCTGCATGGCGCCTTCGAGCGCCGTGGCGAGCCGGGCTGCTCCGGCGGGCGTTTCCGCCGTATCGCGCAGCGCCTGCGCAAGATCTCGCACCGTCGTGAAAATGTCCTTCGAGCGGCTGCGCGACACCGTGAACTCATCGTTCACCGCGGGCTGGCCGCTGATCTCGATGCGCACGCCGTTGAATTCGATCGGCGCGCCCGAAACGTACGCGCCGCTCGCGACGACGTTCTGCGGCGTTGCAGAGTCGCGCACTTCCCAGGCGTCGGCGGCGGTGAACACGACGGTGTAGTCGTCGGGAACCCAACTCGGGCGATCGACGACGCTGCCGGGATGGATCACTCCGCTGCCTGTATTAGCCGCATTGGCCGACGTCGCAAAAACGCCGTTGCCTTCAGGAATATCCACGAACACATCGAATCCGGAATGGCTGTCGGCCAGGCGCTGGGCCGGGCCGATCTGGATGAGCCGGCTCCCCTGATCGCCCGCGTAGACGATCGGCGCATCTCCGCCGCCCGTGAACGGCTTGGTCAAGGTGGAGAAGCCGGCGAACAGATACTCGCCGGCGCCGTCCTGCCGATTGGCCAAATCCAGCAGCTCGGACAGGCGGCTGTCGAGCTCGGTGGCGATGGAGCGCCGATCGGCGTCGCTGAGCGTGCCGATGTTGGCCGCCTTTACGGTGAGCTCGCGCACCCGAGTGAGAATCGTGCCTGCATCCGCCAGCGCCTGTTCCTCGAGATTGAGCCGGTTACGGATCAGCACGCTGTTCTTGGCGATCTGCTCGGATTCGCTCTGCGCCCGCTCCAGCTCGCGGATGTGCACGCTGGCGATCGGATCATCGGCCGGCGAGTTCACGCGCCGGCCGAGCGCGACCTGATTCTGCAGCTTCGCCAGCTCAGCCGCCTGCGACTGCATGGCGGCAAGCGAGGCGGTGAAGAAGCCCTGGGTGGAAAGACGCATGCGGACCTGCTGAAGATTCTGGCGGTGAACGGTTTAGCGGTTCGCGGGCTGCAACCCTTTAGCGGCGCGTCGCCTCCAGCACGGACTGGAAGATCGTATCGGCGACCCGGATCATCTGGGCGATGGCCATGTACGCCTGCTGATAACGCAGCAGATTGGCGGCCTCCTCATCGAGGTTCACGCCGGCGACCGACTGCAGCGATGCGGCGGCCTCGTCGGCGACGACCTTCTGCGCATCGCGGGTGACCTGCGCCTGATTCGTCTTGACGCCGAGCTCGCTCACGAATTGACCGCTTGCCGCGCTCAGGGATGTCGTGCCGCCGTTGAGCACCGGGCGGGACAGCGCATCGGCCAGGGCCAGCGCATTGCGGTTGTCGCCCAAGCCCGAGACGTTATCGCGCACCGAGAAGCTATCGCCCGCCGCCGGCGAGCCGGTGATCTGCACCCGCCAGCCGTTCACCTCGATGTTCTGCCCCGGAACATAGGTATGAACGGTCGGATCAGAGCCCACGGTGTACTGAGTCGGGCTGGTAAATGTGATCGCGACGGCGCTGCGCAGCTGCGGATGCGTCGGATCGAGCACCTCGCCCGGGGAAATCACGCCGCTGCCGGCGTTGCCGGCCGCGGCGCCGGCGACGATGGGCGCGGCGGCGGCGATCTCGTTCGGACTGCTCACCAGCACATCCATGCCGGCCGCCGCCCAGGCGGTCGGTTGGATGAGGATGCGATCGCCCAGCGCGGGCGCGCCGCTGACCACCAGCGACAAGCCGTCGGCGACGAACGGATCTGCTACGGTTCCCGAGCCAGTCATGGACACGCTTGCGCCGGTGTCTGCGCGCTGCAGACTCCAGCCCGAGGCCGTCCAGGTCATGACGTAGTCGCTCGTAGTGAGCGCGCCTGCGGCGCCCGGAATGCGCGTCGCATCGAGCGTAGCCGTCCCAGAATTCCCGGCGTGCAAGCGCACGCCGACCTCGCCCACCGAGAAGAAGTCTCCGCCCATCACGCCGTTGAGGTTCATACCGGCGCGATGCTGCTCATTCATGATCTCGGCGAGGCCGACGCTCATACGTCCGAGCGCGTTGCGCGCCGGGTCGAGCATCTGCCCGCGGAAGTCGAGCATGCCGCCGAGCGTACCGCCCGAGATGCTGCGGGTGATGTCAGCCAGGCCGTGCTGCGATTGCACGGCGACGATCATGCGCGTCGGATCGTAGGGATCGCCGGTTGCGACTACCCGCGATGCGTGCTGTCCGACGACCAGCGGCTGCCCGGCGCCGATGGAGACGTTCACCGAGCCATCTTCCTGGGCCACCACGCTGACGCTCACGTAGGTTGCGAGCTGGTCGAGCAGCCGGTCGCGCTGGTCCAGCAGATCGTTGGGCGGCTGCCTGGTGCGCGCGTAACCCGAGGAGATCTCCTGGTTGAGCTGCGCGATGGCCGATGCGATCGAAGACACTGCATCGGCCTGCGTGCGCATCGAGGAATTCACTTGCGCTTCGAATGACGCAAGGCTGTCCTGGTAGCCCTGGAGTCTATCGACGAGGATCTGCGCCTGGCTGAGCAGCGTCTGGCGAGCCGCAGTGGAGGTGGGCGTGTCCGCGACGCTCTGCAACGCGTTGACGAACTCCTGCAGCGACGCCGACAAGCCGGTGGAGGAGTCGCCGAGCAGATTGCTGACGCGCTCGGCTTGCGTCGCGTAGGCATCCGCTCGGTGGAAGGCGCTCGAGGAGTTGCGCGCCTGGCCCGCGAGGAAATCGTCGTACGCGCGCGTGACCGTGCTCACGTCGACGCCGGCGCCTACCCAACCCGCGCCTGAAGGGTGCGCCTGCCGAGTCATGAACTCGGTGATCTGACGGCTGTAGCCCGGCGTGTTCGCGTTGGTGATGTTATGGCTGGTCGTGTCCAGCGCCCGCTGGAACGCGAGCAGACCGGAGATGCTGGTGTTGAGCAGGTCAGCCATGGGAGTCCTTGAGAAGCGGTTAGCGGTTGGCGGTTGGCGGTGAGTGGGTTGTGCTTGGCGGTTTGCGCATCAGACGGTCGGGCGTCAGTGAAAACATTGATGTCGGCATAGTTGGATATAGCCGCCTTCTGACTAACCGCTAACCGCTTCTTTGATCTCTGCCGCGATCTGCACGATCTTGTGCGCGTACTGCGGGTCGGTCGCATAGCCGCCGTCCTGCAGCGCCGCAGCGAAAGAGACGATATCGCCGCCAGTCCCTCTGACGGCCTGGTAACGTGGACTGCTCGCGATCAGCGTCGCGTAATCCATGAAGCTCTCAGCGGGCGAGGCGTATGCGCGGAACTTTTCGGTCCTGCGGACCGCCACGCCGTCCTCGAATTCGAGCGTCGAAGAGCCTGCGACTGCACCTTTCCAACCGCCGCTCGCCTTCACACCAAACAGATTGAAACTGCACTCGCCGTTCGCTTTGCATGGTACGGACCTGCCCCACCCCGTCTCGAGCGCCGCCTGAGCCAGCAGCGCGCTCGGGTGGACGCCGATCTTGCGGCCCGCCGCCACAGCATGCGGATACATCGTGCGAATGAAATCGTCTTTGTCGGAGGCTACTGCGGTAGGCCCGCCTGCCGAGGCCGACGCGCCCTGCACCGCGGCAGGCTTGGTCGCCTCGACGGCGCCGCCGCGCTCCCGGCCGCCGGACGCGAGCTGGCGAATCAGCAGGTCGGCGAGCCCAAGGCCCTCGCCCTGGGACAACTGCACGGCGATCTGATCGTCGAACATCTCCTGGTAGAAGCGCGTCTGGTCGCTGCCGAACAACGAGTCGCCGAAACCGCTGCTCGCCTCGCGCATGCTCTTGAGCAGCATCCGCGTGAACAGACTCTCGAACTGCCGCGCCGCCTCCCGCAGCGCCGCCGGGTCCTGCGCGCGCGCTTCGCGCTTCAGACCTGCAAGCGACTGCGAATCGTAGAGCGAGGAGATGTTCACTGACGCCGCCATGTCTCGACCTCAGATGACGATCAGCTCGGCGCGCAGGGCGCCGGCATGTTTCAGCGCCTCGAGAATGGCGACCAGATCGCCGGGCGCGGCGCCGACCTGATTTACAGCGCGCACGATCTCGTCCAGATTCACGCCGGCGTTGAAGACGAACATGCGCGCCTCCGGCTGCTCGACCCGAATGTCAGAACGCGGCGCGACGACCGTCTCGCCCTGGGAAAGCGGATTCGGCTGGCTGACATCGAGCCGCTCGGTGATGGTCACGGACAGCGACCCGTGCGCCACGGCCGCAGGCGTCACGCGGACGGCGGAGCCGATGACCACGGTGCCGGTGCGTGAGTTCACGATGACGCGCGCAGGCGCATCGCCCGGCTGGATCTCGATCGCCTCGAGCATGGACAGGTACGCGATGCGCTGGCTCGGATCGACCGGCGCCTGGACCCGGACCGACACCGCATCGATCGCCTCGGCCACACCGGGGCCTAGGATCTGGTTGACGCCGTCGCTGAGGCGCGCAGCGGTCGTGAAATCAGGCGTGTTCAAATTGAGCACCACGTAAGGCTCGCTGCCGAAGTTGGTCGGCACCGCGCGCTCGACGGTGGCGCCGTTGGGCACGCGTCCCGAGCTCGGCACGTTGAGCGCGATCCGCGAGCCGTCCCTGCCGGAGACGCCGAAGCCGCTCACCACGAGACTTCCCTGACCAATCGCATATACCTGCCCGTCGACGCCGCGCAACGGCGTCATGAGCAGGCTGCCGCCGCGCAAGCTCGTGGCGTTGCCGATCGAGTCCACCGTGATGTCGATGGTCTGACCCGGTTTGGCGAACGGCGGCAGATCGGCGCGCACCGTCACCGCGGCGACGTTCTTCAGCTGCGGATTCACGTTCGCGGGAATCGTCACGCCGAACTGCGCAAGCATGTTGCGGATGCTCTGGATGGTGAACGGCGCCTGGCTCGTCTGATCGCCCGTGCCGTCCAGACCCACGACCAGCCCGTAGCCGATGAGCTGGTTGCCGCGCACGCCGGCGACCGTGGCGAGATCTTTGATGCGCTCGGCATGGGCATCGGGTTGCGCGACAAGGAGGCCGAGCAACAGGAGAAGCAGCGGTTGACGGTTGGCGGTCAGCGGTTGGCCGGTTCTGCCTGCAGTCGAACCGCGTTCTCGCCGCCGCGCTTTTATGAGGTAGCGCAGCTTCGCCAGCCTGCGCAACCGATCCACTTTCGCCGCCCGCTCGTTCATCCCACCCGCCTCACGTACTGCACGCCGCTCTCTAACCGCTAACCGCTAATTGCTAACCGCTTCTTCAAAACGGCATGAACGGCAGATTGAAAAACCGCGCCAGCAGACCCGGCCGGTTGGCGTCCGCCAGCGCGCCCTTGCCGCCGTACGCGATCTGCGCATCCGCCACCTTCAACGAAGAGATCGAGTTGTCCGGAGCGATGTCGATGGGGCGCACCACGCCCTGGATGCGCACGTACTCGCTGCCCTGGTTGATAGTGATCCACTTCTGGCCGCGCACCAGCAGATTGCCGTTGGCGAGACGCTGCGCCACGGTCACGGTGATGTCTCCTTCCAGACGATTGCTCTGGCTGCTGCCGCCTTCTCCATCGAACTCCGTTTGATTGTCCACGCCCATGGTGAGCACCTCGGTTCCGTGCACCGTCACGGGACGCCCCGCGATGGTGGGCCCGGGCAGGCTCGCCGACGTGGACTTGCGAGTCGTCGTGCTGGAGCTCTTGGAAGCGTTAGTGCGCTCGTTCAGGCGGATCGTCAACGTATCGCCGACGCGGCGCGCCACGGCGTTCTCGAACAACGCAATATCATGTCCGACCTGATAGATGGCGCCGTTCGCCAGCGTCGGCGAGGGCGGCGGCTCGGGCCAGGTGGCGGAATAGTCCGGTTCGGGCGGCGCAGAGACACAGGCGCTCAAAGCGAGCGCAGCGACAGCGAGCAAGAAGCGGTTAGCGGTTAGCGGTTGGCGGTTAGTGAAAACCGCCGAACTCGAACGCTCCGCCTCGCCGAAACGAATCGCGAAAGGTTTCCGATTGCACATGCTTCTGACCAACCGCTAACCGCTAACCGCTAACCGCTTCTCAAACCTGGTTCGTAATGTGCTCGAGCATCCGATCCGTGGTCGCAATGGCCTTGGAGTTCATTTCGTAGGCGCGCTGTGTCTCGATCATATTCACCAGCTCCTCGACGACATTGACGTTGGAGCCTTCGAGCGATCCCTGCACCAATAGCCCGAGACCGTTCAAGCCGGGCGCGCCCGTTTGCGCCGGTCCGCTCGCCGCCGAT
>JAVEVD010000011.1:71656-76706 GCA_034005205.1 Steroidobacteraceae bacterium | reverse complement strand
GCGGCGTCGACCGCCGCTCGGTTGGAGCGGCTGTTCGTGCAAACCGCGGTGCGCCTGCAATCTCGTCCGGCGTTTCACAAGTTGATTCTCAAGGAAGCCGAACGAGGCTACTCGGCGATACGTCCAGGCAATCAGCGCTTCAGTCGCATGCTTCAGGTGCTGCGTGAGCTGCTCGCCGACGGCGTCGCGCGCGGCGAAGTGCGCACCGACTGCTCGCTGGATATCATCGCCGAAATTGTAGGCGGCACGTACGTTGCACTGCTGCACAACTGGCGCATAAGCAAGGACTATCCATTGGAAGCGCGCATGAAAGCATCCGCTCGCTTTCTGGCCGACGCCATCGCGCCGCTGCAAACGCGCAAGATCGCCGCGCCAAGGCGAGCGGAGAACGGAAAGGGTTCGCGACGTGCGAGGAAAAAGCGAAGCGAGTAGGCAGGTCTGAATGTCCTGGGCGTCCGCCTCGCGCCAAAGTGGTCTGGCCTTTGGGGACCGTCGCCGCGCTAGCGCTTCTTCTTCTTTTGCTGCTGGTTGAAGGCTTCCTCCAGCTTCCCGATAGAACGCGCCGTCTCCATGAAGTCATCCATGATGGCTCGGCCGGGCGCGCCCATTAGCTCGATGGCCCGGGGCGCGAGCGTCAGGCTGCGCGCGCCTTCGCGGATCAGCCAGCCACGTTGCTCCAGCTCTTTGACTTTGCGACGCACGGTTTCCCGAGGTATGCCGGTCGCCTCGCTGATCGACAGCGCGTTGCAGGGCTTGATTTTCTGCGCCTGTAAACCGCGCATCAGCACTTTCCAGCGCGGCGAGTCAGGCGCCTCCCGCAGGTTCAGGGCCTGCAAGGCGCGCGACATGTTGTAGTGCGCGATCTCGCCGAACACGAGGAAGAGCGTCAGGTCGCCGTCGAACAGCCGGTAGGCGCGCCGCAACGTGTTGATCGTGAACTGGCTGGCGTAGGTGCTCAGCATCGTCTGGTGCGTCATCGGCACGCTGACCTTGGCGGCCAGGTCGCCGAGGCTGAGCGAGGCGTCGATCTTGCGGGCGCGGCGGGCGGGCATGAGAGCCAAAGTACCCAACACGGGTATTTTACTCAATCGATCGCAGCCGCCCGGAGATAACATTGATGCATGGACGCCTTTATCTTCGATCATGTGCGCACCCCGCGCGCCAGGGGGAAGGCTGACGGCAGCCTTCATGAAGTCACTTCGGTCTGGCTTGCGAGCCGCCCGCTCGCCGCCCTTGCCGAGCGCAACCGCCTCGACACCAGCGCGGTGGAAGAGGTGGTCATGGGTTGCGTCAGCCCGGTCGGCGAACAGGGCGGCAACATCGCTCGCATGGCCGTGCTGGCCGCCGACTGGGACCAGACCGTTCCCGCCATATCGGTCGAGCGCGCCTGCGGTTCGGGTCTGGAGGCCGTGGCGATCGCGGCAGGCAAGGTCATGTCGGGCCAGGCCGATCTCACGGTCGGGGCAGGCGTGGAGAGCATGTCGCGAGTTCCCATGGGCAGCTCGGGCGGCGCCTGGGCGCAAGATCCGACCATGTCGGCGAAGACGCATTTCATCATGCAGGGCGTTTCGGCCGACCTGCTCGCGACCCTGCATGGCCAGACGCGCCGCGACCTGGATGCGTATGCAGTCGAGAGCCACCGCCGCGCGGCGCGCGCCTGGAGCGAAGGGCGCTTCGCCCGCTCGGTGACGCCCGTCAAGGATTTCGTCGGACTCACGCTCATCGAGCGCGACGAAACCGTCCGTCCCGAGACCACGATCGAATCGTTGTCCGCGCTCAAACCCGCGTTCGCCGAGATGGGTCAGAAGTACGGCTACGACGCCGTGGCGCTGCAGCGCTACCCGCAACTGCAGCGCATCGAGCATATGCATCACGCAGGCAATTCGAGCGGCATCGTCGACGGCGCCGGAGCGGTGCTGCTCGGCAGCGCGGCTGCGGCCGCGAAGCACGATCTCAAACCGCGCGCGCGGATCCGTTCGTTCGCCGCGATCGGTTCGGATCCGACGCTGATGCTCGACGGCCCTGCGGCGGCTGCGCGCCGCGCCCTCGAGCGGGCCGGCATGCAGCCGTCCGACATCGACCTGTGGGAGCTCAACGAGGCGTTCTCCACGGTGGTGCTCACGTTCATGTCGGTCATGGGCGTGCCGCACGAATGCATCAATGTGAACGGCGGCGCCATCGCGATGGGGCATCCGCTCGGGGCGTCGGGCGCAATGATTCTGGGCACGGCTCTCGACGAACTCGAGCGCACCGGCAAGGGCGCGGCTCTCGTGAGCCTGTGTGTGGCGGCGGGCATGGCCACGGCGATGGTGATCGAGCGTGTCTGAGGCGATTACGATGAACAGCAGGACTACAGTGGTGCGCTGCGAGGTGGACGCCGACGGCATTGCACTGCTGACCATCGATTATCCCGGCAAGAGCATGAACGTCATCGACCAGGCGTTCATGGACAGCCTGCAGCACTGTATCGACCGCGTCCGCAACGATGCGTCGATCAAGGGCGCCATCATCACCTCGGGCAAGGAGGCGTTCGTCGCCGGCGCCGATCTGACGGCGATGGAGCAGAACCTCGAGAACACGGCGGACGATCCGCCGCCCGTGCTGTTCGAGAAATACGGTTCGCTATCGCGCCTGTTCCGCAACCTCGAGACTTGCGGCAAGCCAGTAGTCGCCGCGATCAACGGTGTGGCGATGGGCGGCGGCTTCGAACTGGCGCTGGCCTGCCACCATCGCGTGCTGGTGGACGCGCCCACGGCCGTAGTCGGCCTGCCCGAAGTGCAACTCGGGCTGTTGCCGGGCGCAGGCGGCACGCAACGCCTGCCGCGGCTGATCGGCATCCAGGCGGCGATGCCTTACCTGTTGGAAGGCAAGCATGCGACGCCGCAGCAGGCGCTCGAGGCGGGGCTTGTGCACGAGCTCGCTCCACCGGCGGAACTGATCGCGCGCGCGCGGCGATGGCTGCTCGAAACACCCAAGGCCGTGCAACCGTGGGACGAGAAGGGATTTCGCTTCCCTGGCGGCAATGCGCTCGATCCGCGCGTCGCTCCGGCGTTCGTGGTCGGCAACACGATGCTGCAGGCGAACACGCATCAGAATCTGCCGGCGCCGCAGGCCATCCAGAGCTGTCTGTACGAGGGCTCACTACTGCCGATCGACAAGGCGCTGCGCGTCGAGGTCAAGTACCTGATGACCGTGGCGCGCGGCCCGGTCGCGCGCGGCATGGTCCGCACCCTGTTCATCAGCAAGACCAAGGCCGAGAAGGGACTGCATCGGCCAGCCGGCTTCCCGCCGTTCACCAGCCGCAAGCTCGGCATGATCGGCGCGGGCATGATGGGCGGAGGCATCGCGCTGGTCGCGGCGCGGCGCGGCGTCGAGGTCGTGTTGATCGACCGGGACCAGGCGACCGCAGAGCGCGGCAAAGGCTATGCCGAGAAATCGCTGAGCAAGCAGGTCGAGCGCGGCCGGATGACGCCGGACAAGCGTGATGCGATCCTGGCGCGCATCCATCCGAGCACTGATTACGAGTTGCTGCGCGACGCTGACATGGTGGTCGAGGCCGTGTTCGAAGACCGCGCCGTCAAGGCCGAAGTCACGCGCCGGCTCGACGCGGTGCTGCCGGCCGACTGCGTGCTCGCGTCGAACACGTCGGCGCTGCCGATCACGCTGCTCGCGCAGGCGAGCACGCGGCCGGAGCGGTTCATCGGCCTGCACTTCTTCTCTCCGGCGGACAAGATGCCGCTCGTCGAAGTGATTCGCGGCAAGGCGACCAACGACGCCACGCTGGCCCGCGCGCTCGACTTCGTCGGCCAGCTGAAGAAGACGCCGATCGTCGTGAACGACGCGCGCGGCTTCTTCACGAGCCGATTCATCGGCGCCTTCGTCGACGACGCGATCGGCATGGTGGCCGAGGGCGTCAACCCAGCGCTGATCGAAAATTGCGCGCGCCATGCCGGCATGCCGGTGGGTCCACTGGCGATCACCGATGAGCTTTCCATCGATCTATCGGTGCACGCCGGCGAGGCGCAAGCCAAGGAGTTTCCGGACGAGTACCGACCGGGCCGCTCTGTGCCGGTGCTCAGGAAGCTGTTCGAGCTCGGCCGTCTCGGGCGCAAGAACGGCAAGGGTTTCTACGACTACGACGAGTCCGGCAAGGTGCTCTGGCCGGGGCTTGCCGAGCTGTACCCGCTGAAGCCCGTGCAGCCGAAGCCGCACGATCTCAAGCAGCGCATCCTGTACGTGCAGGCCGTGGAGGCCGCGCGCGCGATGGAGGAGGGCGTGCTCTTGTCGCCGGCCGACGGCGACCTCGGCGCGATTTTCGGCGTGGGCTATCCGGCGTACACGGGCGGACCGTTCTGTTTCATAGACGGCGTCGGAGTCGCCGCGTTCGTAGCCGAAGCCGACCGGCTGGCCGACCTGTTCGGCGAGCAGTTGCGTCCGCCGCAGCTGTTGCGCGACATGGCCTCGCGCGGCCAGACCTTCTACGGCCGCACCGCGATCGCGGCCCGACAGGGTCGGTCTGCATGAACTTCGACTTCTCCGACGAGCAGAACCTGCTGCGCGATGAAGTGCGCAGGTATCTGGCGCAGCAATCGCCGCTCAAGGCTGCGCGCGCCGTGCTTGAAGGCGATGAGGCTGCTTACGCTGCAACGGTGTGGCGAGGTCTGGTCGAGCTCGGCGCGACTGCGTTGATGGCGCCCGAGGATTGCGGCGGGTCCGGGCTCGGCGCGCTCGAATTGTGCGTGGTCGCGGAGGAATTGGGACGGCGCCTCGCAGCGGTTCCGTTCGCCTCGACGCTGTATCTGGCCGTGCAGACGATATTGCTCGGCGCCTCAGCGGAACAGCGACGGCGCTGGCTGGTCCCGGCGACTGGCGGCGCCATCGGCGCGTTCGCGGCGCCGCTCGACGGCGTGCTGGAGGGCGCGGCGCTGCCGCGCTTCGCGAACGGTCGTCTGACCGGCTCGGTCGACCTCGTGGCCGACGGCATGGCTGCGCAATGGGCCGTGGTGCTGGCGATCGGCGCCGACGATCATCCGGTCTGGGTGGCGAGCGA
>JAVEVD010000011.1:0-71556 GCA_034005205.1 Steroidobacteraceae bacterium | reverse complement strand
CGCTGCCGCGCTTCGCGAACGGTCGTCTGACCGGCTCGGTCGACCTCGTGGCCGACGGCATGGCTGCGCAATGGGCCGTGGTGCTGGCGATCGGCGCCGACGATCATCCGGTCTGGGTGGCGAGCGATCTTTCCGCCGGGCTCACTCGACGGGCGCTCGCGACGCTCGATCCGTCGAAGCCGTTCGCCGCCTGGAGCTTCGACGGCGCTCCGGCCGAAACGCTCGAGGCCGTCACGGACGCCCGCCGCCTGCTGGCCAGGGTGCGCAACCGCGCCGCCGTGCTGCTGGCGTTCGAACAACTAGGCGCGGCCGACGCGGCGCTCGAGATGGCTGCCGCATACGCGCGCGAGCGCCGCGCTTTTGGCCGCACTATCGGTTCGTACCAAGCCATCAAGCACAAACTCGTCGACCTCTACAACGCCAACCAGTTGGCGCGTGCGCACTGCTACTACGGCGCTTGGGCGCTGGCGGCCGACGCGGCGAGCCCTGAAGGCGCGCCCGAGTTGGCCGCGGCGGCCGCCGCGGCGCGGGTGACGGCGAGCCAGGCCGCCACGCAGGCCGCGCACGAGGGGCTGCACGTCCACGGCGGCATCGGCTACACGTGGGAGATGGACTGCCATCTTTTCATGCGCCGCGCTCGCCAGCAGGCGGTGCTGCTCGGCCACGAGCACGCCTGGCGCGAGCAACTGGTCGCCGAACTGGAAAAACGGCTCACGGCGCCGGCGGAGACCGCCGCCGTGCGGTCCCCTCGGATCGAGGGCGCCATGAATTTCGACGATTCGCCCGAGGAAGCCGCTTTCCGCGCCGAGTGCCGCGCCTGGCTGGACGCCAACGCGAAGCTCAAGTCGAGCGACTCGGCATCGCAAATCGCGGGTGCGAGCCCGGAGGAGCGCATCGCCGCGGCGCGCGCCTGGCAGGCCCGCAAGGCGGCGGCTGGCTTCGCGGCGATCGCATGGCCGAAGGCGTTCGGCGGGCGCGGCGGCACGCCGATCCAGGAGCTCATCTGGCGAGAGGAGGAGAGCCGCTACGAGGTTCCGACCGGCGTCTTCAACGTGAGTCTCGGCATGGTGATCCCGGCCGTGATGGCGCATGCGTCGAACGAAGTGCGGGCGGCGCACATCGGACCGGCCCTGTCGGGCCAGAATCTGTGGTGCCAGCTGCTGAGCGAGCCGGGCGCCGGTTCCGACCTCGGCATGGTGCGCACGCGCGCCGAGCGCTGCACAGACGGGCGCAACGGTTGGATCCTGAACGGTCAGAAAGTGTGGACCTCGCTCGCGCAGTTCGCCCAGTACGGACTGGTGCTGGCGCGCACTGATCCGACGCTGCCCAAATTCGAAGGGCTGACGAGCTTCTTCATCGACATGAAGAGTCCCGGCGTCACCGTGCGTCCGATTCGTCAGGCGAGCGGCGAGGCGGACTTCAACGAGGTGTTCCTGCAGGACGTGTTCGTGCCAGACGATCAGCGGGTCGGCGCCGAGGGCGCCGGCTGGAAGGTCACGCTCACTGGGCTCATGAGCGAGCGCCTCGCGATCGGCGGCGTGATGCCGCACGAGCTGTGGCGGACGCTGGCGACGATGCTGCGCGCGACGCCGTTTCTCGGGGCGCCGGCGTTGCAGGACGGGCGCTTCCGTGAGCGCCTCGCCGATCTGTATCTGGCGGCCCACGGCCTATGGTTGTTGCAATGTCGCGCCCTGACCGCACTCGGCAAGGGCCGTGAACCCGGGCCTGAGATGAGCGGTGTGAAGATCCTGGTCGCTCACGCCATCCAGGAGTTCGCGCGCGTCGCGATCGACGTGCAGGGGCCGCGCGGCGTGCTCGCCGCCGCGGGCCGAGGCGATGATTTCACAATGATCGAGCGCCTGTGGTTCGGCGCGGCCGGCATGCGCATCGCCGGCGGCGCCGACGAGATTGTAAAGAACAGCATCGGCGAACGCGTGCTCGGGCTCGCGCCCGAGCCGCGCACCGACAAGGGCGCGCCTTTCAACCAACTGGTTCGTTGAGGCGCATGATCACGCTGCTCGACGATTACGCGGTACACCAATCGCCCGAGCCAGTGAGCCGCCCGGCGACCAGCGACCGCAACTTCTACGACCGCTGGTTTTTTTCCGGCTTCACGGCCGACGGTCGGTTGTTCTTCGAGGCGGCGCTCGGTTTGTATCCAAACAGGCGCGTCATGGACGCGCACTTCACGGTGCTGGTCGACGGCGTGCAGCGCTGCTTTCACGGCTCGCGGCTCGCGCCGCTCGAGCGCACCGAGACCAAGGTCGGCCCGTTCATACTCGATGTGGAGCAGCCGATGCGCGTGCAGCGGCTGCGGCTCGAGGACGCCGCCAGCGGGCTCGCCTGCGACCTGCGCTTCATCGCGCGCAGCACGCCCGGCGAGGAGCCCCCGAGTCGACTGTACGACGAGGACCGCTTGCTGATGCACACCACGCGCTTCGTCCAGTTCGGCCGTTGGGAGGGCGAGCTGCGGATCGACGGGCGGCGTCTGCCGGCGTCCGCGGTGATGGGCGTGCGCGACCGGTCCTGGGGCATTCGCCCCTGCGGCGAACCTGAGGGCGGCGCGCCGGGACTCCTGCAACGTCCGCCAGTCGTCTATTGGGCGTGGGCGCCGCTCAACTTCGATGACCGCTGCACGCAGTTCAACACCTTTGAAGACCCACAAGGCCGACCGACCCAGCTGGCGGCGGCCGTGCAAGCTGCATATGCAGACCCCGCAGCGATCCCGGCGGGCCACGATCCCGGCCAATGCGAGATGCGCGATGCGACGCTGCAGGTGCGCTGGAAGGCAGGCACGCGCCATCCCGAGGGGGCCGTGATCACGATGCGCGATGAGGGCGGCGCGGATTGGCGGATCGAGCTGCAGCCGCTCGCCACGCTGCTGACCAAGGGCATCGGCTACCAGCACCCCGAATGGGGTCATGGTCTGTGGAAGGGCGAGTTGGCGCTCGGCCACGAGCGCTGGCGCCTGGAGGAACTCGATCCGCTGCGTCCGGACCACGTGCACGTTCATCAACTGGTGCGCGCCCATCTGTACGCTGCAGACGGTGAGCGCGCCGGCGTGGGCGTCCTGGAAACGATGTGCTTCGGGCCGCATGCGCCTTCGGGCTTTCAAACATTCCTCGACGGGGCTTCCGGGAGCGCATGATCGACGACTTGAATCGCGTCGCGACGCGACTCGGGCAGTGGCTCGCGCAACGCCGCCCGGACTGCGCGCCCGTGGAGGTCGCCGAGCTCAAACGCTCCGAGGGCGGCTACTCCAACGTGACGTTGCTCGGACGCCTCGAGTGGACGCAGGACGCGCGGCGCGAATCGCTCGACATCGTGCTGCGTGTGCAGCCGCAGTCCAGTTCGGTCTATCCCGACTGCGACATCCAGCGCCAATACCGTGTCATGCAGGCGCTCGCGGGCAGCGATGTGCCTGTACCCGAGCTGCTCGGACTCGAAGTCGATTCGACCGTGCTCGGCGCGCCGTTCTTCGTCATGCTGCGCATCGCAGGACGCGTGCCGAACGAGAATCCGCCCTACCACGTCCAAGGATGGCTCCACGACCTTCCCGAGCCGGATGTGCGCCGGCGCTGGTTCAACGGCGTCGACGCCATTGCGGCCATCGCGCGCGTGGACTGGCGGGCGCGTGGGCTCGATTTCCTGCAGCCGCGGCCTGGGCGTACGGCGCTGGCGCAGCAACTCGACTATTACCGCGACGCGGTCGAATGGGCGGAACGCCTGCACCGACCCTATCCACATCTGCACCGCGCCTACCAATGGCTGGTCGAAAATCAGCCGGTCGACGAGCCGCTCGCCTTGTCCTGGGCCGATGCAAAGTTGGGCAACTGCGTGTACCACGACGACGGCCGCCTGGTGGGCGTGCTCGACTGGGAACAGGCCACGCTCGCCAGCCCGGTCGACGACCTCGCGTGGTGGCTGATGCTCGATGAGTCGCTATGCACGGGCTACGGCCTGCCGCGGCTCGCAGGTCTGCCCTCGCGCGAGGAGACTGTGGCGCACTGGGAGCGCGCCAGCGGTTTCTCTGCACGTCATCTGCCGTATTACGACGTGTTCGCCGCCTGGCGCATGGCGTATGTGATGGCGCGCATCGGCACAGTGTTCATGGAGCGCGGCTGGGCGCCGCGCGAGAGCGACATGGACATACGCAACGGCGGCGCGACGCTGCTGGCGATGCACGCCGCGCGGCTCGGATTCTAAAGGGGGAAATTCGATGACCGGCAGCATCGGACCGCTTCTCGCGGCCGACGAGTTCTTCAACCACCAGATCGTCGAGACGCACGCGAGCGTCCTGCATAGCGACTATTCGTGGACCGAGAAGGTCTGCGGGATGGCTTGCGCGCGCGACGGCTCGTTGTCGGTGAATTTCGGCTTCGGCAAGTACGTCAACCGCAACGTGGTGGACGGCTATGGCGGCGCGAGTCGCGGAGTCGAGCAGTGGACGGTGCGCGCGAGCCGGGCGCTCGACGCGGACCCCGACAGCATCGACGTCGGACCGCTGCGGTATGAAGTGGTCGAGCCGCTGCGCAAGGTGCGCGTCGTGCTCGAGCCAAACGACGTGCAACCGCTCGCCTACGATCTGCTGCTCGAGGGCAGCGCGCCCTGCATGCTCGAGGAGCGCGAGGATCGCCGTACGCTCACCGGCTACCGACGCACCGCCGACCAGATCCGCTATCACCAGACCGGCGTCGTAGTCAGCGGTTGGGTGGAGCTCGAGGGTCGGCGACTCGAACCGGCGCCCGGCGCCTGGATCATGACGCGCGATCATTCATGGGGCTTGCGCCCGTCGGTCGGCGCGCCGACGCCGGATCTGCAACCGGATCCGATGGACGCCCACCCGCCGCGCGTGCTCGCGATCTGGAACCCGCTGTTGTTCACGCGGCCGGACGGCGGCCAGTACGCTTTCCACCAGTATTACTTGCTGTATGAGGGTCCGGGCTGGCGACACGAACGAGTGCAGGGCGGCTTCGAGTTCGCCGACGGCCGCCGCGAGCCCGTGCGAACCATTCAGCCGAAGCTGCGCTTCGATCCTCGCAACAAGCGCCTGCTCGGCGGCGAGTTTGCGCTGGTCATGGCGGACGGCCGCTCGCGCGTGCTGCGTGCGACGACGTTAGGGGAAACGGGATTTCACCTGGGCGCGGGGCTCTATCACGGTTTCGACGGCAAGTATCATGGTCAGTGGCGCGGACGGCTGCATGTGGAGGGCGAGCATTTCGCCGATTGCTCGACGCCGGCGGCCGCGGCGCGACTCAACCAGTTCCGCGATTGCCTGATCGAGGTGCGGGACGAAGAGACTGGCGCGCTCGGCGTCGGCAACTGTCAGACCTGGGTGCAGGGCTCCTGGCCCGACGGGTCTGGGCCAGTTCTAGAATGAAAAGAAGTGGATAGCGGATAGCCAGAACGCAACTTGACGTTTCGCCACTACAACTACTGACAGGAAATGCGAACCATGTCCTCACGCTTTTTCTGCATGCTCGCCTGCACTGCGGCTTCACCGGCCCTGCAGGCGCTGCAGTCACTCTGCCTAAGCGATGATTCGACGGCCGGGCGGCCGCGAACATCATGATCACGAAAACTCTGGATGCGGAGCCCGTAGGATGAGCAGCAAGCAGAGCAGCTTTAATCTAGCCGACCTGTTCGAGATCGTGGTCGACTGCGTGCCCGATCGTATCGCGTTCCGCTGCGGCGGCCGTGCATTGACGTACCGTCAGCTGGACGAGCGCGCCAACCGCTTCGGCAATGCGCTGCGCGCGCGCTCCCTCGGCCGCGGGGACCACGTCGGCATCCAACTCTACAACTCGCTCGAGTTCCTCGAGTCCTTCCTGGGGTGCTGCAAGGTCGGCGCCGTGCCGGTCAACGTCAACTATCGCTACGTCAGCGAGGAGCTTCGTTACCTGTTCAGCACGCTCGATCTCAAGGCGCTGGTTTATGGCGACGATTTCGAAAGCGAGGTGGCCGCCACGACGCCGCATGTGCCGATGCTCACGACTTTGTTGCGTGTGGGCGGCGCCAATCCGCCGGCGGGAGTGGAAGACTACGCCGCGGCGATTGACGCGGCCGCGCCGGAGCTGGCGGATACAGGTCGTTCGGACGACGACATCTACATGCTGTGCACCGGCGGGACGACCGGCATGCCGAAAGGCGTGATGTGGCCGCACAAGGCGATCTTCATGGCGGCGCTGGGCGGCGGCGGCGTCTATTTCGGCCGTCCCCCGATCCAGCGTCCCGAGGAACTGGCCGAATTCGTGCCGCACGGTCCGCCGATGGTCGCCTTTCCAGTCGCGCCGATGATGCATGGCGCAGCCATGTGGTCGACTCTGATCAGCCTGTTCTCCGGGCACACCATCGTCGTGAACGACCAGCCGCGTTTCGATGCAGAGCACGTGTGGGACGTGGTCGTGCGCGAAGGCGCCAACACCTTGTCAGTCGTCGGCGACGCCATGGCGCTGCCGCTGATCCGGGCGCTGGAGCTGCAACCGGAACGCTGGGACCTGTCGCGCCTGCGTGTCTTCGGCAGCGGCGGCGCCATCTTCACCGAGCACGCGCAGGCGCGCTTGAAGGCGATCGCGCCGCACATTACGTGCTTCAATGGCATGGGCACTTCGGAGTCGGGCACGATGGGCGGCCGTGCGGATCGGAAACGGTCGGACGGCTGCATCGTGCTGGACGCACGTCCCGATCTGGCCGTGATCGACGACGAGGGTCGGATAGTGACTACGCCGGGGGTCGAGGGGACATTGGCGCGCACCGGTTATCTGCCCGTGGGTTACTACGGCGACCCGGCCAAGACGGCCGCCACGTTCGTCAAGATCGACGGCCGCGTGTGGGCCGTGACAGGCGATCGGGCGCGTCTCGATGACTCTGGCGCCATCGTCGTGCTCGGCCGCGGCTCGCAGTGCATCAACACCGGCGGCGAGAAAGTTTTTCCCGAGGAGGTCGAAGAGGCTGCACTGCGCTACGAGGCGGTGATGGACGTGCTGGTGGCCGGAGCGCCCGATGAACGCTGGGGCGAAAAGGTCGTGGCGGTGGTCGCGGTGTTGCCGGGCAAGCAGTTCGACCGGGCCGAGTTCGAGCGCGTGTGCCGTGAGCGTCTTGCCGGCTATAAGATTCCGCGCGACGTCGTCATCGTCGATGCGATCAAACGCAGCCCGGCGGGCAAGGCGGACTACGCATGGGCCAAACAGATGGCGAAGAAGTCCGTCGCCGTGTGACATCCTCGCGGGGGCGAACCTGTCACGGTGCGGATTGAAGCGGTTAGAGTTGAAGCGGTTAGCGGTTAGCGGTTAGCGGTTAGCGGTTAGTCGGAAAAAGGATTCTCTTGGGCCCGAATAACCGTTAACCTGCCGCCTGTTTCATGCGGATCCAGGCCTTCGTCGAACACGCGTGAAATTCCTCGAGCGCGCTCGGGGGCGCCATCTTGGTTCTGACTAACCGCTAACCGCTAACCGCTTCAATCGCTAACCGCTAACCGCTTCTTTAGTCGAGCGCAGCGACCACGTCTGCAGCGCCACGAATAGCGCCCTCGATATATCCCACGCCGTTGCAGTCGCCGAGCGTGTGGACTGTGAGGCCCGCGGCGCGCAGCTCCTCGGCCGTCGTCGGATTCGGCCCTGCTCCCTGGGCGACGATGACCTGGTCGGCCGGCGCAGTGAGCTCGTCGCCGTCGGCGCCCACGAAGCGGACCAGCGACTCTTCGATGCGCAGGTTGCGCGCCGAGGGGAAGAGGGCCACGCCGTGTTCCTGCAGTTCGGCCAGCACGCGCATGCGACGCACCAGCGTCAGGCCATAGCCCATGCGAGAGGCTTCTTCCAGCACCGTGACCTTGCGTCCGCGCTCGACCAGGAACTCCGCCAGCTCGAGGCCGACGAGCTCCCCGCCGATGATCACGATGCGCTTGCCGAGCGGCATCCAGCGCCGGGTCATGCTGCGAACGAAGCCCGGATTCGCGGTGAGGCCGAGTGCGGCGCCGGCGCGGGTCGCGATGCGCGAGGTCAGCGACAGCTTGGTCGCGCCCTGACCTTGCTGGCCCGTCAGCATGCGGCGCAGGTCGTCGCCGCTGAATACGTTCGGCCGGTCCGCGCCAGGAATAGGCGGCATGTCGCGCCGCGCCCCTGTAGCTACCAGTACGGCGTCGGGTTTGAGCGCCGCCACGAGCGACGGCGTGGCCGGCGTGTCCAGCCGCACCTCGACGTTCGACGCCGCGATCTGCCGACGCAACCAGTTCAGCAAACGTTCATTGGGTTCATACGGCAACGCTGCGATCTGCAGCGTTCCACCGAGCCGGCCAGTGCGCTCCAGCAGCGTCACCCGATGTCCTTGCGCGTCGAGGCGCAGCGCCGCCTCCATGCCGCCTGGCCCGCCGCCGACGACGACGTAACGTTTCGGCGCGGCGGCCTTCCGCTCGCGACGCCGATACTCGAAGCCGGTTTCTGGGTTGACGGCGCAACGAGTGCTGTCGCCGAGGTAGATGGCGCTCACGCAGGTGTAACAGTAGATGCACGGCCGGACCGACTCCGGCTCGCCGGCCGCCAGCTTGCGCGGCAGGTGTGGATCGGCCAGCAGCTTGCGTCCCATGCCGATGAAGTCGAAAGCGCCGGCGCCGATCTTCTGGTCGGCCAGCTCTGGTTCGACGCGCCCGGAGGTGATGACCGGAATCGAGACAGCGCGCTTGATTTCCTCCGCCGCCGGCAGGTTCCATCCGGGAATATGCGGGATATTGGATTGCGAATGCAGCTTGAGCCGACCGACGTTGTGGTACGACGAGACCACCACCGCGTCGGCGCCGGCTGCTTCCACCAGCTTCGCGGTTTGCACGGCGAACGGCAGCTGGATGCCGTCGGGCGCCCCGAATTGCTGCGAGTCGATCTTGACCCACACGGCGAAATCGGGCCCGACCGATGCGCGCACGGCCTGCAGCACTTCGAGCAGCAGCCGCGCACGGTTTTCCAGCGGACCGCCGTATTCGTCCGTGCGGCGGTTGGTTCGCGGCGAGAGAAAGCTCGACAGCAGGTAGCCGTGCCCGGCGTGGATCTCGACGCCGTCCGCGCCGGCTCGCCGGGCTCGATCGGCGGCGGCCGCGTACTGCTGGACTACGAGCCGGATGTCCTCGTGCGTCAGTTCCTTGAAGGCGAACTTGAGTTTGGGCGCAGCCGCGGCCGCACGCAGTTCGCTCTCGACGAAAGCGTCTTGGATCTGCTGGTCGGTCGGATCGGGCTGCGGAAGCGAAGGGCACCAGAGCGGATGTCCGCTCAGCAATGAGTAGCCGGCCACCAGTCCGCCCTGGTGCAACTGGACGGCGAACCGGGCGCCGTGCGCGTGGACCGCATCGCACAGACGCCTCAGCCCCGGAATGAAGCGGTCGTCCGAAATGGCGAGCTGGTTCCTCTGCACCGCCGCCACGGGCCAGGCGACCCCGCAGGCGCCGCTGACGATCAGCGCCGCTCCACCCTTCGCCTGCTCTTCATGATAGGCCAGCAGACGATCGCCGACCGAGCCGTCTTCCTCGGCGAGGCTGACGCCCATGGCCATGAGGACTATGCGGTTGCGCAACGACAGTTTGCCGATGCGGCCGGGAGACAGCAGGTGTGAGTACTTGCCCTGGACCATTCTTGCGGTCACCTTGTGCGCCTGCGAGCTGTGCGCATTGTCGGCTACTGGCCGCGAGCGCTGTTAATCCATTCGGACTAGTAAGCTGCGGGTTCCGAGAATCGTGCGGTGAACGTAGACTCCGCGGCTCCAGATGGTGGAAGCAAGATGAGCAAAGACGAAAGTCTGTCGAATTCCGCACGACTCGACGCCTGGCGCGCCGCGGCCGCCAAGTCGGCCCCCGGCGGCGACGTCGACGCATTGAACTGGCGCACCCCTGAGGGACTGGTCGTCAAGCCCCTGTACACGGCGGCCGACATCGCCGAGCTGCCGTTTGTCGACACTCTGCCGGGCGCCCCGCCTTTCCTGCGCGGTCCGCAGGCCACGATGTATGCGGTGCGGCCCTGGACGATTCGCCAGTACGCGGGATTCTCCACGGCGGAAGAGAGCAACGCCTTCTATCGCCGTGCGCTTGCCGCAGGCGCGCAGGGCGTCAGCGTCGCGTTTGATCTGGCCACCCACCGCGGCTACGACAGCGATCATGCGCGCGTTACGGGCGACGTCGGCAAAGCCGGAGTGGCGATCGACAGCGTCGAGGACATGAAGATCCTGTTCGACGGCATCCCGCTTGGCAAGGTGAGCGTGTCGATGACGATGAACGGTGCGGTATTGCCGATCCTGGCGAGCTACATCGTGGCGGCCGAAGAGCAGGGCGTGGCGCAGCACGAACTTTCCGGGACCATCCAGAACGACATCCTCAAGGAGTTCATGGTCCGCAACACCTACATCTACCCCCCGGAACCCAGCATGCGCATCGTCGGCGACGTCATCGCCTACGCCGCGCGGAATATGCCCAAGTTCAACTCGATCAGCATTTCCGGCTACCACATCCAGGAAGCGGGCGCGAACCAGGCGCTGGAGCTCGCATTCACGCTCGCCGACGGCAAGGAGTACGTGAAGGCGGCGATGGCGCGCGGGCTGGACGTAGATGAGTTCGCCGGACGGCTGTCGTTCTTCTGGGCGATCGGCATGAACTTCTACCTCGAGATCGCCAAGATGCGCGCGGCGCGTCTGCTCTGGCATCGCATCATGACTGGCTTCGGCGCTCGCAAGGAGAAGAGCCTGATGCTGCGCACGCATTGCCAGACCTCAGGCTGGAGCCTCACAGCGCAGGATCCGTACAACAACATCGTGCGCACCACGATCGAGGCGATGGCGGCGGTGTTCGGCGGCACGCAGAGCCTGCACACCAACGCCCTGGACGAGGCGATTGCGCTGCCCACGGATTTCAGCGCGCGCATTGCGCGCAACACGCAGCTGATCATCCAGGAAGAGACGCACATCACCAGCGTCATCGATCCCTGGGGCGGCAGCTACATGATGGAAAGCCTCACCCAGCAGATGGCCGACAAGGCCTGGGACATCATCGCGGAAGTGGATGCGATGGGTGGTATGACCCGCGCCGTCGAGTCCGGCTGGGCCAAGTTGAAGATCGAGGCGAGCGCGGCCGAAAAGCAGGCGCGCATCGATTCCGGCGCCGACGTGATCGTCGGCGTGAACAAGTACCCGCCGCCGAAGACCGAACCGCTCGAAATCCTCGAGGTCGACAATCACGCGGTGCGTGAGCAGCAGATCAAACGCCTGGCCGCCGTGCGCGCCGGGCGCGACGGCCCAGCCGTGCAGGCGGCGCTGCAGGCGCTGACGGAAGCCGCCCGAAGCGGCGCGGGCAACCTGCTCGAGCTGTCGGTGCGCGCCATCAGGCTGCGCGCTACGGTTGGTGAGGTGAGCGAGGCTTTGGAGAAAGTGTTCGGACGGCATCGAGCCGATACGCAGAAGGTGACCGGAGTGTACGCAGCCGCCTACGACAGCGCCGCAGGATGGGACAAGCTCAAGGGTGAGATCGACGCGTTCGCCGCCGAGCACGGCCGCAGGCCTCGCGTGATGATCGCCAAGCTCGGCCAGGACGGGCACGATCGCGGCGCCAAGGTGGTCGCCACCGCGTTCGCCGACCTCGGCTTCGACGTTGATATCGGTCCGCTGTTTCAGACGGCCGAGGAATGCGCTCGCCAAGCCATAGAGAACGACGTCCATGCGATCGGCGTGTCGACCTTGGCCGCGGCCCACAAGACCCTCGCGCCGGCGCTCATCGAGAGCCTCAAGGCGCAGGGCGGCGAGGACATCGTCGTGTTCGTCGGCGGGGTGGTCCCCGAGCAGGATTACGAGTTCCTGTTCAACGCCGGCGTGAAGGGGATCTATGGCCCCGGTACGCCTGTTCCGGCGAGCGCCAAGGACGTGCTCGAGCAGATCAAGGCTCATCTCAAGCGCCGCTCGTGAGCCTCTCGCAAGCAGACCAGGACCTGGCCGAGGGCGTACGGCGCGGCGAGCGGCGCGCGCTCGCGAAGGCGATCACGTTGCTCGAATCGACGCGCCGCGACGACCGCGTGCGCGCCGACGCGCTGTTGAATTCGCTGCTGCCGGCGACCGGCGGGGCGCTGCGGCTGGGCGTCTCCGGCGTGCCCGGAGTCGGCAAGTCGACGTTCATCGAGGCGCTCGGCCTGTACCTGATCGAGCGCGGTCATCGGGTGGCGGTGCTCGCCGTCGATCCTTCCTCCAGCCGCTCGGGCGGCTCGATCCTCGGCGACAAGACCCGCATGGAGCGGTTGTCTGTGCAACAGGCGGCGTACATCCGGCCGAGCCCGTCGAGCGGCACGCTCGGCGGCGTCGCGGAGAAGACGCGCGAAGCCATGCTGGTGTGCGAGGCCGCGGGATTCGACATCGTGATCGTGGAGACCGTGGGCGTTGGTCAGAGCGAAACCACGGTTGCGGGGATGACCGACTTGTTCGTGCTGCTTCAGTTGCCGAACGCCGGCGACGAGCTGCAGGCGATCAAGCGCGGTGTGATGGAGGTGGCCGACGTGATCGTCGTCAACAAGGCCGACCTCGACGCCAACGCAGCCGCCCGGGCGCGCGCCACGATCAGCAGTGCGCTGCGTACGTTCGCGTTGCATGGACGGGAAGGGAGTGCGCCCCCGGTGCTGCAGCTGAGCGCGCTGCAGGGCGAGGGCGTTGCGGAATTCTGGAGTGCGGTCGAGCGCAGGGTCGACGAACAGCGTGCGAGCGGCGCGTTCGACGACAGGCGTCGCCGCCAGGCGCTCGCCTGGCTTTGGGACACCGTCCACGCCCACCTGTTGGCGGATTTCCACGCGCACCCTGCGGTGCGGGCCGCGTTGCCCGACGCCTTGCGGGACGTGAGCGAGGCGAGGGCGGCCCCGCCGGCCGTGGCTCGCATGTTGCTCGATCTTTTCGAACATTGAGTGAATACGATGCACAACATCACTGTGGAACTCGAGGCGAAGCACGCGATGCTGCGGTGGTTCGCATGAGCGAAGTCATGCAGCGACCGTTCCGGATTCTGGGCGTCCAGCAGATCGCGATCGGCGGACCGAGCAAGGCGCGGCTGCGCGCCCTGTGGGTGGACCTGTTCGGACTGGAAGTGACCGGCGCGTTCCGCTCCGAACGCGAGAACGTCGACGAGGACATCTGCAGCCTCGGCGTTGGCCCCACCCGCGTGGAAGTGGATCTCATGGAGCCGCTCGATCCGCAGGGCAAGCCCGCCGTGCACGCCACGCCGCTGAACCACATCGGCCTGTGGGTCGATGATCTGCCGCGGGCGGTGGAGTGGCTTACGAAACAGGGCTTGCGGTTCGCGCCCGGCGGCATTCGACCCGGCGCTGCGGGTCACGACATCTGCTTCGTGCACCCGAAGGCCAACGACCAGTTCCCGATCGCCGGCGAAGGCGTGCTGATCGAGCTCGTACAGGCGCCGCGCGAGGTGATCGCGGCGTACGAGGCCGCACAGCAAGGACGGAATGAGGGCGCATGAAAACCGCAGCACGCGCCGTGGCTTCGGGCGACGCCGCCCCTCGTCTCTTCTACGGGTGGTTCCTGGTTGGCTCCGGCTTCGTGTTGCAGGGCCTGGCGACGGCGGCGATCAGCTACTCCTACGGCGTAGTGCTCGCTCCGATCGCCGGTGAATTCGGCGCCAGTCGCCTGCAGATGATGTGGGGCATTACGGCCCTGATGCTGGTCTCCGGGGCCGTCTCGCCGTTCCTGGGCGCCGCGATGGACCGCCAGCCGCTGCGGCGGCTGGCGCTGCTCGGCGGGTGCCTGCTTGGCGGCGGGTTCGCGTTGTTGTCGGTCGCCGATGCGATCTGGCACGTCGTTCTGGTCTACGCGTTGTTCATGGCGCCGGCGATGATCCTGATCGGACCGACGCTGGTCGGTGCGCTGCTCGCCCGCTGGTTCTCGCGCCGCCGCGGCGCTGCGATGGGCGTCGCTGCGCTCGGGACGTCGGTGTTCGGCCTCGCTACGCCGCTGTTGCTGCAGTTCGCCATCGCCGCCGTGGGCTGGCGCAGCGCGCTGCTTGGCGCAGGCGTCGTGATGCTGCTGGTGGTCGCGCCCGCCGCGTGGATCGTCCGCGACCGGCCGCAGGTGTTGGGACTTGGCCCGGATGGCGATCAGCCCGTCGAGGCGCAGCCGACCGCCGCCGGTGCGACCCACTCGAGCGCCACGACGCGCGGCATCCTCGCACAGAGGAATTTCTGGCTGATTTGCCTGGTGCTCGGCCTGCTGTTCTCGGCCTACAACGCGATGATGACCAATCTCGTGCCGCTGGCGCGCGACCATGGCCATACGGCTGAACTGGCGGCCATGCTGATGTCCGCGATTGCTGCTTGCGGCATGGTCGGCAAGCTGGTGTTCGGCGTCGTGGCGGATCGAATCGACCTGCGCGTGGGGCTCGGCGCGGCGATCGTACTCGTGATCATTTCTCTGCTGCTGCTGGCGGCCGATTCGCGCTACATCACGCTGTTCATCGCCAGCTCATTGCTCGGGTTCGCGGCCGGCGGCATGTTGCCCGTCTGGGGCACGCTGATGGCGGTGCTGTTCGGCGTCGCGCACTATGGGCGCGCCATGGGCCTCATGAACCCGGTGATGATGCCCTTGATGCTGCTCGGGTCGCCGTTCGCGGGCTGGTCCTATGACCGGAGCGGTTCCTACATGCCGGCGTTGTTGAGCTTCGCGCTCGTCTTGCTGCTCGCGCTCGCAGCGCTGTCGCGCATACGCATGCCCGAAAAGCGAGCCTGAGACGCGAGCCTGGAACGCGGCCTCAAGCGCGGGCCCGGAATGCGGGACGAGCTGACTCGCCAAAACTGACCCGCAAAAAACACGGGGCGCCGACCTCAGTCGGCGCCCCGCGCATCACACGACGATCACCACTTGTAGGCGGCGCTCAGCAGCCAGGTCCGCGGCTCCTGCCAGTTGGCGGTGCGGAACACGCTGAAGTCGATGCCCTGCATCTGCTTGTCGGAGTCGGTCACATTCTTGACCAGCAACGACAGGTCGAGCGAGCCCATTCCCACGGGCATGTCCGAGAACAGCAAGCGCACATTGGCCTGATGCCGGGCCGGCAGCTCGTCCGCCGCCGCCGAGTACGAACCGCCGGCGATCGGCGAGCTCAGGCTCTTGTTCACTGCGTACAGGAAGTGGCTGTCCATGTACGTGTAGTCGACGATCAGCCGCAGGTCGCCATAGTGCGTAGCGAGCAACCGGCCGTCCAGATTGGCGCCGATCGTGTGCTCGGGCGAGAAATTTGGCAGGCGGTTGTCTGCGGTGTCGATGATCGGACGTCCCGGTATGTTCAACGCGTTGTCCAGGTATTTGTCGAACTTCGCGTCGAGATATCCATAGTTGAGGCCGAACGTCCAGCCGTCAGTCACGAGCACGCGGCTCTCCAGCTCGAAGCCCGCACGGACGCCCTCGCCGGCGTTCTGCAGGAACGATTGGGGGGTGCCGGCCAGCAGGATGGTGGTGTGCTGGTCGGTGAGCTCGGTGTAGAACACCGTGGCGTTGACGGTGGCGCGCCCATCCCAGAGGGTCGACTTCGCGCCCAGCTCGTAGGCCATCGAGAACTCCGGCTCATACGGCGTCGTGACCTGCGGGGCGATCAGCTCGGAGCTGAAGCCGCCGCTCTTGAAGCCGCGCGCCACGCGCGCGAAGAAGTTCAGGTCGTCGCTGTACCGGAAGGACAACGCCGCCATCGGCGTCGTGCCCGTGAAGTCCGCGCTGTACGTGGTCATCGGCAGGCAGGACACCCGAGCGGCGAGGCACGCCGCCGGATCATCCGTCAAGAAGGCGCCCTTGTAGCCGTCGGTCAGCCACTGGTGCGTGAAGCCTTCGCGCGTTTCCTTGGTGTAGCGGATGCCGGCGGTAAGCGTCCAGCGATCGGCGAAGTCCCAGTCGACCTGCGCATATACGGCTTCGGCCTCGGTGTCGGCTGCATACTCGACCTCGATCGGCGCCTGTCCGAAGATCCCGAAGTGGATTGGATCGCGCGTCACACCGTCGTCGGTGAAGTAATAGAGCCCGACCACGTACTTCAGCCGGTCGCGGTCGCCGAGCCACTGCAGTTCGTGCGAAGTCTGCTCGTAGTCGGTGATGCGGTTGTAGATGGCCGACATGCCCAACAGCGGCATGCCATTGATGGATTGCTGGTCGTCGTACTCCATGGATCGATCCGAGAAGATGTACTTGATGTTCTCGGTCTCGGTGGCTTGCCAGTTCAGCACCACCGTGTTGGAGCTGGAGTTCGTGCGCTCCCATAGCGGGAAATCCGGCGGTGTGCTGACTTTGTCCGGCCGCGAAGTCGTGATGTAGGGCGCCATCACGGCCTGCGCCGGGAATGCGCCAGCCCAGCCGCTGGCCGACAGCAGGCTGGTCGGCGCCGGCGTGTTGTCGCTCTTCGAGTAGTCGTAGGAATAGGAGAGGCTGAAGTCGTCTGTGAGATCGAACTTGAGCGCGACGCGATACGCTTCCTTGTCGAGTTCGCCCAGATCCTTCGGGCCGGTCAGGTTCTCGGCCCAGCCGTCTCGGGTCTCCTTGCGCGCAGCGATGCTGGCGCTCAGGACGCCCCACTGCGGCAGGTCCATGTTCAACCGGCCGATCCAGTGGTTGTAATCGCCGCCGGAGATTTCCGCGCGACCGCCCAGGACGCCCGAGGGCTGGCGGGAGACGAAGTTGATCGCGCCGCCTTCAGTGTTGCGGCCGAACAGCGTGCCTTGCGGGCCGCGCAGTACTTCGACGCGCTCGATGTCGACCACGTCCATGACGCTGCCCTGAGCCTTGCCGAGATACACGCCGTCGAGGTACAGGCCGATCGGTGAATCCATCCAGATCGACGGCTGGCTCGACACAGCGCCGCGGATGCCGACCACCGAGATGCCGCCCGCACCCGCACTGGGCAGGGTGATCACGTTCGGCGCTGCAGCGCCGAGGTCCAGTGTGCTCTGTATGCCCCGGGTTTCCAGCTCCTCGGCGGAAATAGCGGTGACGGACAGTGGAACCTCTTGCAGGTTCTCCGTGCGCCGCTGGGCGGTTACGACGATCTCTTCCAGGGCCGTCCGCACCGGCGAGGCGTCAGGCTGTTGCTGTGCTTGTGCTGCGCCTGATCCTGCATACGCGGCCAGCGCCAGGGCCGAAGCCCGAAGACACCACGTTGACGTGGCGCTCGATGAAACCATGAATACATCTCCTGATTGATTGCTAAATCGCCCCTTTCCCGAGGCCGCCGCAGCATCCGACCCTGTGGCCTTTACGGTACGTGTAGCGCACTGGCTCACCGGCTGAAGCTGGGCAGGGCGCTGAATTTACTCATGAATGGCGCGAGTAATACGTCTGATCGGACTATGTAGCGTGCGCGCAAAAGGTCGGCGCCGGACGGGTGCGTGTCTCTTGCCGTATCCATGCTGCTTGGACGCCGGCGCGATGGGCGAGGATCGATGCAGGGTCGCGGACGAACGCTTGTGTGAAGGCCCGCTGATTGACGACCAAGAAAGCGGCTAGCCGCGCCTATGGCGCGGTCGCTCGCGAGGAGGGAAGTGGAGCTCCGCCCTCAAAGAGGGTCGGCTCTCAAGGGGACTGACCCTTGTAGATCAAGCGCGGGCGCCGATGGCCGGCGCCCGTGCGTCACGCGACGATCACCACTTGTAGACGGCGCTCAGCACCCAGGTCCGCGGCTCCTGCCAGTTGGCGGTGCGGAACATGCTGAAGTCGATGCCTTGCGTCTGCTTGTCGGCGTCGGTCACATTCCTGACCAGCAACGACAGGTCGAGCGCGCCTACTCCCGCGGGTATGTCCGAGAACAGCAACCGCACGTTGGCCTGCTGGGTGGCCGGAATCTCGTCCGCCGCCGCCGAGTACGCGCCGCCGGCGATCGGCGAGTCCAGTTTCTTGTTCACTGCGTACAGGAAGTAGCTGTCCATGTACGTGTAGTCGACGATCAGCCGCAGGTCGCCATAGCTCGTGCCGAGCAACCGCCCGTCCAGATTGACGCCGACCGTGTGCTCCGGCGCGTATCCCGGCACGCGGTTCTCCGCAGTGTCGATGATCGGGCGTCCCGGTATGTTCAACGCGTTGTCCAGGTACTTGTCGAAGTCCGCGTCGAGAAATCCATAGTTGAGGCCGAACGTCCAGCCGTCGGTCACCAGCACCCGAGTTTCGAGCTCGAAACCCGCGCGGACGCCCTCGCCGGCGTTCTGCAGGATTGACTGGGTCGTGCCGGGGATCAGGACCGTGGTCTGCTGGTCGGTGAGCTCGGTGTAGAACACCGTCGCGTTGACGATGGCCCGCCCATCCCAGAGGGTCGACTTCGCGCCGAGCTCGTAGGCCATCGAGAATTCCGGCTCATACGGCGTCGTGACCTGCGGGGCGATCAGCTCGGAGCTGAAGCCGCCGCTCTTGAAGCCGCGCGCCACCCGCGCGAAGAAGTTCAGCCTGTCGCTGTACCGGAAGGACAGCGCCGCCATCGGCGTCGTGCCCGTGAAGTCCTCGCTGTACGAGGTGCGTGGTAGACAAGCCGTAGCGAAGGCTGCGCACGCCGCCGGATCATCCGTCAAGAAGGCGCCCTTGTAGCCGTCGGTCAGCCACTGGTGCGTGAAGCCTTCGCGCGTTTCCTTGGTGTAGCGGATGCCGGCGGTGAGCGTCCAGCGATCGGCGAAGTCCCAGTCGGCCTGCGCATACACGGCTTTGGCTTCGGTGTCGGCCGCATACTCGACGGTGAGCGGCGCCTGCCCGAACATGCTGAAGTTCTGCGGGTCGAGCGTCGTGCCGTCATCGGTGAAGTAATAGAGCCCGGCTACGTACTTCAGTGGACCGTGCTCGCCGAGCCATTGCAGTTCGTGCGAAGTCTGCTCGTAGTCGGTGATGCGGTTGTAGACGGCCGACATACCCCATGGAAACTCGAACGGCGTGCCGGGCAGCACCGTGATCGCGGTGAGCGGCGTACCGTTGATCGACTGCTGATCGTTGTAGTCCATCGAGCGGTCCGAGAAGATGTACTTGATGTTCTCGGTTTCCGTGGCCTGCCAGTCCAGCACCACGGTGTGGGAATTCGACTTGGTTCTTTCCCAGAGCGGGAAGTCCGGCGGCGTGCTGACTTTGTCGGGTCGCGAAGTGGCGATGTAGGGCGTCACGGCGGCCTCGATCGCGCTGCCGAGCGCCGGTCCGAAGACCTCAGGGAACGTGCCGGCCCAGCCGCTCACCGAAAGCAGGCTGGTCACGACCGGTGTGTTGTCGCTCTTCGAGTAATCGAAGGAATAGGCGAGGCTCAGGTCGTCCGTAAAATCGAACCTGAGCGCGACGCGATACGCTTCCTTGTCGAGTTCGCCCAGATCCTTCGGGCCGGTCAGGTTCTCGGCCCAGCCGTCCATGGTCTCCTTGCGCGCTGCGATGCTCGCGCTCAGGACGCCCCATTGCGGCAGGTCCATGTTCAACCGGCCGATCCAGTGATCGTAGTCGCCGCCGGAGATTTCCGCACGACCGCTGAACTCGCCGGAGGGCGGGCGGGAGATGAAGTTGATGGCGCCGCCTTCGGTGTTGCGGCCGAACAGCGTGCCTTGCGGGCCGCGCAGCACTTCGATGCGCTCGATGTCGACCACGTCCATGACGCCGCCCTGAGCTTTGCCGAGATACACGCCGTCGAGATACAGACCGATCGGCGAATCCACCCAGATCGCCGGCTGGCCCGTCACCGCGCCGCGGATGCCTATGGTCGCGATGCCGGCGGCGCCAGGGTTGGCGCGCGTGAACAGGTTCGGCGCCGTGGCGCCGAGGTCGAGCGTGCTCTGCATGCCGCGGGTCTCGAGCTCCTCGGCGGAGACGGCGGTGATCGAGAGCGGAATTTCCTGCAGGTTCTGCTCACGCCGCTGCGCCGTCACCACGATCTCCTGGAGAATCGTCTTTTGCGTGGCGGCAGGCTGCTGCGCCTGCGCGAAGGCGGATCCGGCGCAGGCGGCGAGCGCCAGGGCCGAGGCGTGAAGACGCCCTATCTGCGTCGCGCTGAATGAAGCCATGACGTTCCCCCCGATGGTGAGGAGCCTGTCGGCTCATACTGCCGCATCGTTTTCGGTCCTGTCGCCCTCGGAATACATCCATTGATCAAGCAACATGCGCATCATTGATCGGCGACATGTGCGCGCACGCAACACGCGCACTGCACGAGTGTGCTGCATTGCTATTCGAGGAGGAGTGATGCGTCTGGCTGGGTGGAGCGCAGATCTTGCAGCGCTCGCGATGTCGCGATGTGCGTGGGCCAGCCGGAGGAGGTCTGCGCCGTGTCGGCGCAGCCGCCGGCGTCGCGCCCATCGCGGCGCGACGCCGGCTTCGATCAGAACTCGTATTTCGCGTCGAGCCCGAACGTGCGCTCGTCGCCCCAGCTGCCAGAGCCGAGGGTGACCCAACCCTGATAGGCCAGGGTGAGATACTCCTCGTCGGTCAGGTTCTTGCCCCAGGCCGCCACGGTCAGGTGGCCGTGCGACTTGCCGACAGGAATGTCCGCCAGGGTCAGGCGCGCATTCAGCAGGCTGAAGTCCGGCGTGGTGGAGTACAGCGCAACGTTCGGCGTGCTCAGGTTGAGCGGCGTGGACGTGTCGCCGCGATGCGTGTAGTTGACGTTCAACGACAACGCGCCCGGCAGCCCGAATTCGGGGAACCGGTAATCGAGATCGATGCTGTGGTCATTCTTCGGCACGACCAGCCGTCGCAGGTTCGTGACGTCCACGCCGGTCGCCGGATCGACCCATTTGTCGAAGTCGTGCGACAGGGTCGCGTAGCTGGCGGTCAGCGTCAGGTTGTCGGTGATCGCCGCGGTCAAGTCGAGCTCGACGCCTTTGTACGTGGACCTGCCGACGTTCTCGGTCTTCCAGCCGCCGGTCGGCAGCGCCACGGATTTCTGCTCGTCCTTGAACTTGCTCTGGAACAGCGCGATGTTGGTCCGCAGCCGATCGTCGAGGAACTGTCCCTTCAGGCCGAGCTCGATCGACTCGATCGTCTCCGGCTTGAAGCCGCGGACGAACGCCTCTTCCGTCGCCGGGCCAGACACCGGATCGAAGCCGCCGCTCGTGAACGCCATGCTGTACTTTGCATACGTCATCACGTCGTCGCTGACGTGATAGTTCAGCGACAGCGCCGGGGTGGTCTTGCGGAAGGTCTTGTCGCCCTTGGCGCTGGCGAAGCCGGCGCCTGCCGCGTACGGGAACGTGAAGGCCAACTGGCCGGCGCCTTCTCCCGTAGGAACGATGGCGTAACCCGTGGTCCATCCGGTGTTGTAACCATCGACCTTGCGGTGGTCTTCGGTGAAGCGGACGCCGGGCGCGATCTCGAGCTTCTGGTCGAGGATGTCGGGACGCCAGCTCAGCTGGCCGAACACGGCTATGGATTCGATTTCCGCCTTATGCAGCCCCTTCTGGTCGATGAACACGAGGTCGAGCGGAGCGTCCGGCAGCAGACCCTGCGGGATGTACATGCCGATGTTCGGGCCGGAGTGCTGGTCGCCGTCCTCGCTCGAATAGTAGAGGCCGACCGTGTACCGGAACGTCGGGCTGACGTCGCCCAGGAACTGCAGTTCCTGCGAGAACGCCTCGTTGGTGAGCGTGATCGGGTGTGAGGCGCCGTCGAACGGCGTGCCCGGCACGAGGAACGGACCGCTGTCGGCGCGCACGTCGGCGCCTCCTGCGTAGGCGCCGTAGTTATATGCGTTGCGCGTATCGACTTCACGGTAGCCGGTGATCGAGCGGATCGTGAGCGCGTCGCTGACGGCCCATTCGATGTTCAGCGTATGACCGTCGACGACGTTCCTGTTCTTCGGGATGTCGAACGGGTAATAGAGCGCGTCGAGCTTCTTCGGCGTGCACCCGTCGATGAACGTCTGCACGCGCGGATCGAACGCGGCCCAGGTGATGGCGCCCGAAGGGTAGAGGCACTGCGAAGGCGTGTCGTAGCCGGTGGCTTTCGACCAGTCATAGGCGTAATCGACGGTCACGTCGCCGGACTGCCAGCGCAGGTCGATGCGCCACGCGTTGACCTCGCGCTCGCCGAAGTCGGGTCCTTGCGGCGCCGAGTTCTTGACGCCCTGGTCGTCGCGGGTGACCCAGAGATACGCCAGCTTGGCCGCGAACTTGTCGCCTATCGGCGCGTTCAGGACCGTGCGCGAGCGGAACTGGCCGCGCTCCGCCGCGCCGACCTCCTGCTTGAAGCCGAATTCGCCGAGCAGAGGCTTCGCAGTGTGGATGTTGACGGCGCCGCCGGTGGCGTTGCGTCCGGACAGCACGCCCTGCGGACCTCTCAGCACCTCGATGCGTTCGAGATCGGCGGCCGGGTTGCTGAGGCCGACGAGTTGGGACCAGTACACGCCATCGACGTGCACTGCGATCGGAATCGGGGCGCTGATGAACGCGGTGTTGGTGGTGATGCCGCGGAAGGTCGGGAAGAAGAAGTCGCTGCTGCCCGGGTAGGGCGCGAGATTCAAGCCTGGCACCGAGGCGTTGTTGACGTCGCCGAGGCTGATGATCCCGTGCTGCTCGAGCATGTCGGCGCCGAGCGCCATCATCGAGATCGGTACGTCCTGCAGGTTCTCGGAGCGCTTCTGGGCCGTGACGACGATCTCCTCGAGGCCGGCCGGCAAGTGCGACACGGTCTCCTGCGCTGCGACGACGGACGACGACGCCAGCACGGCGGCGATCGCCGCGGCCAGGCTGATGGAAGACACGACGCTTTCACGCTTCATCTCTAGCTCCCCTCTGAAGATGATTCGACAATCGCCGGGTTCGGCGTATGGCGGGTCTGGCCCAAACTCGGCGAAATCTAGCACCGGGCGCCGGCAACGCGCCTAGTCCTACTGGATTAATCACGCCCATGCGCGCGCCGGTTTACTATATCTTTGAACAATTCCGTTGAAGCAATCTGGGAGACGCCTCGTGTCCGACCCGCTCGCTCATCTCGGCTTGCCGCCGATCGACCAGATCGGCTTCGTGGTCCGCGACCTCGATGCGGCGGTCGCACGGTACGAACCGATGTTCGGTCCGTTTTCCTTCATGGATGGGTCGGTTGCTGCGGTGAATTACCGTGGTCGCCTCGAAGACTGCGAGCTGCGAATCGCGTTCGGCCGCAGCGGCGCCGTGGAGATCGAGCTGATCCAGTGGGTGTCCGGTCACAGCCCTCATCGGGAGTTCATCGAGCGCGGCCGCGAAGGCATGCATCACCTGCGCTTTCAGGTCGACGACACCGACGAATGGGTCGCGAAAGTCCGCTGCGCCGGCTTCGAGCCGATCTGGTACAAGCGCTACCAGCCGGACCTGGTCTTCGCTTATCTCGAGCGGCCGGGCGATCCCTTGCTGATCGAATTGATTCAGTGGCCCAAGTCCGCCTGATACGTCTCGGCAGATTCGAATGTCACCGCCGCCGAGGCGTCATTGCTGCACGCTCAGTCCGCTAATTGCGGCGCCCAGGACACGCCGTTGATGTGTCCACCGCCGTCCACGTACAGCGTGTTGCCCGTGACATAGCGGCAGTCGTCGCTCGCGAGAAACACGGCTACCGGGCCGATATCGGTTTCCGGGTCCCCCATCCGACCCATCGGGTTCGCAGCGATCATGGCGCGCGCGTTGTCGGGGCTGTGAGCCGCAAACCGGTCGAACGCTTCGGTGCGCGCGGCCGGGCAGATGATGTTGCAGCAGATCTGGTGCGGCGCCCATTCACGCGCCGCCGAGCGAGTGAGCGTGCGCAGCGCCTCCTTGGCGACGTTGTAGTCGGCCGTGCCCATGTGCGCATTGACGCCGTTCAGCGAGCCGATGTTGATGATGCGGCCGTGGCGGCGCGCCCGCATGAGCGGGAACGCCGCCTGCATGGACCACACCGCGGCCATCAGGCCGATGCGCCAGGCTCGCTCGAAATCCTCGTCGCTCTTGTGCTCGACGCGCTTGACGCCGCCGCCGGCCCAGGCGTTGTTGACCAGGATGTCGACCGCCCCGAAATGCGTCTGCGCCGCGTCCACCATGGCCAGCACATCGTCCTTGCAGCTGACGTCGGTGCGCGTGAACTCGGCCCGGACGCCGAATTCGTCACGCAGTTGCTGCACCGTCGCCGGACCGGCGATCTCGTCGATGTCGGCGACCAGCAGCGCAGCGCCCTCGCGCGCGAATGCGCGCGCGACGCCGCGGCCGATGCCCATAGCTGCGCCCGTAACGATTGCGCTTCTGCCGGACAGTCTCATTTGGCGTACTCGCTAGTCGGAACTATCGAAAAGTCGTCCTCGGCCGTCATCCAGCGCCTCGATCAGTGCGGCGATACGCCTGCTCCGGATTGACTCGCGGGAGGCGAGGCTTCATTACATCGGCTCTCGCCAGGGCGCCAGTGCACGTCTTCTGTTACGCGGGGATCCGTCCCGCGCGGATCAGGTCTTGGAGATCGATCATCGAGGGTTGCGCGGCGAGTTCCGCGGCCTCGGGTGCGGTGACCAACCAGTGCAGCGCTTCGGCGATGCGCTCCGGCTTCATCGCGCCGTAGCGTTGCTCGAGCATGCCTCCGTCGCCGAGCGTGGCGGTCACCGCTTCGGTGCTGACCAGGCCCGGGTTCACCGTAAAAGCGCGAACGCCCTGAGCGCCGTACTCCACGTTGATGCATCCGGAAAGCCGCGCCAACGCCGCCTTCGAGGCGCCGTATGCATAGCCCCAGGCGCCCTGGTCGGCGGGCGCCGGCGGATCATGTTTGCCGGCGCCCGAGCTGACGTTGACGATCTGTCCGCCGCCTTGGGCGATCATGGCCCGCACCGCGCGTTGCGCCAGATGAAACGGCGCGACCACATTGCCCCACAGAGTGCGCTGCAGCGCCTCGTCGGTGAGGTCGCGCAGCAGCGCATTGGATTCGCGGTCCTGATAAACGGCGTTGTTCAACAGCACGTCCAGGCGACCGTAATGCGCCAGCACCGCATCGAAAGCCGCGTCGAGCGAGGCGGCGTCCATGAGGTCCATCGGGTGCGTAAACGCCTCAGCGCCGGCGTCCCGGATTGCGGCGGCGACGCCGGCCAGGCTGCCCGCCATCGTGGCGCCGTCGGGGCGGCGCAATTGATGCTCGTGCCGTTGGCCCTCGTGCTCGGTTCGCGCGGTGATCGCCACACGCCAGCCGCGCCGCGCGAAGCTGAGCGCAGCGGCGGCGCCGATGCCGCGACTGGCGCCGGTGACGAGGACGACGGGCGGTGTTTTGTTCATGGAGCCGTTCCAGGACGTCGACCGCGATATTGCCGCAGCGGGGCGAGCCGCGGCATCGTCCCTTCAGACGAAGCGGCTTAGCAGTGGAACGCCGGCGGCGGCGCGCCGTCGAATCCGAGCGCGTCACAGGCTCAAACAGACATCGCGACCGCGCGGCGTGCAGTGCGCGAGTCACTGATTTTACGGCGGGAATCGTCGCGAGGACGCACAGGCGACGCGCCGCCGCATAGTCCGTTTGGTCGGTGTGGCGGTCTGCCCGCCGCGCCATGCTCGGGGGAGCGGAGGACCCCATGTCAACGATCGCGGTTTCAGGTTCACGATCCGGAATAGGAGCTGCCACGCTTGCGCTGCTGCGCGAGCGCGGCCACCGCACCTTGGGCATCGATATTGCGGACGCCGACATCACGGCCGACCTGTCGCTCCCGGAGGGACGCGCGAGCGCCGTCGCCGCAGTGCTGGAACGCTGCGACGGGACGCTCGACGGTCTCGTGCTGTGCGCCGGACTCGGCCCGGTCGCAAAGCCGCATTCCAAGATCGTAGCCGTCAACTACTTCGGCGCCGTGGCGTTGCTCGACGGCCTGCGTGCAGCCCTGCAGCGCGGCGCCTCACCCGCCGCCGTCGTGGTCTCGTCGATCTCTTCGGTCCAGACGCCCTGGGAGCAGAACCCGATTGCGCGGGCGCTCGAGGCTGGGGATGAGGCGCAGGCGGTCGCGGCGCTCGCCGCAGCCGGCGAGCATGCCGGGCAAGTGGCCTATGCCGGTTCGAAGAATGCGTTGACGGTGGCCGTGCGGCGTCGCGCGGCCGAGTGGGGCCAGGCAGGAGTTCGTTTGAATACGGTGGCGCCCGGAATCGTCGAGACGCCGCTGCTGCAAGCCGGACTGGCCGACCCGCTGTACGGACCAGCGATCAGCCAGTTCACCGCGCCGCTCGGACGTCGTGCGCGACCGGCGGAAATCGCGGCCACGATCGAATTCCTCCTGGGGCCCGGGGCCAGCTACGTCCACGGCGCACAGCTGTTCGTGGACGGCGGCGTCGACGCCGCGAGCCGCCCTACACAGTTCTGATGCGCACGACGGCCAACGAGGAAACGTAGAGGAAACGTACGAGTGAGTGATAGCGAGGCGTTCCGCGCCGAGGTGCGACAATGGCTCGAAGCCAATTGTCCACAGTCGATGCGCAAGCCGATCAGGAGTCGCGAGGACATGCTCTGGGGCGGCTCGCGCATGCGCTTCCATAGCGAGGATCAGCGCGTATGGTTCGAGCGCATGCGCGACCGGGGATGGATCGTCCCCGGGTGGCCCAAGGCTTATGGCGGCGGCGGACTCAGCCCGCGCGAGCAGCGGATCCTCGAACAAGAAATGCGCGCGCTCGGTTGCCGCACGCCGCTATACAACCTCGGCATCTGGATGCTTGGGCCAGTGCTGCTCGAGTTCGGCAGCGAGGAGCAGAAGCGCGAGCATCTTCCGCCCTTGGCGCGCGGCGAGGTGCGCTGGTGTCAGGGCTTCTCCGAGCCGAATGCAGGCTCGGATCTCGCCAGCCTGCGGACCGCCGCGGTGCGCGACGGCGACCATTTCGTCGTCACGGGTCAGAAGATCTGGACCAGCAACGGCGACGAGGCGGACTGGATGTACGCGCTGGTGCGCACCGATCCGCACGCCAAGAAGCAAGAGGGCATCAGCTTTCTGCTGCTCGACATGCGCACGCCGGGCGTCACCGTGCGTCCGATCGAGCTGATCAGCGGCAGGTCCGAGTTCTGTGAGGTGTTTTTCGACAGCGTGCGCGTGCCGGCCAGGAATGTCGTCGGCGGCGTCAATCGAGGCTGGCCGGTGGCCAAGAAGCTGCTCGAGCACGAGCGCGCCGCAATGGCGACTTTCAGCGAGGGCGGCGCTCCGACGCTCGACACCCTGGCGACGGCTGCGCCGTATCTGGCCGCGGCCGGCCCGGTGTGGCGTGATCGGGTCGCCGCCGCTCTGATGGACCAGCACGCGTTTGCATTGACGGCGCGCCGCCTGCGCGAGGCGGCGCAAGCCCGCGAGGACGTCGCCGGCCTAGCCGCAATCATGAAGCTGGTGCAGACAGAGCAGGAATCGGCGAAGTACGAGCTGCTGCAGCAGATCATGGGACAACGCGGACTGTCGATGGAAGACGAGGGCGTCGCCGCCCAAGAACGCGAAGTCTGCCGGCTCTGGCTGCAGACCAAGTCGTACACGATCGCGGGCGGCTCCTCGGAAATCCAGCTCAACATCATCGCCCGGCGCGTGCTCGGGCTGCCGACGTGAGGCCGCAATGGCGCTTCTGTTGAACGAAGAGCAGCGCATGCTGCGCGACAGCGCGCAGACATTCCTCGATACACGATCGCCGGTAGCCGCACTGCGCGCGCTGCGCGACCGTCGTGACGAACGCGGCTACGACCCTGAGGTCTGGGGCGCAATCGCCGAGCTGGGCTGGCCGGCGTGCGCTCTGCCGGAGGCTTACGGCGGCCTTGGCGTCGGCTACCAGGGGCTGGGTGCGGTCTTCGAGCAGGTCGGTCGGACGCTCGCCGCCACACCGTTGCTGTCGACAGTCGTACTGGGCGCGGGCCTGCTGACGGAGCTTGGCAGTGCGGCCCAGCGTGATCTATGGCTGCCGCGGATCGCCGCCGGCGAGGCCATACTCGCGCTCGCGCTCGAGGAGACGCCGCGTCACGATCCGACGCAGGCGTCGCTGCGCGCCGAGCGTGAGTCGGGCGGTTGGCGGCTCGATGGGGCGAAAGAATTCGTGCTGGACGGCCATGTGGCCGACGTTCTGCTGGTCGTCGCGCGCAGCGCCGGCGTCGCAGGGCAAAGTCACGGACTGAGCGTGTTCATGGTCGACCCGGCGGCGCCCGGCGTGCGAATCGAGCGCACCTGGATGGTCGACAGCCGCAACGCGGCGCGCGTGCAACTGGCGGGCGTGCGGCTCGGCGACGATGCGCTTCTGGGCGCTCCCGACCTGGCGTTCGACGCTTTGGAGCGCGTCCTCGATCGCGCGCGCGCGCTCGCCGCCGCAGAGCTGCTGGGCGTGATCGGCGAGGCTTTCGAGCGCACCGTCAGGTATCTCAAGGAGCGTGTGCAGTTCGACGCGCCGATCGGCGCGTTCCAGGCGCTGCAGCATCGCGCCGCGCGGCTGTACGTCGAGCGCGAGCTGCTGCGCAGCTGCGTGGCTGCTGCGCTGGAGGCCGCTGACGACGCTTCGGCGGGCGACGCCGCGGCGCTCGCGAGTCTCGCGAAGGCGCGCGCCTCCGACCTCAGTCAGCACGCGCTGAACGAAGCCGTGCAGATGCACGGCGGCGTGGGCGTCACCGACGCTCTCGACATCGGGCTCTTTCTCAAGCGCGGCCGGGTCCTGCAGCAGGCGTTCGGCGACGGCGCTTATCATCGCGAGCGCTACGCCAGACTCCGCGGCTTCTGACGGCCGACGTTGGGAGAACGATTTGGACGCCATCACGAAGACGCTCAATGACCTGCATGGGAAGCTCACCGCGCCCGGGGCGCCGTTCGAGCTGACCCGCATCGCAGTGGACGGGCATTTGTTCCCGGCGTTCCGCCATGCGCACGCAACGCTGCCCGATCTGATCAACTCGGCGCGCGTGCACGCCGACAAGCCGTTCATCGTCTACGAGGACGAAACCTGGACTTACGGCCGTATGTTCGCCGCGGCCGACGCGCTCGCCTGGGCTCTCAGGGAGCGGCTCGGCGTGCAGCCGGGCGATCGAGTAGCGATCGCGATGCGTAATCGGCCAGAGTGGGTCGTGGCGTTCCTCGGCGCCGCCCTGGCGGGCGCCGTGCCGGCGCCGTTGAACAGTTTCGGCCTGCACGACGAACTGCTCGCGGCGTGCGCCGCCGTCGAGCCCCGGGTGTTGCTGCTCGACGCGGATCGTCTGCGGCGGTTCGGCCAGGACTGGATGTCGGTTTGCGCCGAGGCCGTGCTCTGCGACGGCGAGCCTGAGCCAGGCGGTCGCGTGCACGCTTGGCGCGAGCTCATTGAGTCGGCGCGCTCGGGGCCGCCGCCGCTGCGGCTCGATACGCACGACCCGGCGTTGCTGCTGTTCACCTCCGGCGCCTCCGCCCAAGCGAAGGCCGTGCTGACCACGCACCTCGCGGTTTGCCAAGCGCTCAAGAACATGGACTACGTGGGCGCGCTGGCGGCGATGTCCTCGCCGCGCATCATCGAGGAGATCATGCGGCGCGGGTTGCCGCCGACCACGCTCACGGTCGTGCCTCTGTTCCACATCAGCGGCCTGCACGCGCAGCTGCTCGCATCGCTGGTCAACGGCCGCAAGCTCGTCTTCATGCGCCGGTGGGACCCGGCCGAGGCGATCGAGTTGATCCTGAAGCACCGCGTCACGCAGTTCAACGCTGCGCCGTCGATGGTGGTGCAGATGTTCGAGCACCCGACGTTCGACGTGGCCGCCATACGCCGCTCGCTCTCGGGCGTCGGCTTCGGCGGCGCGGGGTTGTCGCAGCGGGTGATCGATGCGGTGGTCGAGCGTCTGGGACCGACGATGTCAGGCGTCGGCTTCGGCATGACCGAGACCAGCGGCGTCGCTTCGGCGATGTCGGGCGAGGCGTTTCTCGCCCGCCCAACCAGCGCCGGCATGATCGCGCCGATCATGGAGGTGCGCATCGCCGACCCCGACGACCGCGAACTGCCGCCCGGGGAGGCCGGCGAGATCCAGGTGCGCGGCGTCTGCGTGATGCGTGAGTATCGCGGGCAGCCCGAGGCGACGGCGGCGGCGCTGCGCGGCGGGTGGATGCACACGGGCGACATCGGCTATCTCGAAGACGGCTATCTGTTCGTCGTCGACCGGATCAAGAACGTGATCAACCGCTCCGGTGAGAAGATCGCGGCGGCCGAAGTGGAGTCCTGCCTGTTGCAGAACCCGGCGCTCATCGAAGCTGGCGTCGTGTCCATCCCGGATCCGGTGCACGGCGAAGCGGTCGCGGCCGTCGTGACGCCGGCGCCCGGCGCAGCGCCCACCGAAGCGCAGTTGCAGGCTTTCGTCGCCGAACGGCTCGCCTCCTACAAGGTGCCCTCGCGCATCCTCGTGTACAGCGGCGCGCTGCCGAAGAACCCGGCCGGCAAGCTGCTCAAGCGCGAACTGCAACGTCTGCTGCGCGAGGAGAGTTGACAGCCTGCGGCGCACGCGCGCCGTGCGGGCCTGGATTTTCTTCGGTGATCTTTCGATCAGCGCCATTCTGCTCGGCGAGCGCCTACCTAGTCCGTTAGGACGTAGGCTCCGCGCCGCAGCGTCGCGTAAAAAGCAGCATATCTGGTAGACGGACAGGGCATGAACAAACTCATCACGGCGAGCGACGTCGTTGCGCAACTGCGTGACGGCATGACGCTGGGCATAGGCGGTTGGGGTCCGCGGCGCAAGCCGATGGCGCTGGTCCGCGAGATCGTGCGCAGCTCGCTCAAGGACCTCACTGTCGTGACGTACGGCGGAGCAGACGTCGGCATGTTGTGCGCGGCCGGCAAAGTGAGGAAGCTGGTCTTCGCCTTCGTCTCGCTCGACTTCATACCGCTCGAACCTTACTTCCGCATCGCACGGCAAAGCGGGGCGATCGACGTGATGGAGATCGACGAGGGAATGCTGCTGCTCGGGCTGAGAGCGGCTGCAATGCGCGCGCCGTTCATCCCGACCCGCATCGGGCTCGGCACCGACGTGCTGCGCTGTAATCCAGAGATCAAACTGATCGACTCGCCGTACGACGATCGACAGTGGGTGGCGATGCCGGCGCTGCCGCTGGACGCCGCATTGCTGCATGTGGATCGCGCCGATACGCGCGGCGTATGCCAGGTCAAAGGCCCCGACCTGTACATGGACGATGTTTTCGCGCGGGCGGCTGCACGAACCTACGTCAGCTGCGACGAACTCGTCGAGCCGGAAGCGTTCGAGCAGGAAGAGGAGGCGCGTTACGTGTTCTGGGAGCGCGCCCTGACGACCGGGGTGGTGCACGCACCTTGCGGCGCCCACCCGAGTTCGTGCGCGCCGCTATACGGTTTCGACGTCAAGCACTTCCGGGAGTACGCCGCGAGCGCCAAGGAACCCGGCGGCTGGACGCAGTACTACGAGCGCTACATCGCCTGCGGCGAGGAGGAGTACCTGCGGCGCGTCGGCGGCGAGGCGGCGGTGAAGAAGCTGCCCATGCCAGTGTTCTGACGGAGCTCGCAACGATGACTGACACGACCCTGGTCGACACTCTCATTTGTGCGGCGTCCGAGGCTTGGCGCGATGACGGCGAAGTCCTCGCCACCGGCATCGGCATCGTGCCGCGGCTGGCCGCCTCGCTCGCCAAGCTGACTTGCAACCCCGACCTGATGATGACCGACAGCGAGGCGTGGCTGGTCGCCGAACCGGTCCCGATCGGGCCGCGCGGCGACTACCGTCTGCGGCGCGAGGGGCACATGGGCTTCGCGCGCATCTTCGACAACGTCTGGAGCGGCAAGCGTCATGCGATGGTCGGCCCCACGCAGGTCGACCGCTACGGCCAGGGCAACATCTCGATGATCGGCGCCGACCACCGCCGGCCGAAGGTGCAGATGCTCGGCGTGCGCGGCTTTCCCGGCAACTCGATCAACCACGCCAATTCGTTCTTCGTCCCGAACCACAGCCCGAAGTCGTTCGTCGCCGGTGAAGTCGACATGGTCGCTTCCGTGGGCTACAACCCGGCGCGCCTGGCGCGCGGCTGGCGGCTGGAGGACGTCGACGTGCGGCTGATCATCACGAATCTGTGCGTGATGGATTTCGGCGGCCCGGATCGCCAAATGCGCCTGCGGAGCCTGCATCCGGGCGTGACCGCGGAGCAGGTGCAGCAGGCCACGGGCTTCCCTGTTCATATCCCGGCGGATGCGCCGACCACGCCGGCCCCGACGCCCGCCCAGCTCGAGCTGCTGGCGCGTCTCGACCCGCACGGGCTGCGGGCTTCCGTGCTCGGAGCTTAACGGTGAACGCAAAGACAGAAAGGCCGTTCCTCGAAGGCTGGTTCGCGCAGGACGCCGATGGGGCGCACCTGATCGGCGCGCGCTGCACGAGCTGCGGCACGTATTACTTTCCGCGCCAGACGCGCTTCTGCCGCAACCCGGCGTGCGAGGGCGAGCAGTTCGAGGATACGCCGCTGTCGCGGCGGGGCCGCTTGTGGTCGTACACGGACGCGTGTTACCAGCCGCCCGAACCGTACGTCGCGTCCGATCCGTACGTCCCTTTCGCGATCGCCGCTGTCGAACTCGATCGGGAAAAGATGATCGTCCTCGGGCCGGTGGTGCAGGGCGTGGATGTGTCGGCGCTCGAGGTCGGCATGCCCATGGAGCTCGTGATCGAGACGCTCTCCGAGACGCCGACCGAGCGACACCTGACGTGGAAATGGAAGCCTGCACCGTGAGCAAAGAGATCGCGATTCTGGGCGTCGGCATGCACCCCTGGGGCAAGTGGGGGCGCAGCTTCATCGACTATGGCGTGATTGCGGCGCGCGCTGCGTTGGCGGACGCCGGCGTGGACTGGCGCGCAGTGCAGTTCGTGAGCGGCGCGGCGACCATTCGCAACGGTTATCCAGGCCAGGTCGCCGGGGCCACCTTCGCGCAGGCGCTCGGTTGGCAGGGCGCGCAGGTGAACACCTCGTACGCGGCCTGCGCGTCGGGGTCGCAGGCGCTGGCTGCGGCCCGCTCCAAGATCCTCGCGGGTGAGTGCGAGCTGGCGCTGGTGATCGGCGCCGACACTACGCCCAAGGGCTTTCTGGCGCCGGCCAAGGGCGAGCGTCCCGACGACCCCGACTGGGTCCGCTTCCGTCTCGGCGTCACCAATCCGACGTATTTCGCGCTGTACGCGCGGCGGCGCATGGCGTTGTACGGCGATACGGTCGAGGACTTCGCGCAGGTCAAGATCAAGAACTCCGAGCACGGTTACGAGAACCCCAATGCGCGCTATCGCAAGCGTTTCACCGCCGCCGAGGTCGCCGCCTCGCCGATGGTGGCCAATCCGCTGCGGCTGATGGACATCTGCGCGACGTCGGACGGAGCGGCCGCGCTGGTCGTCTCGAGCCTGGATTACGCACGGCGCGTCGGGCGCGCCGCGGCGCCGCGCATCGCCGCGATCTCGACCGTAACGCCGACCTTCGCCTCGGCGACCATCGAGATGCCTGACATTGCGACCGATTCGGCGGTCGCCGCCGAACCGCACAGCTTTCGTGCGGCGCTGCCCGTCAAAGCATACGAGGAGGCCGGTATCGGGCCCTCGGAGGTCAGCGTCGCCGAGGTCTACGACCTGTCGACCGCACTCGAGCTCGACTGGATGGAGGACCTGCAGCTGTGCGCCCGCGGCGAGGCCGCAGCGCTGCTGCGCAGCGGCGCGACGCGGATCGGCGGGCGCATTCCGGTCAACCCCTCCGGCGGCCTGGCCTGTTTCGGCGAGGCGGTGCCGGCGCAGGCGCTGGCGCAGGTTTGTGAATTGACTTGGCAACTGCGCGGCCAGGCGGGCGCCCGCCAAGTGGACGGCGCGCGGGTCGGCGTCACAGCCAACCAAGGTCTGTTCGGCCATGGCTCCACGGTGATCGTCAAGCGCTGAGGCGGACCCGATGTCGGATTTCCACACGCCCCTTTGCGATCTGCTCGGTTGCCGCTACCCGATCGTGCAGACCGGCATGGGTTGGGTGACGGGCTCTTCGCTCGTGGCTGCGACCACCAACGCCGGCGGCTTCGGCTTCCTTGCGGGCGCGACCATCCCGGCCGACAGGATCGAGGCTGAAATCGTGCGCGTGCGCGAACTGACCGAGGACCGGCCGTTCGGGTTGAACTTCCACATGTTTCAACCGAACGCCGCGCAGCTGCTCGACCTTGCGGTGAAGCATCGCATCCGCGCAGTGAGCTATGGGCGCGGGCCGGACAAGAAAGTGATCGGCCGCCTGCGCGACGCGGGCATCGTCTGCATGCCGACGGTCGGCGCGCTCAAGCACGCGCTCAAAGCGATCGAGATGGGCGCGAACGTCATCACCGTCCAGGGCGCCGAGGGCGGCGGGCATACTGGCGGCGTGCCCACCACGGTGCTTTTGCCGCAGGTCCTCGACGCGGTGCGAGTGCCGGTGGTGGCGGCTGGAGGCTTCTACGATGGGCGCGGGCTGCTCGCCGCGCTCGCGTACGGCGCGCAGGGCGTCGCCATGGGCACGCGGTTTCTGATGACCAGCGACAACGACGTGCCGGCGGCGACGCTCGAGCGCTACCTCAAGACCCGGGACGCCGAGAAGATCCAGGTGTCTTACCTGCTCGACGGCATGCCGCAGCGCATGATTCCCAACGAATATCTGGCGATGTTGGAGCAGGCTTCGCCGCTCAAGCGCCTGCGCATGGGGCTGGGTCTCGCCCTGCGATACAAGGCGCAGACGGGCATGAGCGGAGCGCAGGCGCTCAAGGTGCTGTGGCAGGGGTTGCGCGACGGCGCCAGCGGCGTCGCGCAGACCGTTATGGCTGCGAACGCGCCGATGCTGCTGCAACGCTCTATGATCGAAGGCAAGCCCGCCGAGGGCGTCATGGCGGCCGGCCAAGTGGCCGCCCTGATCGACCGGCTGCAGAGCTGCAGCGAAGTGATCGAAGGCATCATTGCGCAGGCGCGCGAGCGTCGCGACGCACTGCTGACGTTGACGGCGCAGACCGTCGAGGAAACCCATGTCTGACCAGTTCACGAGCCAGGTGCACGACGACGGCGTCGCCGAAGTCGTGCTGAACCGCCCACCGGTCAATGCGCTCAACGCCGCCGGTTGGAACGCGCTCGCGCAGCGCATCGCGGCGCTCGGCGAGGACCCGGCCGTGCGCGTGATCGTGATCCGCGCCGAAGGCCGCGGTTTCTGTGCAGGCGTCGACATCAAGGAGCTGAACGCCGACCAGAGCCTGATCGTCTCGGTCAACGCCGGCAACTACGCGACCTTCAAGGCGGTGCATCTCAACAAGGTCCCGGTGATCGCGGCGGTGCACGGTTTCGTGCTCGGCGGCGGCATCGGCATCTGCGGCGCGGCCGACATCGTGATCGCGGCCGAGGACGCGAGCTTCGGATTGCCCGAAGTCGACCGCGGCGCGATGGGCGGCGCCGCGCACCTGCAGCGCATGTTCGGCGTGCAGAAGACGCGTTACCTGTTCTTTACGGGCGAGATGATCGGCGCTCCCGAAGCGTATCGCCTCGGCGCCGTCGAGCGTGTCGTGCCGCGTAATCGGCTGCGCGAGGAGGCCTTGAACGTCGCAGCGAAGATCGCGGCCAAGAGCCCGGCCATGATCCGCATCGCCAAGGAGGCGCTGACCGGGATCGAGGACGGCGACCTCGAGGCGAAGTATCGCTGGGAGCAGGGCTTCACGCTGCAGGCCTACATGAGTCCGGACTCGGCCGAGACGCGGCGCGCGTTCGTCGAGAAGCGCGACGCGAAGTTCTGACAGAATCGATCATGGACATCGAGTTCACCCCGAAGCAGCAGGCATTCCGCGCCGAGGTGCGCGCCTGGCTGCGCGACAACGCGCCGCGCGAGCCGCTTCTCAGCTACGACACACGCGAGGGCTTCGAGCAGCACCGCGCCTGGGAAGCGAAGCTCGCGGAGGCTGGCTACAGCAGCGTGACCTGGCCGAAGGAGCTCGGCGGCCGCGGCTGCGACCTGATCGAGTGGCTCATCTTCGAGGAGGAGTACCACGCCGTGGATGCGCCGATGCGCGTCAATCAGAACGGCATCCTGCTGCTCGGTCCGACGCTGATGGAGTTCGGCACGGAGCAGCAGAAGGCGCGCTTCCTGCCGCGCATGGCGCGCTGCGACGACATGTGGGCGCAGGGCTGGAGCGAGCCCAACGCAGGCTCGGACATGGCGGCGATCGCGAGCCGCGCGATTCGCGACGGCGACGAGTACGTGCTGAACGGCCAGAAGATATGGTCGACGCGCGCAGTGTTCGCGAACTGGCTGTTCGGACTGTTCCGCAGCGACCCGCAGAGCACGCGCCACCAAGGGCTCAGCTATCTGCTCGTGCCGCTCGACGCCAAAGGCGTCACGGTACGGCCGATACGCGCGTTGAACGGCAAGCAGGCGTTCGCCGAAGTGTTCTTCGACGATGTGCGAGTCAGCGCCGAGAACCTGGTCGGCGAAGAAGGCCAGGGTTGGAATGTGGCGATGGCCACGGCCGGTTTCGAGCGTGGGCTGCTGCTGCGCTCGCCCGCGCGCTTCCAGCGCACGGCGAAGCGGCTCGTGCAGCTGTACCGGCGCCATCAGGCGAGCGCCGATCGCGACCCGTCGATCCGCGACAACGTGCTCAAGGCGTGGATGGACGCCGAGGCGTACAACCTCGCGAGCTATCACACTGTGAGCCGCCTGCTGAAGGGCGGACGCGTCGGGGCGGAATCCAGCACCAACAAGATCTTCTGGTCCGAGCTGGACCTGCAGATGCACGAGACCGCGATGCGCGTGCTCGGGCCGCGCGCCGAACTGGTCGACGACCCCGAGGCGCACGACTGGCTCGAAGGCTTCCTGTTTGCGCAGGCCGGGCCGATCTATGCGGGCACCAACGAGATCCAGCGCAACATCATCGCCGAGCGCGTGCTCGGTCTGCCGAAATCTTGACGAGGTCGAGCATCGTGGACTTCACGTTCACCGAGGACCAGATCGCACTGCGTGATTCGGTCAGCCGCTTCCTGATGAATGAAGCGGCCCCCGAGCTGCTGCGCGAGATCTGGGAAACCGCCGGCGGCCGCTCGCCGGACTTGCGCGCCAAGATCGCCGCGCAGGGCGTCACCGGCCTGTCGGTGCCGGAGGCCTACGGCGGCCTCGGCATGGGCGACGTCGATTGGGCGCTGATCACCGAAGAACTTGGCTACTACGCGATACCGGATTCACTGTCCGATACAGCGTACGTGGCCGCCGGGTTGCTTTGTGCATTGCCCGAGGAATGTGCGGCGCTGCGCGAACAATGGCTGCCGAAGATCGCCGACGGCTCGGCGCGGATCGCCATCGGGCACCCGGTCAACCCGTGGGTGGCGGACGGACAGATCGCCAACCTGATGTTCGACTTCCGGCCCGGCGCGACCGGATCCCTTGAACTGCATGCGGCGCTGAATGGGGATGCGCAGTGCGCGCCGCTCGCGAGCATCGATGCATCGCGTCGTCTCGTGACGCCGGCGCAATCGCTCGGGCCCGCGACCCGCTTGCTCGAGGGCGAGCAGGCGCAAGCCCTGGCCGAGGCGACTCTCGATCGGGCCGTGGTGTCGGTCGCCGGCCAGCTGGCGGGCTTGGCGCAACGCATGCTCGACCTGTCGGTCGATTACGCCGCCCAGCGCCGGCAATTCGGCAAGCCGATCGGGTCCTTCCAGGCGGTCAAGCACCATCTTGCCGACGTGCTGACGAAGATCGAGTTCGCACGGCCGGTGCTCTATCGCGCGGCGCTCGCCCTGCAGCGCGGCGAGCGTCACCGCGCCGCGCTCGCCTCTCACGCGAAGCTCGCCTGCGCCGAAGCCGCATGGTTGGCGGCGCGCAAGGGCATTCAGGTTCATGGCGCGAGCGGTTATACCTGGGAGGTCGATCTGCAGATGTTCATGAAGCGCGCCTGGGTGCTCGACGCCGCCTGGGGCGACCGCGCATTTCACAAGGCGCGTCTGGCCGAGACGCTGCTGCGCGACGATGCGCCGCTCGGGCCGGCCGCCACGCTCTCTTGAGACGGGAAGAACACTCCATGGCTGAAGCTTTCATCGTCGACGCATTGCGCTCCCCGACCGGCAAGCGCAAGGGCTCGCTCGCCCACGTGCACGGCGCCGATCTCGGCGCACACGTGATCGCGGCGATCGTCGGCCGCAACGCGATCCCAGCGGAAGAATACGACGACGTGATTTTTGGCTGCGTCGACACGATCGGCGCGCTCGCGGGCGATATCGCCCGCACGGCCTGGCTCGCGGCGGGGATGCCGCTCAACGTGCCCGGCACGACCGTCGATCGGCAGTGCGGCAGCTCGCAGCAGGCCGTGCACTTCGCCGCGCAAGCGGTGATGAGCGGGACCCAGGACGTCGTGCTCGCCGGCGGCGTGCAGACCATGAGCAGCATCCCGATCTCCTCGGCCTTGCTGGCCGGCCAGCCGCTCGGCTTCACGACGCCGTTCGCCGAAAGCCGGGGCTGGCGGGCGCGCTTCGGCGATGCGCCGGTGAACCAGTTCTACGCTGCACAGCGCATCGCTGACCACTGGAATATCAGCCGCGCCGACATGGAGGTGTTCGCGAAAGAAAGCCATGACCGCGCGCTGCGAGCCATCGCCGAGGGGCGCTTCGATCGCGAAGTCGTACCGTATGGCGAGTTCCGCATGGACGAGACCGCTCGCGTCAGCACGCTCGAGAAAATGGCCACGCTGCAGCCGGTCGATCCCGCCTTCCCGAAGATCACGGCGGCGGTGTCGAGCTCGACCTGCGACGCCGCCTCGGCGGTGCTCGTGGTCTCGGAAGCCGCATTGAAGCGCTACGGGCTCACGCCGCGCGCGCGCATCGTGCACCTGTCCGTGCTCGCCGACGACCCGATCTGGCACCTGACCGCGCCCATTCCGGCTACGCGCCGCGCGCTCGCCAAAGCCGGCATGAAGCTCGAGGACATCGACCTCGTAGAGATCAATGAGGCGTTCGCATCGGTGGTGATGGCGTGGCTGAAGGAAACGGGTTACCCGCACGAACGCACCAACGTGAACGGCGGGGCCATCGCGCTCGGTCATCCGCTCGGCGCGAGCGGAACCAAGCTGATGACGACGCTGCTGCACGAGCTCGAGCGCACGGGCGGTCGCTACGGCCTGCAGACGATGTGCGAGGGCGGCGGGCAGGCGAATGTGACGATCATCGAACGACTGGGATGAGAGCAGAACCATGGGCATTTGTGACGGTCGCACCGTAATCATCACTGGCGCGGGCGGCGGCCTTGGCCGCGCCTACGCGCTTTCGTTCGCCGCCGAAGGCGCGAACGTCGTGGTCAACGACATTCGGCGTGACGCCGCCGAAGAGGTGGTCGGCGAGATCGTGGCCGCGGGCGGCCGTGCGCTCGCCGACAGCGGCGACATCACGACGTTGGACGGCGCCAAGGGCATCGTCGACGCCGCTGTGGCCGCGTTCGGCGAGGTGCACGTGCTCGTGAACAACGCCGGCGTCCTGCGCGACCGCATGTTCCTGTCGCTGAGCGAGGACGACTGGGACACCGTGATGCGCGTGCACCTGAAGGGCCATTTTTGCCTGGCGAACGTGCTTGGGCGCCGCTGGCGCGATGCGAGCAAGGCCGGCAAGCCGGTCGATGCGCGCATCATCAACACGAGCTCCGGCGCTGGGCTGCAGGGTTCGGTCGGGCAGAGCAATTATTCGGCGGCCAAGGGCGGCATCGCCACGCTGACCCTGGTGCAGGCGGTGGAGCTGAAGCGCTATGGCGTCACCGTCAACTGCCTGGCGCCGGCTGCGCGCACCTCGATGACCGAAGGCGCGATGCCCGATCTCGTGAAGAAACCCGAGAGCGGTTTCGACGTCTGGGATCCCATGAACGTGGCCTCGATCGTCGTCTGGCTCGGCAGTCCGCTCTCGGCGCACGTCACCGGTCTGTGCTTCGAGGCCAAGGGCGGCGAGCTGTCGATCGCCGAAGGCTGGCGCACCGGCAAGATCACGGACAAGGGCGCCCGCTGGGAGCCGGCGGAGTTGACCGACGTAGTGAACAAGCTGATCGCCGAGCGCCGGCCGGCGCAACCTGTCTACGGCGCCTGAGCCGGCGATGGATCTGAGGCTTACCGAAGAGCAGCGTCAGATCGCGGACTCGGTCGAGCAGTTGCTCGCGAGCGCGAGCGACTCGGCGCACATGCGGCGCGCCGCATTCGAGTCTGGCGGTTTCGATGCGGGCTTGTGGGCGCAGCTCGCCGAGCTCGGGACCTGCGGCGTGCATCTGCCGGAGGCGTATGGCGGGCTCGGCCTGGGCGTCGCCGAACTGGTGCTGGTTGCGGAAGCTACTGGCCGTCGCCTGGCGTGCGCACCGTGGCTCGAGAGCGCCGTGCTCGCCGGCGCGACCTTGCTTGCGGTCGGCGATGAGGCGGTTGCAGCGCGCTGGCTGCCGTCGCTCGCAAGCGGCGAGCAGATCTTCACGCTCGATCTCGGATTGCTGCCGCAGGCGCCGCTCGCGGCGCGCCGCGACGGCGCAGGCTGGCGGCTCGACGGCGTGCTGCCGGCGACGCCGGCGGCGATGGCCGCGCATTGGCTGTTGACGCCAGCGCAAACCGAGGCGGGCGATGTGCTGCTCGCCGTCGCGCTGGACGCATCCGGCGTCACTCGGCGGGCGCGCGACAATTACGACGCCACGCGTCCGGTAGCCGCAGTGAGCCTGCAGGCCGTGTACGTACCCGAGGGCGACTGTCTGGCGCGCGGCGCGGCGGTCGAGCGCGCGCTGGAAGCCGCCCGACGATTGGGCGCGATCGTGCTGGCCTCAGAGCAGGTCGGCGTTGCGCAACAGTGCCTGGACCTGACCGTCGCGCATCTCGGACAGCGAGTGCAGTTCGGCAAGCCGCTCGCGACGTTTCAGGCGCTCAAACACCGCTGTGCACAGATGATGGTCGCCGTCGAGCTGGCGCGCTCCGCGGTGCTCGGCGCCGCGGTGGAATTCGATCTTGGGGTCGACGAGCGCCGCAGCTTGAAACTCGCCGCGATGGCGCGCTGCCTGGCGGACGACGCGGCGCAATTCTGCACGCAGGAGGCGATCCAGCTGCACGGCGGCGTGGGTTTCACCTGGGAATACGATCCGCACCTGTACTTCAAACGTGCGCAGGCGGCCCGCGTCTGGCTCGGGCGTCCGACCGAGTGGCGCGAGCGTTTGGCTGGCGCACTGTTCGACGAGGCCGCAGCATGACGGACTTGCGCGAAGAAGCTTTCCGCGCCGAGGTCGCCGCCTGGATGGAGGAGCATCTGCGCGGCGAATTCGAGCCGCTGCGCGGCTGCGGCGGACTCGGCTCACCCGGTTACGGTCCGAAGCTCGCCAAGCGCTGGGAACAGGAGCTGGCGCGCGGCGGCTGGGTCGGCATCGGCTGGCCGAAAGAGCACGGCGGTCGCGGGCTGCCGTTGTCGCAACAAGTGGCGTTCCACGAGGAATACGTGCGCGCCGGCGGACCGGGACGGCTGGGGCACATCGGAGAGACGCTGCTCGCGCCGACCTTGATCGCCTTTGGCACGCCGGAACAGCAGCGGCGCTTCCTGCCCGGCATCCGCGCCGGCGTCGAGTACTGGGCCCAGGGATATTCGGAGCCGAACGCCGGCTCCGACCTCGCGAACGTGCAGACTCGCGCGCGGCTCGAAGGCGACCACTGGGTGATCGACGGACAAAAGACCTGGACGTCCTGGGCGCACGAGTCCGACTGGATTTTCGTGGTGGCGCGCTGCGAGCCGGGATCGCAACGTCACCACGGGTTAGTGATGCTGCTCGTGCCGTTGCATCAGGACGGCGTCACGATCCGACCGATCCGGCAGATCACCGGCGATTCGGAGTTCAACGAAGTGTTCTTCGACGGCGCCCGCACCGAAGCGTCGCTGCACCTGGGGGCGCCCGGAGAGGGCTGGAAGGTCGCGATGGCGCTGCTCGGCTTCGAGCGCGGCGTCTCGACGCTCGGACAGCAGGCCGGCTTCGAGCGCGAGATGGCCTGTCTCCTGGAGGTCGCGCGGCGCAACGGTGCGGCGCGCGATCCGGCGCTGCGCCAGCGCATCGCGCAAGCCGCGCTGACGCTCGACGCGCTGCGCTGCAACGCCTTGCGGGTGCTCGCGCAGGACGATTCAGAGAAGGGCGCGTCCGTCTCGCGCGAGGCCTACATCGCCAAGTTCGCCTGGTCGAACTGGCGGCGTGACTTCGGGCGGCTGGCCGCCGACGTGCTCGGCGCGGCCGCGGTCCTCACCGATGACGATGACCCGCTGGCGCAGAAGCTGCGACAGGTGTGGCTCTTCAGTCGTTCCGACACGATCTACGCAGGCGCCAACGAAATTCAGCTCAACCTGATCGCCGAGCGCGCGCTCGGCATGCCGCGCTGACCATGTTCGCGGCCGCCACGACCCAGAGGAATCCATGAGACCGCCTCCCGACTACGTCCCCGCGCACGGCTTGCTGCGCGACAAGACCGTGCTGGTCACCGCCGCCGCGGGGGCCGGCATTGGCTTCGCGGCCGCGAAGCGCTGCGCGGAGGAGGGTTGCCGCGCTTTGGTGATCAGCGACATCCACGAACGGCGCCTCGGCGAGGCGGTGGCCGCCATCCGGCGTGAGACAGGCCTCGAAGCCGTGTACGGCCAGTTGTGCGACGTGTCGCAGGAGGACCAGGTCCAAGCGCTGTTCGCATTCGCCGAGGCGCAGGCCGGCGCCATAGACGTGCTGATCAACAACGCCGGCCTCGGCGCCAGCCGGCGCATCCTCGACATGGCCGACGAGGAGTGGGCCAAGGTCATCGACATCACTCTGACCGGCACGTTTCGCATGACGCGCGCTGCGCTCAAGGCGATGCAGCCGCGCGGTCGCGGCGTGATCGTCAACAACGCGTCGGTGCTCGGCTGGCGCGCGCAGGCCGAGCAAGCGCACTACGCGGCCGCGAAGGCCGGCGTCATGGCGCTGACGCGCTGTGCGGCGATCGAAGCGGCCGAATTCGGCGTGCGCGTCAACGCCGTGGCGCCCTCGATCGCGATCCACGCATTCCTGCGCAAGTCCGCCTCCGAGGAGTTGCTCGCGCAGTTGTCGGCGCGCGAGGCTTTCGGGCGAGGCGCCGAGCCCTGGGAAGTGGCCAACGTGATGGTCTTCCTGGCGAGCGACTACTCCTCGTACATGACCGGCGAGGTCGTTTCGGTCAGTTCGCAGCGTGCATGAGGACGCCGTCATGACACAGAGATTCGATTCCGTCGCCAGCGTACTGGCCGCCGTCGGCCGCGACCTCGGCGCGACTGACTGGATGGTGCTGAGCCAGGACCGCATCAACCTGTTCGCCGATGCGACCGACGATCACCAGTGGATCCACGTCGATGAGGAGCGCGCGGCGCAGGGTCCGTTCGGCGGCTGCATCGCGCACGGCTACCTGACGCTGAGCCTTGCGAGCAAGTTCCTGCCCCAACTCGTCCAGTACGACCGCCTCAAGATGGGCGTGAACTACGGTTGCGAGAAGGTGCGCTTTCCGTCCCCGGTGCGCGCCGGGTCGCGCATTCGCGGCCGCGGCGAAGTGGTCGCCGCCGAGGAAGTGAAGGGCGGCGTGCAGGTCACGATTCGTATCACGGTCGAGATCGAGGGGGCGGACAAGCCCGCCTGCGTGGTCGACACGATCAGTCGTCTCTACTTCGAATGAGGACTCGCCGATGAGCTTTGCAGAAGCCGTCATCGTCTCGACCGCGCGCACGCCGATCGGGCGCGCCTATCGCGGCGCCTTCAACGACACCGAGGCGCCCGTGCTCGGCGGTCATGTGATCCGCGCTGCGCTCGCCAAAGCCGAGGTCGACGGCGCCGACGTCGACGACGTGATTCTCGGCGTCGCTGCGCAGCAGGGCACACAGGGATACAACCTCGGTCGCCTGTGCACTTACACCGCCGGGCTGCCCGAGAGCGTCGGCGGCATGACGATCGACCGCATGTGCGCCTCGGGTCTGGCGGCCATCGCCAGTGCGGCGAAGAGCATCATGGTCGGCGAGCACAGGATCGCCGTCGCGGGCGGGCTCGAGTCGATTTCGCTCACGCAGAACAAGCACAAGAACGCCTATCGGGCCCAGTCGCAGGCCGTGCTGAAGGCGATGCCCACGGCCTACATTCAAATGATCGAGACCGCCGAGATCGTGGCCGAGCGCTACGGCGTTTCGCGCGCCGCGCAGGACGAGTACGCGCTGCAGAGCCAGCAGCGCACAGCGCGGGCGCAACGCGAAGGTCTGTTCGACGAGGAGATCGCGCCGCTGCCGAGCGTCAAACAATTGTTCGACAAGGAAGGCCAGGTGATCGGCTCGGAAGCCGTCACGCTCACGCATGACGAAGGCGTTCGTCCGGACACGACGCTCGAAAGTCTGGCGGCGCTCAAGCCGGTCTGGAAGAAGGGCCAATGGGCGCCCGAAGGGCGCCACATCACTGCGGGCAACGCCTCGCAGCTCTCCGACGGGGCGAGCGCCTGCGTCGTCATGAGCCGCGAGGAGGCGAAGCGCCGCGGTCTGCGTCCGCTCGGCGTCTATCGCGCCATGGCGGTGGCCGGTTGCCGTGCGGACGAGATGGGCGTCGGGCCGGTATTCGCGATCCCGAAACTGCTGCAGCAGACCGGACTCACGGTGGCCGACATCGGCCTTTGGGAAATCAACGAGGCGTTCGCGTGCCAGGTCATCTATTGCCGTGACAAGCTCGGCATACCGAACGACCGCTTGAACGTGAACGGCGGCGCGATCGCGGTCGGCCATCCGTTCGGCATGTCCGGCGCCCGCCTGACCGGTCACGCATTGCTCGAGGGTCGGCGTCGCGGCGTGCGCCACGTCGTGGTCAGCATGTGCGTCGGCGGCGGCATGGGCGCCGCCGCCCTGTTCGAGGTGCTTTGAATCTCGAGATGCTGGAGCGCCGGTAGGTTAATCCGATCTTCCCTGAGCCTCGCTCGGCTGCGCTCGTCGCGGCCGAGCGCCCCGAGTGGCGGGCGCCGTGCGCGGGCGCTTGGGCTGCTCCCGTCTGAGCGCCTTGAGGCGCGCAGCGCGGCCCAGTCCGTCGGGCGGATCGCTCGCAAACAGCGCGCGGTGGAACAGCAGCGCCAGCCAGTCGGTGAGCTCTTCGGGCGAGAGCTTCAGGTCACGAAACGCAGGGTTGCGCAGGATGTACAGCTCGCGCAGCACCACCTCCGAAATGCCGCCCAACGCGTAGACGATCAGCAGCGATTCGGCCGGGGTCAGCTTGGCCCGCGGGAACAGTCGCGGCATCTGCATCGACAGCAATTCGAGCTGCGCCTGATAGAAGCCGCGCAGCTGGGCGCGGAAGGCCGGCGACTCGTCGGCCAACTGGTTCACCGCCCGGACCATGCCTGGGCGCAACGCGTGGTTGGCTACTGACAACGCGATGTGCGAGCGGATGCGCCCCATCCAGTCGCCGGGCGCGACGCCCTGCTCGATGGCGGCGGTGTCTGCGAACTCGTCGATGGCCTCGCTCACGAGCTCCAGCGTCAGCGTTCTCAGGTCCGGGAAATAACGATGGAACAATCCCGCCGCGACGCCCGCCTCGCTCGTCACGTCCGCGACTGTCATCTGCCGGTAGCCCTTGCGATCGAGCACACGACGAGCGGCCGCCTTGAGCCGTTCGCGGGTCGCGAGCCCGCGGCTGCCGAGGCGCTCGCTCTTGACGGGAGCGCGCTTGTGACGATGGATGCGCGGCATAGTTGAATCCATATTCAACTATAAATATGCTTGACGCAAGATTCGCAACGTCGCCCAGGGCAGGGCGCTGGAGAAAGACTCATGACGCCCGACGAGACCGAGGCATTCGAAGCGCGGATACGCTCCTATGTGGGCCGCGAGCTGGGGCCGCCGAAGCGCGGCTACGACGACGTCAATCTGGCCATGATCCGCCATTGGACGGAAGTCACCGGCGACCAGAACCCGGTGTACACCGATGCGGAGTTCGCCGCCGCGTCCAGCAAGCGGGGCATCATCGCGCCGCCGACCATGCTGCAGATCTGGACCATGGAGGGCTATTCCATGGCCACGCCGCAGACCGGCCAAGTCGACCTGCAGCGCGAGTTGCACAACGTGCTCGCGGAGCACGGCTACACCGGCGTGCTCGGCACCAATACGATCACCGAGTTCTACCGCGACCTGCGTCCCGGCGATCAGGTGTTTGCGCAGACCGTCATCGACAACATCAACGGGCCCAAGAAGACGGCGCGCGGCGTGGGCTACTTCATCGAGACGGTTACGAAGTTCACCGACCAGCACGGGGTCGACGTTGGTCGACAGGTATTCCGCACATTGCGCTTCAAGCCGAACGCCGAGGTCGCGGCGGCCAAGGCCGAGGCGGCCGGCGGCGAGGCGAAGCTCAAGGCGCCGACGCGGATCCAGTCGCCGCGCGGCCACGACAACGCGTGGTGGTGGGAGGCGATCGACCAGGGCAAATTGCTGATCCAGCGCTGCAAGAGCTGCGGTGTGCTGCGGCATCCGCCGCGCCCGATGTGCGGGCAGTGCCAGTCGCTCGAGTGGGACAGCATCGAGTCCTCGCTCGAAGGTGAAGTCTACAGCTACACCGAGATCAGCTATCCGAGGTTCCCCGGCTACCCGTATCCGCTGGTCTGCGGCCTGATCCAGCTGAAGGAAGGCACGCGGTTGGTTGCGAACGTGGTCGGCTGCGATCCGAGTGCGGTGCACGTCGGCATGAAGGTCAAGGGCAAGGTCGAACGCGTCGACGAGCAGACCATGTTGCCCAACTTTTACCCTGTCTGACGCCAGCACAGCGAGGCAACACCATGCAGCACAAGACTACACGGCGTTACGACAGCGTCGCCATCGGCGAGAAGCTGCCGCCCCTGAAAATCGACATCACGGCCGGCCTGATCGTGGGCGGCGCGATTGCATCGCGCGATTTCACGCCGGTCCATCACGAGAAGGCCGCGGCGCAGGCCGCCGGTCTGCCCGACATTTTCATGAACATCCTCACCAGCAATGGCCTGATGGGTCGCTACGTGACCGATTGGACCGGCCCCGAAGCCACATTGAAGCGCATCGACGTCAAGCTCGGGGCGCCGAACCTGCCGGGCATGGTCATGACCATCACCGGCGAAGTGGTCGCGCGCGACGACGCTGCGGGCACGATCGACATCAGCGTCAGCGGCGACAACAACGTTTGGGGCGCCCACATGACCGGCATGGTGCGCGTGGCGCTGCCGAAGGAGCCTTGATCCATGGTTGCAAGAATTTCCGACAAGGCCGCCATCGTCGGCGTCGGTTCGACCGAATTCTCGAAAGATTCCGGTCGCTCGGAGCTCGCGCTCGCGGCCGAGGCCGTGAAGAAGGCGCTCGATGACGCGGGACTGAAGCCCTCCGACGTCGACGGGCTCGTGACGTTCACGATCGATCAGAACGAGGAGGTCGACGTCGCTCGCGCGATCGGCTGCGACAACATCACCCTGTACAGTCGCGTGCCCTATGGCGGCGGTGCGGCTACCGGCACGCTGCTGCAGGCGGCCATGGCGGTGGCCGCCGGCGTCGCCGAGACCGTCGTCTGTTACCGCGCGCTCAACGGGCGCTCCGGGCAACGCTACTCGGCCGGCGTCTCCGGCAACCTGATCACCGGCAGCGCAATCCACTACGGCTATTACATGCCGTTCGGGCTGCTGACGCCCGCCTCGTGGGTCGCGATGTTCACGCGTCGCTACATGCACCTGACTGGCTGCACGACGGACGCGTTGTTCGAGGTCGCTCACTCCACGCGTGAGTACGCCGTGAGCAACCCGGCCGCGTTCTTCTATCAGCGGCCGCTCACGCGCGAGGAGTACGACGCCGGCAAGAAGATCTGCGATCCGCTCAAGCTTTACGACTGTTGCCAGGAAAGCGACGGCGGCTGCGCCGTAGTGGTCACGACGCCCGAGCGCGCTCGGGATCTGAAGCAGCCCGGCGTGTCGATCCGCGGCGTGGCGAACTGCCTCGCCAAGGATCAGGAGGAGATGACCTCGTTCTACCGACCCGAGATAGCGCGCATCCCGGAGATGGACATCGCCGCGGCCGAAGCCTATGCACAGTGCGGGCTGAGCGCCCGGGACATCGATGCGGCGGTCATTTACGATGCGTTTACGCCGATCGTGCTCTGGCAGCTCGAATCGTGGGGCTTCTGCGAGTACGGCGAGGCCGAGGCCTTCGTCAAGTCCGGCGCGCTGCGCGCGAATGGGCGCCTGCCCACGAACACCCACGGCGGACAGCTGTCCGAGGCGTATATCCACGGCGTGAACGGCATCGTGGAAGCAGTGCGCTTGGTGCGCGGCACGTCGGTCAACCAGCCGAAAAAGCCGGTCCGCCACGCGCTGGTGACGTCCGGCGTCGGGGTCCCCACAGGGGGCGCCATCCTCGGTCGCATGGACTAGCGACCGGCCAGCCCGGCTCGCGCGCCGCCGTCCCTCCAGTCTCTCAAGGGCCAGCCGATGAATTTCCTGATGAGCGAGGAGCAGAGCGCGATCGTCGACATGGCGTCGCGGCTGTTCGCCGATTTTTGCACCGACGAGACGATTCAGCAGTTCTGGGCCGGTGATGAGCCCTATGACCGGGCGCTATGGCAGGCGCTGCGCGAGGGCGGTCTTACGGCGCTGATCCTGCCCGAGGACTTGGGAGGCAGCGCGCTCGGCATGACCGAACTGTGCGCCGTGCTCGAGAGTCAGGGCAGGCGGCTCGCTCCGGCGCCGCTGTGGCCGCACCAGCTTGCCGTGGCGGCGCTCGCGAAATTCGCGGAGGGCGCTCCTGGCATGGCCGAGCTGGCCGATGCAACCCGTCTCGCGACGCTGAGCCTGGAGGGCCTGCAGCAGAGTCGCGGACTGACCCTGCACGCGCGGAAGACTGACGCCGGCTGGCGTCTGAACGGCCGCGCCGTCGCCGTACCGCAGGCCGAGCAAGCCGCGCTCGCGGTATTGCCTGCACAGACCGCCGAGGGCGTAAGGTTGTTCGCCGTGGATCCGGCGCAGGCTGGCGTCGAGCGCATTGGGGGCCGACTGACGCACCATGAACCCGCCGCCGACCTGGTGATCAACGATCTGGAGCTGCCAACGGCGGCCGCGCTCGGCGAGCAGGCGCTCGATTGGCTCGGCCCGCGCGTTGCAGCCTGCCTCGGCGCCTTGCAGCTCGGCGTGAGCGGCGAAGCGCTCAAGCGGGCGGTCGCCTACACCAGCGAGCGCGTGCAGTTCGGCCAGCCGATAGCGGCGTTCCAGGCGATATCGCAAAAGACGGCGGATTGCCTGATCGATGTCGAGGCGTTGCGTTCCTCGCTCTGGCAGCTAGTCTGGCGGCTGGACGCTGGCCTCGACGCCGCGGGCGCCGCGGGCGTCGTACGGGCCTGGACTTGCGACACCGGCCATCGCGTCACCCACGCGGCCCAGCACATGCACGGCGGCGTCGGCGTCGACGTGAGCTATCCGATCCACCGCTACACCTACTGGAGCCGCGCTCTCGAAATCGCCTGCGGCGGCGTCACGGCCAATCTCGAGGCTCTGGGGCGGTGGCTCGCCACGCCCGCCCTGACGGATGCGGACTGTTAAGCACGGCGCAGTCGAGGACCAGAAACATGTACGTGAACCTCACGCCCGAACAGCAGGCCCTGAAGCAGGAGATCCGCGCCTACTTCGCGAGCGTCGTCACGCCGGAATACCGGGCGGCGATGCACAACTATCGGGGCTCGCAGAGGGTGACGGCCTACAAGGCCCTGATCCGCACCCTGGGCAGCGACGGCTGGCTCGCGGTGGGCTGGCCGAAGAAGTTCGGCGGCAAGGGCTTCACGCCGCTCGAGCAGCTGATTTTCTTCGAGGAAGCATTGGTTGCGGGCGTCGTGCTGCCGTTCGTCACCATCAACACCGTCGCCCCCGCGCTCATGGAGCATGGCTCGGAGCAGCATCGGCAGAAGTTCCTGCCCGGCATTGCAGCCGGCGAGATCCACTTCTCGATCGGTTACACCGAACCGTCCGCGGGAACCGACCTCGCCACGCTCAAAACCACTGCGCTGCCCGACGGCGATGGCTTCGTGGTCAACGGCCAGAAGGTGTTCACGTCGGATATCGACGCGGCCGACTATATCTGGCTCGCCTGCCGGACCGATCCGACGCAGACGCGGCACAAGGGAATCTCGCTGCTGATCGTGGACGCGAAGGCGCCGGGCGTTTCGTTCACGCCGATCTACACGGTGGGACACCAGACGTTCGCGAGCTATTACAACAACGTGCGCGTGCCGCGCGACATGCTGGTCGGCGAGCTGCACGGCGGCTGGAAACTGATCACCGCCCAGCTCAACCACGAGCGCATTGGTCTCGGCGCCTTTGGCGTCAAGTCGCGCGGCTGTTTCTTCCGGACGCTTGCGTGGGCGCGCCAGCCCGACGAATCCGGCGCGCGCCCGATCGACCGGCCGTGGGTGGCGACGGCGCTCGCCGAGTGTTATCAGAAGCTCGAAGCCATGCGGTTGCTCAACTACCGCATGGCGGCTGACGTGACGCTCGGGAAAATCGATGTCGGTCTGGCCTCGGCGGCCAAGGTGTTCGGCACGGAGACGGCGATCGCGGTGTTCCGCAAGCTGCTCGAAGTCGTGGGCTGCGGCGGACTTTACCGGCGCGACAGCGCGGCCGCAGTGCTGGCGGCCACCCTCGAGGAGGAATACCGCCTCGCGCTGATCAACACCTTCGGAGGCGGCGTCAACGAATTGTTGCGCGACATCGCCTCGCAGTTCGGCCTGGGCATGCCTCGGGCGGGTCGCTGATGACGGAGCTCACTTACCCGTTCAAACCGCCCGCCTGCAACGGTGAGCGGATCGACGTGGTGCCAGGCTGCATTCAGTGGCTGCGCATGCCGCTGCCGATGGCGCTGAATCACATCAACCTGTACCTGGTCCGCGACGGCGCCGGCTGGCGCATCATCGACACAGGCTTCGACACCGCGGTGACGCGCGCGCTCTGGGAGCAGATCCTGCCGGAGCTCGGCGCGCCGATCACCGGCATCGTATGCACGCATCATCACGGCGATCATTGCGGGCTCGCGGGGTGGCTTACCGAGAAGCTGCGCGTGCCGCTGTACATGAGCCGCGCCGAATACTTCGCCATGCGCCTGGTGCACGACACCTCGCTCGACTCCTGGGAGGACCGGGTCTATTTCCGGCGCGCCGGCCTCAACGACGCGCAGGTGGAGGAGCTCGGAAAAGCCCTGCAGCAGTTCACCGACGTGCATTCGCCGCCGGCGCGCGCCTACCGACGACTGCGCGATGGAGAGACGCTGGTGATCGGCGACTTCCAGTGGCAGTTGCGCGGCGGCGAGGGCCACTCGCCAGAGCACATCGCGCTTTATTGCAGCGAGCTCGGCGTGCTGCTGAGCGGCGACCAGCTGCTCGGGCGCATCAGCCCCAATGTGGGCGTGTTGCCGTTCGAGCCCGAGGCCAATCCGCTCAAGGAGTGGCTCACTTCGCTCGAGCGCATCGGCGAATTGCCGAATGAAACGCTGGTGTTGCCGTCGCACGAATTGCCGTTCCATGGACTGCGCACCAGGGCCGAGCAGTTGCAGCGACACCATTTCAGCGTGCTGGATCGCGTTCTCGCCTTCTGCGCGGAACGGCCCGACACCGTCTATGGTCTGTCGCGGCGATTGTTTCCCGATCGGCGGGGCGCGCTGGACAGCGTACTCGCCATCGGCGAAACCATGGCGCATCTGGCCTATCTGCTGAAGCAACGCCGCGTGCAGCGCAGTCTCACGGCGGCGGACAGCTACGAATACCGGGTGTGCGGCGCCTGACCTTTTGCGTCTTGCGCCCGCACCCAACTCGCTTATCGAAGGAGCCTTGTCATGCGTGAAGCCGTGATCGTTGAAGCCTGCCGGACCCCGATCGGGCGCGGCAAACCGATAGTCGGAGATCTCTCCGGTCTGCACGTCACCAAGCTGCTCTCGCTCACGTTCGATGAACTGGTGCGCCGCGCGGGCGTCGATTACGCCGACGTCGATCTGGTGGCCGGCGGCTGTGTGACCCAGGCGGGCGAGCAATCGAACAACATCGTGCGCCACGCCTGGCTGTCGATGGGCAAGAACTACAGCACCGGCGGCTACACCGTCGATGCACAGTGCGGCTCCGCGCAGGCCTGCAACCATCAGATCGCCGCGCTGATCGGGTCGGGCTCGATCGACATCGGCATCGCCTGCGGAGTCGAGATGATGAGCCGCGTGCCGCTCGGCGCGAACGTCATGCACGGACCCGGTTACTTCATCCCGAAGGACTGGCCGTGGAACACTGCGCAGACGCAGTTCGAGATGGCCGAGCGCATCGCGAAGCACCGTGGTCTGACTCGCGAGATGACCGACGCACTGGCCTGCGAATCGCAGCGTCGCGCCAAGATCGCCTGGGAGGAAGGCCGCTTCGACCGCGAAGTCGTCAAGGTCGAGGCGCCGGTGCTCGGCGAGGACGGCAAGCCGACCGGCGCGACCAAGGTGGTGAGCCGCGACCAGGGGCTGCGTGACACGACGCTGGAGAGCCTCGCGCAACTCAAGCCGATCATCCCCGACGGCGTCACTACGGCCGCCAGCAGCTCGCAGGTGTCCGACGGCGCGGCGGCCGTGCTGTGGATGAGCGCGGAGGAGGCCAAGAATCGTGGGCTCAAGCCGCGCGCGCGCATCGTCGCGGACTGCTTGGTGGGCGCCGACCCGTTCTTCGGCCTCGACGGTCCGGTTGACGCGACTGCGCGACTGCTCAAGCGCAGCGGCATGAAGATGGCCGACATCGACCTGGTCGAGATCAACGAGGCGTTTGCCTCGGTCGTGTTGTCCTGGGCGCAGGTCTACGACGCGGACATGAGCAAGGTCAACGTGAACGGCGGCGCGATGGCGCTCGGACATCCGGTGGGTTCGACCGGCGCACGGCTGATCTGTACGGCGCTGCATGAACTCGAGCGGCAGGACAAGGCGACTGCGCTGATCACCATGTGCTGCGGCGCTAACGTCGGCACCGGCACCATCATCGAACGCCTCTGAGTCAAACGCCTCTGAGCGATTGCAGATTTCTTGGGAGATAGACATGGGTGACTTGACTGGCAAGGTGGCCATCGTGACCGGTGCAGGCGCCGGCTTGGGCCGTGAAGAAGCGTTGCAACTGGCGCGCCAGGGCGCGCGCGTGGTCATCAACGACATTCCGGCGGCGAAGGACAAGGCCGAGGACGTGGTGGCGACGATCAAGGGGCTCGGCGGCGAAGCGGTCGCCGTACTGGGCGACTGCGCCGACACCGCCGATGCGGGCAGGGTCTTCAAGACCGCGCTGGATTCCTACGGCGACGTGAACATCCTGGTCAACAACGCCGGCTTCACGCGGGACAAGACGCTCTATGGCATGACCGACGAGGAATTCGACTCCGTCGTCCGGGTGCACCTGCGCGGCCATTTCGTCAACATGCGCAACGCGGCTCAGTACTGGCGCGAAAAATCCAAGTCCAGCCCAGTCTACGGCCGCTTGATCAGCACTGCTTCGGAAGCAATGTTGTTCGCCACGCCCGGCCAACCCAACTACGCGGCGGCCAAGGCGGGCATCGTCTCGCTGGCGATCGGCGCAGCGGCGTTGATGCAAAAGCTCGGCGTCACCAGCAACGTGATTCTGCCGCGCGCCCGCACCGCCATGACCGAGAACATGCCGCATGCGCATCTGTTCGCCGCGCCCGCAGAAGGTTTCGACGTTTTCAATCCGGCCAATGTGGCGCCGATGGTCGGTTACCTGGCTTCGCCGGAAGCCGCACACATCTCGGGCGAAGCATTCGTGGTCTGGGGCGGGCGCGTGACCATTCTGCAGCGTCCGCGGCTCGACACGTTCTACGACAACCCCAAGGGCGGGAAGTGGACCCTGGAAGACCTGCACGCCACGCTGGCGCAGTACTTCACGCCGGAGCACCGGCCGGTGCTGGACGGCTATGCCGTGCCGCCGCAGTGAACGCCTGTCGGATGGAGATCTGAGAGCGATGAGCAGCCAAGTACGCAGCATTCGATTCGACGACCTGGCCGCGCTGGAGGCGGCCGTCAGCCCCGATTTCGGCGCCTGGGGACCGCCTTTCCGCATCACGCAGGAGCTCATTACTGCGTTTGCACGCATGACGCACGATGAGTTCTGGTTGCACGTCGACCCGGAGCGGGCCAAGCGCGACAGTCCCACGGGGACGACGATCGCGCACGGGTTCCTGGTGCTGTCGCTCCTCCCGGCCCTGAAGACGCCGAGCCCGGTCGAGATCACCGGTGCGCGCCGCATTTTCAACGCGGGTCTCGACCGCGTGCGGTTCCTGCGACCGGCGCCCGTCGACAGCGAGATCGTAGGTCGTATGCGCCTGGCGGAGGTGCGCGCGGGCGGCCGCGGCGGCGTCCGCGTCAAGTACGAGGTGCAGATCCAGGTGGTCGGCGACAGCGGCCCGGCCGTCGCCTACGAACTGCTCGTCGTCTACGAGTAAGAAGGGAAGCGGATAGCTTTGAAGAGGCGCGGCGGCGATTGGAGCTGACCGGTTCTCCGGAGAACCGGCCGCAGCTCGAATGGTCGTAGTTCAAATGAACGTTGACGGCTGGCGGCGGGCGCGTCAAAACACGCATTGATCGACGCCGCCGCCCGGACGCACCACCGAGGTTCACCATGAAAGACCGCGACAAGATGCCGAAGCCTGACTGGATGACCGACGAGGAATTTGCCTGGTTCAAGGAGCGTACCGCGTCGCTCGACCACATCCGCAGCGACGCACGCGCCGACGTCGAGGCGTACCTCGCGAGCCCCGCGGGTCGGTCCACCGGACAGACCGCTCAGGGCGGATTCCCAACGTTGCTGCTGACCACCATCGGACGCAAGTCCGGCGAGAAGCGCACCACGCCGGCCGTGTTCATGCGCCACGGCGAGGAACTGGTGGTCGTCGGATCGCTGGCCGGCTATGACACGAACCCGGCGTGGGTCCTGAATCTGGACGCCAACCCGAACTGCTGGGTGCAACTCGACTTCGACAAGTACACCGCCGTGGCCCGCGATGCGACCGAGGCCGAGCGCAAGGCGCTGTGGCCGAGCCTGGTCAAGGTGTTCCCGGCCTGGGGGTATTTCCAGATGCAGACCGAGCGGCCGTTCCCCATCAAGATGTTGAAACCGACTGGTCCGGCCTAGGCCGCAGTCGGCGCCAGCCTGCGAGACTGATCCGCGCTTCCGTGAGCAATCGCTGAGCATCGCCGCGCGATGAGAGCCGCAGCTTTGAAACCTTGTCTTACGACCACCTCCATTCTGCTCGGTCAGCAGCCTGTGGGCCTGATCCTTGCTTCCGAAGGTACGTAGCATGAGCAATGTGAAATTCGAGCACCTGTTCACGCCCCTGCAGGTGGGCCCGATGCGGGTGCCGAATCGTATTTGCGAGACGACCAACACCATCAACTCCTCGATGGTCCCGGGGATGATCGATGAGAACTTCATCGCCCATCACGTCGCCAAGGCGAAAGGCGGCACGGGCTGGATCGGCAGCGAGACCTGGCTGCTCAACGTGCCGTTTCCGCCGGAGACCCCGGACGAGGTCGGCCTGTCGATCGGTTGCGCCGCGCACGGTGCGGCTTATCAGTACCCGGCGTTCGCCGAGGGTATGAAGAAGTTCGTCGATGAAGTGCACGCGGCCGGCTCGGTGGCGGTCGTGCAGCTCACGCAGCTCACCTCGGCCTGGGGGCCGTCGCCGGTGCCGATGATCGGCGCGCAGTCGTACACCCCGCACGTGCTCGGCGAGGAGGAAATCGAGTTCTGCATCAACGTCTACGCGGACGCGGCCGAGGTCGCGAAGGCCGTTGGCGCGGACGGCGTCGAGATCCACTGTGCGCACGAGACCATGGGGCACGCGTTCTTGTCGCCGGTCTCGAACAAACGCACCGACCGGTGGGGCGGCGGCCCGAGCGAGCGCATCCGCTTCGTCGTCGAGGTGCTGAAGCGAGTACGCGCCCGCATCGGCGATTCGATGGCGCTTGGCATCCGCATCAGCGGCCTCGAGTTCCGCCAGGGCGGCTACGACAACCTCGAAATGCGCGAGATGCTCTACGGGATCGCCGAGACCGGCTTGATCGACTTCGTCGACACGGACATCGGCCATTGCTGGGGCGCGCCGTCGTATGTGCCGAACTCCTATTACCCGCACGCCGAATATCGCGAAATCGGCAAGGCGGCCAAGGCCGACCTGTCCGATCTGCCGAAGAAGGTCGCCGTGCTGTTCACGGGGCGCATCAACGACCCGGTGCTCGCCGAAAACCTGATCAAGGAAGGCTACTGCGACCTGGTCGGCATGGTGCGCGCCGGCATCGCTGATCCGGAATTCGCCAACAAGGCGCGCGAGGGCCGGCTCAGCGAGATCCGCCGCTGCATCGCGTGCACGCGCTGCATCGACGAGGCTTCCGAGTCGCTGTACATCCCGTACACGCCGATGTGCTCGATCAACCCGGTGATCGGCGCCGAGCTGCGCTGGCGGCAGGAATACAAGCCCGCAGAGAAGACGAAGCGCGTCGTAGTGGTGGGCGGCGGCCTGGCCGGCTGTGAAGCCGCGCGGATCGCGGCCATGCGCGGCCACAAGGTGACGCTGTTTGAGCAGGGTAAGCGTCTGGGCGGCCAGTTGCTGATCGCGTCCAGGGCGCCGGGCCGCGACTCCTTCGAGGATCAGGTCTATTTCGAAGAGAACGAGATGGTCCGCGTGGGCGTCGACGTGCGCCTCGAGACCACGGCGGACGCTGCGGCGATCAAGGCGCTGAAGCCTGATGCGGTCGTCATCGCCACGGGTGCGCGGCCGCGCACGCCGCATGATGTGTCCGGTCTCGAACTGCCGCACGTGGTGCAAGGCTGGGACGTGATGCAAGGCCTCGTCTCGACCGGCAAGCGCGTGGCGATCGTCTCGCAGGAAGACTATTACGAGACGCCCTGCGTGGCGGATTTCCTGGCCAGCAAGGGCAAGGAGGTCACGATCTTTCACAAGAACGTCCACCTGGGCTGGGAGATCGCCAGATACTCGCTCAGCATGATGCTGGCGCGTATGGAGGAGCTGGGAGTCACGACTGTTCCCAACGTGACCCTGACGAAGGTCGATTCCACCGGGCTCGAGTTCCGTTCCGCCCTTGGCGCCAAGACGTCTCGCTACGACGGCTTCGATAGCGTGGTGCTGGTGTACGGAGCAGTGGCGCAGCCGGACCTGTACGACCAGCTCAAGGCGCAGGGCGATATCGCCCAGTTGTATCTGGCTGGCGCCGCCTGGCTGCCCCGCCGCATGGCGGAGGCGACGCGCCATGGCGCTAGTATCGGCCTGGTGATCTAAGGAAGCTCTGACTCACCTACTACCGGCTCAGCCCAAAGAAGCGCCCGCAATGCAGGGCGTTTCGAGCGGCTCGAGATCACAGAGAGAGGGTAAATCAGAAAGTCCCTAGGGAAGCTCTGCGGCGGCAGCGGATAGTCAGAAGGAGGCTGGCGCTTTCGTCGTCGCCGCTGCGAGCTGCTGAGAGCCTGGTCCCTCCCGAGGCCGAGGATGGCCTCCGCCTGTTTTGCGGGTATGGTTGCATGCAGGGACGGTGATCCGTCGCTGCGGCGCCTCTGCGACAGGCAATCGATGACCCCGCGACAAGCTCTGCAACTTTCCGTCGGCGCGGCGCTGAGCACCATAGCGCTGAAGAGCGGCGCGTGGTGGGCGACAGGTTCCGTCGGGTTTCTCTCGGATGCGCTCGAATCGGTGGTGAATCTCGCCGGCGCCTCGTTCGCGCTCGCCATGGTCGCCTATGCGCAGCGCCCCGCAGATCTCGATCATCCATCCGGACATGGCAAGGCGGAGTATTTCGCCGCCGTCTTCGAAGGCGTGCTTATCGTCCTAGCTGCTGTCAGCATCGGTCTGGCGGCCGCCGACCGCTTTCGCAATCCGCAGCCTTTGCAAGCTTTTGGTCTGGGCGCCTCGCTCTCGGTGCTCGCGACGATCATCAATCTGCTGATGGCGCGAGTTCTACTGCGCGTAGGCCGAGAGCATCATTCGCTCGCCGCCGAAGCAGACGGACGCCACTTGATGGCCGACGTCTGGACTACCGTGGCGGTCCTCGTAGGCGTCGGGATCGCGGTGTCCACGGGGTGGTACTGGCTGGATCCGGCGGTCGCGATTCTCGTTGCGGTGAACATTCTGTACGAGGGTTGGCGCATCGTGCGCCGTTCGATCGACGGACTCATGGATGCAGCGCTTTCGGTCGAGGAGATTCACGGCATCGAATCGGCGCTCAGGCGTTTGGAATCCGACGGTGTGAGATTCACCAATTTGCGCACGCGACTGGCGGGCGCCAGACATTTCGCTTACGTCGACCTGCAGGTCCCCTCAGACTGGAACGTCGAACGAGCCGATGCGCTCGCGACGAAAGCCGAGCGCACCGTGCTCGAGGACGGCGTGACTCTGATGGTGCGGCTCAAGTCCAGAAAGATGCGGATTGCGGATCCGGGACGAAGCGGAAGCGGATAGCTCAGCGATGGCGGACAGCTCTGCAAGAGGCCCGCGGGCGCTTCATGCCTGAGGGCTGCGCGCAGTTTCGCGCTCATCGGCCTTTCGCCGACACAAACGTCTCCTGGTTGATCTGGATCAAGGCGCAATCCGAGGCGTGGGTGTGAGAATTTTTCCGCTGCGCAGCGCGCCGGAAGAACGATGCCCAAGACCCAGACGTACAACGATCACATCGTTCGCCTTTTCCTGCTCGCCGCCGCCGTCTGGGGTGTGGTCGGCATGTCGATCGGCGTGTTCATCGCCGCTCAACTCGTCTGGCCCGACCTCAATCTCGACACGAGCTGGCTGACGTTCAGCCGCATTCGACCGAATCACACGTTCGGCGTGGTGTTCGCGTTCGGCGGTTCGGCGCTGATGGGCACGTGCTATTACATCGTGCAGCGCACCGGCCACACGAGGCTTGCGCTCGAGCGTCTCGCGACCTTCACGTTCTGGGGGTGGCAGCTGGCCGTAATTCTGGCGATGGCGACCATGCCGTTCGGCGTCACTCAGGCGAAGGAGTATGCCGAGCCGGAGTGGTTCATCGACGTGCTGATCGCCGTGGTGTGGGTTTCGTTCGGCGTCGTGTTCTTTGCGACGCTTCGCCGCCGCCGCATCCAGCACATCTACGTGGCCAACTGGTACTACGGCGCATTCATCCTCGCCGTGGGGTTGCTGCACGTCGTCAACAATCTCGCCTTGCCCGCTTCGCTGCTCAAGTCGTATCCGGTGTACTCGGGCGTCGTCGACGCGATGGTGCAGTGGTGGTACGGCCACAACGCGGTCGCGTTCTTCCTGACGGCCGGTTTCCTGGGGATGATGTACTACTTCGTGCCTCGCCAGGCGCAGCAGCCCCTGTGGAGCTACCGCTTTTCCATCGTCAACTTTTGGGCGCTGATCTCCGTGTACATGTGGGCGGGCTCCCATCACCTGATGTACAGCGCGCTGCCGGATTGGGTGCAATCGGTCGGCATGGTCTTCTCGCTGGTTCTGCTGATGCCGAGTCTTGGCTCTGCGGCGAACGGTCTCATGACCTTCAATGGCTCCTGGGACAAGCTCCGCAGTGATCCAGCGGTCAAATTCATGGTGATCGCATTGGTGTTCTACGCGGCTTCGACCTTCGAGGGATCCATGCTGGCGATCAAGTCCGCGAACTCCTTGTCTCACTACACGGACTGGACGATTGCGCATGTGCACTCGGGCTCTATCGGCTGGGTGGCGATGATCACCATCGGCTCGTTGTACGCCATGGCGCCGCGCGCGCTCGGGCGTCCCGCGATGCACTCTCGCAAGTCAATGGAGCTGCACTTCTGGCTGCACACGGCGGGATTGCTGCTGTACGTAATTGCGATGTGGGCGGCGGGGCTCGTCGAGGGCCTGATGTGGCGGGCGACCAATCCCGACGGCTCGCTCACGTACGCCTTCATAGAGAGCCTGAACGCCGTGAAGCCTCTCTATTTCATTCGTTTCCTCGGCGGTCTGCTCGTCTTGAGCGGCATGGTGGTCATGGCCTGGAATCTTTGGCATACGGCCGCCGATGCGCGCGCCAACCTGATCAAGCCGATTCCGATTCCTCCGCCGGCGCAGCACACCGCTTCCTCGCCGGCGCCGGCGTACGGGTGAGCTCATGGGACTGCGGTATCAGCATTTCGAGGCGATCGAGAAGCATGCGGGCCTGCTGGGAGTGCTGATCGCGATCATGATATCCATCGGCGGTCTGGCGGAGATCACGCCGCTCTTCATCAGGGCTCAGCAGGTGAATCCGAGCCCGGATCACCCTCCGTACGAGGCGCTGCGTCTCGCCGGCAGGGACATCTATGTCCGCGAGGGCTGCTATCTCTGCCATTCACAGATGATCCGCACGCTGCGTTTCGAGACGCAGCGCTACGGCGCGCATTCCACCGCGGAGGAATCCGCATACGATCGGCCGTTTCAATGGGGTTCCAAACGCACCGGGCCGGATCTGGCGCGCATTGGCGGCAAGTACTCGGACGCGTGGCATCGCGCTCATCTGATTGCGCCCCGAGAGCTCGCGCCTGATTCGAACATGCCGAACTATCCGTGGCTGGCGGAGCGGAGCATCGACGAAAGGGAGCTCCAAGCGCGCATGCGAGCCTTGCAGCGTCTCGGCGATCCATACACGGACGAGCAGATCGCTGCGGCGCCGGGCGCCGTCAGCGGCAAGACCGAGTTGGATGCGCTGGTCGCCTATCTGCAGGGACTCGGCGTGCGCAATGCGTCGAGCAACATGCCCGATGGCTCGCCATGAGCGCGGCGTGGGGCCATCTCGCCGGTGTGGTCACCGTGGCGCTCATGCTGATATTCATTGGAATATGGATCTGGGCCTGGCGGCCGAGGCACACGTCGAAGTTCGAGTCGCTGGCGCGGATACCGATGAGCGATTCGCCTACGCCGGGCGCGCACCATGAGGCTGTGGATCGATGAGCGCTTTCTGGTCCGGCTGGGTCAAGTTTCTGGTCATATTCAATCTGGGCGTGGCGGCGTTTCTGTTCGCCTGGAGTCAGCGGGTGCGCATTCCAACGTTGCCCGATGGTACGACCGGGCACAGTTGGGCGCACGGCGTGTTGCGCGAGGGCGTGCGCGCGTTGCCGCGCTGGTGGGTGTTGTTCTCCGCGACGATGTTCATCGTGGGCTTCATCTACCTGGTGCTGTATCCCGGTTTCGGTTCGTATGAAGGCGCGCTCGGATGGACGTCCGCCAAGCAGCTCGAGCGCGACGTCGCAGTGAACGACGCGAAGCTCAGGCCGACGCTCGAGTCCTGGCGTTCGCGTCCGATTCGAGAGCTGGCGGCAGACGCCGCCGTTACAGCGATCGGCTCGCGACTGTACGCCGACAACTGCGCCGCCTGTCACGGCCGCAGCGCGCTAGGCAATCAGGCGATCGGGGCGCCGAATCTCACGGACGACGTCTGGCTGTACGGCGATGACGAAGCGACGTTGCTCGCGAGCATTCTCGATGGTCGCGGCGGCGTGATGCCCGCGTGGGGCGCTGCGCTCGGGCGCGACGGGGTGAATCAGGTGAGCGCCTACGTGCTGAGCCTGGGCGGCTACTCGGCGCCCGAGGACTGGGTGAGCGCCGGCAAGGCGCACTTCGCCGCCATGTGCGCGGCTTGCCATGGACAGGACGGGCGAGGCTCCCGCGCCATCGGCGCCCCTGACCTGACGGACGACGTATGGCTGTACGGCGGCGACTTCGCGGCCGTAGCAGAGAGCGTCCGCAACGGGCGCAACGGCGTGATGCCCGCGTGGCGCGAGCGACTCGGCGAGGACCAGGTGCGCGCCGTGGCCGCGTGGGTTTACGCACAACGTGGGGGCGGCGCTTGAGCATCCGGCGCAAGGCCGCCCGTCAGAAATCCGGATGGCCGCCGATCGTATGGCTTGCGCTGATCATATTCGTCGCGACCATCGCGGCCTGCCTGATCACGATCATGCTCGCGATGCGACATCCCGATGAGCCGCTCTCGCCAGGGAAGGAAGCGCTGTTCGGCGTGCCGTCGGCTGCTTCACCCTTCGATCAGCGAGGCGGCGCCATGTTGCGATTCATCCGAACGGTGTGAGCCGTCCGCGGGCTTCTTGCCGCAGCGGGCGGCCAGCGGGCTGGACGTTCGCGTTCAAGCGAAACAGATTGCCTGGATCGTACTTCGTCTTGATCGCAACGAGCCGCTGGTAGTTGCCGCGATAGTTCTCGTTCACGTCCTGCACGCTGGCTTCGCGAGCCATATCGTTGATGTAGAAGCCGCGCGTGAACGGTTGCAGCGCCCGCCAATGACGACGTGCGGCTTCGATGTGCTCTTGAGGCTCGGCGCCGTGCGGCCAGCCGACCACGGTCATCATGTTGGCGAGGGCGTAACGGTGCGCGAAGGCGGTGGCGCTCTCAGCGACTCGGCCGGCGGCGCCGCCGCAGTGCTGGAAGAACAGCAGTGTGGCGCGGTCTGGATGACCCTCGAGACCATCGACGATCGCGCTGATCAGCTTGTCCGACAGTTCCGAGATGAAGCCGCCCTTGAGATACGTGGCGACGGCGCGCGCATCCGTGGCGTCGTTCATTCGCTGCACCAACTCGTAATTGACCGCCTGGATCGTATCCTGCAGCGGCGTTCCCAGCTTGCGCAGCGGAGCGAGCGCGCGCTCGGCGTCGGCGTGTTCACCTGAGTAGCAGACTTCTACAGTGGCGAGGCCCGGCGCGCCGCCGGGCGGCCGGAGAAGAACCGGATCCATGTAAAGCTCATCCGGCGCTTCCGGAGCGTAATCCGCAAACATCCTCAATACGTCGCGCGCCTTCTCGATCGGGAACGTGAGCTTGCCGGCGATCACCTGCCGACGCATCGGGTGCAGTCGGAACTCGAACGTGACGGCCACGCCGAAATTGCCGCCGCCGCCGCGCAGCGCCCAGAACAGATCACGATGGTCCGCGGCGCTGGCGCGCCGCAACTGCGCGTCAGCCGTAACAAGATCGACCGATTCCAGGTTGTCGATCGCCATGCCGTAGCGGCGCGACAGTCGTCCGAATCCGCCGCCGAGCGTCAAGCCGCCGACGCCAGTGTGCGAAACTGTGCCGAGCGGCGTCACCAGTCCGCACGCCGTGCTCTCGTGATCGACATGGCCCAACAGCGTGCCGCCGTCCACCCAGGCGCGGCGCGCCCGGGGATCGACTCGTACACCGCGCAAATCCTTCAGATCGATCATCATTCCGCCATTGCAGGTCGATTGTCCGGAGTGGCTGTGTCCGCCGCACTTCACCGCCAACAGCAGCTGGTGCGCCTGGGCGAATTGCACGGCCGCCTGCGTGTCCGCGACGCCGGTGACTTGCGCGATGAGCGCTGGACGCTTGTCGAACGACGGATTGAGGATGAGCCGCGCCTCCTCGTAACCGTCATCGCCGGCGAGCAGCAGTGGACCGCGCAACTGCGCCGCCAAGTCTTCGATGTCGGCGCCTCGCAGCGTGATCGGTCGGCCGTCTCCCGTGACTGCCGCTACATCGGGCGTCGCGCCGGATCGCACCGCCGCATACGCCGCTCGGCGCGACGAGAGAGCGAAAAGCGCGACGGCGCTGGATGACTGGAGGAACTCGCGGCGTTTCATGGTAATGCCTTGTGCGCCGGTAGAGACGATGCGAAAGCAAAGGCTGGCTGCACGAGAACAAGCAAGTGGACTGGGCCGCGGCGGCTGACGTCGGCCGTGCGAACGTGTTGCGGCGGCAACCGTTCGCCGCGAGGGGGCTCTCCGACTCTTGCTCCCGTTAGGGCGGATGAGAGGGGCATTATGCAGACGTTCGTCAAGACGCCCATACGGACAGTTCGCAGGATGGCGTGCCACAGGCATCGGCGATGGTGTGATTCGGTTGGTTGCAAAGCCGGACGCTGCGGCGCCCCGGATCCGCCTGGTCCCGCGCGGTGGGCGTTGTGATGCGGTTCGCAACGTTCGCTAGCGGTGGATCTTTGACTGCGGATCCCGATACCATTCGCGCCACTACCAGCGTCCGCGACCGCTCTTTCGCCGTTGTCAGCACCGAACCCGCGTTTCCGTTGGCCCGTGCGCCGCACGTGCGCCTGCCTGCTCGCCCTGGCTGGATTCCAGGCGGCAGGGGCGACGGACAGCGTGCACCCGGCGCAAGTGCTGATCGAGCGCGCCGCGAGTGCGGTGCGCACGGACCCGAAAGCCAGCAGCCGCGCCGCGCAGGCGGCGCTCGAGTTGCTGGCGATCCAGCCCAACCCGGACCTCGAGATTCAGGCGCGTACGCTGCTGTGTGGTCATCTCTCGGAGCGCGATCGCGCCGCGGCCGAGGAGCAGGCCGCCCAGGCGCGCGCCTTGCTTCCCCAGGCCGCCCGACCGGGTTTGCTGGCCGGCGTGCTGGAATGCGAGGGGACCATACTCGAGACGGCGGGGGAGAACGCCAGGGCCCGCCAGCTGTTTGATCAGGCGGTCAGCGTCGCCGCCGATGCCGGCGACGAGGAGATGCTGGCCGCATCGCTGTTCTCCCGGGGCTATGTGCTGGGCGTGCTCGGCGAGTACGCGGCGGGATTGGCCGATCTGAAGCGCGCCCAGGCGCTGTACGACAGCATCGGTCTGCCGAATCATGCGCTGACCACCATCAACAGCATCGCCATTCTGTACAACCGCATGGGCGACTACGCCCAAGCGCGGGACATGTACGAGCGGGCTGTCAAGGCGCAGCGAGACGCGGGTCTGCGGCGCGAACTGGGCGTCACGTTGCACAATCTGGGTCGCGCCCACGAGAACCTCCAGGAATGGAAGGCTGCGCAAACCGCCTTCCAAGAAAGCTACACGATCGCCCGCGACTTGCAGTATGAGCGCGGCGAGGCCTATGCGCTGCGTGGTCTGGCTGCAGTGATGAATGCGAACGGCGATCCACAAGGCGCGCTCGCCATGCTCGATCGTGCTGCGGAGCTGCAGCAGCGCACTCCAGACGCCCGGCTTTATGCGCAGATTCAGCTGGCGCGCGGCGTTGCGCTTCATCGCATCGGAAATCTGCCCGCCAGCGCCGCGGCGCTTCGCCAGGCGCTCGATATCTACCGCGGCGCAGAGGCGCGCAGCGAGCTGCGCGAGACCTACTCGGAGCTCGCTGCCGTCGAGGCCGGAATGGGCGACTGGCGCGAGGCGCACGCCTACCAAGTGCAGGCGCAGGCGACTGCCGAGCAGATATTTCGCAATCAGATCGACCAGCGCTTCGCCACGCTCAAGATCGAGTTCGACACTGCAGCCAAGGACAAAGAGAACGCGCTGCTGACGCGCGAGAATGAAGCGAACCAGAAGGCGCTCGCGCAGGAACGACGGGCCCGTCGTCTGCAGGCGATCGTGATCGCTCTCACCGTCGCGCTGGCCGGTCTGCTCGCCACGCTGGCGGTGCACCAATGGCGGACCACACGTCGCATGCGACGGCTGGCGATGACCGACGAGCTGACCGGCGTGCCCAATCGGCGTGCGGTGCTTTCGCGCTTGGAACCGCTGCTGCAGGAAGCCGGCGCCGGCGCGTGCGCGATGCTGATCATCGACATTGATCATTTCAAGAGCATCAACGATCAGCACGGCCATCCGGAGGGCGACGAGGCGCTCAAGCTGGTCGCCTGCGCGCTGCGGGACAAGGTGCATGATCCGGCGTTCCTCGGTCGGCTCGGCGGCGAGGAGTTCGTTGTGGTGCTGCCGGGCGTCGCTCAACAAACGGCGCTGCGTCTGGCCGAGGGGTTTCGCGAGCACGTGATGACCATTGACACGCGACGCTGGCTCGCCGAGCGGCGCATCACCGTCAGCATCGGCCTGACCATGTCGAGACAGGGCGACACGCCGAGCAGCATGCTGCAGCGTGCGGATGCGGCGCTCTACGAAGCCAAGCGCGCTGGCCGGAATTGCGTGCGCGTTCACTTGCCTCCCGCTGACCACGGCTCATGCGGCAAGGACGAGGCGTCGGGTGCGGCTGCGACGCAGCCAGAGTTCGCCTGATAACCCGCAACCGAGCGCCGGCCGACGCACGGTCCGCCGGCCGCGCAGAATTGGATTTGTCGCCATTCGCCGGGTCGTAGGAGAATCGATCCGTCCTCATCTGCGCTGGCTGCCGGCGCCCGCACAGTCGTCGCGCGCTACTCGAGAGGGAGGGTTCGTGCAATACGCCGTCCGATCTGCTTTCCTGACCCTGACGCTTGTTTTCGCGGCGTCGGCGTGCAGCGCCGATGCGTCCGAATCCGAATCCTTGCAGCACGCGCGACGCTTGCTGCGCGAAACCATTCTGATCGACGGACACAACGATCTTCCCTGGGTCATTCGCACGCACGAAGCCGCGCGCGGCGATGTGAAGCGGTATGACATCAGCAGCCGCGTTCCCGGGCAAACCGATCTCGAGCGCCTGCGGCAGGGCGGGGTCGGCGCCCAGTTCTGGTCGGTGTATACCCCGAGCGAGGCGCCCGGCGGCTTCGCGCGCACGCAGCTCGAGCAGATCGACATCGCCCGGCGCATGATCGAGCGCTACCCGGAAGCGCTGCAGCTCGCGACCTCGGCGGCGGACGTGCGGGATGCGCACCGCAATGGGCGCATCGCCTCCATGCTGGGCGTCGAGGGCGGCCATGCCATCGAGAACTCCCTCGGCGCGTTGCGCGCCTATTACGACCTTGGCGTGCGTTACATGACGCTGACGCACAATTCGCATACGGACTGGGCCGATTCGGCGGCTCAGGCGCCGAAACACGACGGCTTGACGGAGTTCGGCGAGAAGGTCGTGCTCGAAATGAACCGGCTGGGCATGCTCGTGGACCTTTCGCATACATCGGATGCGACCGCCGCGCATGCGATGCGCATCTCCAAGGCGCCGGTGATCTTCTCCCATTCTTCCGCGCGCGCCCTGTGCGACGTCCCGCGCAACGTGCCGGACCATCTGCTGCGCCAGCTCGCCGACAATGGCGGCGTGGTCATGGCGACTTTCGTAGCCGGCTTCGTCGATCCGGAGGTCTCGCGCATACAGATGCCGGCGATCGAGGAAGCCAAGCGCCGCGCCGAAGGCAAGTCCGCTGAGGAACGCAGCCGGATTTACGCCGAGATCATGGACGGCGTGCAGATTCCCACGGTTTCGCTGAGCAAGGTGGCCGACCACATCGAGCACATCAGAGAGGCGGCCGGCGTCGAACATATCGGCATCGGCGCGGATTACGACGGCAATGATCTGTGGCCTGAGAAACTCTCGGATGTATCCGGCTACCCCTATCTGTTCGCTGAGCTCATCCGCCGCGGCTGGAGCGATCGTGAGCTGCAGATGCTGGCCGGCGAGAACGTGCTGCGCGTGATGGCGCAGGCCGAGGACGTCGCACGCAAGATGCGGAACGAGTGATCGATGCGGCGGAGCGATCAGCGTCGCCCTGTCCCGTATTGCAACGATGAAGAGCAAGAACGACCGCAGCTGCGAGCGCGGTCGCTGGCAGTTCTGGATCGACCGCGGCGGCACGTTCACCGACGTCATCGCCCGCGGTCCGGCCGGCGAGATCGTTGCTCGCAAGCTCCTCTCGGAAAATCCTGAGCGTTATACGGATGCGGCCGTGCAGGCCGTCAGGGACGTCCTGTCGCTCCGACCGCACGAGCCGATCCCCGCCGCGCGCGTCCAGTCCATAAGGATGGGCACGACGGTCGCGACCAACGCGCTGCTCGAACGCAGGGGCGAGCGCACCGTGCTGCTGATCACCAGCGGCTTCGCGGATGCATTGCGCATCGGGTATCAGCATCGCCCGAAGCTCTTCGTACGGCGCATCGAGCTGCCGGAGATGCTGTACGAGAGCGTACTCGAGATCGACGAGCGGATTGGCGCGCACGGGCAGATCGTGCGTCCGCTGGATCTGCCGGGCGCCGAACGAGAGCTGCGCGAGGCGTTCGAGCGCGGCGTGCGCGCGTGCGCGATCGTGTTCATGCACGGATACCGCTATCCGCAACATGAGCAACAGGTTGCGGCGCTTGCAAGGCGGATCGGTTTCACGCAGATCTCCGCGTCCCATGAAGTCAGCCCGCTCATCAAGCTCGTCTCGCGGGGAGATACGACGGTCGTGGACGCATATCTTTCTCCGGTGCTGCGCCGCTACGTCGACCAAGCGGCGGCGCAGGCGCCGGGCGTGCGCCTGCAGTTCATGCAGTCATCGGGCGGCCTGGTGGATGCTCGCCGCTTCCGGGGCAAGGACGCCGTGCTGTCCGGCCCCGCCGGCGGCGTCGTCGGCGCGGTAAAGGTCGCCGTGCGCGCCGGCTTCGAGCGCATCATCACCTTCGACATGGGCGGCACGTCGACCGACGTTGCGCACTATGCCGGGCGTTACGAGCGCTCTTACGAATCCGAGGTGGCCGGCGTTCGGCTGCGCGCGCCGATTCTGCAGATCCATACGGTAGCCGCCGGAGGCGGCTCCATTTGCCGCTTCGACGGTGTGCGATTGCGCGTGGGGCCGCAATCCGCGGGCGCCAATCCCGGGCCGGCGGCGTATCGGCGCGGCGGACCGCTGACCGTGACCGACTGCAACGTGTTGCTGGGGCGCCTGCAGCCGGATTTCTTCCCTGCGGTGTTCGGACCGGCGGGCGACCTGCCGCTGGATGCGCAGCGCGTGACTCAGGGCTTCGCAGCGCTGGCCGAAGAAGTGTCGCAGGCCAGCGGCGCCGCGCAGACGCCGGAGCAGCTCGCTGCGGGCTGCATACGTATAGCCGTCGACAACATGGCCAGCGCGATCAAGAAGATCTCAGTGCAGCGCGGTCATGACGTCACCGAATATACGCTGTGCTGCTTCGGCGGCGCAGCGGGGCAGCACGCATGCCTGGTCGCTGATGCGCTCGGTATGAAAACGGCTCTGCTGCACCCGCTTGCGGGCGTGTTGTCCGCATACGGCATCGGTCTCGCCGAAGTGACGGTCGTGAAGCAGCGCGCATGGGAAGCGCCGCTCAGCGAGGCCGCGCTCGCGCCGCTCGAGAGCGCCTTCGTCGCGCTAGAGGCCGCAGCCCGCGATGACTTGCTGCGCCAGGGCGTCGAGTCCGCCCGCATCTCGACGGAACGCCGCTGGTCGCTGAAGTACTCCGGCGCCGACAGTACGCTCGAGTTCGCCGCCGAGCCGGCCAGCGCACCGGAAGCGGTCATTGACGAATTCGAGCGACAGTATCGCGCCCGCTACGGATTCCTGACGCCCGGTCGCGCGCTGGTGATCGAGTCGATCGCCGTCGAGGCGCGAGCTCTGCCGGAGCAAGGCGGCCCCGATACGGACAGATGCGCCGGAAAAGGCGTCGCGCGGCGCCGCGGTTCGCGACGCCTGCGATGCGTCGCACGTCGACCTGTCTATTTCGCGGGCGCCTGGATCGATACGCCTTTCTACGATCGCACGCAACTCGGCGTCGACGACCAGGTCGTCGGGCCGGCGGTGATTCTCGAAGCGAACACCACGACGGTCGTGGAGCCCGGCTGGCGGGCCGAAGTCTTGCGTCATGGCGAGCTGTTGCTGCGGCGAATCGAACCCATGCAGCGTGAGGCGGCCATAGGGACTCACAGCGATCCGATCCTGCTCGAAGTGTTCAACAACCTGTTCATGTCGATCGCCGAGCAAATGGGCGTCGCGCTCGCCAGCACGGCGAGTTCGGTGAACATCAAGGAGCGGCTCGACTTTTCCTGCGCCGTGTTCGACGCGCAGGGTCAGCTCATCGCCAATGCGCCGCACATGCCAGTGCATCTCGGATCAATGGGCGAGTCGGTCCAGGAAGTCATCCGGCGCCGCGGGCGGACGATGCGCCGCGGAGATATGTATGTGCTGAACGCGCCGTACGCTGGTGGGACGCACCTGCCGGATGTGACGGTAGTGATGCCGGTGTTCATCGACCCTGCGGACGATGGCGGCGCGCGGTCGGCTGCGGAGTTCTTCGTTGCAGCGCGCGGGCATCATGCGGACATCGGCGGGCTAACGCCCGGCTCGATGCCTGCGCGGTCCCGGCATATCGACGAGGAAGGTGTGCTGCTGGACAACGTCCAGCTGGCGGCCGCCGGCATGTTCCTCGAGGAGGACATCCGCCGGCGTCTGGCGAGCGCACGCTATCCGGCGCGGAACATCGAGCAGAACCTCGCCGATCTGCGCGCCCAGGCGGCGGCTTGTCAGAAGGGCGCCGATGAGCTGCGCGCCGCGGTAGCGCATTTCGGACGCGACGTGGTGCGCGCGTACATGCAGCACGTTCAGGACAATGCGGAGGAAGCCGTGCGACGGGTCATCGATGTGCTCGCGGACGGCGATTTCGAGCATCCGCTCGATAACGGCTCCATCGTGCGCGTCGCGATCCGCACCGACCGCGTGCGACGCGAAGCGCTGGTCGATTTCACAGGTACGAGCCCGCAGGCGCCCGACAACTTCAATGCACCGCTGCCGGTGACGCGCGCCGCCGTGCTGTACGTTTTCCGCACATTGGTCGATGACGACATTCCCATGAACGCCGGTTGTCTGAAGCCGCTGCGTATCGTGGCGCCGGAAGGCTGCATGCTGAATCCGCGGCATCCCGCGGCGGTGGCGGCCGGCAATGTGGAAACTTCGCAGGTCATCACCGACTGCCTGTACGGTGCGCTCGGCGTGCTTGCCGCGAGCCAGGGCACAATGAACAACTTCACGTTCGGCGACGGAGCACAACAGTACTACGAGACGATCGCCGGCGGCGCCGGCGCCGGGCCGGATTTCGACGGCGCGGACGCCGTACAGACGCACATGACGAATTCGCGGCTTACCGATCCGGAAGTGCTCGAGTGGCGCTTCCCCGTGCGTCTGGACGCTTTTCGCATCCGCCGCGGATCGGGCGGGGCGGGCCGGCGCCGCGGCGGCGACGGCGTCGAGCGGCGCATCCGCTTCCTCGCGCCCATGTCCGCAGTGCTGCTGGCGAATCGCCGCAGAGTCGCTCCGTTTGGACTGCATGGCGCCGATCCGGCGCTGCCTGGCAGGAATTGGATCGAGCGCGCCAGCGGCGCGCTCGAGGAGTTCGGCGCGACATACGAGACGCAGATGGAGAAGGACGACGTATTCGTGATCCAGACGCCGGGCGGAGGTGGATTCGGGCCGCGCGGACGGTAGGCGCTGGCCTTCGTGCAAGAGGACGCGCCACGCCGCAGCAGCGATCGCGCGGCGGGTGAGCAGTTCGACGCGGCGTGCATCGAAACATTTCCTCGGGCGTGCACGTTGGTTACGCGTCGTCGCCTCCTCACGCTGCGGGAGCACGCCATGAGGATTCGTACACGGGGCTGCGAACGGCGCCCGGGCTACGCGGGGCGGGCAGGTCGTCTCCAGCGCTGCAGGCGCCTGCGAGCGCCCGCCGTCGTTGGTCGCCGCGAGCTTCCGTGACGGCCTGGATGAATCGGTCGCCGTCGGTCGGTCGGATGATGTGCGCGACGATATGCGTTGCGCTGATTGCGAGCATTCCTGGGCGGCTGGCCGCCCAGCAGGAGATTCCGGGTGTAGTCGTGGAGGGTTCCCGGGCGTTCGATCCGGAGCGGGATGGCGATCCGGTAATCAACAATCTTCAGCGGCGCACGTTCCGCTTCTTCTGGAATACCGCCAATCGCGAGAATGGTCTCATCCCGGACCGTTACCCGTCGCCGTCGTTCGCCAGCACTGCGGCGGTCGGCTTCGGTCTGACGGCCTACGTGATCGGCGTGGAGCGCGGCTACATCTCGCGTTCGCAGGCGCGCGCCCGCA
>JAVEVD010000069.1:0-19323 GCA_034005205.1 Steroidobacteraceae bacterium | reverse complement strand
CGCGACAAGGAGGTGCGGATCACGGTTGCGCCCAGATCCGGCCCGAACGCGTACAGCCGATCGATCCACCAGTCCGCGTCCTTGTTGGCGAGCCACTCGGAGACGAATCGCCCGCGCAGCTCTTCGGGCAAGTACGCGCCCGCGTGCGGAATGGTGAGCACCAGCGGCTCCTGGCCACGGTGCACCGTCAGAGTATTCATGGGGGAAGTATGGGAGGGGGCGCCAACCCCTGTCTATACTGGTATGGAAGGAGCCCTGGCGCCCGCCAGCCAACTCTGGCGCTGCAGTCGGCAATGCCTGACGGCGGCGACGTCGATCCGCCTGTTCCGGCATTTGCAGCCGAACGCCCTCAGACGCGCGGCCCGACCGTCATGACCAGCGTCTCGAGTCCCTCGACGCCGCCTTCGAGGCGATCGCCCTCCTTGATCGCGCCGACGCCGGCCGGCGTGCCGGTGTAGATCAGGTCGCCGGGCGCCAAATCGAACAGCGTGGAAAGCTCTGCGATCACCTCCGGCACGCTCCAGATCAGATCAGACAAGTCCCCCTGCTGGCGCATCTCGCCGTTCACTGTCAGCCAGATCCGTCCGCTGGCGAGATGCCCACACTCGGCGGCGGGCGTGATCGCAGTGATCACGGCGGAGCGGTCGAACCCCTTGCTCGTATCCCAGGGCCGCCCTTTGTCGCGCGCCTCGAACTGCAGATCGCGCCGTGTGAGATCGTTGCCGACCGCATAGCCGTACACGTAATCGAGCGCCTTCTCGACCGATATGTTGCGACCCGCCTTGCCGAGCGCCACGACCAACTCGATCTCATGGTGCAGGTTGTCGGTCCGCGGCGGGTATGGAATGGTCGTGCGGTTCGGGACGAGCGCATCGGCGGGTTTGGTGAAGAAGAACGGCGGCTCGCGCTCCGGATCATTGCCCATCTCGCGCGCGTGCGCTGCGTAGTTGCGGCCCACGCAATAGATCCGATGCACGGGATAGCGCTGCGAAGAGCCTTTGATTTCAACGGCGGGCTGGGCGTGCGGAGCGAAGATGAACGACATGGACGTTGATCCGTGATCGGCGTCGGGTCTGCAAGTTTGCATCTCTTGGGCGGCTTGCGGCATCAAGTTTTTCGCGGCCGTGGTCATCGCCGCCGCGCGGCCGCGTTTTGGGACGCCGACGACTTACCTGTCGACGCGAGCCGCCAGCCGAAGCGGTTTGGTGAGCAGCGGTCGGCGGTCAATCGGAAACGCGCTGCTTTCTCTTCAACTCGCCAACCGCCAGCCGCTTCCAATCCACTTCTCATACTCCCTCATGAAGCCCGCAAGGAACTCCCGAGTCTCAGCCTTGACCAGTCGCCCTTGGTCGTCGAACAGGCTCGCAGCCGCAGGAATATAGGCTTCCGGGTGCGGCATGGCGGCGAGATTCACCGCCAGCAACACCTGCCGCAAGTGATGGTTCGCCGCCATCGCGCCGAGCGCGCCGGGCGTCAAGCTGATCACCCCTGCCGGCTTGCCGCTCCAGGCGCTCTTCCCCCACGGACGCGAGCCCACGTCCAGGGCGTTCTTGAGCGCGCCGGGCATGCTGCGGTTGTACTCGGGCGTCACGAACAGGATCGCATCCGAGGCCAGCACCGCCTCTCTGAACCTCGTCCACGTCGGCGGCGGCGAGTCCGTCTCGAGGTCCTGGTTGTAGTGCGGCAGCTCGCCTATCTCGAGCTGAGTGAGCCGTAGCGAGGGCGGCGACAGATCGTGCAGCGCGCGCGCCAGCAGACGCGTGTACGCATCCTTGCGCAGGCTTCCCACAATGACTCCGATGTTCTTCTGCTGCATGTGTGCGGCTCCGCTGAAATCTCCGGGTGCAAGGCCTCACCTACGGCGCCTTGGCGTAGTGCTCGTTGAGGAAGTCGCCGAGGACGCGGTTGTATGCGGCCGGGTTGTCCAGATTAGGCAAATGCGCAGCATCTGGAATAAGGGTATGCACGGCCGTGTCCAGCATATGCGTCAGCTGCAAACCGGCCGCACGGCGGGTCGGCAGGTCATCGGCGCCATTGACCACCAGCACGGGAGCCGCGATACGCGCCAGGTCCGACTGCGCCAGCGCAGCGTCGTCTCCCTCCGCAGCGATGAGCAGATCCGCCGCCGGATAGCGTGCGACGATGCTCTTCAGCAACTCTCGCCGCGTCGAATCCTGCGTGCATAGGCGCGTGAACGGATGGCGCAGCCATTCTCTGCGAAATGCTTCGACGCCCGCCGTTCGCACGAGCTCACGATAGCAATCCATCGGCAGCTCGGCAGACTCATCGGCAGCCAAGTTCGGTGGACCATCGAGGATCAGGCAGGCGATCCGCTCGGGTGAGCGCAACGCCGCCTGCAACGCCGCGCGCGCCCCTTGCGACATGCCGAGTATCGCGGCGCGCTCGACGCAGAGAACGTCCAGCAAGAACAGCAGGTCCTCAGCATCCAGTCCTATGCTCGGGGCGCCGATCGAGCGACCGAATCCACGGCGATCGAAAGCGATGACGCGATGAGCGCTGCTCAGCTCGGCGAACTGCGGCGTCCACATGTCCAGATCGAGAGCCCAGCCATGAACGAGCACCAGGGCGGGCCCGCACCCCACGCAGCGAATGCGCAGCTGCGCTCCCGCGACGTCGATGTACCGCTCCCCTTCACCCATGCGCCTCGCCGCGAATGTCAGCGCCGCCCCCACAGACGCTGCGTGGCGATGTCCGCTCCCTCCACGAGCGAGCGCAGCTTCAGGTAGGCGACGTCAGGGTCGACCGGGCCGAACCCGGCGAAAGTGCCGAAGCCGCAGTCGCTTCCCGCAATCACGCGCTCGCGGCCGAGCGCCTCGGCGTAACGACAGATGCGCTCCGCCACGAGCAGCGGGTGCTCGATGTAGTTGGTGGTCGTGCTCAGAACGCCGGGGATGATGATCTTGTCGTCGGGTATCGACTGCTCGCGGAATACGCTCCACTCGTGCGCGTGCCGCGGATTGGCGCCCTCGATCAGCAGGCCCTGCACGCGCGCTTTCACGATCACGGGCAGCAGCAGCTCGAGCGGCGCATCATGATGATGGGGTCCCTCGTAGTTTCCCCAGCACACGTGCATGCGCACGCGATCGGCGGGAATGTTGCGCAGCGCGTGGTTCAGCACTTCTATGTGCCGGGCGGCGCGCTGCAGGAACTCATCGATCGAGCGGTCGCGGTACATCGTGTGCCGCCCCATGGCGAGGTCCGGCGCATCGATCTGCAGCAGAAAGCCCGCTGCGACGATCGCTTCGTACTCGACGCGCATCGCTTCCGCCACGGCTTCCAGATAAGCGTCCGCGTCGCGGTAGAAGTCGTTCGGCTGGAACAGCGCAATCACGCCGGGAGAAGCCGCGTTGAGAAACGCTTCCGCGGGCTTCGCGGCCGCGACGGCGGCGCGCATGTGGTTCAGGTCGGCAGTCAGCGGCTCGCTGGTTTTGACGCGAATCTCTGCGACGCAGCGCGGCCGCGCGTACTTGGCAGTGGCGCCGGTCTGCGCCAGTCGCTGCAGGATGCGGGGGAACTCCACCAGGTCCTGCCCCGGCTCGCGCGGCGTATCGCCCTCGAAACCGGTGAGCCGCTCCTTGATGTAGGTGGCGTAGCTGATCTTGCTCATCTCGCCGTCGCTGACGACGTCCACGCCGACCTGCACCTGGCGCTGCACCACGTCCTTTACAGCGGCTGCGATCGTGGCGTCGGCCGCCGCCTCATCCAGCCGCTCGCCGCGGTCGCGTGCGAACAGGACGTCGGCGACCGCCTGCGAACGCGGCAGGCTGCCGACATGCGTCGTAAGGATCCGATCTGTGCTCGCTCTCAAGACGCCGCCCTACCGATACGAGTTGTTCGAAGTGTGGTCGCCGGCCAGCCAACGTTGCAGCTCGGCGTGTGCATCGGCGCGGCGCGCAGCGCTGATCTTCTCCACATCCGGATGATCTACCGTGAACTCGACGATCATGCCGTTCGGATCCACGGCGTACAAAGACCGGCAGTAGCCATGCTCCAGCACGAACGTGCGCGGCTCTTCGTACCCTGCCGCCCGCAAGCGTTGTTCGATGTCCTGCTGAACATCCGCATCCACCTTCAGCGCGATGTGATGGAACGGCGTCTCCGGCATGCTGGGCCCGAACAGCTCCTGGTCCTCCGCCCGGGCGAACTGGAAGAACGCGAGCGCGCCGCCGTCGCCGAGGCCGAAAAAGACATGGCAGTAGGTGCGCTCGGCGCCGAACAACACATCTGACTCGCACCAGGTTGCGAGCAGCGGCAGACCGATGAGGTCTTCATAGAACTGGCGGGTCGCCTCCAGATCTTTGGAGACGTACGCGGTGTGGTGCAGACGCGAAGGCAGCTTCTGTGCAGTAGCCATTTCGAATGCTCCTCAGAATCGATAGCTGAGGTCGACGCCCCAGCGGCGCGGCGGCGCCTTGAACACGAAGTTGTTGGTGTAGCCCGGATTAGGGAAGAACTGCGGCCCCGGCGACCACTCGGCGTTGTACTCCTCGTCCGTCAGGTTCTTTATCCACGCCGTAGCGGACCAGACATCTCCCTGCAAGCCGAAGCGCAAGTTGACGAGTTCGAGCGAATCGCGCTCGGTGAAGTTGTCCGGATAGAACCACGTCGGTCCGATCGCCTCGACGTCGGTGCGCACGAAAGCGCGGATCCCCGACTGGCTGATCCGCCGCCGATACTGCAGCCCCAGATTCACGGTGTACTCCGAAACCAGCGGCGCCTGGTTGCCGACGTCGCTGGCGGCGCGGTCCGATTCCTTGATCTCGCTGTCGGTGTAGCCCAGTCCCAAGTAGCCGTCGAGCCCGTCGGCGAGCAGCGCGCGCAGCTCCAGCTCGAACCCCTGGTAATCGACCCGGCCCAGATTGCCGAGATTCTGGGTGCTCGTGTTGGGATCGAACACGAAGAAGTACGACCCCTCCGCACGCGTGTGGTACAGGCTGAGGTTCGCCGTCAAGCGGCGATCGAAGAACTGCGCCTTGGCGCCGACTTCGTAGGTATCCGCCGTTTCCTCGTCGAACAGATCGCCGACCCCAGCGATGCCCGCGGCGCCGACGCCGGTCTGGTTGAAGCCGCCGCTGCGAAAGCCGCGGCTATAGCCGAGATAGAACGTCGAGTCGTTGGTGGGCTTGTAGCGCAACGTGACTTTCGGCTGCAGCTCGTCCCAGGTTTCCTTTCTCACCTGGCCCGGGAAGGCGACGCCGACCAGCGGCGCGGGGATGAACTCCTGCGGCGTGCGTGTGGTGTTCTCGCGCTCGTCCTCGTCATAGCGCAGCGCCAGCGCCGCCTCCAGCTTGTCTGTGAGATCGAACTCCACGTCGGCGAACACGGCCCAGGCCAGGTTGTCCTGCTCATCCGCGAGGTAAGTGAATTGCGGTGCGAACAACGGCAGCGGCGAGCGTCGCACTTCGGGAACGACGCCCGTACCCAGATCGAAGACGTTGCCCGTGGAGATGAAGCGATCTGTCGCAATGGCGTACGCGCCGACGATCCAGCGCAGCGCCCCGTCGTCGCGCGAAGTGAATCTCAGCTCCTGGCTGACGGCCTCGACGTCCAGGAACTGATGCTGCGCCTGGTCCGCGCCGAAGAACCGGAACAGCACCGACTCTGGAATCGGCAGGAAATCGAACTGATCGCCCGTGAGAATCTCCTCCAGGCTGCTGTAGGCGGTGATCGATGTGAGCGTCCCGGCGCGGCTCGTGTAGTCGAGCTTGAGCGAGACATCGTGCATGTCGCGCTCGTTGACCCCGTGGTTGTTCACCCGCACGGGCAAACTCGTATCGTTCACGTCCTCGGTGATGTTGAAGTACAGCGCCTGCGTATCGACCTGCGAGGCCGAGAAGCGCAGATCGGCTCGAAAAGCTTCACTCGGCTCCCATACCAGTCGCAAACGCGCGGATACGTCGCGGAACGGATCGGCTTCCTCGCCGAGGTGGACGTTGTCGATGTAGCCGTCGGTATCGAAGTACGACAGCACAGCCCGATATTTCAGCTTGTCCGTCAGCGGCCCGCTCACCCCCGCGCGCGCTTTATAGCCAGGCCCGGAGTCGTAGCCGACCATCAGGTTGGTCTCGAACGAATCGCTCGGTTCGCGCGTGCGGACGATGATCGCGCCGCCGATCGCGTTGCGACCGTAGAGCGCACCCTGCGGTCCCTTGAGCACCTCGATGCTCTCGATGTCGATCAGCTCCTGGTTGAACTGCGAAGGATTGGCCATGAGCACGCCGTCGATCAGCACCGCGACGGACGGCTCGCTGTTGCGCGCCTGCGAGATGCCGCGCACGGTGACGAAGGACGTGCCCTGGTTCTGCGTCTGCACCAAGCTCATGTTGGGCGTGAGGGCGATGAAATCCTGCGGCCGCTCGATGCCGGCCGACGCGATTTCCGCCGCCGTGAAGACATTGATCGCCACGGGCACATCGAGCGACGCTTCATCGCGCTTGCGGGCGGTGACGACCACCTCCTCCAACGCGGCGAAACCGGTTTCGGCCGACGCCGCCAATTCGTAAGGCGTCGCTATCACGAGCGCGCCTGCGCTCACGAGCATTGCTCGCCCTGTCGCATACATGTGAGATCTCCCTGAGATTTCGCGATTACACCTGTGGCGTCCTCTTTCCAAACCGCCCTGCCGCTCATTCTCGTTGCGCGACGGATGCGGCCGCTTCCTGCGGCCAGCCGATTCCGTCGCGCAACGACTGGCGGATCGCCGGGCCATGCTCATCGAGCAGCGGCGCACTGCGCACGCTCGCCGCCCGCGAGCCATCGAACTGCACAGCCGGCCTCACCGCACGGCGGGCGCCGTGCGCCTGCTCCACCGGCACGATCAGGCCGAGGTGCTCGACCTGAGGATCGCGCACGACTTCGTCGATCCGCTTGATCGGCGCGAACGGCACATCGTGCTCGCCAAGCCGCCGCGTCCAGTAGTCAAGAGGGCGACGGCGGAACACCGCATCGAGCGCGGCGCCGAGCGCCTCATAGTGCTGGATGCGAGTCTGGCGCTCGCCAAACCGTGCATCGCGCGCCAGCGCCTGATCGTCGAGCGCCGCGAGCAGGCCATCCCAGAATTTGTCGAGCGAGGAAAGATGGATCGCGACCAGTCCGCCGTCGGCGGTGCGCAGGATGTAAGCTTGCGCAAGGCGCGGGCGATCGCTCGAAGTGGGCGCCTCACCGAGCGCGAAGAACGCCGCAAACGGCTCGACGCTGAAGTGCGCCATCGCTTCCAGCATGGAGACTTCGACTACGCGCCCGCGACTGGTGGAGGCGCGCTCCACGAGGGCGCCGAGCACGCCGTACGCGGCGTACAGCCCCGTGATTGCATCGGCGAGCGCCGGCCCGAGGAAGCGCGGCCGCTCGCGATCGACAACCACGCTGAGAAAACCGCTCAGCGCTTGCGCCACCGAGTCGTAGCTCGGCCGCTCCGCGTACGGACCGCCCGAGCCGAAGCCGCTGATCGAGCAGTAGACGAGCCGCGGATTGATCTCACGCAGGCGGTCTGCGCCGGCGCCCAGGCGCTGCGCGGTTCCCGGTCGGAAGTTCTGTATGTAGACATCGGCGTCTGCGATCAGCCTGTCGAACAGCGCACGATCGCCAGCCGTCTGCATGTCGAGCGCCACGCTGCGCTTGTTGCGGTTGTACGCCTGGAAGTGCGGCGAGAACTGTCCGCCCTGATAGTTGCGGTACGGGTCGCCGCCCGGGCTCTCGACCTTCACCACGTCGGCGCCGAGGTCCGCCAGCATCATCCCGGCGCAGGGCCCGGTGATGAACGTGCCCTGCTCGACGATGCGTACGCCCGACAGAACGTTTTTCATGAGGCGTCCTGCTGATCGGTGCGCGTGAAACCGGCAGGCGCCGGTCCGTCGTACTCGATCGCCGCGGCGCCCGCATGCGAGAGCACGAAGCCGATCGGACGGCTCTGCTCCTCCAGCAGGTGTGCGATCAGGCTCGCGGTGCGCGCCAGGATCGGCGCGCCTTTGAGCGCGAGCTGCGGAAAGCCTGCGTCCAGCAACACCGCCGCAATGGCCGCGGACACATTCATCGCGAGCGGCTTGCCCGTGATCTGCGGCAGCACCCGCTCGATCGCGAGCGAGGCCTGCATGCAACGTCCCGCCACATCGACTTCGCGCGCAACCGCGAATAGACGCTGCGCGCGCGGGTCGGATTCCTTGTGTAACGGGTGGCCGTAGCCGGGAACCATCCGCCCGACGGCGCAACGTTCCTGCACCACCTCGCGCGCGGCCGCTTCGAGCGCCGCCCCGTCGGCGCGCTCGATGACTTCCTGCAGCAGACGCCCGGCGTTCTCCGCGGCGCCGAGGATCACCGACCCGCAACCCAGAATCCCTGCGGCCACTGCGCCCTGCAGCGCCTCCGGCGCCGCAGCCAACGTCATTCTGCTGGCCTGCACGCTCGGCGTGAGGCCGTGCTCGGCGATCGCCACCAGCACCGCGTCGAGCACGCGGCGCTGCGCTTCGCGAGGCATTTCGCCGGTGATCAGCAACCACACATGGTCGGTGAAGCTGATCCTGCCGATGAGCTCGGCGCACAGATCGCGTCCGCGCACCAGGACCGTCGCTTCGTTCGAAGCGCTGATCGCAGAACTGCGATGCGCCTGCGAGCCGATCTTCATGGCCGAGCCACCTTGCCCCGAGCTCATCGTGTTCGGGACTTGTTTTTCGTATAGCGAAATGCTATTCGATTTACGAATTATGCTGATCCTTGCCGCGCTGCGTTGTCAAGTTAACGAGCGATGCAGCGCCGCAAGCGCCGGCGTCTTTTCGGATAGCGAATGAATTGCGCATGAAAAACCGCCGCACGCAGGCCCGTCGCGAGACGATGGGCGGTCTCGCCAAGGGACTCGAAGTGATCCGGGCCTTCACTCGCGAATCGCCGGCGCTGACCTTGAGCGAGATCGCAGCGCATGCGCAGCTGCCGCCGGCGACCGCGAGACGCTGCCTGTTGACGCTTATCGAGCTCGGATACGTGATGCAATCCGGCCGCCAATTCCTGCTGCGGCCCAAGGTGCTCGAGCTCGGCGCTGCGTATCTGGACTCGATGAACGTGGAGTTGCTCACCCGCACGCATCTGGAGGATCTCGCACGGCGCACGGGCGACTCCGCCGCCCTGACAGTCCTCGACGGAAACGAAATCGTGTACTTGGCGCGCGCGTCGGTTCGTACGCTGATGCGCCTGGAGGCGCACGTGGGCAGCCGCCTGCCCGCATACCCGACATCCATGGGTCGCGTGCTGCTCGCCGGCATGAGCAACGAGCGCCTGGAGCGCTACTTCGAGGAAGTGACGCTGGTCGCGCTCACCGACCGAACCGTCACAGACCGCGCGAAGCTGATGAAACTGATCGAGGATTGCCGGCGATCAGGCTACGCCGCAGTGGAAGACGAGCTCGATTACGGCGTCGTCGCAGTCGCGGTCCCGGTGCTCGATGCAAGTCGACGCGTGGTGGCGGCGCTCAACAGTTCCAGTCACTCCAGGAAACTCACCAAGACGAAGCTCGTTCGCGAGCGGCTCGGCATGCTGCAGGACGCGAGCGCGCAGATCTCGCGTGAGCTGGAGCGCGTGCCGGGTCTCGCGCTCGGCGCGCAGATCTAGGGAAGCTCTGATCAACCTACCGCTCTGACGGTTCAGCCCAAAGAAATGCCCGCAATGCAAGGTGTTTCGAGCGGTTCGAGATCTCAAACGGAGTAACATCAGAGATTCTCTGGCGACTAGAGATTCGTTCTGATCCAGTATCCCGCGGCAATGCACACTCCGGCGACGACGATCGTCCAGCGCAGCACGGCGGGCTTCATTCTGCCGGCGAGGCGTCCGCCCAGCGCACCGCCCGCAAGAGCGCCAAGCGCCATCACCATCGCGGCCGGCCAGATCACCAGATCGGAAAAGAGGAAGAACACCGCGGCGGCGACGTTCACACTGAACGCCAGGACCTGCTTGAGCGCATTCAGGCGCGTCAGCGTGTCATCGATCGTGAGCCCGAGCACGGCCAGCAACAGCACACTCATGCCGGCGCTGAAGAAGCCGCCGTAGATCGACGCCGCGCCGACGGTCACAGCCGCAAGCGCGAGCGTATGCCGCTGACCGCCAAGGCTCGACATGCGCCTTGCGACCATGGCGCGCACCGGCTCTTGCACGGCGAGCAGCAGCGATGCGGCGAGAATCAGCCAGGGAACCAGCGCGGTGAACAACCGCTCTGCGGTGTTCACCAGGATCAGTCCACCGGTGAAGCCTCCGAGCGCCGCCACCGGCGCGAGCCGTCTCATGTACTTGTGCTGTCCGTCGAGATTGCGCATCTGGGCGATCGACGCGCCGAAATACCCGGGGCACAGCGCGACCGCATTGGTCACGTTGGCGGCGATCGGCGGCGCGCCCAGCGCGATCAGCACGGGGAAGCTGATCAACGTGCCGCCGCCCGCCAGAGCGTTGACGGCGCCTGCGGCGATCGCCGCGCAGCCGGCGATCAACAGATCCAGCAGACTCACCGTACAGGCGCCCGACGATCAGCTGCGCATTGGCCGTGCTTGGGCGCCGCGCTGCTCGCAGCGTTGCTTATCGAGGCTGCTCTTCGATGGAGGCTTCGCCATGACGCCGCGGTTCGGGCGTCTTCACCGGCTGACGGCGGAAGGCCGACGAATTCGCGATGCGACGAAATCGCTCCGCTCCCTGAGTCGATTGCGCTGTTCGCCACGGCCGCGCGCAATCAGCCCACGCTTCGACCGCCGAGGCCGGGCGATTGCGCCCGCTCCAGGCGTACGAATTCGTCGAAGGAAGGGCCGGACGCATGGCGCTCGAGCCGGCGCGCCTCGGCGTCCAGCCGCTCGATCGCCGCGAGCCGGTCTTCGGCGCCCAGCCTGGCGCGCGCGACGGCGTCCTTCATCACGCGCAGCGTCTCGTCGTACACCTCGAGCGGAACCGGATAGGGATGGCCATCCTTGCCGCCATGCGCGAGCGAGAAGCGGGCCGGATCGCTGAAGCGCGACGGCGCGCCGTGCACCACTTCGGCGACGAACGCGAGCGCCGCGACCGTTCGCGCGCCGACTCCCGGGGTGAGCAGCAGCTCGGCGAAATCCTGCGGACCTCGCTCGGCGGCCGCGGCCAGCGTTCCATGCAGACGACGCAACACGACGTCGCTGGCGCGCACGTCGTGACGCATCGGCAATGAAAGATGAGGTTGCGGCACGCCGTCCGACTGCACATCATCGAACAGATCGAGCGCCGGATGAGATCGCTCGCGCACTCGCCTCAATACGCCGACAATACGGTCCGGGCCGGCGTGCACGAGCTCGAGACCTGCACGCCGCGCCTGCCGGGCGCGCGCGTCCGCCAGGTTGACGATCGCGCCGCGATTTCTTCCTTCGATGGCGCTGTGCGGCGAATCGAAAAAGCTCTGCAAACCCTCCGAAGCCCAGTGATAGCGGCGCGCCTCCTTGCGCTGCGGGTTCATTCCCTGCTGAACGACGCACCACTTGCCCTCTGCGCTCAATATGAATGCGTGCAGATATAGATCGAAGCCGTCCTGCACGGCGGCGCTGTCCACCTTCGCGACCAGGCGACTGGCATGCGCATAGGCCTCGCCGTCGAGTCCCGTAGCCTCACCCACCGCAGCCAACTCCGCCGGCGTACGGCGCGACTGTGCGCCTCTTCCACCGCACACATAGATCCCAAGCTCATGCTGCAACGGAGCGAGGCCGCGCTTGAGCGCGCCGATTACGCTCGTGGTGACGCCCGAGGAATGCCAGTCCATGCCCATGACGGCGCCGAACGACTGGAACCAGAACGGATGCGCCAGGCGCCGCAGCAATTCGTCGCGACCGTAATGATGTACGACCGCTTCGACGATCACCCGGCCCAGAGCGGCCATACGCATCGAGAGCCACTTGGGAACGAAGCCGCGGTGCAGGGAAAGATCGGCGCTGCCAGTGCGTCGTGTCATGTGCAGCAGACGATATGTCAGAAGATGAGCCGATTCCAGCTTCCGTACGAATTGCGCGGCTGTCGGAACTGCTCGAGCGCGGAACGCACCGACTCATCGCTCGCAAGGCAAGCGCCTGTGTTCCAAGGCGGAGCGGTTCCGGCAAGCATCAGGAGGGGCGAGGCCCGCCGCGCCGCGACTTGGCGTCCTCATGCTCGTCCGACGCGTCCACGTCGCCAAGCGGTTCGGGCTTCGGCAGACGCCATCCGGCGCGGATCGCCATCACCCGCAACGCAAAGCAGAGCGCCGCGCCGACCAGCGCTGAAACCAACGGGGACAGGCCGAACACGTGGCCGAGCACCACAACCGCCGCGCCGGCCAGCGCCGCAACGGCGTACAGGTCCGAGCGCAACACGATGGGTATCTGCGCGAGGAGAACGTCGCGCACTACTCCGCCGCCGATGCCGGTCAGCATCCCGAGCAAGGCCGCAATCACCGGGCTGATGTCGTACGCCAGCGCCTTCTGAGCTCCGGACACGGCGAACAGCGCCAGGCCCGCCGCGTCGAACATGCGCACCGGATTCGCCATGCGCTCGATTGCGCCGTGCCAGCGAAAGGCGATCGTCCCGGCGACCAGGCTGGCGGCGAAGTATCGCCAATCGCTGAGCGCGGCAGGCGGCGTGGCGCCGAGCAGCACGTCACGAGCTATTCCACCGCAGCATCCCGCCGCGAACGCCAGCACCAGAACGCCAAAGATGTCCAGACGCCTGCGGGCGCCGGCTGTTCCGCCGGCGAGTGCGAAGACGAGCGTACCGGCAAGGTCGAGCGCGAGCACCAGCGGGTTCATGTGCGAGAGTTTACGCAAGTGCGCCTGGATGGCGTGATCATGCTGGCCGAGCAAGCGCTCGCTCATCTGAAAAATGGCCTGCTATCGCTGCGGGGTGGACCGGAATCCCCGTACGCGTCCGCCGCCGCAGGCCGTGCACCCGGCGACTCGACCTTGTCGCCCGCATACCCGATGGCGGCGCCAGATCGACATGACGGACTTGCGGGCGCCGGAATCATTGTGCGCCCGATGCGCGTTATCGGCGAGGAGGCGACCACGACGGAAGCGATGGCCAGGCAAGAACGGCGTCCACGCCGGAAATCCGATCACGCAACGCGTGCGGCGCAAGCAACGAGCGACCCGCCGCGCGAAGCCTCTCGAATTGTCGTTCATACGATCGGGCACTCGACCCGATCGCTCCGGGAGTTCATGGAGCTGCTCATCGCACATCGCATCACGACCTTACTCGACGTGCGCTCGGCGCCGCGCTCCAGAAGGAACCCGCAGTTCAATCGCGAAACCTTGCCGCAAGCGCTGGCCGCGGCCGGCGTCGAATACGTGCACGCGCGAGGCCTGGGAGGTTTCCGTCGCGCCGGCCCTGCATCACCGAATACGGGCTGGCGCAACATGTCATTCCGCGGATACGCCGATTACATGCAAACGGAAGAGTTCGTCGAGCGTTTGAACGAGTTGTTGCGTCGGGCGGCGTCGGAACGGGTCGTGCTGATGTGCGCCGAAGCCGTCCCGTGGCGTTGTCACCGCTCGCTGATTGCGGACGCCTTGGTCGTGCGCGGCGTCGAGGTTCGGGAGATCGTGGATGCAAAACGCACACAGGCGCACACGCTCACGCCCTTTGCACGAGTGGATGGCGAAAAGCTCACCTATCCGCCGGTGGAATGACGGCCGCGCCGTTCTCGGGCCTCCGCCGGTCTCCCGGCCGCACGGCGGCGCTCGAGCCGCGCTGCGTCTCGGCGTCGCATCGGAAAGTGACGCTGGCCCGCCAGCCGATTATGTGGTTCATTTCAGGGGCCCGCGCTGGACCCGCTTGCGGAGCATTAGTCCGGTCCCGAGCAGCCGATGTCTGCCGAACCTTCCTGAAACGACCACCACGGAAAATCAGGAGCACATCGATGGCGGCCGAGCCCACTGAACTTGAGCGGATTGCTCGCACCTCTCACAGTTCATCGGGCCCCACGTGGGCGAGCGCGCTGGGCGCAGTCATCGTCGTCATGGGAGTCCTGCTCACCGCCTCCCACGCAACGGAATGGATGAAGCATTCGGTGCTGACCAGCGTCGCACCTTCGGGAGAAGTCCCCGCTCCTTCCTGTCCGAAGGACGAGCTGGAAGAGGAAGGTCTCACCGTCGCGGAATGCGAATACATGGTGTCCCGCTTGCAGGGGCTTCTTGCATCCACGCCGGCGTGGTTCCCCGGGCTGGTTGGGGCTCTGTCTGCGCTCGGGACGCTCGTTGCCTTCGCCACGATCTTCATCGGCGCCGCGCTGGTCAGCTTCCGGGCCTGGGCGCCGCGCGCTGCGGCGATTGCGCTCGCCGCACTGCTGCTGATCGATCTCGGAACGTTCACGGCGGCCCTGAACGCCGGCCCGATCATTCGGGATGTCTATCTTCGGGACGTGCTGCTGTGGACGGCGATACACGTCATCCTGCTGGCGGCGTCGATGGTCGGCATGCACAGCATGACGCGAGAGGTCTGGTCCGCGCGGCCCGCGCGGGCCAGCTAGGCCACCGAGGAGGGCGGACAAATGCAAAGACAGGATTTCAGCATCGGAGCCATCCTGCTGCATTGGGTGCTGGCGGTCTCCATTTTCTTTCTGTTCGTCTCGAGCTGGTGGATGCTGGCTCTACCGCTGCCGTCGGCCGAGTTGCGGTTCCGCGAGTTCCCTTTCCAGCTGCACAAGAACATCGGCATGACCTTGGTGTTTCTGCTGCTGCTCCTGCTGTATCTGCGCCGCAAGGTGCGTCCCTCGCCCGAGCTGGAGGCGATGCCTGCGACCATGCGCCGATTCGTGGGCATAGATCACATGGCGCTCTATGTATTGATCATCGCGTGCTGTCTGAGCGGCTACCTGTCGTCTTCGTACAGCGGCTGGGGCACTACGTTGTGGTGGGCGATCGAGTTGCCGAACTGGGGACGTGAGGACGAAGACCTGAACATCTTCTACTCCGACGTCCACCTTTGGACCTGCTGGGCGCTGCTTGCATTCGTCGGCATGCACATCGCAGGGGCGCTCTATCATGCATTTCGCAATGATGGGGTCGTGCGCCGGATGCTTCGGTTGTAGTGAAACGGCGAACGCGGCGCACCGGGCGCCGCTCAGGCTACGGCGATGGTCCGACGTGAAGCGCCGTCACGCACCGCCAGCGATGGCTGGCGCATCCATGACATCCGACAGATCGTCGTCGCTGCGATGATGTGCGCCGCAGCTCACCCGTCTGCGCACGGCCGCCCGCATCATGTGTTCGGCGAGCAGGAGACGCGCGTGTCCCAAAACGACGTGCGTCGGCGTCATTTCACGTAAACGGGCCAGCAACGTGAGTCCCTCCGCCAGTCCCGCCGCGCTGCGCGTCAGACCCATGTAGCGCCAGAGCAGATCGCGCAACCGGCGGTCGAAAGCGGCGTCCGGCAGTTCGCTGCATTCTGCGCGCAATGCGGGCGCCGGCCCGGCATGGTGGCTTGGTGCGGCGTCCAGCGCCCGACCGAGGCGCTGGCCGAACACCACGGCCTCGAGCAGGGAATTGCTCGCCAACCGGTTCGCCCCGTGCAGACCCGTGCACGCCGCCTCGCCGACCGCCCAGAGCGCTGGCAGGCTCGTGCGGCCTTCGAGGTCCACGGCCACGCCGCCCATGTGGTAGTGGGCTGCCGGCGTCACCGGAATCGGCTCGCGCAGCGCATCGATCCCGTGCGCGCTGCACATTTGATACGCGGATGGAAATCCTGCAGCGATATCCGTTTCGGGCAGACGTGTAGCGTCCAGCCACACGCGCCCGCCCGCGCTCTGTACTGCGTAGATCGCCCGCGCGACGACGTCGCGCGGCGCGAGGTCTCCGAGCGGATGGACGTCGCGCATGATCGATGCGCCGGCGTCGTCGATCAGCCGTGCGCCGGCGCCGCGCAGAGCCTCGGTGAGCAACGGCAGCGGACGCACATCCACATCGAGTGCAGTCGGATGAAACTGCACGTACTCGAGGTCCGCGCAACGCACGCCAGCGGCCAGCGCCATTGCCGGTCCGTCGCCGCACGCATCGATCGGGTTGGTGGTTCGGCTGTACAGACCGCCGACGCCCCCGGTTGCGATCACGACGTCTCGAGCCCGCACTTCAAGCAGTCGACCGTCCTCGGCCAGGGCGGCGACGCCGCACACGCCGTTGCGGTTGTGCAGCAACGCGACAGCGCGCGTACGCGGGAGCATTTCCACATGCGACGCGGCGGCGATGTGGCTGCGCAGTGCACGCATGATCGCGGCGCCGGTGGCGTCGCCTCCCGCGTGCAGGACGCGCGCACAGCTATGTCCGCCCTCTTTGTGCAGCGACAGATCGCCGTTGCGTCTCGCAAACGGGACGCCGAGCGACTCGAGATAGCTCACCGCCTGTGGGGCTTCGGAACAAGCCAGCCTGGCGGCCGGATTGGAGGTCTGATGGCGGCCGACCGTGAGGGTGTCCTCGAGGTGTGAGGCCGGGGTGTCGCCCGGCCCGACGGCGGCGGCGATGCCTCCCTGCGCGTAGTCGCTGGCGGTTCGCGGCTCTTCGCCGCTGCCCGGCCAGAGGATACAGACACGACGTTGGCGCGCATTGAGCGCCGTAATCAGGGCCGCAGCCCCGGCGCCGACGATCAGGACATCAGTATCGAGGTGCGTCACGCCCGTGTGCATCAGGTCCGTCGCTGTCCGCTGACCTCCAGCATGCGCTGCACCGACCGACGCGCCGCGACGGCGACATCGGTTGGGATCTCGATCGCCGGCTCGAGTCGTTCGAGGCAGTCGCGAATGTTCGCCAGGGTGATCCTCTGCATGTGCGGACACAGATTGCAGGGCCGCACGAACTCCGTTTCCGGGAATTCGCTGCAGACGTTGTCGCTCATCGAGCACTCGGTGATCAGCACGGCGCGCGACGGTCGACGCTGACGCAGCACGTCGATCATGCCCGACGTGGATCCGACGTAGTCGGCTGCCTTCTGCACGTCTTCCGAACATTCTGGATGGGCGAGCACGAATGCGTCGGTCATGCGGCGGTATTCGCGCACTTCATCGCCGGTGAATCGTTCGTGAACCTCGCAGCGTCCGCGCCACGGGATGATGCGCACGTTCGTGCGCGACGCGACGTACGCCGAGAGATACTCATCGGGCAGCAGGATCACTTCCTCGGCCCCGAGGCTTTCCACGACCTGCACCGCGTTCGCCGACGTGCAGCAGACGTCGCAGGCGGCTTTCACGGCCGCACTCGTGTTCACGTAGCAGACCGCGGGCGCGCCGGGGTGCTGCTCACGCAGGGCGCGCACGTCTTCCGCCGTGATGGAATCCGCCAGCGAGCAGCCGGCCTGCGCGTCGGGCAGCAGCACCGTCCTGTCCGGCGCGAGAAGCTTGGCCGTTTCCGCCATGAAATGGACGCCGCACATCACAATGACGTCCGCGTCCGAGGCTTGCGCCCAGCGCGCGAGGGCGAGTGAATCGCCCTGAACGTCCGCCACGCCGTGGAAGATCTCTGCGCGCTGGTAGTTGTGCGCGAGCACGACCGCATTGCGCTTGCGCTTGAGCAACTCTATCTCGGCGACCAGCTCATAGTGTGCGTCCCATTCGGCGATCGGCATGAGCCGCGCCACGCGGCTGTAGCGGCGCTCGTGTTCCGCCGGATCGTAACCAGGGTGGGCGGAACTGATGGACGGCGTGGTCATCGGGCAGGTCACTCGGGACAATGGGAGAAGGGCGATGGACGCCAGTATTGCGGCGCAAAGCCTAGCAACGGCGCCTACGCCCGGGATTGATCCAGATCAACTCACAGGCGCGTTACGCACGTTATAAGATGCACCAGTTTCTTGGCAACGATCAATAATTGCGATGAGCTCACGCACCCGGCGTTTCCCCACGAATTGCGAGGCTCCAGGGCCGATCGCCTGTCGCTCCTGTGATCTTAACGAGGTGTGCCGGCTGAGCGGGCTGATCGCTCTCGAGCGCGGTCGCGTGCGCCAGCCGAGCGGCGCTCTACGCACCGTCGCACCGGGAGCGCCGCTGTTTCGCGCCGGGACGCCTGCACATTCTCTATATGCGGTCAGGCAAGGTCTACTCAAGACCGTGCGCGTCTCCCTGGAGGGGGACGAGCATGTGCTGGCGGTGCACACGCCGGGCGAGGTGCTCGGACTGGAGGCCTTCGGTCGAGGCGTGTACGCGTGCGACGCGATTGCGCTGCAATCGGTCGTGTGCTGTGAGCTGCCGTTGCCGCAGATCGCCGAACAGGGCGCTCGCGTGCGCGAGCTCGGCGCCGCGATCGTGCGTCTTCTGAGTCAAGCCGCCGAGCCGCGGTTGCACCTGGAGCGCGGCTCGGCGCGCCAGCGCGTCACGGCCTTCCTGCTCGACCTCGCGCAGCGGCTGGAGCGGCGAGGATTGGACGGGCGTCAGTTCGCCCTCGGCCTGAGCCGGCAGGAGATCGCCGATCTGCTCGACACCCGCATCGAGACCGTGAGCCGCACGATGCAGCAGATGAATCGCGAGCGCGCGATCCGGGTGCGCGGCGGCTCGGTAAGCCTGCTCTCGCTGGCGGACGCCGTCAGCGCTGGTTGACCTGGATCAAGACGAGATCGCGACGCCCACCGTAACGTCGCGGACATGACGCAAGACAAAGAATCGGGGCCGCGCGTCGAGCTCGTGTGCCCCGCAGGCACGCTGCCCGCGCTGCGCGCCGCCGTCGATCACGGCGCAGATGCGGTCTATATAGGCTTTCGGGGCGAGACGAACGCCCGCAATTTCCCGGGACTCAATTTCAGCGCGAAGGAAGCCGCCGAGGGGGTCGCGTACGCCCACGCGCGCAATGCCCGCGTGTTCGTTGCGCTGAATGTCTATCCCATGCAGAACACATGGGCGCAGGCGCTGTCCGCCGTCGACCAGGCGGCGGACATCGGCGCCGATGCGCTGATTCTGGCCGATCCCGGAGTGATGGAATACGCCGCGCGCCGCCATCCGCAGATGCGGCGGCATCTGAGCGTGCAGGGCTCGGCGACCAACTGGCGAGCAATCGAGTTCTACCGGCGCGAGTTCGACGTGCGCCGTGCGGTGCTGCCGCGGGTGCTCTCCTGCACTCAGGTCGAGCGACTGATTGCGCACACCACTGTCGAGATCGAAGTCTTTGGTTTCGGCAGCCTGTGCGTGATGGTGGAAGGGCGCTGCGCGCTCTCCTCCTACGCGACAGGCCACTCGCCCAACATGCAGGGCGTGTGCTCGCCAGCGCACGCCGTACGCTGGGAGGAAACCGCGCACGGGCGCGAGTCTCGCCTCAATGGCGTGCTGATCGATCGCTATGCCCCGGGCGAGCCCGCAGGCTATCCAACACTCTGCAAGGG
>JAVEVD010000127.1:0-4048 GCA_034005205.1 Steroidobacteraceae bacterium | reverse complement strand
GTGGGTTGGTTGCGCTACCGGGCGAGCCGCCCGATCGAAGGGCGACCGATCACGGTCACGCTGCGCGCCGAGGCCGAAGGCTGGTACGTGTCGATCGCCTGTGCGTTCGAGCCTAAGGCGCTCGAGCGCGGCACGAAGGCCTGCGGCATCGATCGCGGGGTAGCGAACTTCGCCGCCTTCAAGGGGGCGTCTCAGAAAACGGAAAAAATCGTACGCTAAGGCGCACGATGGTCTTCAACTCACAGCAGAGCAAGACTGCGTCTGCCCGGCGAACACCCTGACCAACACCGCCAGAATCAGTCGAGCGTCCGGCAAGGACCTTCGGCGAGCGCACCGGCCAGCCGCTGGAAGCCCTCGATGAGGGCATCGTCTCCCGGACCACTCACGCTCGCGCGTATGCACTGCGGGACACCGATCCGGCCCACCGCGAAGGATTCGGCGGACTTCACGACGACACCGTGTGCCTCGAGCTCGGCCGCCAGTTCGCTGGCTCGCCACGGCTCGGGCAAGGTGATCCAGTAGTGGTAGCAGCCCTCGTCGGTGCGTGCCTCCAGCGCCGTGAGCGTCGGCTCGACCAGCGCCTTACGGCGGCTGATTTCGGCACGCTGATGGGCACAGAGCCTTGCCGCAGTGCCGTCGAGGATCCAGCCGGCGCCGATCTCTGCCGTCAGGGGCGTCGCCATCCAGCAGGTCGTGCGCACCGCGCTGGCGATCCGGCCGACGAGATGGTCCGGCGCCGCAATGAACCCGACGCGCAGACCTGCCGACACCGCCTTCGTCAGGCTGCCGATGGTCACCGTGCGGGAGGGCGAGAATTGCGCCAGGCTCGGCAGGTGTGGCGCCACCAGCACGCCGTGCGCATCGTCCTCGATGATCAGCACGTTGTGCCGCAGACAGATCTCCGCGATCGCCTGCCCGCGCGCCAGGTCCATGGTTCCGGTGGTCGGATTGTGGAGGGTCGGCGTGCAGTAGAGCGCATGCACCCGCTGCCGCAAACACGCCTCTTCCAGCGCCTCGGGCAGCAGCCCCTGGGCGTCCATCGCCAGCCCGTCCAGACGAACACCGAGCCCTCGCGCCGCGGCCACCAGCCCGGGGTAGGTCAGATGCTCGGAGACGATCAGCTCGTCCTTGCGCAGCGTCGCCATCATCGTGCACAGCAACGCATGTTGGGCGCCGTTGGTGACCACGATCTGCTCCGCAACCGCGTCGCGCCCGCTGAGGCCGATCCATTGCGCCCCAGCCTCGCGATGCCGCCGCAGACCGGTGTCGGGAAGATAGCCGCCGAGCTGGGTCAGCACTCGCCGGTCGCCGCCAAGGCGCAGCAGCGCCTCGCCCAGGAGCGCCGACTCTTCCCCTGGGATGTGCATGTTGCGTGACAGGTCGATGAGGCCGGGCTTGCCGTCCGGCGCATTGTCGAACTCGTTCTTGTGCATCCGCTCGCCCGGGGGCAGGACGTAGGTACCGTCCCCGACGCGGGAGGTCACAAGGCCCTGCCGTTCGATCTCGGCATAGGCGCGGCCGACCGTCCCCACCGTGACCGACAGCGCGTCCGCAAGCACGCGCAGCGGCGGCAGCTTGGCGTCTGCTCGAAGGCGGCCGTCAAGCACGGCTTGCGCAAGCGCTTCGCCGATCACGCGGTAGCGCGGTCGCCCGTCGGAGACCGCCAAGCGCGCAATTGTCACCGCGTCAATATACTTGTTGACCCTCATATGTAAGGAAAATACGCTTTCGATCATGAATTCATGGTCGATTGTACTCGTATTGTTGGGGTGCATTCGGCAGCGATCGAACGGAGACGGACACCTCATGCCATCGAGCACCCGAATACCTGCAGCCGAAACCGGCCAGACTGCGCGCTCATCCGCGGTCGTCGTGGCCATCCTCTTCGCCATCGTCTGCCTGACCTGGGGGACGACCTGGCTCGGGATCAAGCTGGCCGTGGACACCGTGCCGCCTCTGCTGGCTGCGGGCCTGCGCTTCGTCATCGCGTTTCCGCTCTTGTACTTGATCGCGCGTGCGCAGCGTGCGCCGTTGCTGTTTCCCGAAGGGCAAGGCGGACTTTTCGTGCTGATCGTGATCCTTTACTTCGCGCTGCCGTACCTGCTGATCAATGCCGGCGAGCAGTACGTGAGTTCCGGGCTCGCCGCGCTTTTGTTCAGCACGATGCCGGTCTTCACCGTGATCTTCTCCGTCTTGATCCTGCGCGAACCGATCTGGGCGACGCAACTCGTCGGAATCGTCGTGGGCTTCTTCTCACTGGGCATGATCCTGCACGAGCAGGGCGTCGGCTTCGCCTACCGCAGCCTGCTCGGGGCCGCTGCCATCCTGCTGGCGGCACTGCTGCATGCGTATTGCTATGTCACCACCAAGAAGCGGGGCGCAGCGATCGGAATCGTCACCTTCAACACGCTGCCGATCGGGATTGCCGGCCTCGCGCTCACCCTCGTCGGCGTCATCGTGGAGCGGCCGGATGTATCGCAGTTCTCCGCGACCTCGCTGGGCGCTCTCGTCTATCTCGGCACGGTCGCGTCGGTCGGCGGCTTCCTGGCCTATTTCCATCTGCTCAAGCAACTGAGCCCGGTGGTGCTGTCGTTCGTGTTTCTGATCTTCCCGGTGATCGCGGTCATCCTGTCCGGCTGGCTGGAGCGCCGGGACGTGTCGCCGGCGTTCGCCGGATACTGCGTGGTGCTGATCGCGGCGTTCGCGCTGACGAAGCTGCAGATCGGTCGCCTATCCAGAGCGCGCGTATGACCCGACTTCACGAGTAGTCCGGTGCCCCGGTGGGCAAAGTGTCTGGCCGGAAGTCGCCGTCTGAAGGGCGTGGAGCCGAGCCGTGCGATTTAGGCGACGTTTGGCGCGATACGGCGACCTTTGAGCAAGAGCGACCCCCAGTAGAGCCAACCCAGGAAGAACATGGGAAAGAAAACGAGACCCTCCCATGCACTGCGAGTCATATAGCCAGGTAACAGTGCCGCGTTTGGTGGAGACTGCGGGTCATAGTAGACGCGCACGGAGCTGCCGGGCGGGTAGCTGTCTGTTATGCCTCATTCGCCCCGCGCCTCAAAGCGGCCGACCAATTCATATAGCCTTGCCAGTTCTGCTTCTCGGCCAAGCTCTCCTTCGAGAACGTCGACATGGTGGCGCACCAAGTAAAACTCGTTCTCGCTCCGAATGAAGCCGCGCGCTTTGATCTTTTCCAGGCGCGCCGCGTCTTTGGCCAGAAATCCTGGGTAGTGCGCGGTGATTGCGGCGGCAAGAGCGTCCGCAGCCACCTTTCTCGCTTCCGGCCGCATCGATCTTAGCAACATTGGCGTCTCACGGAGACCTTGCTCCATCCCCGCCGCAAAGGCAGAGCGAGGCGCACCTTCTGGACTGACATATCGGTTCCGAACACTCACCCAATTGCCCGCAAGCTGCTTGGCGACCGAGTCGCCCAACAGACCGATTGCTGAGTAGAACTGGTCGAAAACCGCGATCAGCTTCGTAAGCTTATCAATGCGCGCCATAGAGATTCAATGAGGCATAACGTCTGAATTCACCGGACTGCGCGGCTTTTTGCGCAGGTCCGGTGGAATGATGGGTTGGGCCTAGGCCGTGATTAGTCACCGACAAACCTTATGTACGTATGAATGTGGCCTTGGGCATTCGCCACCAAGGAGATGGCTTTGTGCAGATGCTCCGCGACACGGGGCTCCAGCGGATTTGAAGCAAGGCTATTTAGCTCGTGCAGGAGAACGGGTATTTGGAGAGTGTTGAAGATGGTGTCTCCGTAAGGGTCAACGAAACGCAGACAGGAAAACTCTAGTGCGGATTCGGATGGCAGAAAACCCTGCAGAAGGGACTGTGAATCACTGAGGCGTGCCAGCTCAGTGCCGTTTTCTTCCTCCCAAACAAGTTCGATCCCCATGGTTTGCTAGGCCCAACGAATAGGGTTTATCCCTCGCGCCGCAAGCGCCGTTCGGTGCGCAGGCGCCTGCCGCGAGGGATAAGCCTTGTTGAACTGAACCGCCGCTCAGGCGGTGATACTGGGGATTCTACGCGCGGGTCA
>JAVEVD010000126.1:0-4071 GCA_034005205.1 Steroidobacteraceae bacterium | reverse complement strand
CCGGCATGCGGTCGGCGGCGGTAAGCTTGGCCCGCTGGCTCCACACCGCGCCGCTGCGGGTGAAGATATAGGCGGCGCCCGCATCGACCTTGGCGTTGGGATCCGCGAACGCCGCCCCGATCAGGACGGTATTGTTGCCGGACACGGAGACGCTGTGGCCGAAATTATCGTTCGGCGCACCGTCGGTAGCGGTGAGCTTGGGCAGCTTGTTCCAGAACCCGCCGTCGCGGACAAATACATAGGCGGCGCCGGCGCCGCTTTTTCCGTCGGGACTCGACTGGTACGCCCCGATCAGGGCCGTGTCGCCGGACAAGGAGACACTGTAGCCGAAACCATCGGTTCCGTCGTCGCCGGTGAGTATTTTCTCCTGGCTCCAGCTCGCGCCGTCGCGTCCAAAGACGTACGTCAAGCCCACGCCGGGCGCTCCGACCAGAGCTGTACCGCCAGACAGGGCAACGCTGCGGCCGAACTTCTCGTTCGTCGCAAACGGGGCGGCAGTGAGCTTGGCCTGCTGGCTCCAGCTCACACCGTTGCGCGTGAAGACGTAAGCCGCCCCCGCATCGTTGGTGCCGCTGAGATTTGCCTCGGGCGCTCCGATCAGGGCGGTGTCGCCATCGCTTGACAGGGCGATGCTGCTGCCGAAGTGATCAAACGACATTGCGTCGGCGGCGATGAGCTTGGCCTGCTGGCTCCAGCTCGCGCCGTTGCGGGTGAAGACATAAGCCGCCCCCGCTTGGGGCTTGCCGTCGAAACCCGCGTAGGGCGCCCCGATCACGGCAGTGTCGCCATCACCTGATAGGGCGACGCTGTAGCCGAACTGATCGTTGGGCGCACCGTCAGCGGCAGTGAGCTTGCCCAGCTGCGTAAACAGCGGATCAACTATCACCGGATACTCTGCGTTGCTGTCATCGACCGTCAGCACCAAGCGCGCACCTTCGAGTTCCATGCGCGCTGGCAGCGCCGTTCCTTCGGCGTCGAAGGCGCTGAGCGCGCCGTAGCGCAGTTCAGTTCCGCTGCTCTGGCTCGTAAAGATGAGCTCGCCCCTATCGAGCGTCGGCGTGAGATCGCCGGTCAGAGCAAGGGCGAGTTGCAGCTCGCCCTGACCTTCGGGGCGTTGTTCCAGGGTGAAGCCTTGTTCGAGTCCGAGCGGACTGTTGATGAACCACTGGGTGAGACTCGCACCGTGCCGGTAGAGCACGCGTGCGCCGTCAACCTCAGCGACCGCGCTCGCCGGGGAGACGAGCTTGCCTGCACGGCCGACGCCGGCGAGGACGAGACCGACATCGCCTGCTTCTGTCTTCAGGTGCAACCCAGCGTCGTTGAATGTCGCGCTGAGACTGTGACGGTCGTTGGTCGCCCGGGCTCCAGTGGCAGTTGCGCGAGGTCGCCACGAAGCTTCCCTACCCAGTTCTTCCGCAACGGCGGGCAAGAGGCCGATCGGCCAGGTTGCGGATGTTTGGGGCTTATGCGAGGCGCCGAGCGGAACTGCAGCGTGTTCGCAGGGTGCATCCGGCCCTCGTGGCCCCGCATAAGCGGCGGGGGCATACAGCATCAGGGTGAGCGCTGCGGCATAAAGCGCGCAAAGCAGTGGCGCGATGGAGTGCAAGCGGCGGGCCGCGGCGGGCGCGCACGAGGCTGCGACAAGCAACAACAGGAACCCCACGGGTTAATTCATGGCGACTGCGGCTTTCCTGCGGATCTGGCCTCTCGTCAGATCTTCCGCGGGACAGCTCGCGACGGCGAATGATCGTGCTTGTTGCAGCGCGTTACCATCCGCCGATCAGCGGAAGCGGCAGGCTCTACGGCCCGAGCAATTGAGGAGAGCCGGCGCTGCGACCGCCCACGACCCAAACGGCAACTACACGTATTCTTTCACCCGATACTATCCATGTTGAGGGGCAGTCCGTTGGCCAAGTTTGCGCGGAATCCCAAAGAAATGCCCGCAATGCAAGGCGTTTCGAGCCGCTCGAGATCACGGCCTTCTCCGGTCGCATCTGCGTCCCGTAGCCCACGAATTCGCGTCGCGAGCAACGGCGATCCCCGCAGCGGCGCCTGGCGTTACTTCAATCGCGCGCGTTGCACCCAGGCCTGCAGGTGGCGAGCGAGTTCAAGGGTGAAGCCGGTCGATTCGTTCGTGAGGACGCCGAGTGGGATGTACCCGATCACGTCGACGCCCAAGAGGGCGGCGTCTGCAACCTTCCAGGTTCCGTCTTCTTCGACTTCGCTCCATGCGTGGCCGGCGCCGGTCGGCGCACCGTTGGCCGCAACGATCACGACGCCGGTCACGACACGCGCCGGCCGCCCCGCGGCGCGCGCAAGCGCCGTCAAGAGCACTGCGTACTCGGTGCAGTCGCCGGTTCGATTGCGGGCGACGACGGACGCCGAGTCCCATCCTCGCCCGATCGAGCCTTCGACCTTCGCCGCCACGAACTCGATCAGTTGTTCGCGGGTTGGGTTTGCGCCCTTCTCTTTGATGAGCTCCTCGAACATGTCGCGTGTGTCGCGCTCGTCCACGTCGACGACGAACGTCGACTCGCGCCACGTACGGGATGCGGCGACTTTCAACGGCCGATAGCCACGGAGCAAGTAGTCGACCCGCCCTGGATGTATGCTGGCCCGCTCGATCTGCAAACGCTCGCCGAGCGTCGCGCTGTCGTGAGCGTATAGCTCGATCTTGAGGCCGTTGCGGATCTGCTCCTCGGCGGGAAGCGGACCCTCGACCGGTATTTGGTACAGCGGGCGCGTCTCGGCGAACACAGGTGAAAAAAGCAGCGCGCTCGCGACCGCGAGCGTCACCTGCCGACCGTGCGTGCGCATCGACTAGAAACTCCCTTGAACGTAGACGCGCTCGAGCTTCAGCGATTGCGGGCCGAGCGGCATGCTCGCGGCTTCAGGCATGCCCGTCACACGATCGACGACCGCGTCGATCACCATGCCGGCGGTCTCTTCGCGAGTCGCGAGCTGCCGTTCGTTGACGACGGCCGTCACCGTAGTCTTCCAGTCGATGAACGACTCGGGGCTCGCTGTCGTCCAGACACGTTCCGACAGAGTCGCGCCGACCACGTCTTCGCGGTCAAACAGCGCGCGTCGTGCACGCGCCTGTGCGAGCCATGTGGCTGGGTCGGCTTCGGAACCGATCGTTCCTGCGATTTCCTTCTGATTGAAGATTCCCTCGAACATCCAGCCGCCGTCCTCGGCGCGCCTCAACGACAAGTTCGTCTCGATCTCCCCGTCGGAGCTGACGACATGGGTTGCGTTGATCATGGTTGCGTCCGGGCGCGCCCACTGAATGTGATACGCATCTTGCGCTGTGAGCGTATCGGGTGTGACCGGAACGAGCAGAGAGGACATGTTCACTAGCCGATTGTCTCCGTCTTCGTCCTGCTGCATGGAAGCAATCGCAACGCCGATGCGTCGATCTCCCAAAGAGGCCGTGCTGATCTCGAAATACAGCGGCTGCGGCTCGGGATTAGCGAATTCGATCGACTCGATGAAAGCAGTTGCGACAGAGCGGAAACTCTTTGTGTAACCGATGTCGATGTGCGAGCAGTACAGCCCGCGTCCATCCTTGATGGCGGCGATCTGCTTCAGGGCGCCGAGCTTCGGTCCTTCACCGCCATTGACACGATAGAGCCAATCCACCGCCATGAAAGGACTGCGTCCCATCACGCCAGCATCCTGCTGCTCGACCGCCTTCACATCGATCTTGCCCTGGATGGGCTCGATCTCGGCAAACGTGCTTTGCGCGACCGAACCCAGGGTTCCCGCCAGATCGAATTCTTCATGGAGGACTTCGCATGTCATCGGCGCTTCCGAACCGATGTCGAGCGTAAGCATATAGCCGCCTTCCTGTTGTTCGACCTTCCCTACGAGCTTCACGGGAAGCTTGGTGGAAAAGAATCCTTCCGAGTCCTTGACGGTGATGGCGCGTCTGAGCTTGCCCTCCCGCGCTCGAGCATCTTTCAGCCATTGCGGCTCCTCGGCGGACTGCACAACTCCGGAAAGACAGATCAACGGCAGGGCGAGCACGAGACGAGCGAACATGAGGCCTCCTCAATGCCTTTTGTTTGG
>JAVEVD010000068.1:0-19583 GCA_034005205.1 Steroidobacteraceae bacterium | reverse complement strand
TTCAGCGTTTCCCTCATTGTGTGCTCAGCTGCGCGTGATCGCGTTGCACGATCGGCGGCGGCGTCAACTGTATATCGCAGACGCCCCGGCCGGATAGGCGCCGGTTATATATTCGTAGCGACAGTCACTGACGTTATGCTGTCCACGCCTTCTCGCGATTGGACGGCGCGACAGGAGATATCCGATGCAGCAGCGGCTCGATGACAGGCGCGCCTTACCGGGGTCGGTGCAGAGGTAAGCCAATGCAGGCAAGCGCGACGAACATGCTGAAGGATCGCCTGCGCCAGGCGCTGCTCGATCAGATTCAGACCGCCAGCCTTACAACGTACAAGGAGCTCGCCGATCGTCTCGAGCTCGAGCCGCCGCTGACCATTCATCGCATCGCCGACGCGCTCGAGCTGCTGATGAAGGAGGACGTGGCCGCCGGCCGCCCACTGCTGGCGGCGATCTGCGTCAGCCGATCGCCGCAACGCATGCCCGCTCGCGGATTCTTCGCTACGGCTCGAGCCCTGGGCGTCTTCAGCGGCGATCCCGAAGGCGCAGACGCGCGCGCTTTCCATGCGCGGGAGCTCGAGCGCGCGCTGTCCTTCTATCGTCGCGCCTGATCGGGGCCGACGACGGCCAGGCCTTTATCCCGCTGCCGCTCGACCGCCCAGACCGCAAGCTCCACACGCGAACGAAAGTTGAGCTTGCGCAGCAGGCTCTTGATGTGAACCTTCACGGTGCCTTCGGTGATGCCGAGCTCCCGACCGATGAGCTTATTGGAGAGGCCGCTCGCCACATGGGGCAGGATCGCCTGCTCGCGCGGCGTCAGCAGCTTCACGCTGCGGTCGGCCGCCGCCGCCTTGTCCCGCACCGATCGCGCGAGCTGCCGGGCCACGCTTGCATCGATCGCCATGCGTCCGAACAAGGCGTCGCGGATGGCCGCAAGCAAGTCCTCCGGCTCCATGTCTTTCAACAGGTAGCCGTCGGCGCCTGCCCGGATCCCGGCCATGACGTCATCCGGATTGTCCGAAACGGTAAGCATCACGATGCGCGCATCGATGCCGGCGGCGCGCAAGGCGCGCAGCGTCTCGATGCCGCTCATGCCCTTCATGTGCAAATCGAGCAGCACAAGATCCGCATCGGTCTGTTTCGCAAGCTCCACTGCGTCCTCGCCGCGCGCCGCCTCGCCTGCGAACACGAGCTGTTCGTCCATCGCGACCAGTTGCGCGACGCCCTTGCGGAAGAGCGGATGATCGTCGATGACGATGATCTTATTGCTCATCTCCGGCGCGTTCATACTGCAACAGACCTCTCGCTCTGAAACGGCGTCTCCGGCGTGAACTCGAGCTCCACGCGCGTGCCGCCGGCTTCGCGCCGACCCACGCGCAGTCTGCCCTGAAGCGTAGCGGCGCGGTCCCGCATGATCACGATCCCATAGTGATGGACCGCCGCCGCGGTTTCGACCTCCGGAATGCCGATGCCGTCGTCATCGATACGCACACGTATCTGGTTGTCGCCGGCGTGTTCGAGCGAGACTACGGCGCGCCGCGCCCTGGCGTGGTGCACGACGTTGGACAGCGCTTCTCGAATCAGCTGCAAAACGTGGATTTCTTCGTTCGCCGCGAGCTCCACGCCGATCAGATGATTGTGCAACGAAATCTCGATGCCGCCGCGATCTTCAAACTCCCGCACAGTCTCCTCGAGCGCCGAGGCAAGGCCCCGACCGTCCATTCGCAGACGGAAGGTGGTCAACAGCTCACGCAATTGACGATACGCATTGCTCAATCCCGTTTTCAGTTCCTTGACCACTGGCTCTATCTGCTCGCGCGGGGCCTGCTTGTCGAGCAACGACTCCAACCGCGTGACCTGGATCTTCTGATACGACAGCGACTGCGCAAGCGAATCGTGCAGTTCGCGCGCAATGATGGTGCGTTCTTCCAGCAGCGCCAGGCGATGTCGTTCCTGATGGCGCCGAGCCAGAGCGAGCGCGGCGCCAATGTGATTACCGACGGTCGCCAGCAGTTGGGACTGCCAGGGCGTCAGGGTGCGGCCCTTCGGCAATTCGAGAGGCATGACGCCGTAGCTGCGCCCCCCATCGACGAGCGGCACCGATACGATGTTCGCCTCACCTTCCACCCCTGCTATGGACTGCACACGTAGTTGCCCGTCGCCGATGCACCGTTCGCAATCCGTGAGGTTGCAGATGTGGGGACGCGCACCGGTGGGCGTATCGGCCGCCAGCAGGAAACACGTGCGCTGCGGCGGCTCCGTGGCGCAAATCGCTCCCGCGGGCGCTTCGACCACTCCACGCACCTCGCGCAAGACCTGATTCAGCGCCTCATCGTCGATCTCATGTCCCGACAGTGTGCGACTGACGCTGTACAACAGCTCCAGGGATTGATTGCTGCGCGCAAGCTCCTCGGTTTTCTCCGCCACGCGCGCCTCGAGCTCGGCGTACATGCGCGACAGATCGTTCACCATGGTGTTGAACGCCTGACCCAGCTGGCCCAGCTCGTCGGCCCCGTCGTGCGCCACGGCCACTTTGAAATTGCCTCGTCGCACCGCCGAGGCGCAGTGCAGAAGATCGGACAGGGGTACGACCACCTGCGTGTGCATGATGTACATCGTGGCGAGCACGACGACTACGATCAGCAGGAGCGACACACCCTGCACCCAGCGCAACCAGCTGATCTTGCTTTCGAGCTCGAGCTCCAACAGCTCGACCAGATCGTCCACCTGACCGACGAACTCGTTGGCGCGCGCCAGGAACGCCGCGTGAGCCCGGCCGTCGCTCATTGCCTGGCGGGCGAGCGGTTCGACCTCCTCGCGCCAGGCCGTGCTCACATCCATATAGGTGGCGCGCAGCGGATGGGCCAGCTCCACCTGGACGCCGGCGCGCAACGCAGGGTCGTTCAGGCGCGATTGCAGGGTGTCGATGCTCCGCCGGGCGGCCGCGACATCGCCCTGTACGAGTTCGCCTGACAGCCGATAGCTCAGCATACGCAAACTGCCCGCGAGGTTGATCGCGCGCGCCTGGCCGGCGGACATTTCCGTGAAGATGGTCGAGATGAGAATGGAAATCATCGCCAGCACGACGATCGCGCCCATGGCGATGCCGAGTCTTCCGAGGATGGAGTCCCGGTCGGTGCTGATGACCGTGCTCATGATGCGCTCATCTGTCGCTGATCGAGGTGTGGCCATGATTCGCTCGCCCACCTACCTCCAAAGATCCCGCGCGCGCCCTTCACGGGGGCGGAATCCGTAAGTCATGGTTTTTTCAGGATGGGCCGCCAACTCCTGCTTCGACGCCTACTACTTTAGAGGTAAACCCGAAAAATTCACCTGATCTGCATCACTTTCCATTCCTGCAGTCGCTGGCAACGTGGCGCCCGTCGAACTGCAGAGATTTTGCAATTATGGCGTCGCTGAAAACGAAGCAGATGGCCGTCGTCACGATGAGCACGCTCGCGTTCACCGTCTGTTTTGCGGTGTGGATGATGTTCGCCGTGATCGGCATTCCCATCAAGGATTTTCTCAACCTCAACGAAACCCAGTTTGGATTGCTCGCCGCCACCCCGGTGCTCACGGGGTCGCTGATCCGATTGCCGCTCGGCATGTGGACGGACCGCTACGGCGGGCGGCTCGTGTTCTTCATCCTCATGCTGTCGACAGTGCTGCCGATCTATCTGATCGGGCGCGCCACGCAGTATTGGCAGTTTCTGGCTTGCGGGTTGTTCGTCGGCCTGGCCGGCGGCTCGTTCTCCGTGGGCATTGCCTATTGCGCCCGTTGGTTCCCCAAAGATCAGCAGGGCTTCGCGATGGGCATCTTCGGCGCCGGCAACGCGGGCGCAGCGGTGACCAAGTTCGTCGCACCGGTATTGCTGGTCGCCTTCGGCTGGCGGTTCGTTCCGCAGGTATTCGCCATCGCCATGCTGGTGACGGCGATCGCATTCTGGCTTTTCACGTACGACGATCCGTCACATCGCGTGTCGTCGAGCGTGACCGTGAAGCAGCAGCTCGCCGTACTGAAGGATCCGCAAGTCTGGCGCTACTGCCAATACTACTCGATCGTCTTCGGCGGCTATGTGGCGCTCGCGCTATGGATGACGAAGTACTACGTGCAGGAGTACGGCTTCGACATCAAGCTCGCCGCTCTGCTGGCCGCGTGCTTTTCACTCCCCGGGGGCGTGCTGCGGGCGATCGGCGGCTGGCTGTCCGACAAGTACGGCGCGCAGAAGGTCACCTGGTGGGTGCTATGGGTTTCGTGGCTGAGCCTGTTCGTACTCTCGTATCCACAGACTGAGTTCAGCGTTCTCACCGTCAACGGTCCGAAGACGTTCAGCATCGGTCTGAACGCCTGGATGTTCACCGCCCTGCTGTTCATCGTGGGCGTCGCCTGGGCGTTCGGCAAAGCTTCAGTGTTCAAGTACATCTCGGACGAGTACCCCGACGACATCGGCGTGATTTCCGGCATCGTCGGGCTGATCGGCGGCCTGGGCGGCTTCGTACTGCCAATCCTCTTCGGGGTTCTGGTCGATCTCACCGGCGTGCGCTCCTCTGCATTCATGCTCCTCTACGGCGTCGTCTGGGTTTCGCTCATCTGGATGTACTTCAGCGAGATGCGTCGCACCGACGTACTCCACCACACGATCATGACCGAGGGCGGCAAGGTTTCTGCACGGTACTGACACAGACTTATATCGAAACAGGCAATCTCACATGTCATCTGCACACTCCAACGTCGCGATTGCGCCGCAACGCGGCCGCGTGCTCACGATCTGGACACCCGAGGACAAAGCGTTCTGGGAGCGCGAAGGCAGGGCCATCGCGAACCGGAACCTGTGGATCTCCATACCTGCACTGTTCCTCGCGTTTGCGGTCTGGATGGTGTGGAGCGTCGTCGTGGTGAACATGCCGAATGTCGGCTTCAACTACACGACGGATCAGTTGTTCTGGCTGGCGGCGATTCCAGCGCTTTCGGGCGCGACCTTACGCATCTTTTATTCATTCCTGGTTCCCGTGTTTGGCGGACGCCGATGGACCGCACTCTCAACGGCGTCGCTTCTGCTGCCGGCGCTCGGAATCGGCTTCGCCGTCCAGAATCCCGAGACTCCCTACTGGGTCATGGTGCTGCTGGCGGCGCTCTGCGGATTCGGCGGCGGCAACTTCTCCTCGAGCATGGCGAACATCAGCTTCTTCTTTCCGAAGGAGCGGAAGGGGTCGGCGCTGGGACTGAACGCCGGTCTCGGCAACCTGGGGGTGAGCGCCGTGCAATTCGTCGTGCCGCTCGTCATTACGTTCGCGCTGTTCGGCGGGTTCGGCGGCGAGCCGCAGACCTGGGTGAAAGGCGATGTGACCCGAACGATGTGGCTGCAGAACGCAGGCTTCGTCTGGGCGCCGTTCATCGTGCTGTCGAGCATCCTTGCCTACTTCTTCATGCATGACATCGCCGACGCCGAGGCGTCTTTCGCCGAGCAGGCCATTATCTTCAAGCGCAAGCACACCTGGCTGATGTGCTGGCTGTACATCGGCACGTTCGGCTCGTTCATCGGTTTCTCCGCGGGCCTGCCCTTGCTGATCAAATCGCAGTTTCCGCTGGTCGATGCGATGAAGTTTGCATTCTTCGGCCCACTGATCGGCGCCCTGACTCGCCCGTTCGGCGGCTGGCTGTCCGACCGTCTCGGCGGCGCACGCGTCACGTTTGCAACTTTCGTCGGCATGATCCTCGGAGTTTTCGGCGTGCTGTGGTTTCTCCCTGCCGGCGAGCACCCGGGACATTTCCATGGCTTTCTGTTGAGCTTCCTGCTGCTGTTTGCACTCACGGGCATCGGCAATGGCTCCACCTTCCGCATGATCCCGGTGATCTTCATGACGGAACGCCAGCGCGCAGTAGCCGGCCAGGGGTCGCTCGCACGGGCGCAGGCCATCAAGGACGCCAACAAGGAAGCCGCCGCCGTCCTTGGATTCTCAGGCGCCATCGGCGCGTACGGCGGTTTCTTCATCCCGAAGTCTTACGGCAGCTCGATCGCTCTCACGGGCGGCGCCGAGGCGGCGCTGTATGGCTTCATCGTTTTCTACGTAAGCTGCCTCGCAATCACCTGGTGGTGCTACGCGCGCAGGAACGCGCCGATGCCGTGTTGAGCATTGAGGAGTCGCCATGAGTCATTTTCTCGATCGTTTGATGTTCTTTACCCGGCGCGACGAGAAGTTCGCGAACGGACATGGCGTGACGACGCGGGAGGACCGCCGATGGGAAGACGCCTACCGCAAGCGCTGGCAGCACGACAAGATCGTACGATCCACGCATGGCGTGAACTGCACTGGTTCGTGCTCGTGGAAGATCTACGTGAAGGGCGGCATTGTCACGTGGGAAACGCAGCAAACCGACTATCCGCGTACGCGCCACGATCTGCCCAATCATGAACCGCGCGGTTGTCAGCGCGGCGCGAGCTATTCCTGGTACCTGTACAGCGCCAATCGTCTGAAGTATCCGCTGGTGCGCGGCGCGCTGATCCGCCTGTGGCGTGAGGCGCGTCAGTCGCGCGAACCCGTAGAAGCCTGGCGCTCGATCGTTGAGGACCCCCACAAGCTCAAATCCTACCAGTCGCGCCGCGGACTCGGCGGATTCGTGCGGGCCGACTGGGACGAGGTAAATGAAATCGTCGCAGCCGCGAACGTTTACACCATCAAGAAGTACGGACCCGATCGCATCATCGGCTTCTCGCCGATCCCCGCCATGTCGATGGTGTCCTACGCCGCCGGCTCGCGTTACCTGTCGCTCATCGGCGGCGTCTGTATGAGCTTTTACGACTGGTACTGCGATCTGCCGCCCTCCTCACCTCAGGTATGGGGCGAGCAAACCGACGTGCCGGAATCGGCCGACTGGTACAACTCGAACTACATCATCGCCTGGGGCTCGAACGTGCCGCAGACGCGCACGCCCGATGCGCACTTCTTCACCGAGGTTCGCTACAAGGGCGCGAAGACGGTCGCCGTGACGCCCGACTATGCGGAAGTCGCCAAGCTCGCAGACCTGTGGCTCAACCCGAAGCAGGGCACGGACGCCGCCATGGCGATGGCGATGGGCCACGTCATCATGAAGGAATGGCACGTCGATGGGCGCAGCGAATACTTCGATGAGTACGTGCGCCGCTACACGGACATGCCGCTGCTCGTGCGCCTGAGGCGCCAGGATGGCCGGCTCGTGCCGGAGCGATTCGTTCGCGCATCGGACTTCATCACTCAGCTCGGACAGAAGAACAACCCCGAATGGAAGACGGTCGCCTACGACGAGATCAGTGGGGAGATTGTGGCGCCCACCGGGTCGATCGGTTTCCGCTGGGGCGAGGACGCCGGCAAGTGGAACATCGAGACCAAAGAAGCGAACGGCCGCGAAGTGCGGCTGCAGCTCACGCTGGCCGGCGCTCACGATGAGATCGCCGACGTCGCATTCCCCTACTTCGGCGGTCAACTCAACCCACACTTCACCGCGAGCGAGCATCCAGAAGTCCTGGTGCGCAAGACGCCGGTGCGCAAGCTGCCGCTGGTTGACGGCGAAACCTACGTCACCACCGTATTCGATCTGCTCGCGGCCAATTACGGCGTCGACCGCGGATTCGGCGGACCAAACGTCGCCCGCAGCTATGATGAGGATGTGCCCTACACGCCGGCGTGGCAGGAGAAGATCACCGGCGTGGCGCGCGACAAGGTCATCACGGTCGCCCGCGAGTTCGCTGAAAACGCGCACAAGACGCGCGGCAAGTCGATGGTGATCATCGGCGCAGCGATGAACCACTGGTATCACATGGATATGAACTACCGCAGCATCATCAACATGCTGATGATGTGCGGCTGTGTCGGCCAGTCCGGCGGCGGCTGGGCCCACTACGTCGGGCAGGAAAAGCTGAGGCCGCAGATCGGCTGGGCCGCGCTCGCCTTCGCGCTCGACTGGACGCGCCCGCCGCGGCAGCAGAACTCCACCTCCTTCTTCTATGCGCATACCGACCAGTGGCGCTATGAGAAGGTCGGGGTCAAGGAAATACTGTCGCCTCTGGCCGATCCGAAGCAGTTTTCCGGAAGTTTCATCGACTTCAACGTGCGAGCCGAACGCATGGGCTGGCTGCCTTCTGCGCCGCAACTCGAGACCAATCCGCTCGAGGTGGTCAAGCAGGCGAAGGCCGCCGGCATGGACGTGAAAGAGTTTGCGGTCAAAGCGCTCAAAGAGGGCGCGCTCAAGCTCTCATGCGAGGACCCGGACAATCCGCAGAACTTCCCGCGCAACATGTTCGTGTGGCGCTCGAACCTGCTGGGCTCGAGCGGCAAGGGACATGAGTACTTCTTGAAGCATTTGCTCGGCACAAAGCATGGTGTGCAAGGAAAGGATCTGGGCGAAACCGGGGGCGAGAAACCCGAGGAAGTCCGCTGGCGCGATCAGGCGCCGGAAGGCAAGCTCGACCTGCTGGTCACGCTCGACTTCCGCATGTCGACCACGTGCCTGTACTCCGACATCGTGCTGCCGACGGCCACGTTCTACGAAAAGAACGATCTCAACACCTCCGACATGCATCCATTCATCCACCCGCTCTCATCGGCGGTGGATCCGGCATGGTCCGCGCGCAGCGACTGGGAGATCTACAAGGGCTTCGCGAAAAAGTTCTCCGAAGTATGCGTCGGCCATCTCGGCGTGGAGCAAGAATTGGTCCTGAACCCGCTGCAGCACGACACGCCGAACGAGCTTGCGCAGGCGATCGACGTGCGCGACTGGAAACGCGGTGAATGCGATCTCGTGCCGGGCAAGACGGCCCCGACCATGACGGTCGTCGAGCGCGACTTCCCGAACACTTACCGCCGCTTCACCGCGCTTGGTCCGCTGCTCGAGAAGGCCGGGATCGGCGGCAAAGGCATCAGCTGGGATACGCAGACCGAAGTAGCGCAGCTTGCGGAGATCAACGGCGTCGTTTCCGACGGCGGTCCAACGCATGGGCGGCCGAAGATCGAGACCGACATCGACGCCGCCGAAACGGTGATGATGCTCGCGCCTGAAACCAACGGTCACGTGGCGGTGAAAGCCTGGGAGTCGTTGTCCAGGAACACCGGACGAGAACACGCCCATCTCGCCTTGCATCGCGAAGACGAGAAGATTCGCTTCCGCGACATCCAAGCCCAGCCGCGCAAGATCATCTCCGCGCCGACATGGTCCGGACTGGAATCGGAAAAGGTGAGCTACAACGCCGGCTACACCAACGTGCACGAACTGATTCCGTGGCGAACGCTCTCCGGACGGCAGCAGTTCTACCAGGATCACCTGTGGATGCGCGGGTTTGGCGAGACGCTGTGCGTCTACCGCCCGCCCGTCGACTTGAAGACCATCGATCCGATCCGGAGCGTCAAGCGCAATGGCGACGCGGAGGTAGTGCTGAACTTCATTACGCCGCACCAGAAGTGGGGCATTCACTCCACCTACAGCGACAACCTCCTGATGCTCACGCTGTCGCGCGGCGGGCCGATCGTTTGGATGTCCGAGGTGGACGCCAAGAAGGCTGGCGTCCGGGACAACGACTGGATCGAGGTCTACAACGTGAACGGCGCCATCGCCGCCCGCGCGGTCGTCTCGCAGCGTGTGAACGAGGGCATGTGCATGATGTATCACGCTCAGGAGAAGATCGTGAACACACCGGGCGCGGAGACCACCGGCACGCGCGGCGGCATTCACAACTCGGTGACCCGCACGGTGCTCAAGCCAACACACATGATCGGCGGCTACGCGCAGTTGTCGTACGGCTTCAACTACTACGGCACGGTCGGCGCGAACCGCGATGAGTTCGTAATCGTCCGCAAGATGCGGTCGGTCGACTGGCTCGAAGAACTGGAGCAGTCCACGCCGGCTGCAGGAGACAGGTGAAATGAAAGTTCGCGCACAGATCGGCATGGTGCTGAATCTTGACAAGTGCATCGGCTGCCACACCTGTTCGGTGACCTGCAAGAACGTATGGACCTCGCGTGAGGGCATGGAGTACGCCTGGTTCAATAACGTCGAAACCAAGCCCGGCGTCGGTTACCCGAAGCAATGGGAGAACCAGGAGAAGTGGAAAGGCGGCTGGAAACGCACACCGGCCGGCAAACTCGAACCACGCCAGGGCGGCAAGCTCGCGATTATCGGCAACATGTTCGCCAATCCGAACCTGCCGGAGATCGACGACTACTACGAGCCGTTCACGTTCGATTACGAGCATCTCCACAAGGCGCCGGACATGAAGCACCCGCCGACCGCGCGGCCGCGCTCATTGCTCACCGGCCAGCGCATGGAGAAGATCGAAGGCGGCCCGAACTGGGAAGAGATCCTGGGCGGAGAATTCGACAAGCGCTCCCAGGACGCGAACTTCGAGAACGTGCAGAAGGAGATGTACGGTCAGTTCGAAAACACGTTCATGATGTATTTGCCGCGATTGTGCGAGCACTGCCTGAATCCGGCGTGCGTCGCCTCCTGTCCTTCCGGCTCGATCTACAAGCGCGAAGAAGACGGCGTCGTGCTCATCGACCAGGACAAGTGCCGCGGCTGGCGCATGTGCGTCTCGGGCTGCCCGTACAAGAAGATCTACTTCAACTGGAAAAGCGGCAAGGCCGAAAAGTGCATCTTCTGCTACCCGCGCATCGAAGCCGGGCAGCCGACCGTCTGCTCGGAAACCTGCGTGGGTCGCATCCGATACCTCGGCGTACTGTTGTACGACGCGGACCGCATCGCGGCTGCGGCCAGCGTGGAAGACCCGAAGGACCTGTATGAGGCGCAGCTCGAGATCTTTCTCGATCCGCATGACCCGGCCGTGATCGAGCAGGCGCGCAGGGACGGCGTGCCTGACAACTGGCTGGAGGCCGCGAAGCGATCGCCGGTGTACAAGATGGCGCTCGACTGGCGGGTGGCGCTCCCCCTGCATCCGGAATACCGCACACTTCCGATGGTGTGGTACATCCCGCCGCTCTCGCCGATTCAGTCGGCCGCCAGCGCCGGACATGTAGGCGTCAACGGCGTTCTGCCCGACGTCAGCAGCCTGCGCATTCCGGTGAAGTATCTGGCCAATCTGCTCACGGCCGGCGATGAAGCTCCGGTCGTTCGCGCACTCGAGCGCATGCTCGCCATGCGCGCCTACATGCGCGGCAAGAACGTCGACGGCGAACCCAACGTCGTGGCGCTGAAGCAGGTGGGGCTCGCACCCGAGGTGGTCGAAGACATGTACAAGATCATGGCGATCGCCAACTACGAAGATCGCTTCGTGATTCCGAGCACGCACCGCGAATACGCCGAGAACGCATTCGAGCTGCGCGGCAATTGCGGCTTCTCGTTCGGCAACGGCTGCGCTGGCGGTTCTGGCCCGACACTGTTCGGCGGGAATCAGCACACGCGCGTCGCGAAGAAGGAGACGCAGTCATGAGGACGTTCAAGGCGCTGGCCGCATTGCTCGAATATCCGAACCGGGAGCTGATCGACGCGCTGGGCGAGATCGAAACGGTGCTGGAAGAAGAGCGACTCCTCGACGAGAGCGATCGCAACGCCGTGCGCGCGCTGATTCATGCGCTTGCTGACGGCGATCTGCTCGATCTCCAGGCCGCGTACGTGGACACCTTCGATCGCGGGCGCGCCACGTCGCTGAACTTGTTTGAGCACGTGCATGGCGAGTCGCGCGATCGCGGTCAGGCGATGCTCGATCTGAAGCATCTGTACGCAGAACGAGGGCTGGAACTGTCGGCCCGGCAGTTGCCGGACTATCTGCCGGTGCTGCTCGAGTACCTGGCGCTCGGGCCGGTGGATACGGCCCTCGAGATGCTCGGCGACTGCGCGCACGTGCTGCAGTCGATCGGCGCCGCACTCGCCCGCCGTGACAGCCCGTACGCGGCCATCCTGCACGCCCTGGTTCACTTCTCCGGGGCCGCCGCGACGGCGCCGGCGCCGGAGATCGCAGACGATTCCTCGCCTGCAGCTCTCGATCGCTCCTGGGCGGAAGAGCCCGTCAGTTTTCTCGGCGGCGGCTGCGCACCCGAGCAGCCCGCCTCATTCAACTCCAGAGGACTGCGCCCATGACCCTCGCGCACCAATTCTTGTTCGGCATCTATCCCTACATCGCCGGGGCGATCTTCCTGCTCGGAAGTCTGGTCCGTTTCGATCGCGAGCAATACTCGTGGAAGAGCGATTCATCGCAATTGCTCCGACGGGGACAACTGCGCCTCGGCAACACCCTCTTCCACAAGGGCATCCTCTTGCTATTCCTCGGACATCTGGTAGGGCTGCTCACGCCGAGCCACGTCTATCACGCCCTTGGATTGACCGCTGGCGGCAAACAGCTGCTGGCCATGACAGCCGGCGGCGTCTTCGGCGCCATGTGCTTCGTCGGTCTTTCGATTCTCATTCATCGCCGCCTGACTGAGCCGCGCATTCGCGCCGTGACCTCACGCATGGACGTGTTGTTGCTGTTCTGGATTCTGGTCACGCTGGCGCTTGGACTCGCCACGATCGTAACGTCTGCCGGTCATCCAGATGGCGGCGTAATGGTTGCGCTCTCGCACTGGGCGCAGCACATCGTGACATTCCGCGGTGATGCGGCGACCTTCATCATCGACACCCCGCTCATCTATCGGATTCACCTGTTCTTCGGCCTGACGCTGTTCGTACTGTTTCCGTTCTCCCGACTCGTTCACGTCTGGAGCGGTTTTGCCTCATTCGCCTATCTGACGCGCGCCTACCAGGTCGTGCGCCGGCGCTGATGACGGCGTTCACACAATGAAAGAAGGGGCCGCCTCTCGTCGTCAATGACGCAGAGTGCGGCCCCCGCCTGGCGGCTGCGCGCATCGGATCCGAGATTCCCTAACGCCCGCGTCAGTCGCGCCCGAGTATCATCGCGCCGGTCGGCACGCCTACACCGCTGCTGACCAGCACATGATTGACGGATTTCGGCTGGTTGGTGGAAGCGCCGCGAATCAGCCGCGCGGCTTCCGCGATGTTGTTCATGCCGTGGATGTAGCCCTCGGAGAGCAGGCCGCCATGGGTGTTGTTGGGCAAACGCCCGTCAATGTCGAGCGCGCCGCTTCTCACCATGTCCTTGCCCTCGCCCTTGCCGCAGAAGCCGAAGCTCTCCAGCTGCATGAGGATCTCGCAGGTGAATGCGTCGTATAGACACGCGGCGTCGATGTCCTTGGGGCCGAGTCCGCTCTGCTCATAAACGAGTCGGGCGGCCAGCTCCATCTCCGGCAGCGACTCGATCTCATCACGGTAGAAGCTCGTCATCTGCTCCTGGCCGCGGGTCGAGGCCTGCACGACGCCGCGGATCACCGCGGGCTTTTGCTTCAGATCCCGTGCACGCTCGCGGCTGGTGATGAGGATCGCGCAGCCGCCGTCGGTCTCCTGGCAGAAGTCATACAGGCGGAGCGGCTCTGCGATGACTTTGGAGGCCAGGTACTCCTCCATCGTCAGCAGCGGCTTGCCGTAGAAGAACGAGCGCTGGTTGGTCTGAGCGTAGCGGCGTTGAGAGATGGCCACTCGGCCCAGGTCCTCCGCCGTGGCGCCGTACTTGCGCATGTAGCGGTGGGCGATCATCGCGACCCACGAGCCGGGCGTCAGCATCCCGTAGGGCGTATACCACGACCAGTGAATCAGGTCGCTCGAGACGATGCTGCCCGAAACGCCCTGCCCCATGCGTTGACCGGACCGCCCGTTCATCGCCCGCCAGCAGACCACATGCTTCGCGACGCCCGTGGCGACGGCCATCGCGGCCTGGAGTATCGTGCCCACAGCCGCCCCGCCGCCGTAGTTGATCTTGCTGAAGAGCTTCAGATCCCCCGTCCCGACTGCGCGGGCCACTTCGATCTCGTCGGTGGAATCCAACGTGTAGCTGACCAGGCCATCGACCTCGGAGGGATCGAGCCCTGCATCGTCACAGGCGGCCTTGATGCATTGCGCAGCGAGCGAGAGCTCGGAGACGCCCGAGTTCTTCGAGAACTCGGTCACGCCGACGCCCGCAATGGCGGCTTCGTTTCTCAGCGTCGTTGGCATGATCAGGCCGCTCCTGCAAGCTTGAATACGGGGAGCTTGAAGCCGTCTGGGTCTTCGTGCATGACGATTTCCACTGGCAGGTCGAAATCGACGTCTTCCGGCGCACAGCCCACGAGCTGGGAGGTGAAGCGCGTGCCTTCCTCGAGATCCACCAGAATGATGATCAGCGGGTACTCGTAACCGGGAAACTGAGGATGATGCAGCACCGTGTAGCTGCAGATACGCCCCTTACCGGAAGCCCTGACGAAATCCCATTCCAGCGAACGACATTCTCCGCACATGGGCCGCGGCGGATGGCGCAAGGTCTTGCAGTTGCTGCAGCGCTGTATCGCCAGCACGCCCTGACTGGCTTGCTCCCACCACCACGCGTTGTCTTTTCCTAATACAGGCTTGATCCGCGAGGGCTTAGACATGGGGATACCGTACGCTTTGCTTACAACGGAGAAGAACAGAACACGGGATTATTTTGGTCAGCATCAACTCGGTCCGCTGGTCTATACCAGGCTGGATCGGTCGTGTTCACGTTAGCGGCGGTCAGCGAGTGAGATCGGCATGTATCGACGCCCACCTGAGGCCAGGCGCTGAAATCTGCCTTGAGAATATCGCTATGGACGGTCCAGAGTCGAGCCGCGGTCGCCCACCGATGTGAGAGCAAGTCTCAGGAGAGAAGTCCTCTCACCCGCACTTCGAATCCCCGCAATTCAGACACGTCATGCAGCCATCCATCAGCACCACCGCCGCGGTGCTGCACTTCGCGCATAGCTGCGCGCCCTCCGGGAAGTGTGTGTCCGCAAACGCGTCCGTCTGCTTGGCGCGCGCTTCGTATTCCGCCTTCTTCTGTTCGATGAGCTTCTTGCGGTGCTCGTCGATCTCGGGCGCCTTCAGCAGGCCGATGGTCTGCAGGTGCTTCTCGATCACGTAGCCCAGCTCGGCGATGATCGACGGCATGAACTTGCCGCCGGTCTGCCAATAACCGCCGCGCGGATCGAACACGGCCTTGAGCTCATCGACCAGGAAAGTCACGTCGCCGCCCTTGCGGAACACGGCGGAGATGATGCGTGTGAGCGCGACGATCCACTGGAAGTGATCCAGGTTCTTCGAGTTGATGAAGATCTCGAACGGGCGGCGCTGCTCGTACGGCGTGCCCTCGTTCAAGATGATGTCGTTGATGGTCACGTACATCGCGTGATCGGAGACCGGCGTCTTGATCTTGTACGTGGAGCCGACCAGCACCTCCGGACGCTCGACCTTTTCGTGCATCCAGACGACGTTGTTTTCCTTACGCGGCTCCGCAGCCGGCGTCTTCTGCGCAGCGGCCGCCTTGTCCTCGGGCTTCTCGACCCGGTACTTGACGATGCGTTTGTCGATCTTGGTGGAGCTCATGACTGATGATGAAAGCTGTTTAGCTGTTAGCGGTTGGTCGGGAACGCGGCGCGGCTCTCCTGGGTAAACCGCCAACCGCTGACCGCTTCTTCCTAGAACTTGCCGTAGTACCCTTCTTTCAGCGCATCGAAGAGATTCGCGGCGGTATGCGTCTCGCCGTCGTACTCGATCTCCTCGTCGCCGCGCACCTTCACCTCCGTACCGTCCTCCAACGTAAACACGTAGATCGTGTTCTTCAGATCCTCTTCCTTGACCAGCACGCCCTGGAACGCCTCGGGGTTGAAGCGGAAGGTCGTGCAGCCTTTCAGGCCGCGTTCGTGCGCGTACAGATAGATGTCCTTGAAATCTTCGTACTTGTAATCCGTAGGCACGTTGGCCGTCTTGGAGATCGACGAATCGATCCACACCTGTGCGGCGGCCTGGATGTCCACGTGCTCCTTCGGCGTGATGTCGTCGGCGGTCGTGAAATAGTCCGGCAGGCGATCGGCGGCATTGGCCGCATCGTTCTTGCCGCGCGGCATGGCGCGCGGATTGATCAGCTCGCGATACGCGAGCAGCTCGAAGGAGAACACGTCGACCTTCTCCTTCGACTTCTTGCCCTCGCGCAGCACGTTCCTGAAATAGTGATGCGCGAACGACGGCTCGATGCCGTTCGACGCGTTGTTGGCGAGCGACAGCGAAATGGTTCCGGTCGGCGCAATGGAGCTGTGGTGAGTGAACCGGGCGCCGACTTCCGCCAGCTCGTTGACCAGCGCCGGGGCGGCTTCCGCCACGCGCTGCATATATCGGCTGTAGCGCGCATGCAGAATGCGTCCTGGAACCATCTGGCCGACCTTCCAGCCGTCGCGCGCCATCTCCGGACGCTTGCGCAGCAACTCCGGCGTCACCTCGAACTCCTCCAGCATGATCGGCGCCGGCCCCTTTTCGCGCGCCAGCTCGAGCCCAGCCTCCCAGCCGGCGAGCGCCATCTCACGCGCGACGCTCTGCGTGAAAGCAATCGACTTCTTCGATCCGTACTTCATGCACTGCATGGTGATCGCCGAGCCGAGGCCGAGGAAGCCCATGCCATGCCGACGCTTGCGCATGATTTCGTCACGCTGCTTGCCGAGCGGCAGGCCATTGATCTCCACCACGTTGTCGAGCATGCGCGTGAAGACCTTGACGACCTTGCGGAACTCCTCGAAATCGAAGCGCGCATCGTCGGTGAACGGATCTACGACGAAGCGCGTCAGATTGATCGAGCCGAGCAGGCAGGAGCCGTAGGGCGGCAGCGGCTGCTCGCCACAGGGGTTGGTGGCGCGGATGTTCTCGCACCACCAGTTGTTGTTCATCTCGTTGACGCGGTCGATCAGGACGAAACCCGGCTCGGCGAAGTCGTATGTGGATGACATGATGACGTCCCACATGCGCCGCGCCGGCAGCGTCTTGTAGATCTTGCAGCAGACGAGGCCTTCTTCGTTGACCACATAACCGCGTGTGGTGGGCCACTCGCGCCACACGTACTTGGAATCGTCGGCGAGGTCCGCGCCCTCCTCCAGCTCGCGCTTGGCTACCGGGAAAGCGAGCCGCCACTCCTTGTCGCCGCGCACCGCCTCCATGAACTCGTCCGTGATCAGCAGCGACAGGTTGAACTGCCGCAGCCGCCCGGCTTCACGCTTGGCGCGGATGAAATCCATGACGTCCGGATGGCCGATGTCGAACGTACCCATCTGGGCGCCGCGGCGCCCGCCGGCCGAGGACACGGTGAAGCACATCTTGTCGTAGATATCCATGAAGGACAGCGGCCCGGACGTGTACGCCCCGGCGCCGGAGACGTACGCCCCGCGTGGGCGCATCGTGGAGAACTCGTAGCCGATGCCGCAGCCCGCCTTCAGCGTAAGCCCCGCTTCGTGCACCTTGGCGAGGATGTCGTCCATCGAATCCAGGATCGTCCCGGAGACGGTGCAATTGATCGTCGACGTGGCCGGCTTGTGCTCCTGCGCTCCGGCGTTGGACATGATCCGGCCTGCCGGAATGGCGCCCTTGCGCAACGCCCAGAGAAACTGCTCGTACCAGTGCTCGCGCACGTCCTGGCGCTCCACGTCGGCCAGCGCGCGCGCAACGCGCTGGTAGGTCTCATCCATCGTCCGATCGATGGGCTGTCCGTTCTTGGCGCACAGCCGATACTTCTTGTCCCAGATGTCTAGCGAGGCTTCCTGGAAAGGAATGCTGTTGACGTCCATGGGCTCAAGTCTGATCGCAGTCTTCATGCCGGTAATCGACTCCGGAAATTCGGGTGGGGTGACCCCTGAACGCACCACCTGGCCGACGGCTGGAGCAGCGCAGCCGGCGGACAGGCCACCTGACCAATGAGCATTTGCGATCTCCGGCGATGTTCTGCGGCGAGTCGAACCGCAGTTTTTCTAAGTGATCGCGAAACACAACATATTGTGCCAGAGGCGCTAACCTAGACCCGCACCAGGAGACTGTCAAGAAAGCAGCGCCCCGGAGCACATGCCAGCAATGTTCTTTACAATCATACGCTTGCAGTACTTCATCTGTGGATTTGCCACTGTGGTAAATGCGGATCCACGGCCGGGATTGCTCGCCCTGCATTACAACATCTTGTATTCGCCCCATCCGAACAGGTTGTCCACAGCGCGCTGCAGGAGTTCTCCAGAGCTTCTCCACAGGTTCTTCAGCGAACGCGGCGCAGCGCCGCTTCGTTCGCCGCCTCGCACGGGGGCTTGCAGTATGCATTGCTAGAATCCCGCTACCCGCGTGGTCCGCACCGCGAACGCGGAGCGACACGCTCAGTACGATCACGGCGACCTCGTGACAAACGCACGACGCGCCGACATTTCTCGCTGCATGTCAGCCAACAGGAATTTCCCCGGATGATGAAAAGACTCGCTTTGGCCCTGCTCGCCGCCGCCTGCTTCGCCTCCGCCCAGGCGCAATTGCCGGCCCGCGTAGGCGAAACGCCCGTGCCTTCCCTGGCGCCGATCGTGAAGACGGCCTCGCCGGCTGTCGTGAACATCGCGACCCGCGGCACCCTGCGCGAGACGCGCCGCAATCCGCTGCTGGAGGATCCATTGTTCCGCCGCTTCTTCGACTCGCCCGACTTCGGCCCGCGCGAGCGGCCGTTCCAGAGCGCAGGCTCCGGCGTGATCGTGGATGCGAAGAACGGCTACGTCATCACCAATGCGCACGTCGTGGAGAACGCCGATGAGATCACCGTGACGCTGCTCGATGAGCGCCAGCTCAAGGCGCAGATCGTCGGTGTAGACAAACCTTCCGACGTCGCGGTGCTCAAGGTCGAAGCGAAGAACCTGACCGAGATGCCGCTCGCCGACTCGAGCCTCGCGGAAGTGGGCGATTTCGTGCTCGCGATCGGCAATCCCTTCGCGCTCAGCCACACGGTCACCTCAGGGATCATCAGTGCGCTCGGCCGCTCCGACAACAATCCCGAGTCGTACCAGGATTTCATTCAGACCGACGCACCGATCAATCCAGGCAACTCCGGCGGCGCGCTCGTAAACCTGAAAGGCGAACTGGTCGGCGTGAACACGGCGATCTTTTCCGGCAGCGGCGGCAACATCGGCATCGGCTTCGCGATTCCCTCGAACATGGTGCGTGCGGTAATGGATCAGCTCGTCAAGTACGGCGAGGTCAAACGCGGCGTCCTGGGCGTGCAGCTCGCCAACCAGTTCACGCCGGAGATCGCCGAAAGCCTCGGCCTGCGCAACGCCCGTGGCGCGCTCGTCTCGCAGGTGGTGGAAGGTTCCGCAGCCGAGCGGGCTGGAGTTCGCGCCGGAGACGTCATCACATCGATCAACGGCCGCAACATCGCCAACGCTTCGGAGCTGCGCAACGCCATCGGGCTGCTGCGCATCGGCGAGAAAATCGAGCTCGGGCTGATCCGCGAGGGCAAGCCGCGGCGCGTCACCGCAGTGATCAGCGAACGTCACGGAGCGAGCGGCAAGTCGGCCGCAGAAATCCATCCGGCTCTGGAAGGCGCCGCGCTCGCTACAGCCGAGAATGGCGGCGTGCTGATAGAGAGCGTCGCCCAGGGGAGCGCCGCCGCCCGCAACGGTCTGCGCCCGAACGATGTGATCCTGGCGGTCGGACGCGTGCGCGTAGCGAACCTCGAGCAGTTGCGTGCGGCGATCGGCAACGCCAACGCCAACGCCTTCGC
>JAVEVD010000125.1:0-4150 GCA_034005205.1 Steroidobacteraceae bacterium | reverse complement strand
GCTCGAAGCCGGCATGGTCGGCATCAATACCGGTTTGATCTCCACGGAGGTCGCGCCATTCGGCGGCGTCAAGCAATCGGGTCTCGGCCGCGAGGGTTCACGTCACGGGCTCGACGATTACATGGAGATCAAGTATCTCTGCATGGGGATCTGACCGAGCGGCGGAGGGCCGTCGTGAGAGCTGAAGGCTCCGAAGGATTTGTCATATGGCGCAGTTAGCGGCTGTTGGGGCTTACCACGTCCCCGCAAGCTTGAACGAATGCCTCGACCTGCTGGCGGGCAGTGGCGATACGGCCGTCATTCTGGCAGGGGGGCAGGCGATCCTTCCCTTGCTCAGGAATCGTTCGCTCCGCCCCGATGTGCTGGTAGACCTCTCCGGCATAGCCGAACTGCACCGACGGGAAGCAGGAGCGGGCGGCTCGCTCGTGCTGGGTGCGATGTGCCGCCATCGTGATATCTACGAGGACCGGAAGATCTCAGCGGGCTGGTCCGCGTTGGCGGACGCCGCCGCCGGGGTTGGCGATCTCCAGGTCCAGAACCGCGGAACCATAGGCGGCAACCTGGTCTTCGGCACGGTTCTGACGGACATGAAGCAGGTCGTCATGTGCCTTGACGCACGGCTGCGGATCGTCGGTGGCCCCGAGCCCCGCGAAGTTTCGGCCCGAGAGATCTTCGGCGATGCGGGTCGTTCACTGCTCGAGCCGGGCGAATTACTCGAGAGCATCGCCTTTCCGGCGCTAGCTGAAGGGTCGGGAAGTGCGTACCGGAAGTTTGGCATCACGACGAACGGGCGCCCCGTGATCGGCGTCGCTGCAGCCCTGACATTCGATGCCGACCGCGTCTGCACGGCCGCGACCATCGTAGTAGGCGGCCTGGTGCCGGCGCCGCACGACGCCAGGATCGCGGCGCAGGTGCTTATCGGCCAGCACGTCGACGAAGATGTCATCGTCCGCGCCGCCCAGGCTGCGGCGGCAGACATCAAACCACAGTCCGATGCGCGGGCGTCGGCTGCCTACCGGCGGCAGCTCGTTCGCGCGATCGGCCAGGAAGTGCTGCTGCAAGCCTGGAAGCGTGCAACGGAGGCTCGTTAGCGCCATGCAAAAAGCCGTTTCGGTGACCGTCAACGGTCGCGTCCACCACAGGACCATTCCGATCAGGATGTTGCTGGTCGACTTCCTGCGCGATGAACTCAACCTGACCGGAACGCATGTCGGGTGCACTTCTGAGGGGCGTTGCGGCGCGTGCACGGTCATCGTGGACGGAAACGCGATGAAGTCCTGCATGATGCTCGCGGTGCAAGCCGATGGGCGGAGCGTGGTGACGGTCGAAGGACTGGAGCGTTTTGCGAGCCAGCCCGACCCGCTTCATCCCATTCAGCAGGCGTTCTGGGAGCGCCATGCGCTGCAGTGCGGGTACTGCACGCCCGGAATGATGATGACGATCTTCGACATCCTGGCGACCAACGTACGTGAAGGATGCCCGGAACTGACCGGGGAGAAGATTCGCCGCCTGCTGGTCGGGAACATCTGTCGCTGCACGGGGTACAGCCACATCGTCGAGGCCGTGCAGACCGCAGCCGAGCGTCTGCGGGCCATGCCGCCGGAAGAGCGCGGCGCCTGGTTCGATGCTGCAAAGCTCGAGGAGGCGTGCTCGTGACGACGAGGTCGACGGCGCCCGAAGGCATGACCGGGCCATGGGTCGGTCGGCCCATGAAACGCAAGGAGGACTTGCGGCTCATTCGGGGTCAGGGCCAATACCTGGCCGACATGAAGGTCCCCGGGATGCTTCTTGCCGGCTTCGTGAGGAGCAAGTACGCCCATGCGCGGCTCAAGTCGATCGACGTCAGCCGTGCCCGTGCGATCGAGGGTGTCGTCGCGGTGTTCACCGGCGCCGATCTGCTCAAGATCGGAATGCGGGAGCTGCTGATCCCGCAACTCGTCAACGAACTGCCGGGTGAGTTGCGCATACCCCCTTCGATGCCGGTGGCCGTGGACAAGGTCTACTTCCACGGCGAGCCGCTCGCGGTGATCCTCGCCGAGAACAAGTATGCGCTGGAAGACGCCGCCGAGGTCGTCGTGGTCGACTACGAGCCGCTGCCCGTGGTCGCCAGCGTGGAGCAGGCGATGGCGCCCGATTCTCCGCTCGTCTACGAAGGATGGCCCGACAACTGTCTCTATCGCGAGAAGATGGGAGGCGATGCATCGGACGCCTTCGCGAAGGCCGACATCATCGTCAAGGAGCGGTTTGAAGTTCCGCGGACGGGCGCCAGCCCGATGGAGCTGCGCGGAGTCCTCACGCAGTGGGACGACCATCGCGGCCTGACCCACTGGACCACGACACAGCGGCCACACCTGCTGCGCCAGGCGATATCGCAAGTGCTGGGATGGTCGGAAGACATGGTGCGCGTGATCGCACCGAAGGATCAGGGTGGCTCGTTCGGCACGAAGGCGCCTCACTCGCGCGAGGATTTCGTGCTTGCGCTCGTAGCGCGCCATGTGAAACGCCCGGTGCGCTGGACCGAATCACGCGAGGAAAGTTTCCGCGCCGGGATCGGCCAGGAACGGGCGCAGATTCACGAGATGGAGATCGCTGCGCGCAGCGACGGCAAGATCCTTGGCTTACGCGATCGCTGCATCACCGATATCGGCCACGGCCAGCAGCCGGTCTTCATGGGCATCATGTACCCCCGCGCCGGCTGTTTCATGATCACGAGCATCTACGATATCCCGAAGGCGGAGATCGAGATCCTCGGCGTCGTCACCAACAAACCCTGCCTCACACCCTCGCGCGCCTTCGGGTCGTTCCCGGTGCGCCTGGCGATGGACGGCGCGATCAATTGCGTCGCCCGGGCGCTGGGGCTCGACCCCATCGAAGTGTTCCGAAAGAACTTGGTAACCACGTTTCCCTATGCCACCGCCACCGGCAATTTCCTCGACAGTGGCGACTTCGTCGGCGGTTTCGACCGGCTCACGGAAATCATCGACGTGGCATCGGTACGGCGCATGCAGGCGGACCTGCGGGAACAGGGCCGCTACATCGGCCTCGGTTTCGGCGGCGAGGCCGAACGGTCCGGCGTGTCGTCGGCGGCCTACGTGCCGCGGCAGCGCAAGCCGGGCTACGGCGTCGCGACAGTCAAGGTGCTCAGTTCCGGAAAGATCCAGGTCCTGATCGGTGATCCGCCCTCGGGCCAGAGCCACGAGACGGCGGTTTCACAGGTGCTCGCCGACGAATTCGGCGTCACGCCGGACGATGTCCGGCTCGACTACGGGGATACGCTGAGCACTCCCTACAGCATGGGCACCGTCGGCAATCGAATGGCTTCCTACACGGTGAGCGCGGCGGCGCTTGCTGCGCGCGAACTGAAGAAGAAGATGGCGATCGTCGCCGCACATGATCTCGGTGTAGCCGCCGCACCCGACGAGTTCGTCTTCGAAAACGGGGAGATCGTCTGGTCCAGGGACCCCGGTGTCCGGATCGGAATCCGGTCGGTCGCCGAACATCTCATCGAACGGCCGATCAAACTGCCGAAAGACGTTCAGCCGGGGCTCGAGCACACGGCCTATTTCGAGCCGAAGGACGTTCTCAACATGACCGGCGCGAGCTTCCATGCCGCGGTCGTCGAGGTCTTTCCGGAGACGGGCGTCATAAAGATCCTGCGATATGTCGTCGTCGACGATTGTGGGAAGCCGATCAATCCGCTGGTGGTCGAGGGCCAGGTCCAGGGCGGCGTCATCCTGGGAATCGGCAACACCGTCTTTGAGGAATTCGTCTACAACGAGCGCGGCGAGCTGCAGAACACCACGCTCGAAGGCTACATGATGCCGAGTGCGGCAGACATGCCGCACGTGGAGACCTACGACCACAGCGTTCCCACGCCGAACAATCCGCTGGGCACCAAGGGCAAGGGCGAAGGGGCTCCGGCGCCGGTTTCCGGCGCACTGGTCAATGCGGTTGAAGATGCGTTGCGTCCGCTGGGCATCAGGATCACCAGACTGCCGCTGAAGCCTGAGCGAGTGCGTGCAGCAATCGCCGCCGCTCTTTCGTCCGAAGCGGAACCCGAACCCGCTGACTGGGTAGAGCCGGTGGTGCGCGAGTTCGAGGGCGAGGGCGAGGGCTACGACATTCTCGCCGAGATGTACCGGTTCCACGA
>JAVEVD010000124.1:0-4284 GCA_034005205.1 Steroidobacteraceae bacterium | reverse complement strand
CTCCTTCACGATTTCACACTCACGCAACCCCGATGAAGCCGCGATGACCCGCTGCGGTGAAGTGGGCGGCCCATGGCCCGGGCCGCCAGCTGATCGGACGGCCGGCGAAGGCGGCGCCCTCGGCGAGTTCGAACAACGTCTGGCGGAACGAGATCATCTGCGCCGCACGATGCGACGGCGTCGGCGCCTGCTCACCAAAGCTGAACGCGCAGGCGCAGCGCAGGCCTTTGCGCAGCTCGCAGTGCGATCGCGCCTGCTGCGCCCCGGCCGTCATGTCGCCGTCTACCTGGCGCATGGCGCCGAAGCGGATCTCTCCAAGCTGATCGAAGCTGGAACAGCCGCACGATGCATCCTCTACGCTCCGGTGATCGCCGACTACCGCAGCCAGCGCATGGCGTTCGTTCGTTTCGACCCAGGCGCGCCGCTGCGACGCAACCGCTACGGGATTCCCGAACCACTGTCGTACAGCCACACAGCGGTGCGTCGTCTCGACCTGGTATTCGCCCCGCTGGTCGCCGTCGATGAGCGCGGCTGGAGGATCGGCAGCGGCGCGGGCTTTTACGATCGCTGCTTCAGCCACTTGCGCCGCGGCCGCATCTGGCGCCGGCCGCGGCTGATCGGCGTCGGCTACGAGTTTCAGCGCGTGTCAGCAGTGGACTTCGCTCCCTGGGACGTCCCGCTCGACGCCGTGCTCACCGAAAAGGCGCTGTATCGCACCGCGCAGCTCCAAGGGAGGCTCGATGAACTACTGGCTGATGAAGTCGGAACCAGCGACCTTCGGCGTCGATGACCTGGCGCGCGCCAGGAATCGCACGAGCGGCTGGGATGGTGTGCGCAACTACCAAGCGCGCAACTTCCTGCGTTCGATGAAGCGCTCCGACCTGGCCTTCTTCTATCACTCGAGCTGTGCGGTTCCGGGCGTGGTCGGTGTGATGAGCATCGTGCGCGAGGCCTACCCGGATCCCACTGCGTTCGATCCTGCGGACGACCACTACGACCCGCACAGCACTCCGAGCAAGCCGCGCTGGTTCATGGTCGATGTGCAGCTGGAGCGCAAGTTCGACCGTATCGTCACACTCGATGAGCTGCGCTCGCATGGCGACGGCGCTCTGCAAGGCATGAGCGTGCTCAAACGAGGCAATCGCCTGTCGATCACGCCCGTGATCAAAGCGCACTGGGACTTCATCATGAAGCTCGCACAGACGGCGGCCGCAGACAATCGAGAAGCAGCATCGCGCACTCGACGCACGAGCACTGCGCGATGAGCGAAGCCGCCGGCGGCGTCACCGGCGCACTCGACGCGTGACGCGCTTCCAAGTACGTACGACAAATTCGCATACACCCCTTGCTTGCCATTTTCAATTTATGTATATACTGCGCCCGGACTAACTCGACATGGAGATTGAAAACATGGCAACTAAAGCGAAGAAGTCATCCAAGAAGAAGGCCACGAAGAAGAAGGCCGCCAAGAAGAAGTAGAGCTCTTCTGGTTGACGTTGATGAAGACTGTGCCCGCGAAAGCGGGCACAGTCGTTTCCGGCCCATTGAAACAAGGCGTTTTGCACGCCGAGACAGTTCGAGACGAGAGGAGAAGAACGCGTGAACGCCGATCGCAACAAGCAGCGCGCCGCCGAGGCGGCGCTCTCGTACGTGATCGAGGATCGGGTGCTCGGGGTCGGCACGGGCTCCACCGTGAACTACTTCATCGATGCGCTGGCGGCGCGCAAGCTGCGCATTCCCGGCGCCGTATCGAGTTCGGAGGCCTCCACCGCCCGATTGAAGGCGCACGGTTACGAGGTGATCGATCTGAACGCCGCCGGCGAGTTGGACGTGTACGTCGACGGCGCCGATGAGGCTGACGAGCGCCTGCGCCTGATCAAGGGGGGCGGCGCGGCGCTCACCCGCGAGAAAATCATCGCGGCTGCTTCACGGCGCTTCGTCTGCATCATCGACGAGTCGAAGCTGGTGCAGACGCTCGGTCGCTTTCCATTGCCGATCGAAGTCATTCCGATGGCGCGATCGTACGTCGCGCGCGAGCTCGTCGCGCTGGGCGGCCATCCCGTCTACCGCGAGGGAGTGGTCACCGACAACGGCGGCGTGATTATCGACGTGCACGGCTTGCGCATCGTCGAGCCGGAAGCGCTCGAGGAGAGAATCAACCAGATCCCCGGAGTGATCACCGTCGGACTATTCGCCAAGCGCGGCGCCGACGTGCTGCTGATCGGGGCCGACGAGGGCGTGAAGACTTTGCCCTGAGCCGACGACCGCGCCGCACCGCACAACCCCGACGGCGGCGGGCAAGCCAAGTCGCCTCCGCGGCGCGGGCCGCCCGCTCACGCCTCGAGACGAAACAGAGCGGCTCGAGCAAGAGGAGACAGAGCAAGTCGAGCAAGGCGACCCGCCGAAAAAGCAAAGGGCCCGCAATGCGGGCCCTTCATGTTTGGCTGGGGGACTAGGATTCGAACCTAGGTTGACGGAGTCAGAGTCTCGAAAAACCACCCTTTGCTACTGCCCCAAGCTCTGCGCAACTCTTTGTTACTGCTATTTAAGTGCCTGATCCGACGAACAAATTTTGCTCGTAAGCCCTTGGCCGCCACCCAAGCTGCTCGTAAGCTCCGGTGCTACAAAATTGCTACCAAGGGTTTCGAGCATGCCGAACAAGATCAAACTGACCACAACTGCCGTTGATCGCCTACGCGACGCAGGCATCTATTGGGACACGCAGACTCCCGGGCTGGGCGTTCGGGTATCGGACACGGGGCGCAAGACCTACTTCTATAAGAGGAGAGTCAAAGGCGGGTCGCGCCGCGAGGTCAGCGTCTCCCTCGGTCGTCACGGCGACCCGGTTCTGATGCCGGACGGTTCGGCGCGATCCTTCCCCTATGGGGTGGACGACGCCCGGAAGGACGCGGCTCCCGTGCTGGCCCAACTGCTCGCGGGCGTGGACCCTGTGAAGCAGCGCGAGGAAGCGGAAGCCGCTGTTGCCGCGAAGGCCGAGCAGAACAAGGCGCTGAGCACGACGCTTCGGCAAGTGATCGACGACTACTTGGAGCATCACCGAGTGCAGTCCACCGGTCGCCCGTTGCGTCCGAAGACGAAAGTCGATTATCGGGATTTCATGGAGCGGCACTTCGCGGACTGGCTCGACAAGCCTGTGGCCGCGATCGACCGCAACGACTGCACGCACAAGATCAGGGAAGTCGAACAGGTGTCCACGATTCAAGCGCACAAGGCGAAAGTCTACCTGCGCCTGTTCCTGAACCATGCTCGCGAGATGCACGCCGACCCGAAGACTGGCGAACCTCGGATACTCGCAATCAACCCGGTAACTCTGACAAAGAAGACCGCGCCCACTTCCAAGCCCAAACCGCGGACGCGTCGCATCCCTGCAGGGAAGGTTGGCGCAGCGTGGCTGATGCTGCGCCGACGAGCGGAGAACCCCGTCAAGGAAGTGGACCGCACGGGCGCCGATTGGGTTTCGACACTTCTGCTCACTGGTTGGCGTGCGACGGAGTGCGCAGCACTCGAATGGTCGTGGATCAACTTCGACGCGAAGACCATCACCCTGCCGGGCGATGTGGACACGGAAGACGCAAGAGCGTTCGCCGGTGTGAAGACGCATGCCGAGGTCACCTATCCGCTCAGCGATGCGCTCTACGAAATTCTGAAGGCGCGCTCCGAGCTCGAATCGAAAGACGACAGGTACGTTTTCCCCAGCCGCGCGGACAGCGACGTGCCGCACATCACCACAGCCAACGGGACCATGCGCGCGCTCGCGAAGGTGACAGGGTGTTACAAGCTCGAGGACGGCAAGACGAAATATCTGCTTTCACCTCATGACTTGAGACGGACGGCAGAAGACGCGGCGCTCGCCTGCAAGATCGATTACTCGTTGCGTTTGCGCCTGCTGAACCACAAACCGCAAGAGGTTCACGACGCCTCATACGGCAACGATCCTTCGCCCGAAGTGCTGCGCCCCGCAGTCAATGCGATTGCGAACTACATTCTTGATGCTGCTCGCGTAGCGGAGGCACAGGAGAGCGGAGCCAACGTGATCAATCTCGCTGATCGTAAGAAGGGCTAGCCACCGGCGATTATCTTTTGTTCGCCCGCAGCCCCTGCTACGCTCCTCCCCAGCTTGGTAGCCCCTGTTCCTGCGCGTGATGCCGGGAGCCGGTATTAAGGGTCTGCATGTGCAGACGGCCAGCAATCGTGAGTCCGAGAGGACTTTCTTTTGATCGCTCGCCGGTACTGCCGATTTTGATCCGTGGCGTCGGCGAGCCT
>JAVEVD010000067.1:0-20771 GCA_034005205.1 Steroidobacteraceae bacterium | reverse complement strand
ACGGGACCGCCCCGGGGCCTAGACCAGCGCACGGATGCAGCGGCCCAGAGTAACCTGCAGAGTATGAGAACCGTTGGAGCGAGTGTGGGAGTCCAGATGAAACTGATCTCGTGTGCGGCGGCTTTATTTTTCTGCGTCGCGACGTGCGGCGCAGCCGAGCCTGTGCTGTCGGGAAAGATGTCCAAAGTGCAACCAGTTCCCAAAAGTTGTCCCTGTCCGCCACCTGTCAATCCGGCGACTAGCTCCATTTCTGGCAAGGGTGCCGCATCGGCATCTCCACGTTCGCAGCCACAGATGCGAACGCGGAAACCCGCTCAGATGTCTGCAGATAAATCGATCAGCACGAGCACTTTACAGACGCGACGTTCCACGAGACCACCCCGCATGTGGTTTCCAGAGCCAATTTCCGTCGGTTTCCTCGATCAACGGTAGCAGAAACAACTCCAGGCCGGCGACCACCGTCGCCAGTTGCTCGGGCGCCGCGGCCAGCCGCTCGCGGGCAAGAAACGTCCGCCATTGGCCACCCCAGGTTTCGACATAGGCTTCAGTGAGCCCGGTTGGCTTCTCCTGCGGAAGCGCCGTCTCACGTCGCGCAAACGTCTGGCGAACGGCCATGGCCAGCGGCGCCCTCTCCAGCTCGAATGTCTCGGAAATCAGCCATAGGTCGTAATAGTCTTTCAGCCGGCTGTTGGCGATGCCGCGGGTCGCAAGAGCGTGGAACTTCTCAGCAACCACCGTCGCAATCGGATAAGCCCGCAGGTGAGGCGCCGGCGCATCGAGCAGCGTGGGATAGTCGATCTCGATGGGACTGGGAGTGATTGCATCGCCAAATCCGACATCGACCTGGATCGGAATGCGGGCACCAGCGATCGTGGCCTGGGTGCGTATCCGCACGCCGCCATACTCGACATCCTCGCGGATCGACTCGGCTTCGAGCCCATCGACATCGAAGACCACGCCATCATCATCGACCGGCTGAGCGCATATCACACGGAACGCAGCGTGGATCGCTTCGGGAGTGTTCTCGCCGTAGCCGAGCAGGTCCAGATCGCGAGTCGGCCGAAAAGGCGCCTCCACCCAAGTCACAAACAGCATCGCTCCTTTGAGAACAAATCGATTGCGATGCTCCGACCGGCTCAGACGATACAAGAGTCTTTCCAGGGCATAGCGAGTCAGCATGATCTGGAAATCGGCGCGCTCGTCGCGGGATCGCTGCAGCAGCCGGGCACGCACCGAGGCGCCGACGTTCTTCGGGGGTTCACGTGCCATCGGCCACCGTCGCTTCGACATAGGGTTTCATGATCGACCAGATCCGGGCTTTTGTGGCGTATCGCCATAGCTGATCGCTGGTCGCCTTGCGCTGGCGCAGGCCCTCGCGCAGCCCCTCCAACGCCACGTCGATGCCGACCTTGGTGCGATATCGGAAACAGTCGACGATGGTTCGCGCCGGATCGGTGATCGCCACATCAATGCCCTCGATGCGGTGACGTTCGATACCCTCGGTCAGCGCCAAACCCATAAAGCGCACGAAGCGGATCGGCGGATAGTCAATCCGCGGGCGCCAGGCAGTGCGCTCGATCGCCATCCAGACGCTCGACGGCATCTGCAAAGTCAGCCCGTGGAACTGCAGCGCCGACACCAAACAGACAATCCCCTTGGGCACGAGCGCGGCGGCTTCGGCCAGCACATGTCGGGCATCAGCCGGCCCTGCGGCCAGTTGGTAGAGGCCTCGCGCCGGGCGCACGACCACCCCATCTCGGACTAGACGAGCGAGTGTCTCCGGGCCTATGCCGTGGGCGGCAAAATCCTTTAGCCGCATCATGGAGTGTGTACCCAGCAGTTCGAGGGCGTGGGCGCGCTGGGTGCTGGTTGCGACCATGTGAGGTTTCCTCTGCTGAATGGACAATATAGCAGAGGTTTCATCACGTATGACAGGCTGGATAAAGGGGGCAAACCAAGCCGCACAGGGCGGGATCAGTCCATCTCAGGACGCGAGGATATGGCCGGCCTTCAGGTCTTGACCCCATTCCGCTAGGGTTTCGAAGAAGCGGTCGGCTTCAAAAAAGTTTGAAGTTTCTCCCCTCGGGCGCGCCAATACAGCCGATGTCTATTCCGGTCACATAGGTGACGGTTCATACCGGAGACATGGGTGACACTTTCGCGGCGAAGGGGTTCACCGCGCTCTCTATCCGACATGTCTCGTGATCGAAGAATCCTAGATCGTACTGCATAAAGCTGACCAGCCAGATCCTCCGCTGCGTAGATCTCCCAATGGATCGGATGCTCCGGTTCACCATCAATGCGACCGACGCAAGTTCTACAGCGGAGAAAGGGCAATGGAACTCAGCGAAGCGATCCGAGGCCGGCGAGCGGTCCGCACGTACACCGCCAAGCCGGTCGACAAGGCCGACATCGATGTCCTGATAGAGGCCGCCATCCAGGCGCCCAGCGCCATGAACGAGCAGCCCTGGGTGTTCCACGTGATCAGCGACCAGGCGCTGCTCACCGAGGTCTCGAACCATGCGAAACGCCACCTGCTTCAGAGCACGCCGCTAGGAGCAGCGTCGCATCATTTCGAGGCGATGCTGGCCGATGAGAGCTTTCACATCTTCTATCATGCCCCGGTCGTGATCCTCATTTGCGCGGCGGCGCAGGGGCCATGGACCACGATTAACTGCAGCCTCGCGGCGCAGAACCTGATGCTTGCCGCTCATGAAAGAGGGCTCGGAAGCTGTTGGATCGGCTTTGCGCAAGCGTGGCTCAACACGCCAGCCGGCAAGGCGCTGCTCGGCATCGACGCAGCCGAGCTCCCCATCGCGCCGATCGCCATCGGACACCCGGCGGCCGCTACGCCGCCTGTTGCGCGCCGTCCGGCTCGCGTCGTCTGGCACGGTCCTGTCGTCTGAGGCAGTTGCGGAAATCACGTGCTCCGTGATTGGGACGCGGTAAAGCCGCCTCCGCCTAAGGCTGGAGCTGCGATCGGAGGAGCCGCCAGTAGTGGCCGCGCCGGGCCATCAGCTCTTCGTGCGCGTCCTGTTCCACGACATTGCTGTTTTCCATGTAGATGATCAGATCGGCGATCGCGGATCGTCGATAGACGGCGGGCGATCACGAAGCTGGTGCGGCGAGTGCGCAGAAGCGCCATGGCGCGCTGCACCAGCACTTCGGTCCGCGTGTCGACTGAACTAGTCGCCTCGTCGAGGATCAGCACAACCGGCGGCTATCGACGCGTCATCATGATCCTTTGGCGCAGGATCACAATGACGCCTCTATGATGTTCATGGGCGACTTCGTCGGAATGATCCGATTGAGTTTCATGCCCGCGCTCTGGAGCAGCGCGCTGAATTCCTGCGCGGTTCTTTCCTTGCCTCCCAACAGCACTTGCATGTGCAGATCGTAGAACGCGCCCATCAGATCCGTTGGGGAGGCAATGACCATCTCGACGATGAGCAGGCGCGATGACGGGCGCATTGCGCGCCGACAACGACTTAGAATGAGCTGACATTTTTCATCGCTCCAGTCATGCAGTACGCTCTTCATCAGCAGCACATCGGCGGAGGGCGTGCGTTCGAAGAAACTGCCAGTCTGAATCTCTACGCGCTCGGAGAGGTCGGCCAGCACATGATCCTTCACCACCGTGTCCTGGTCGTACAGAATCCCGCGCAGGTGGGGGTTTGCCGTGAGAATATTCTTCAGGAGAACGCCCTGGCCTCCTCCGATGTCGCACACACTCTTGAATGGCGTGAAGTCATACGCTTCCGTGATGGCGCTCGCCGCCAGGGTCGTCGAAATCGTCATCCATTCGTTATAGGGCGTTCCATACTCCGGGTGCTTGTCGAGGTATTCGAAGAATGGGTCGCCCATGATCGGGTCGAAAGCCGCTTCGCCGGTGGCGAGCGAATGAGCGAGGTTCTGCCAGGCGCGCTGCCAGGGTTCGCTGCCGACGAGCAGGAGGCCCATGTATAGACTTCCGGGCGTATCCCGGAGGAGCAATGTTCCTGTCTCAGTCAAGGAGTATTGACTGCCGTTGTACGCCAACACGCCAAGTTCCGTAGCGAAGCGCAGCACCCGGTATAGTACGTCTGGGTTCAGGCGGCATGTCTGCGCCAGTTCAGGCAAGGTCCGGGACTGATGACGCATCTGCTCGATCACCCCCGTCTTCACCAGCGCATGGAGTACGGCGGTGTTGGCGAACCCCAGGCTGAGGCGCCAGATGAGACGCTGAGGGGGGATGTGCTCTTGGCTCATGAGGTGTTCCTTTCTGTTCCGATGAAAACAGGAGGGCGACCGAGCGCCCCGAGGCTCTTATCAGCCAGCCTGCGGCGCCATTGCGGGCGTATAGCATCGCCGGCTCGGCGCCGTCGAGCGGATTGCTTTGAGGCATTGCTTTTGACAGGAGGAGATGATGAGTCTGCTGCATCGTTTGGTGGCGCTGATCGTGGCGTGGACGCCTCTCTGGGCGTCAGCTGCGGAGTCGGTCTCGACAACGCACCGAGTGGTCGGAAACGCCGCCATTACCGGTCCCTGGATTCTGGCGAACATCTGCTTCGCCGGAATGCGAGCCCAGAACAGTCGCAGCAGCCTATGGCGGATGGTCGCCTTCGTTCTCGGGTTCCCACTCACGCTCGTAACGTACTTCGTAGTCCGCGAGGGAAGCGAGCGCGCGTATGGCGTCGATATCCCCAAGAAGAGTTCGTAGGACTCGGATCGGCGGCGCGTCGCCGACGCGAGTCATATGGCCCGCGAATCTCTGATTCACTCTGGTTCTGTGATCGGGAGTCGCTCGAACATCTTGCATTGCGGGCATTCCTTTGGGCTGAACCGTCAGGGCAGTAGGTTGATCAGAGCTTCCCTGGGCTGGGAGTCATGCCCGCGGTGCGAAGGTCCAGTTCGCCGGTGACCTGCCTCCGCTTGCGCCTAGAGATTCGTCGCTGTCCGCCGCGCCCCTGGCGCGCCCCGTCGCCCGCTCGCGACCACGTTCGTATCGCGCGAATTTCCTCGGCGCCCAGGCCGAGCGACTCGAGAAAGTCCTGGTGCGCCTCCGGCATCGCACGTTCGAACTCCACGTGCCACTTGCGCATATCGTCTTCCGACAGTCCTGCGGCTTTCAGCAGCACCGTCCATGATTCCTTCGTGACGATGCGCGTACGTTTGGCGCCGCGGTCGTGCTCGATCAGACGCAGTATGATTTGCTGCTGGTTGCGCAAGGCGGCGATTTCGCCGTTGATCTGGCGCAGGCGCTTTTCAAGGGTCGCTGTCGCAGCGCGATTGCAGGACTTTCCGCCGATGATTTTCGCGATCTCGCCGAGCGCCAATCCCGCCTCCCGGTAGAGCGCGATCTGGCTCAGGGCGGCGACGTCCTTCTCCGTGTAGAGCCGATAATTGCCGCCGCTCCTGCCGCTCGGGCGCAGCAAGCCGATGCGGTCGTAGTAAAGCAGCGTGCTTCGGGACAACCCGAACTGCTTAGCCAGCCTGCCGACCGTATGCATGCTCATCGCGATTCCGGCGCGTGACTCATCATCTTCCCGGTGTCGAGATAGTGCTGAAGCAGTTCCTGCATCGCGCTCATCATCTCCACGAAATCGGTCTCGCGAAGCGATTCGACCAGTCCGTTGCCTTCCTCTGTCAGGCCCGTGATGATCTGTTCCCAGAAGAGCCGTACTGTCCCCGGTTCGTCGCTTCGCGCCTCGACGTTATAGATCATCGTCCGCAGTGGATTCGTGCGCACGAACTGTATCGTCTCGTTCGGCGCGTACCTCGCAATCACCCAGACGTCTCTGCCGCCCTCCTGGGGGTTGTTCGTGAGAAATACTCCGCCCGTTTCGGCGTAGCCCGACGCGAGATAAACGACTTCGCACTCCCAGGCGGGTAGATAATCGTACTCCCTGACTGGACACAGCAGGGGAAACACCGCATCGATCGACGCTGTGAAGGTCTGCGTGTGGGTGAACCTCACCCTGCGGCCCTTGAAGGCGCTGGTCGCCTGGGGCGCCGTCCGATTCATCATCGCCTCCTCACGTTGTCTCGAGGCGAATGATCCTAAACCGTAAAGCGATAGACAGGTCAACCAGGCCATGATGCTCGTGGCGACAAATCAGCCGCCGTCATACCAGCCTTCATCGCCTACGATGCGCGCAGCCTCTGGCGGTCCCCAGGTTCCAGGTGCGTACTGCGCTGGGGGATCGGCCGCTTGCAGGATGGGCTCGACCACGCGCCACGCCGCTTCGATGCAATCGGCGCGACCGAAAAGCGATGCGTCGCCGCGCATGGCGTCGCCGAGCAGGCGTTCATAGGGGCGCATGCTGTCGCTCGGATTGCGACGCACGATGAGTTGCGTCTCGGCGCCGACCATCGCCTCACCTGGCGCCTTCACTCTCGCCCCAATCGAAATAACCACATCGGGACTCAGCCCAAAGCAAAAGTAGTTCGGCGGGCTGGCTGCGACGTCATCGAAAATAATCTGCTCCGGTCGCCGCATCACGACCCGCACGTTGGTGGTGGTGACGGGCAAGCATTTGCCGGTGCGGATATAGAAAGGCACGCCAGACCAGCGCGGTGTGTCGATGTTCAGACGCAGCGCCGCGAACGTCTCCACTTGCGAATCGGGCGCCACCCCCTTCTCTTCTCGATAGCCCGCGAATTGACCGCGCACGACTTGTGCGGGGTCCAGCGGTCTCATGGCCTTGAAGACGCGCAATTTCTCATCGCGGATCGCGTCTGCGGCATTGCTCGAGGGCGCGTCGATCGCAAGCAGCGTAGCGACCTGCAGCAAATGGTTTTGAACGACGTCGCGAATCGCTCCGACTTCCTCGTAGAAGCGTCCGCGGTCCTGCACGCCAAATTGCTCGGCCAATGTGATCTGGACGCTGGCTACATGATCGCGGTTCCACACCGGCTCGACGAAGGAATTGGCGAAACGGAAATAGAGCAGGTTCTCCACCGACTCCTTGCCCAGAAAGTGATCGATGCGAAAGATCGCGCACTCGGGAAAGCGCCGATGCAGCGTGCGGTTGAGCGATTGCGCCGAGGCCAGATCCCGGCCAAACGGTTTTTCGATCACCACCCGCGCGCCTTCGCTGCAGCCGGCGCCGGCCAATCCCTCGATGACGTCCGGAAACAGGCTTGGGGGAATGGCGAGGTAATGCAGCGGATGCGTCGCGCCGCTCAGAGCGCGATGCAGCCGCTCATACGTCGCGCGGTCACGGTAGTCGCCGTCGATGTAGCGCAGACGCGCACATAGGTCGTTGATTGCGGCGGCGTCTGGTTCTCCATGCTCCTGCACGCTGGCACTCGCGCGCTGCCGGAGCTGATCGAGGCTCCAGCCGGATTTGGCCACACCGATAATCGGCGTCTCAAGGCGACCGCGACGGAGCATCGCATGCAAGGCCGGAAAGATCTGTTTGTACGCCAGATCGCCGGTGGCTCCGAACAAAACCAGAGCGTCCGAGCAAGGCGCCGACAATGAGGTCTTCATGATTGGCGATCCTCCTGGAACGTAAGATCGGTTCCCGAGGCGAGCGTGACGCGGAGTCGTCGAGTGGTCGCGCTCAATGGCGCTCCGCATGAGCAAACGCGTGAGCCTTGCGACAGTTTCATGGATTACGCGCGATTAATGTTTACGGTCACGGCGGGTAGCGGCGCGCCGTGTCGATGACGTAATGTTTCCGGGATCGTCGCGGCGGAATTCGTTGACCTGATGAAACAGGGGCGCGAGGCGTGGCTGAGCCGGTGGACGGCGGCTTGGCGCCCCTGCTTGCGTTGGCGGATGCAGCGACGTTCACTAAGCGAGAAATACAGAATTGCAGCATGGCGAAGGTTTCTTCGGTCTTCCGCGTCGCGCTCGTAAGCGCGGCGGCGCTCGCGGGCTGCAGCGAACCCGCCGCCGTGCCGACGCTGCACTGGTACATCAACCCCGACAACGGCGGGCAAACCCGACTCGCGGAGCAGTGCACGCAACAGGCCCGCGGACGGTACCGCATACGCACGGCGCTGCTCCCCCGCGACTCGACCGCCCAGCGCGAACAGCTCGTGCGCCGACTCGCCGCGCGAGACTCGGGCGTCGACCTGATGAGCCTCGACGTTCCCTACCTCGCGGAGTTCGCCCATGCGGGCTTCTTACGCGAGTTTCATCCGCAGGAGCGCCAAGCGCTCACTGAAGGCCTGCTCGAGGCGCCGCTTGCGAGTGCGGTCTGGGACGGACGATTGTTCGCCATGCCGTTCAACGCGAACACGCAGCTGCTGTGGGTCCGCAAGAGCGTCGCGGAGGACGCCGGCTTGGACCTCAACGGTCAGCTGACATGGGATGAGATCATCGAGGCGGCGGAGCGGACCGGTACGACGGTGCAGGTCCAGGCGCGGCGCTACGAAGGCTATACCGTGTTGATCAATTCTCTGATCATGTCGGCGGGCGGCGCCATTCTCGTCGATCCCGCGGCCGGCAAGGATGCTGTTCCCGCGATCGACTCCGCTGCAGGCCGAGCCGCGGCGCGCGTGATCGAACGGCTCGCGAACTCGCCCGCCGCCGCGCCCACGCTGGCCAACGCCGATGAGGGCGTCGCGCAGGCAGGTTTCAGAGCGGCGAACGGCGGCTTCATGACGAACTGGCCATTCGTCTACACGGCCGAGGCCGGCCGCCCGCTACAGGAGGATTTCGGCTGGTCGCGCTGGCCGGCGGTCGAGCGCGGGCGCGCGAGCGCTCCACCGCTCGGCGGCGTGAATGTCGCGATCAGCGCCTTCAGCAAGCGCCCGAGCCTCGCTGTCGAGGCCGTGGCCTGCATCACGTCGCCGGCCAGCCAGAAGCAGTACATGCTTGCCGAAGGACTGCTTGCCACGGTCGAGTCCGTCTATGACGACCCAGAGATTCGCGCCGCCTTTCCGATGGCCGATCTGCTGCGGGAATCCGTCGACGAGGCTGCGCCTCGGCCGCTTACACCGTACTACCCGGACATCACGGACGTGATTCAGCGTACCTGGCATCCGCCCGCGTCCGTCGATCAAACGACGCCCGCGCGAACCGCTCGCTTCATCGTCGAGGTGCTGCACGAACGAAGGCTGCTGTAATCATCGCCGCGGCGCCCTCGACCAGCGTGCAGCCTTCATCGACCTCTTCCCTTAGAATGACCAGATGGCTGCGAAGCACGAAGCAGGCGCGCGGCGAGCGATCCGCGTGACGCCGGCGGCCTGGCCGCGGACAGAGCAGCGGCTCGGCTGGTCCCTGTGCGCGCCCGCGGTCGGCGTGATGCTCGCCGTCACAGCGTTGCCGATGCTGCAGGCGCTGTGGCTGTCGCTGCAGAGCTACCGGATCACCGATCCGGGATCGCGACGGTTCGTCGGAGTCGACAACTATGCCCTGATACTCGCAGACCCGCTCTGGTGGCATACGGTCGGGGTCACGCTGCTGATCACTGCGATCACGGTCAGCGCCGCGCTTGTGATCGGTTTCGCGCTTGCGCTGGTCATGCATCGCATCACGTTCGGACGCGACATGGTGCGCACGGCGATTCTCGTCCCGTACGGCATCGTTACAATCGTCTCGGCGTATGCCTGGCTTTACGCTTTCAGAGCCGATTCGGGCTTCGTTCCAGGCTGGCTCGGCGTCGCGAACTACGATTTCTTCGCCGGGTTCGGCTCGTCGCTCTTCGTGATCTGCCTGTCCGAGATCTGGAAGACGACGCCGTTCGTATCGCTGCTGCTGCTCGCAGGCCTCGCGCAGATCCCCACCGAGTTGTACGAGGCCGCCAAAGTGGACGGCGCGACGGCCCGGCAGCGGTTGTGGAAAATCACTCTGCCGAACATGCGTGGCGCAATCATGGTCGCGGTCCTGTTCCGCACGCTAGACGCCTACCGCATCTTCGATAACGTGTTCGTGATGACGGGCGGCGCGAACGGCACGGAGACCGTCGCCTTTCTCGCGTACCGACAGATCATCAGCCGCACCGCGATCGGGCTCGGCGCGGCGGTCTCGGTGCTGTTGTTCCTGACCGTCGTGCTGATCGCGTTCGTGCTCGTCAAAGCATTCAGGGCGGACCTGTCCAGGATCGGGCATGAGTGAGACGCGCGACGGAGCCTGCCGATGAGCCGAGCACGCGCGCGCATCGGATGGACGCTCGCAGGCCTCGCGGTCGTCGTCTACACGCTGTTCCCTCTCGTCTGGATCCTGATGCTGTCGCTGAAGGTCGATGCCGTGACGCCAGGCTTCCTGCCGCACGACTGGACGCTGGGAAACTACGCAACCGTATTCGACTCCGGGTTCTTCTTGAGCGCGCTGCGCAACTCGATCGGCGTCTCGCTGATCGCGACCCTGCTTTCGGTCGCGCTCGCGACGGCGGCGGCCTACGCCGTGGCGCGACTCCGCTTCATCGGCAAGCGGCTAGTGCTGTGGACGGCGCTCGTGATCGTGATGTTTCCTACGATCTCGCTGATACCGCCGCTATTCGACATGTGGCGAGTGATCGGCTTGTACGATACGTGGGCCGGCTTGATCATTCCGTACATGTCGTTCACGCTGCCGCTGTCGATCTGGACGCTGGCCGCATTCTTCCGCGAGATACCCTGGGAAATGGAGCAGGCGGCGCAGGTCGACGGCGCGACGCCCTGGCAGGCGTTTCGCAGAGTGATCGTGCCTCTTGCGTCGCCGGGCATATTCACCGCGACCATCCTCACCTTCTTCTTCGCGTGGAACGATTTCGTTTTCGGCATATCGCTGACCGCGTCGGACGCCGCGCGCCCGGCGCCGGCGGCTCTCGCTTTCTTCACCGGCGAGTCGTTCTTTGAACAGCCGGCGGCGCAGATTGCAGCGGCGTCGATCGTCGTGACCATCCCCGTCGTGGTCCTCGTGCTGCTGTTCCAGCGGAGAATCGTCGCGGGGCTGACATCCGGAGCCGTGAAGGGTTGACGCGATGGCGTGTATCGAACTCGATCGCCTGGTGAAGCGCTACGCCGACGGCTCCGTCGCGGTGGACGATGTGACGCTCGACATCGCGGACGGCGAACTCATGATCCTCGTCGGCCCTTCCGGCTGCGGCAAGTCGACGCTGTTGCGGATGATCGTCGGGCTCGAGGACATCACGTCCGGCGAGGTGCGCATCGACGGCGAGCGTGTGAACGACAAACCGCCGCACGAGCGAGATCTCGCCATGGTGTTTCAGAACTACGCGCTCTATCCGCATCTCAACGTCTACGAGAACATTGCGTTTCCGTTGCGTCTCAGGAAGACGCCGGAGCATGAGGTGCGCACAGCGGTCCAGCGTGCGGCCGAGATGCTCGAACTCGCGGAGCACCTGCCGCGGCGGCCGGCGCAGCTTTCGGGCGGGCAGCGTCAGCGCGTCGCGATGGGACGTGCGATCGTGCGCGACGCCAAGGCCTTTCTGTTCGACGAGCCGCTGTCGAACCTCGACGCGAGACTCCGCGCGCAGATGCGTGCGGAGATCGCGCGCATGCAGCGGCGGCTCGGCGCCACGACCGTCTATGTCACGCACGATCAAACCGAGGCCATGACGCTCGGCGATCGCGTCGCCGTGCTGCGCGCCGGCGTCCTGCAGCAGTACGCGACGCCTCGAGAGCTCTACGAGCAGCCGGCGAACCTTTTTGTAGCGGGCTTCATCGGGGCGCCGACCATGAACTTCGCGCCGGCGCACATCGAGGATGGCGAGCTGAGGCTGCCGTTCGCCAGGACGCCGCTGCCGCCCGGGATCGACGCCGCCAACATGCACGGCCGCCAGGTCGTCGCCGGCATTCGCCCAACTTCGTTCGAGGAAGCGCAGTTCGTCGACGCCGGGAAGCAGCGCGGCGGCGCGACCTTCACGGCCGAGGTCGACCTCGTGGAGTGGCTCGGCAGCGATCAGTACGCGTACATTCCCTATGCATTGCCGCACACGCGACGCGCCGAGCTGGACGCGCTCGCTGCATGGCTCGATCGCGAAACCCTGCAGCCGCAGCTGATCGTTTCACTCGATCCCGCGCGACGTGTGGCGGAAGGCGCGACGATGCGGTTGTGGGTGGACGGATCGCAGATCCATCTGTTCGACCCGAAGACTGGAAAGCCGCTTACCAACGGCGCGGCGGGAAAGTCTTCGTAGTCGGGGAGGGCGGTCGGGCGAGCCGCTCCTCCGGGTGCAATGGTCGCCGGCGATGTTCTCGCCGGGAGTTTCGAGAGGGGGCGCTACGTCCCACGTGTGAAAGCGGGGCGCAGGTCATCACAGCTCCTGAATCCCCGGATCGCGATGGATCGCTCAGCGTATGGAGCTGTTGTGCTATTGCGTGGCCCGATGCGCCTGGCCAATGGCCCCTGCCGTGCGCAGGTGCGGCGCTCGGCCGGTCGCCAGCGCTTCTTGCAGCTGCCTGTCGGCGCCCTCCATATCGATCCCGTTGCGGGCGTACCAGTCTGGATCGTAGTAGCTGTGAGCGTAGCGCTCGCCGCCGTCGCACAGGATCGCGACGACCGAGCCGCTGCGCCCTTCATCGCGCATCTGCTGCGCAGCGAGCATCACGCCAAGGAAATTGGTCCCGGTCGATCCTCCCACGCGGCGGCCGAGCGTCGCGCTGACATACCGCATCGCGGCCAGGCTCAGCGCGTCAGGCGCCTTGGCCATGGCGTCCACACAACCTGCGATGAAGCTGGGTTCCACGCGCGGCCGTCCGATTCCTTCTATCCTGGATCCCTGTGGTGAACGCAAGGTTGGGTCTGGACGTCCGTCAAGCACGCTGCAGTAGTAGTCGAAGAACACCGAGATTTCTGGATCGACGGACAGGATGCGGGTCGTATGCTGGCGATATCGTACGTACCGCCCCAGCGTCGCACAGGTCCCGCCCGTGCCGGCGCTGCAGATGATCCACTCCGGAACAGGGTGTCGTTCCTCGGCCATCTGTCTGAAGATCGACTCCGCAATGTTGTTGTTTGCGCGCCAGTCGGTGGCGCGCTCGGCGTACGTAAACTGGTCCATGAAGTGGCCGCCGGTTTCTCGCGCGAGGCGCCTCGACTCCGCATCGAGGTCGTTTGCGCTCTCGATCAGGTGACAACGCCCGCCGTAAAACTCGATGGCGGCGATTTTTTCCGGCGAGGTCGACGCCGGCATGACTGCGATGAACGGCAGGCCCAACAGCCGAGAGAAGTACGCTTCCGAGACGGCGGTTGAACCGCTGGAAGCCTCGATTATGGTGCAGCGATCGTGCAACCAGCCGTTGACCAGGGCGTATAGAAACAGTGAACGGGCGAGCCGATGCTTGAGGCTGCCGGTGAGATGGCTCGACTCGTCCTTGAGATACACATCGACGCCTGGATAGCCAGGCATCTGCAACGGAATCAGGTGCGTGTCTCCAGAACGATTGAAATCCGCCTCGATGGTGCGCATCGCTGCAACCACCCAGTCGCGCTTCGCCTTGCTACTGCTGGTCATATTGAACAAGCGATCATCGAATCCGCAGTTGTGATCCATCGTGGAGAGCGAATGAGAGCATGTTACTCGAATCATCGAGAAACCAGAGTGCGTAAGGCCGAGGTGGTGCGCAGTCGTGCGGCAACATGGTTGCGGTGAGCCGTCGAATCTAGACGCTATGCTGCTACACACCGCCGACATCCGTCGACGGGAGCGCGGCCTCAGGAGGCGTGGTGAGATCGGCAGTCGCTGCAAATCTGGGGCGTGCAGACGCTGTGCGTCCGCGCCGTCAGAGTGGTCCGGACAGCAACACTCTGATGCGGCGCGAGAGGAACTCGAAGTAGCGATCGATGTAATCCACGCCGTTTTCCGCGTCGAGGAGGAACGGGTTCATGATCGTGTGCCGCAATACGAGCAACTGCTGCGGCGCGTCCTCGTCTTCCATGGCGGAGGGCGTGAGGTGCAGCGCCTCGAGCAGGCGGCGGGCGCCCTCGGCGCCGAGCACGTCCATGCGCAATGTGGTCGTCGAGCCGAAGAACTCGCGCAATTGCAAAGGCGTGTGCGGATCGATCCGGAGTTCAGCGTGCAGGCGGTGCACGAAGTCGTTCGCCGCCGCGATGCTCTTGTTGCCGACCGGATTGAGCGCCAGACAGGCGAGGTTCGAGTCCGGTTCACAAGGAACGCACACGTGAACCCACTGTTCGCAGTCCGACGCGAACTGCCGGGTGCGCGCGACGAACGTTTCGATCCCGCGCAGCGTCTGTGCAGGCAGGCGTCCGAAGTTCTCATGATCGAGCGGCAGCACGCGATGGGTCACGTAGACGGCGGCGGCCATCGCGCCGGGCTTCGATCCTTCCGGGACGTAACGTCCGATCTGCCGATAGCGCTTCAGATAGTCCGGCGCGGCCGGTTTCGTGAATACGTAGTCCGCCTCGACGGCGAGCAGCGACATGCGCCGGTGATCCCGGCAGATGAACGCGCCCGCCCCGTAGGGAATGTAGCCGAGCTTGTGTGGATCGATCGTGACGGAGTCTGTCTGCCCGAGCGCTGCAATCGCGGCGTGGACCCGAGCCGAAGGAAAATGAATGAATTCGGCGGCGACCTCCTTCCGAGAGCGCAGCGTGCCGTCCGCATTCCGGAACAGCGTGGCGAGATAGCCGCCCCATGCGGCGTCGACGTGAACGGCGAACCCGAGACCGGCCGCCGCATATCGGTCGCGCGCTGCGACCACGCCGTCGACGGGGTCGATGGCGCCGAACTCCGTCGTACCGAGCACGGCTACGGCCATCAGCACGGGTTGGCGGCGCGCCAGCGCGCCGGCCAGCACTTCATCGAGTGCGTCCAGATCCAGGTGCAGATCGCGTTGCGCCACGGTGGCGCAATGCTGCGTCCCCAGGCCGAGGAGTTTCAGAGCCTTCGGCCAGGAGTAGTGCGCACTCGCCGGCGCGGCCACGAGCGGCGCCTTGATGTGCGGATGGCGCTCGAAAAAGGCGACGTGCCCGAGCGTTTCGAGCCGCTCGCGCTCCAGCGCCGCCAGCCAGTAGCGGCGTTCGCGCGGCGCCAGCATCGAGAGCCAATGCTCCCAGCGCGCGAGGAGCGCCGTCGCGGCCTCAGGCGCTAGATTGAACGCGACCCAGTCGTCCTCGGGAAGCTCGAAGTCCGGCGGATTGGCGGCGCGCAGCGCCACCGCAAACGCCTTCATGGCGAGCGCGAGGCGCAGCGCCTGGATGTTGGCCAGCGTCCCGCCCGAGGTCAGGTGTCCGAAGGCGCAGTCGGGTTGGGACGGGTCGTGCGGATAGCCTATGAGCCGCGCCAGCTGCAATCCCACCTGCACCTCGAGGTCGACGGTGACGGGCGCGGCTTCCTCGGTGACGTTGTTCGGGTTGTAGGGGAGCGTCAGTATCTGCGCCGTGAGTCCCGGCAGCAGCAGGTCCGACACCATGTGACCGAGGTAGCGCGGGCTGTGAACGGGCACGGAGCTCTTGAGCGCCGCTGACAGCGAGTGCAACTCGCGGCGCATGCGGGCTTCGAAGGCGAGATATTCCGGCTGCATCGCCGCGCGCGTCGGGATGGCCGGCGGATCCTCGGGATGGAAGTTGCGCCGCCAGTAGACGTGATCCCGCAGGAATTCGACCACCAATCGTTCGAGCAGCGTGTCGTTCTCGCCGTAGGGGCCGAGAAAGCAGGCATGGAGGTTCGGATCCGCCACGGCCATGCGCACGGGATCAGTGACGTTGGAACACGAGTGTGGCGTTAGTGCCGCCGAAGCCGAAACTGTTGGACATCACGCGATCCACGCGCTGGGCGCGCGGCGCACGCAGGATTGGGTATGCGGCGCAGGCCGGATCGAGCGTCTCGATGTTGGCGGATCCCGCCAGAAAGCCGTCCCGCATCATGAGCAGGCAATAGATTGCTTCATGCACGCCGGCCGCGCCGAGCGAGTGACCCGAGAGAGACTTGGTCGAGGAGATCAGCGGAATGTGCGCGCCGAAGACTTCCCGCACCGCCTCTAGCTCGGTCACGTCCCCGAGCGGCGTCGATGTGCCGTGCGTATTGAGATAATCGATCGGCTCGGATACGTGCGCGAGCGCCTGGCGCATGCAGCGCACCGCACCCTCTCCGGAGGGCTGCACCATATCTTGGCCGTCGGCCGTCACGCCGTAGCCGACCAGCTCGGCGTAGATGCGCGCGCCGCGCGCTAGTGCATGCTCCAACGATTCGAGCACCAGCATGCCGCCGCCGCTCGCGATCACGAATCCGTCGCGGTTCGCATCATACGGGCGCGAAGCGCGCTCCGGAGCGTCGTTGTGCGCTGACGAGAGCGCGCCCATCGCATCGAAGAGCGCCGTCAGCGACCAGTGCTCCTCCTCCCCGCCGCCGGCGAACATGATGTCCTGCATGCCCCAGCGAATCTGCTCGGCCGCTGCGCCGATGCAGTGTGCGCTGGTCGCGCAGGCGGACGTGATCGAGTAGCTCACGCCTTTGATGCGGAAGGTCGTCGCGAGACAGGCGGCGACGGTGCTGCACATCGTGCGCGGGACGCGCGTCGGACCGACTTTGCGCACGCCGCGGGAGCGCACCGTGTCGGCGGCGTCGACGACATTGGCCGGCGAGGCGCCGCCGGTGCCGGCGATGAGGCCGGTGCGCGGATGACTCACTTCCGCTTCGCTCAAGCCGCTGTCGGCGATCGCCTGCGAGAGCGCCACGGCGGCGTACGCTGCAGCATCGCCCATGAACCGACGATCGCGACGATCGATATGACTGTCCAGGTCGATCTGCGCAGCGCCTGCGACCCGGGTGCGTAAGCCGAATTCTTCGTACTCCGGCATGGCGCGGATGCCGGATCGTCCTTCGGCGAGCGATCGGCTGACGCTGTCCACGTCATTGCCGAGACACGAGACGACGCCCATGCCGGTCACGACTACGCGACGCATCAGGCGGCCCCGGAAGTCAGTGCTGCGCTCGACTTCGCGCCTACGCCTTCGAACAGGCCGACTCGCAGCCCCTTCGCGCTGTAGATCGTCTCACCGTCGGCGGCCAGGCTGCCGTCGCCCGTCACTACGACGAGCTTGCGCGCGATGACGCGTTTGATGTCGATCTGATAAGTCACTCGTCGCACGTGCGGCAGCACCTGGCCGAAAAAACGCACCTCGTCCACGCCTAAGGCGCGGCCAAGGCCGCGGTAACCGCTCCACGCGAGAAAGAAGCCGACGAGCTGCCACATCGCATCGAGTCCGAGGCAGCCCGGCATGACCGGGTCCCCGCGGAAATGGCACTCGAAGAACCACAGCGAGGGATTGATGTCGAGCTCGGCGCGCACTTCGCCCTGGCCATGCGCGCCGCCCTCCGCCGAGATCCAGGTGATCCGGTCCACCATCCGCATTTGTCCGACAGGCAGCCGCGGAGTATTCGGCCCGAACAGGGCGCCTTCCCCGCAGGCGAGCAGTTCGTCGAGCGTGAAGGAGGACTGGCTGGACGGCGTGGGGACGCTGCGACGAGCGGGGGAAGAATTGCGCATACGGGCATTACATCTTGCGGGCGACACCGCCGCATTGACGTGTATCAATCTCGTGCGGCGACTGCAAGGGCCGCGCTGCGGTCGATCTGCAGCAGCTCCCACATCCCATCGGTGCGCTTGATGACTTCGGGCGTCATGGTCAGCGGCTTGCCCCAGCGCCGTCGCGTCTCCGCCGGCCATTTGTTGGTGGCGTCGATGCCGAGCTTGGAGCCGAGCCCGGCGATCGGGCTCGCAAAGTCCAGATAGTCGATGGGCGTGCGCCGCACGAGGTGCGAGTCGCGCGCCGGGTCGACCCGCGTAGAGATCGCCCAGATCACCTCCTGCCAATTGCGCACGTCGATGTCGTCGTCCGTGACGATGACGAATTTCGTATAGAGGAACTGCCGCAAATAGGACCATACGGCTTGCATGATCTGCCGCGCGTGGCCCGGATACGTTTTGCGAATGCTCACTACGGCGACCCGGTACGAGCACGCTTCCGGCGGCAGGTAGAAATCGACGATCTCGGGGAAGCTCCGCTTGAGCATCGGCAAGAACATTTCGTTGAGCGCCATGGCCAGCATCGAGGGCTCGTCCCAGGGCGAGCGGCCCATGTAGCCGCCGTGATAGAAGGCGTCGCGCCGCAGGCTCATGCGTTCCACCGTGAACACGGGAAAATGCGCCTGGCTGTTGTAGTACCCGGTGTGATCGCCGAACGGTCCTTCGAGCGCCTCGTCGCCCGGCTGAATATGGCCCTCCAGAACGATCTCAGCGTAGGCCGGCGCGTCCAGACCGACGCTCGTGCGGTACACCTCGCTGCGCTGACGGCGCAGGAAGCCGGCGAACTGGTACTCGGAGACGCTGTCGGGAATCGGCGCCGTGGCGGAAATCAGCAGCGCGGGGTCGGCGCCGATCGCGACGACCACCGGGAAGGGCTTGCCCGGGTGGGCCTGACGCCAGTCGTGAAAGTCGAGCGCGCCGCCGCGGTGCGCCAGCCAGCGCATGATCACACGGTTGCGGCCGATGAGCTGCTGGCGATAGGGCGCAACGTTCTGGCGAGACTTGCGCACGCCGCGCGTGATCGCCAGTCCCCAGGTGATGAGCGGTCCTGCATCTTCGGGCCAGCAGGTCCAGATCGGCAGGCGAGTGAGGTCCACGTCCGGACCGCACAGCACGGTGTCGCAGCATTCGAGCCCGCTGCGCTGGCGCGGCGTCGCCTTCAGCAGCGGTAGGAACGAGGGCAGCCGCGCGAACATCTCGCCCGGTCGGTCCGGCCATTGCGGCTCTTTCAGAAAGCTCAGCACCGCACCGAGCTCGCGCAGTTGTGCGGCGTTTTCGTAGCCTAGCGCTGTTGCAACCCGTGCGGTCGTCCCGAACAGGTTGCCGAGCACGGGCATGTCGTAGCCGCTCGCCTTCTCGAACCACAGCGCCGGTCCACCCGCCCGCAGGCTTCGTTGGCACAGCGCAGTCATCTCCAGCTTCGGATCGACCGGAAACGGCACGCGCTTGAGTTCGCCGCGGCTCTCCAGGGTCGCCAACAGCTCGCGCAGGCTGGCGTAGCTCATTGTGCTCTCCATTTGACCTGTATCAACCGGCCGCGCGCGGCGACGTGACAACAATGCGTGCGCGTTCCAAGGAGAATCTCGTGCTGCATCCTTCCACCGTATTTTCCACGCTGTTGCGCGCTGTCCCGGAGCCGTTGTCGGCGCACGCCGTCGCACTGACCGTCACCCATCTGCTGCGCGGGCAGACGCTCACCGAGCGACTGGGCGAGCTTGCCGGCCGGCGCTTCCGCTTGCAGCTCGACGACGTGCCGGCCTCGTTCACCTTCGAGATCGGATCCGCCGGACTGAAGCCTTCGGCGCTCGATCCGCACGTCACGATTCGCGGCGCACTGGCCGATTTCGCGGCGCTCGCCCTGCGTAAGGAGGATCCCGATACATTGTTCTTTCAGCGCCGGTTGGTCGTGGAAGGCGAAACGGAAACCGGTCTTCATCTCAAGAATCTGTTGGATGGCTGGGAGTACGATGCGCCGGGCCATGTGCAGGCGGTGCTGCCTGCGCCGCTGGCGCGCATCACTCTGGCGACGGCGGGCGCTGCGCGCTCGCTGTTTGAGCTAGCCCGGCTTCGCCGGCCAGGTAACCGTCGCAATAATCGCCCGGCAGGAATGACGCCGGGAGCGTGACGGACGCCCCGTCGAGCGCATCGCGAAACGCTCGAACGACGCTCAGGAAGTCGCGCGACTGCGGGGACAGCCGCAGCACGTCCACGCCCGCGCCGCGAATCGCATCGATATGCGGCAGCAGGTTCTGTACGGCTGCGGATTGCGTCTGTATGCCGTTCAACGTGAGAAACGGCTGGTCCTCGCGCGAGTAGAGAGTGATGCCGTCAGGGTAGCCGCCGCAGACGAACTGACAGTCGTCCTTCGGTCGACGATGCGCCCGCGCGGTGAAGCAGCGCGCCGAGAAGGCGAGCGGCAGCCGGCCATAGGCGAACATCTCGACCTCGAGCCCGGGCGGCCGCGACGCTGCGAGGGTCCTCACCAGATCGAGCGACAGCTCGACGGGCGCCGCCCAGCGCCGGGCGCCACGGCGCGCCAGCATCTGCAAGGTCGCTTCGTTGTAGACATTCAGATGCGGTCCAGCGACGAACGGCCGGCCAGCCAGGCATTCGACGCAGGCGTAGTCGTTCGCTTCGACCAGGCCTTCCGCTTCCTCCACCAGGCGTGCGAGCGTCGCCAGCTCCGATTCGGCCTCGATCAACGCCAGGGTCGAAACGACGACCTCCTTGCCGGCCGCTCGCAGCATTTGTGCGACCGCCGGCCAGTCCTCTCTTTGCAGCACGCGCCGCTTGCTGCATACGACTTCGCCGAGATAGACGATGTCCACAGGCGCATCGCGCAGCGATTCATAAAACTCGAGCGCGGCGCTGCGCTCCCACAGGTACAGGATGGGGCCGACCGCCAGTCTCATCGCAGCGCTCTCATTGCCAGGGCCGATGGTATGCGCCGAGCGTGTGCGTGCGTCCCTCGGCAAGCTGGTCGAGCGCTTCGATCAGATCTGTGGAGGGGGCGCCTCCGTCGGCTGCGAGACAGCGGTCGAGCGCCTGCCGCATGAGGCGGGTCACCTGAGCTACGTAGGCCGGCGAGCGCTGGCGACCCTCGATCTTCACGCCGCGCACGCCCGCTGAGACCAGGCGGGGCAGCACATCGAGCGCGTTGAGAGCGGTCGGCTCCTCGAGCGCGTGAAAGACGTCCTCGTTCGCGCGAAATCGCCCCTTGCAGAGTGTTGGATAGCCTGCGGGCTCGCCCGGGGCATAGCGATCGATCAGCACGCCATTGAGGCGAGACTCGCGCCCGTGCGCGGTTTCCTCCCAGCGTACGGCGTGCGCTGGCGAGCACA
>JAVEVD010000066.1:0-21353 GCA_034005205.1 Steroidobacteraceae bacterium | reverse complement strand
GTCCGCGATACGAGGACGAATGCTGCACGGCGACTACATCCAGGGCGGCGCGCGCCAGCCTGCATGGTCGCTCGACGTTGCCGTCTCAATGTCGAACGCCCCGGCGATGGTCCAAGAAGAGCCCCGCACTGCTCACGGAGCAGGTGCGCCGACCGCAGGTGGGCGCGCACCGCCAGACCTTACGGCGCGACGCCGGTCCTTGGTCCGAGGCGCCCTTCATATATATAACTTCTCATATAAGTAGTGCACAGCTAAGTAGTGCATAGCGGCGAGAGTATCCAAGGCGCCTTTGCTACCTGCGCAGCGCCTGATCGAGCTCGGCGAGCTGCTGCGGCGTGCCTACGTTGCGCCAACCGCCCCGGTGCACCTCGCCGCTCACCCGCCCGGCGCGCACCCAGCGAAACATCAGCGGCGCCAAGGGGAATTTGCCCGCAGGACAATCCGAGAAGAACTCCCGGCGAAAAACCCCAATGTTTGCGTACGTATACCGGGGCTCGCTATCAACCACGCGTGCGCCTTCGAGTCCGAAGTCCCCGTGCGGATGGAAATCGGGATTGGGCGTCAGCACGAAATGAGCGACGTCGGTCGACTCGAGCCGTTCGGAACAGGCGCGAAAATCGTAGTCGCTCCACACGTCCGCACTGACGACTACGAAAGGTCCATCGCCTAACAAGTGTAGTGCTGCCGCAACACCGCCGCCCGTCTCAAGGGGCTCGCCGCCCTCTTCGCTGTAGCGGATACGCACTCCGTAACGAGCGCCGTCGCCAAGCGCGGCGCGCAGCATCTCGCCTTTCCATGAGAGATTCACCACGATCTCGCGCAAGCCGGCCGCGCAGAGCGCCGCCAGTTGATGCTCGATGAGCGACTTGCCGCCTGCCCTCAGCAGCGGCTTCGGCGTCACATCGCTGAGAGGCCGCATCCGCTCACCGCGTCCCGCCGCGAGGATCATTGCGCGCATCGGGTTGCTCCGCGCATCGGTGCGTCACTGCCGTCTGGGGATCGTGTCGCCGCGCTTTCCAAAGCCGGCTTCACGCGCTGCTCGATAAAGGCGCGCAGGAACCCGAGCTCCGAATACGCCGCGCCGGCCGCGCTCAGGTATTCCAGCGTGCGTGGAATGTCCTTCAGATAGCCCAGCTTGCCGTCGCGATGCGCCAGGCGAGCGAAGATCCCGATCGCCTTCAGGTGCCGCTGCGCGCCCATGAGATCCAGCCAGCGAAGGAACTCGCGCTCGTCTCTCCCGCAATCGAGCCCGCAGCCCATGGCTCGCGCGCGAAAAAGCGCAACCCACTCGAGCACCTGCGCCGGCGGCCAGGCGATGTAACAGTCTCGCAACAAGGACGCCAGGTCATAGGTAATCGGTCCGCAGACGGCGTCCTGGAAATCCAGCACACCTGGATTCGGGCCCTCCGCCCCGCCGTCGCACACCATGAGATTGCGCGAGTGATAGTCGCGGTGCACGAACACGGTGGGCTGGCCGAGCGCTGCAGCGTTCAACAGGTCGAACACGCTCGCGAGGGCGGCGAGCTCGGCGGAGCTCAGGGCGAGGCGCAGATGACGCCCGCAGAACCACTCCGTGAACAAGGCCATTTCGCGCCTGAGCAACGCTTCGTCGTAGGGCGGCAATGTGCGCGCGTCTTCGGCGGCTCCCACCTGCATGCGCACTAGCGCATCGATGGCGTCCTGGTACAGCCGATGCGGATCGGCGCCCTGTTGCAGCTCGCTCAGGTACGTGCGCGAGCCGAGATCCGTGTTCAGCACGAATCCCTGCTCGACGTCCTGCGCGATCACTCGCGGCGCATTGACGCCGGCGCTGGTCAGCATTGCAGCCACGCGCACGTAGGGTCGGATGTCCTCTTTACCTGGCGGAGCGTCCATGGCGATCCAGGTCTCACGGTCGTTCTGCGGACCGCGGCGCACGCGGAAATAGCGACGGAAGCTAGCATCGGCGGAAGCCGGCGCGATCTCCAGATCGTCCGCGCCGAAGATCCCGCGCAGCCAGCGCCGCAGCAGATCGAGACGCTCGTCCACCGCGGGCGTCCGGGCGGCGGCCGACTCAGATTCGGGCGCAGGGTGCTGGTCGCGCTCTGCGTCGCTCGGGCTATGCGGCACGCTGGGATCTCCGAAGGGGCGGGAGCAATGCTTTCTTTGATCGCCGCAAATGATGAGCGTCATACGCGGCGGCGGTCATTATAATCGCCGCCGATGTCCGGACCGGTCCAAACAGAGCAAACAACGAACGTGCGACCGGCTCGAACGCTGCCGCCCAGCATCGCCCTCACGCTCGCCAGGACGCTCATGGCGGCGCTTGCGGCGAACGCCGCCGTCGCCCACGCACAGGACTGTTCCGAGCAGCCCGCGTCGCAAGCCGCCGCGCCGTCCGCCGACGGCGCTTCGTTCGATCCGGACCAGCCGATCGAATTCGAGGCCGATGCAGTAGAAGCGGTGCGCGACGGGGAGATACTGCTGAAGGGCGACGTCGAAGTTCGCCAGGGCGAGCGCCGTCTCCAGACGCGCGACGCCCTCTACGATACGCGCACGCAGAGCTTCAGCCTCGCCGAGGGTCTGCAGTATTCCGATCCTGACTTGGAAATCTCTGGCCAGGGCGGGCGTCTGCACTCGGGCGGCGAGGCCGTGTTCGACGAAGCGGCCTTCGCGCTTCCCGCGATCAACGCGCGCGGCGGCGCCCGGCGCATCGAGGCCGACACGGCCGGCGCGTTGCGCCTGGACGAGGTGCGCTACACGACGTGTCCTGCCGGCAATGAAGACTGGCTTCTCAGCGCCGATGAAGTGCGCATCGATCAGCGCGCAGGCCTCGGCCAGGGTCGCGGCGTGCGTCTCGACTTCAAGGGCGTGCCCATCCTGTACACGCCGTTCATCTCCTTTCCGGTCGGCGACCAACGCAAGTCCGGATTCCTGTTTCCGACGCTCGGCTCGTCCTCATCGAACGGCTATTCGCTATCCGCCCCCTGGTACTGGAACATCGCTCCGAACATGGATGCGACGTTCTCACCGACCTGGTACAGCAAGCGCGGCGCGCGCCTCGACACCGAGTTCCGCTATCTCACATCGACCAGCCGCGGACGCATCGAGGCGCAGTACCTGCCGAATGATGATCAATTGGGCGAGGAGCGCAGCCTGCTGCAGCTCTCGGACAGGACTGATCTAAGCGATCGTCTGCGGCTCGATCTGAGCGCGGCGAACGCCAGCGACAGCCGCTGGTTCGAAGACTTTTCACTCGGACCCGAAGGAACGAGCATTTCCTATCTCGACCGCTCGGCGCAGCTCACCTGGCTGAGTCGACGCTGGGAGGCGGCGCTGCGCGCGCAAAACTTCCAGGTGATCGACGACACGATCGATCCGGCGCTGCGGCCCCACACGATCCTGCCGCAGCTGGCGGTGCGGGCGAGCTATCCGGATCAGTTGTTTGGCCTGACGCTGGGGCTCGATCTGGAAGCCGGCAATTTCCAGCACAATCTGGCCGGCGTCGACGATGGCTGGCGCATCGACGTCATGCCCGAGATGCGCCTGCCGCTGCGTGGCGCGGGCGTCTGGCTCGAGCCCGCCGCGCGGTGGCGCTACACGGCCTACGTGCTGGAGAACGAAGCCCGGCCGGGCGGCGATTCGCCGACGCGCTCTGCACCCATCATGAGCCTGGACGGCGGACTGATCTTCGAGCGGCCATCGGGCTCGCGCGAGCAGCGCCTGATCACGCTCGAGCCGCGCTTCATGTACTTGTACACGCCCTATCGCAATCAGGACGATCTGCCGACCTTCGATACGGCGCGTGCGGATCTGAACCTGGTGCAGCTGTTCAGCACGAACCGCTACGTAGGCGCTGATCGCCTCGGCGACGCGAACCAGATGAGCATCGGCCTCACCTCGCGGCTGCTCGATGCGCAGACCGGGCGGCAGTTCATCGCGGCGACCATCGGTCAGGCCTACTACTTCAAAGCGCCGCGCATCGCGCTAGCCGACGAGCGGCCCGAAGACCCTGATTATTCCGACATCATCGCCGAGCTCGACCTGACCGCCTACGCCGACTGGAACATCCGTTTCGGTCTGCAGTGGGATCCCAGTCGCACGCGCTCGGAGAAAAGCGACGTGCGCATCCAGTACCAGCCCGAGCATGACCGCGTGATCAACCTCGGGTACCGCTTCCGACGCGGCTCCATCGAGCAGCTCGACGCCTCCGCAGCCTGGCCCCTGGCCCAGCGCTGGAGCGCCTATGCCCGCTGGGTGCACTCGCTCGAGGACGAGACGCCGCTCGATCAGTTCGCCGGCTTCGAGTACCGTTCCTGCTGCTGGCGCCTGCGACTGGTCGGAAGGCGCTACGTGAGCGACCGCTCCGGCGATCGCGACACCAGCATCATGCTGCAGCTTGAACTTAACGGCCTGTCCAGTGTCGGAACGGCCGCGGACGCTTTCCTGGAAAGATCCATCCGGGGATACTCCTTCGCGCCGCCGGACGAACAGCCATGAGGCGTTCTCCAGTCCACCATGCGGCCCGACGTCCGCTCCTTGTCGAGGTAAGCGATCGATGAAGCTCTCCGCCCGCATCCAGCGCCTCCCTTTGAATCTCGCCGCCGGCGTGTGCGCCGCCTTGTTGCTCGCGTCGGGCGCAGCGCACGGGCAGACGCGCGAGCTGTCCAGCAGCGGCATGCTGCTCGACCGCATCGCGGCGGTCGTGAACGACGGCGTGGTCCTGATGAGCGAGCTCGAAACGCAGACCGATCAGATCATGGAGCGGCTGCGCGCGCAGAACACCGAGACCCCGCCGCGCAATGTGCTGCGCCGTCAGATCCTCGAGCGCTTGGTGATGGAAGAAATCCAGATGCAGCGCGCCGAACGGCTGGGCATCCAGGTGTCCGACGAGATGCTGAACGGCGCGCTCGACGACGTCGCCCGGCGCAACGGCATCGGCTTTGCCGACCTGCCGCAGGCGCTGGCGGAGCAAGGGGTCGACTACCGCGAGTTCCGCGACGAGATCCGCCGACAAATAACCCTGCAGATGCTCCGCCAACGCGATGTGCTCGGCCGAATCAACATCTCGCCGCGCGAGCTCGAGCAATTCATGACGCGCCAGCAGAATGCGCCGGACGCGAACGCCGAGTACGACGTCTCGCACATACTGATCTCCACACCCGTCTCGGCTTCGCCCGAGCAGATTGAAGCGCGCGAGGCCCGCGCCCTCGAAGTGCATCGGCGGGCGAGCTCGGGCGAGGACTTCGCGCAGCTCGCGATCGCCTACTCAGACAGCGCCACCAACATCGAAGGCGGCTCGCTCGGCTGGCGCCGCGGCTCGCAGCTGCCTTCGATCCTGGCCGAGCAGGTGGCGAAAATGAAGGTGGGCGAAGTCTCCGAACCTATTCGCACGCCCAGCGGCTTTCACCTGTTCCGCCTCAACGCGATGCGCGGCGGCGTCCAACAATCGGTCGTCTCCCAGGTGCACGCGCGTCACATCCTGCTGCGCCCGAACGATCTCGAGGACGACCAGACGCTGCAACAGCGCTTGGCGGAGATCCGCAACCGCATCGTAGTGGGAGGCGAAGACTTCGCCGCCATCGCCGCCGTCACCTCGCAGGATCCGGGCTCGGCGGCGGACGGCGGCGACCTCGGCTGGGCCGGCCCCGGCACATTCGTTCCCGAGTTCGAGAAGCAGCTCGAGGCGCTCGGCGAGAACGAAGTTTCCGAGCCTTTCAAATCGCAGTACGGCTGGCACATCGTGCAGGTGCTCGGGCGTCGCATGCATGACGTGACTGAAGACGTGCGGCGCCAGCGCGCGTTCGCCGAGTTGCGTGAAGCAAAGGCGGAGGAAGAGACGGAACTGTGGCTGCGTCGCCTGCGCGACGAAGCATTCGTCGATTACCGGATCTGATCCGCCCTTCGACCTTGCAGTCGGGCACGTAAATTGGCTGCGCCGCGGCTCATTCTGACCTCGGGCGAACCGGCGGGAGTCGGGCCCGACCTTTGCATCGCGGTCGCCGCGCGCGACTGGCCTTGCGCTCTGGCGGTCGCGGGCGATCTGTCCGTGCTGGAACAGCGCGCCGCACAGCTCGGCGCATCCTGTCGCCTTGTCCCATGGCGACTCGGTGCGCCGCTCGGAGAACATCGCGCCGGGACTTTGCATGTTTTGCACGTCGCGGCCCAGGCGGCCGTGCGGCCAGGACAACCGGATACGGCCAATGCACGCTATGTGATCGAGCTTCTCGACGCCGCAGCAGACGGCTGCATGCGCGGCGACTTCGACGCCATGGTCACGGCCCCGGTGCAGAAGAGCGTGATCAACGACGCCGGCATTCCGTTCTCAGGACACACTGAGCATCTCGCCGCCCGCACCGGCGGCGCCCACCCGGTGATGATGCTGGTCGCCGGCGACCTGCGGGTGGCGCTCGCCACCACTCACCTGCCCTTGTCCGCCGTCAGCACGGCGATCACGCGCGAGTTGATCGAACGCGTAGTCGCCATACTGCACGCCGACCTGCGCTCACGCTTCGGACTGAATGCGCCGCGCATTCTCGTTTGCGGGCTCAATCCGCACGCCGGCGAGTCCGGCCACCTCGGACGCGAGGAGATCGAGGTGATCGCACCGGCGCTCGACGCCCTGCGCGCACAGGGACTGCGCCTCATCGGACCGGCGCCTGCGGACACCGCTTTCACGCCGCACATGCTCGCCCAAGCAGATGCGGTGCTCGCGATGTATCACGACCAGGGACTGCCGGTGATCAAATTCGTCGGCTTTTCGAGCGCCGTGAACGTGACGCTCGGCCTGCCCATCATCCGCACTTCCGTGGATCACGGAACGGCGCTCGCGCTGGCTGGCTCCGGCAAGGCGGACGCCGGCAGCCTGGAGGCGGCGATCATGTGTGCGCTCGCCATGGCGAACCGTCGGGCGGCGGACGCCTGACGCCCGGCCGCCTGCAATCGTGCCGCGCGCCAGTTCGACACACCGTCCGCGCAAGCGATTCGGCCAGCATTTTCTTCACGACCCAGGCGTGATCGCACGCATTCTGGCCGCCATCGATCCGCAGCCGCAGGATGCGATGGTGGAGATCGGGCCGGGACTGGGCGCGCTCACGCTGCCCCTGCTTACGCGGCTCGAGGAGCTGCACGCGGTGGAAATCGATCGCGACGCCGTCCGCGAGCTGCGGGCCCGCGCCGCCCAGGCCGGTCCAGGCTCCGGGAAGCTGCACATCCACGAAGCGGATGCGTTGACATTTGATTTCGGCATGCTGCGCACTCGCAGCGCGCTGCGACTTGTGGGCAACCTGCCCTACAACATTTCGACGCCCCTGCTTTTCCGCCTGATCGAGCAACGCGAGCACGTGCTGGACATGCACTTCATGCTGCAGAAGGAGGTGGTCGATCGCATGGCGGCGCGACCCGGCGAGGACAGCTATGGCCGGCTCAGCGTGATGCTGGCTCCGTGGGTGCGAGTGACGGCGCTCTTCGACATCGGGCCTGGCGCATTCCGTCCTCCGCCGCGCGTCACCTCGAGCTTCGTACGCCTGACTCCGCACACGATTCCGCCGCTGCCAATCGACAACCCAGCGCACTACTCTGCGATCGTGGCCGCCGCTTTCTCGCAGCGTCGCAAGACGCTGCGCAACGCTTTGCGCGCGTTGCTCGATGAGGATGACATCGCGGCGGCCGGCGTCGATCCCGGTCTCAGAGCCGAAATGATCGCGCCGGAAGGCTTTGCCGCGTTGGCGGCCCGCCTGGCGAAGCCATGATCAACCCGCCCCGACAGATCAACCCCCGGGAGACGCCCGCAATGGTCGTGGAAGAGTAAGGTCCCCCGACGAGCGTCTGGCCGCGCCTGAGCACCGCAACTTCTCGGCCGCCCGCCGCGGCTTGGATATAATCCTTACACGCGTGACGCGCCGCAATGTGCGCCGGAGCCAAGTTCTCCGTCCGATACTCAAGGAGATGCAATGGCTGGCTACAAGAAGATCCTGGTGGCGGTCGACCTCTCCGAGGACAGCGAGGCCGTCGCCGAGCGCGCCAGACAGATCGCGAGCGCCTCGCAGGCGCATATCACCCTGCTGCACATAGTCGAGTATGCGCCAGTGGAGCCCATGGGCGAAGCGCTGCTGCCGACGGTGCAGATCGAGGGCGAACTCGTAGACCGCGCCCGCAACCGGCTCACTGAACTGGCGAAGCGTCTGTCGCTCGCACACTGCCCGCAGGTCGTGCAAACCGGCGGCATCAAGACAGAGATCATCCGCACCGCACAGCGTATCGGCGCGGATCTCATCGTCCTCGGCAGCCGCGAGCGGCACGGGCTCGCTATTCTCCTGAACTTCACCGAGGACGCCGTCCTGCACGCCGCCCCGTGCGACGTGCTTGCGGTCCGTCTGCACTGAGAAGCTCTGGTTCGCCCTGTTCTGCGGCCTCGAGCCGCTCGAAGGTAAACCTCCGCAAGCCGAATGGTCGGGGGTAGTAGGTTGATCGGACCTTCCCTAGAATCCGCGAGCCTCCCCGAACGCCGCCGCCGGACTTCCTTCCATGGCCGAAGCCACGCCTCCCAAGACACGTTCCGCGAAGAAGCCGGCCATCAGGCGGGAACAGCCGGAGTCCGGCGAGTGCGCCCGTTATCGCATCCGGATCGAAGTGAGCACGAGCTACGCGAGCGAACAATCACGGCCGCAGGAAGGCCAGTACGCGTTCTCGTACACAATCACTATTCGCAATGAAGGCGGCGTGCCGGCGCGCTTGCTCACTCGCCGCTGGGTGATCACCGACGCCAATGGCAAGGTGAAGGAAGTGCGTGGCGAAGGCGTGGTCGGCGAGCAGCCTCACCTGGCGCCCGGCCAGGGGTTCCGCTACTCGAGCGCCGCGGTGCTCGAGACGCCGGTGGGCGTCATGCAGGGCAGCTATCAGATGCTGGCCGATGACGGCCGGCGCTTCGAGGCGCCGATCGCACCGTTCACGCTGGCTGTGCCAGGAATGCTGCACTGAGTCGCAGGCGTTGCGCTCGCCATGGCTGTCTACGCGATCGGCGACGTCCAGGGATGCAGCGAGGAGTTCGAGCGGTTGCTCGAGCGACTGCGCTTCGACCCGGCGCACGACCGGCTCTGGCTGGTCGGCGACCTGGTGAATCGAGGCCCACGCTCACTCGACGTGCTTCGCAAGGTGCAGGCGCTCGGCCAAGCCGCGGTGACCGTGCTCGGCAACCACGATCTGCACCTGCTCGCCGTGGCGCTCACCGGCCAGCGGCGCAAACCGCAGGACAGCCTCGATGAGATTCTGAGCGCCCCGGATCGCGATGAACTGCTCGATTGGCTGCGCCGTCGGCCGATGCTGCACTACGATGCGCAGATCGCCCGCGTGATGATCCACGCGGGCCTGCCTCCGCAATGGGATCTGCCGCAGGCGCAGAACTGCGCAGGTGAGCTCGAGGCCGCGCTGCGCGACGACGCCGGCTGCATGGATCTGCTCGCCAACATGTACGGCGACCGGCCAAATCGGTGGTCCGACGATCTGCGCGGCCTGGACCGATTGCGCTTCATTACCAACTGCCTGACGCGGCTGCGCTTCTGCCGCGCGGACGGAACCTTGGAGCTGAAGTTCAAAGGCCGCGTAGAGGATGCGCCTCCTCATGTGGTCCCGTGGTTTCGCGCACCACGCCGCCGGTCGCGCGATCTGCGCATCGTATGCGGCCATTGGTCCGCCCTCGGCTACTACGAAGGCGACGGCGTGCTCAGCATCGACACCGGTTGTGTGTGGGGCGGGCGACTGTGCGCCGTGCGGCTTGACGCACACGATGAGCCGCTCTTCGTTCCCTGCAGCTCCTCTGGTCTGTCTATAGGCGACTGACGCCGCACGCGGCGGCGCTCACTCTGAGCTCTGCGGCGCTTCGTCCGGATCGGGCGCCTTGGTCAACGCCTCGACAATCAGGTGCGGCTGCCCGAGGGAGACCTGATGCGGCGTGCAGTGTACGTCGTCCTCGATCACCCGCACCGCCAGCTTGGGCAGCACCTTGCGCTTCAACTCATCGATCAGCTCGCAGTCGCCAGGTTCCAGATCCAGCGCGCCGCGCGACAACGATACGCGCCGCCACTGCGCGGGAAACTGATCCGCTTCGTCCCCGAGCGTCCGTTTGCGGCGCACCCGGGCGGCCAGCTCGCGCGTGCTCTTGCTCTTCTCGCGTTCCGCGATGGCTTCCGGCGTCGCCTCCACCGGAGAGAGCGCCGTAATCACGACGCGCGGCATGCGCGCAACCCGTGTGGGGCAGTCAGCGGAACGCACGCGTACGCGAGGCTCGTGCACCCCCAGCGCCCGCAGGATCCGCTCGAGCTTGGTCTCCAGGCCGGTGCATGAATAGAACGTCGTGAAGCTCTGGAAGTAGAAGCTGATCTCCTGTTCCTTCCAGATGGCCTGCACCATCTGGTCCTGAACGTGCTCCTGAACGTCTGCGGGCTGCTGCGCCTCGGCGCCCGGCGATGGGGCTGACGGGGACTGTTCCTGCGCGGCAAGCGCCCCGCAGAAGACCATCGCGGCGAGCGCGAGCCCGCCCATGCGGCTGAGTTGTCGCTTCATGGCTGTCTCTGTATCAATCTTTCCATCAGACATTCGTCGCCGTCAAACATTCGGGTGATCCGGCGCTGGAGGCTGTCGGACCATGTACAGGCGACCCGCCCGGCCGCGTTCGGGCCGCTTCTGCTGCGGTTGCGTCAATCGCCGCCAGCCCTGCGCGCGGACCAGTAGATGGGGGCTATACTGAGTTGCACTGGAGAACATGCATGAACGCGTTGCAGGCTTTCAACTTCCGTCAGTGGATCGAGGCGCACCGCGAGCAGCTCAAACCGCCGGTCTGCAATCGTCAGGTGTTCCGCGATTCCGAGTTCATCATCATGGTGGTCGGCGGACCGAATGCGCGCCGTGACTACCACGAGGATCCCGGCGAGGAGTTCTTTTATCAGATCGAGGGCGACATGGTTCTGCGCACCATGCAGGACGGCGTCCGCGTGGATGTCCCGATCCGGGAGGGCGAGATCCTGCTGCTGCCGCCTCGCGTGCCGCATTCTCCGCAGCGGTTCGAGAACACGGTTGGCCTGGTGATCGAACGACGCCGCCGTCCCGAAGAGCAGGACGGCTTCCTGTGGTTCTGCGACTATTGCAGTCATCCACTGTACGCCGAATATCTGCACGTATCGGATATCGAGACGCAGCTCCCGCCGGTCTTCGAACGTTTCCAGAGCTCGCCCCAGAATCGCACCTGCCAAGCCTGCGGGACCGTGGCGCCGAAGTCGTAAGCGGCGCACGCTGTCCGCCCTCCCCGCCCCCCGAAGAGCGTCTTCCTCCGCGCCGCCCGCCCTGATCGGCCGCGTAAGATCCGCGGCGCCGCTGCATGTCCTGCATCGTCCGGCGCCTGGCGGCGAGACGAATCGACAATCCTGGCCGTTGCAGCCATCCTGAACACATGTCTTCGGCAGCCATGACCCTGCAGCGCGCCTACGCCGAGGCGCTCGATGCGGCCGACCCTCTGGCGAGCCTGCGCGCCGAGTTCCACATACCGGATCGCGCCGCACGCGGGGCTTACTTTTGCGGGCATTCGCTCGGGCTGCAGCCCAAGAGCGCGGCTGCGCAAGTCGCCGTCGAGCTGGAGTCCTGGGCGCGGCTCGCCGTGGACGGACACTTCGATTCCGCGCGACCTTGGCTGTCTTGTCACGAGCGACTGGCCGCCCCGCTCGCCCGACTGGTAGGAGCCGAGCCGCTCGAGGTCGTCGCGATGAACACGCTGACGGTCAACCTGCATCTGATGCTGGCGAGTTTCTACCGACCGACACGCGAGCGTCACAAGATCCTGATCGAACGGCGTGCGTTCTCGTCCGATCGCTACGCCGTCGCCTCGCAGATCCGACTGCACGGCTTCGACCCGCGAACCTCGCTCCTGGAGATCGGACCGCGCGAGAGCGAGAGCATCGTGCGCACGCAAGACGTCTGCGAGCTCATAGAACGCGAATCCCGCCAGCTTGCCGTGGCGCTGCTGCCAGGCGTGCAGTTCCTCACCGGACAATTGTTCGACATGGAAGAGATTGCAGGCGCCGCGCGGCGCAACGGCTGCATCGTCGGTTTCGATCTCGCGCACGCCGCCGGCGCCACGCCGCTGCGCTTGCACGACTGGGACGCCGACTTCGCCGTCTGGTGCAGCTACAAGTATCTCAACGCCGGACCGGGCTCGATCGCCGGATGTTTCGTTCACGCACGGCATGCACACGCATTCGACCTGCCGCGCCTCGCCGGCTGGTGGGGTCACGAAAAAACGAGCCGCTTCGCGATGCCTCAGGAATTCCGGCCGCTCGCCGGCGCCGAAGGCTGGCAGCTTTCCAATCCGCCGATTCTCTCCCTGGCGCCGCTGTTTGCTTCACTCGAACTGTTCGACAGGGCGACGCTGCCCGTCCTGCGCAGCAAGTCCGTACGGCTCACCGGCTACCTGGAGTCGCTGCTGCGGGAGCGGACAAGCGGCGACCTGTCGATCATCACTCCCGCCGATCCGCAAGCGCGCGGCTGTCAGCTGTCGCTGGGGCTCCATCGAACGCCGAATGAGGCGCGCGCCGTCTTCGACGCCCTCACCAGACGCGGCTTCATTGGCGACTGGCGCGAACCGGACGTCATCCGCATCGCGCCGGTTCCTCTGTACAACAGGTACGTCGAGGTTTGGGACTTCGTCGCGGCGTTGTGCGAGGAATTGCGATCATGAGCGCCGGTTCCGGTTTCAGGCGAGCAGGATCGACGCGCTGGGACGCGACGATCGTCGGCGCCGGGCTGACGGGCGCCCTGCTCGCCGTCCTGCTCGCGCGCGGCGGCCGCCAGGTGCGCATGTTCGAGCGGCTGCCGGACATGCGGCGCGAGCACATCCCGGCGGGCCGTTCGATCAACCTGGCGCTCGCAGCGCGCGGCATACGCGCGCTCGAGTTGGCCGGCGTGATGGAAATCGTCGAGCCTCTGTTGATTCCGATGTCGGGGCGCATGCTGCACGAGACGACGGGCCGCCTGACGTTTGCGCCCTACGGGCAGGGTGCGCACGAAGTCATCTACTCGATTTCCCGCCCGGGGCTGAACCGCATCCTGCTCGAAGCCGCCGAGCAAGCCGGCGTCCAGGCGGTCTTCGAATATGCGGCCGTGGCGGCCGACTTCCGCAGGCGACGACTCACGATGCGCGACGAGCGCACGGGACGGCTCGAGGACCATCCGCTCGAGCGGGTGTTCGGCGCCGACGGCGCAGGGTCGGCGCTGCGTCGATCGCTCGTCGCGGAGCTTGACGCGCCATGCTCCGAGGAGCTCCTCAAGCATGGATACAAGGAGTTGACGCTGCCGCCCGCGGCGGACGGACGCCCCCAGATCGAGAAGAATGCGCTGCATGTATGGCCGCGCGGCGGTTTCATGCTGATCGCACTGCCGAACCTAAACGGCAGCTTCACGGTCACACTGTTCCTGCCGCACGAGGGGCAGGAAAGTTTCGCCTCGCTCGATGCGCCCGCGAAGGTCGAGGCGTTTTTCGCCCGCTATTTCCCGGACGCCCATGCGCTGATGCCGCAGCTTGCCGAAGAATTCCTGGCGAATCCCGTCGGCGTGATGGGCACGGTGCGCTGCCGGCGCTGGGCGGTGGAAGATGCGCTGCTGCTGATCGGCGACGCCGCGCATGCGATCACGCCGTTTCACGGTCAGGGAATGAACTGCGCCTTCGAGGACTGCCGCGAGCTTCTGGAGCACCTAGACGCCGCAGACGATTGGAGCCGCGCGTTTCGCGCCTTCGAGCAAACGCGGCGACCAAACGCCGATGCGATCGCCGACATGGCGATCGAGAACTATGTAGAGATGCGCGACACAGTTCGTGACCCGCAGTTCCACCTGCACAAGGCCCTGTCTCTGGAGCTCGAGCGGCGCCATCCGCAGCGCTTCGCGCCGCGCTACTCGATGGTCATGTTCCACGACGAGATCCCCTATGCGACGGCGCTCGAACGCGGTCGCATCCAGAATAAGATCCTGGCGCAGCTCACACGCGGCGCGGCGTCGCTGTCCGATGTGGACTTCGCGAGTGCGGCCAAGCTGATCGAAGAGCGCCTGCCGCCCATTGATCCAGCGTCTGCGCCCAAGGCCGCGATCAGCGAACGTACGGAGCGCAGCTAAGCTGGCCAGCCGCTGTGTCGGGGCGCGCCCGCAGCGGATCGTATTTTCCAGGACTTACGCCAACGGGGCGGCGGAACTTTGGCGCCGCGCCGTACATCTCTCGGGTTGCCGGGATCGCTCCCGAACATCGTCATGAAAGACCGCGACACCATGGCCCGAACCGTCGGCGCCGCCTACGAAGAGGCGCCGTTCTTCTTCGTGGCGCAGCGCTATCTTTGGCCCTTCTGGCTTTTTCAGGACGCGAACCGCGGAGACCGCTTGGCGCGCGCCGCCGCCTACCGCCACAACCGCAGGATGCGCATTCATCTCCCCGTGTACCTGCTTCGCTGGCTGTTCACGGGTTCGCTTGCTTACGTCTCGACAATCTCGTTCGAATCGCTGGCCGCCAACGCCATCCGGCCCATCACTCACCCGTATTGGCTGCTGACGATCGCGAGCGGCGTGGCGTTCGTCGCTAGTCTGTGCATGCTGCTGGTGACTGGATACATATACCTGTACCTGAGCAGGCGCCAGCGCTGACTGCGATTCAGCCGCACACGCGCACCCTTCAGAAGCCAAAGTCGGGCTTATGGGGCAGAAGGCCGCGCACCTCGGCCTCGCTGAGCTCGCGCCATCGGCCCGTTCCCAGACCCTGCAAGGTGACGTTGATGATGCGCACACGCTGCAACCGCACGACTTTGTAGCCGAAGAACGAGCACATCCGCCGGATCTGGCGGTTCAAACCCTGCGTCAGCACGATGCGGAAGGTGCGTGCGTCCACGCGACGAACCTTGCAGGGTTTGGTGACCACCCCGAGAATGCGCACGCCTTGCGCCATGCCGCTGAGGAACAGCTCCGTCGCGGCGCGATCGACCGTCACCACGTATTCCTTTTCGTGCTCGTTCTCGCTGCGCAGGATCTCGTTGACGATGTCGCCGTTGTTGGTGAGCAGGATCAGGCCCTCGGAATCCTTGTCCAGGCGGCCGATCGGGAAGATGCGCTCGTGGTAGCCGACGAAGTCGATGATGTTGCCCGCCACGCTGCGTTCCGTCGTGCAGATGATTCCCCGCGGCTTGTTCAGGGCGATATAGACGTGCTTTTGCACCGCGCCGACGGGACGGCCGTCGATGCATACCCGGTCGCCCTCAGCGACCCGCATGCCGAGCGTGGCGGCGACGCCGTTGACAGTCACCCGGCCGGCCTCGATCCACTCATCGGCCTGGCGACGCGAGGCGACGCCCCTCTCGCTGATGTATTTGTTCAGGCGCATGCGTGACGGCGCGAGCGGCGCGGCTGCACGAGCCGCACCGTGTTAGGGAATCTCTGACTTACTCTGCTTCTGTGATCTCTAGCCGCTCGAAACGCCTTGCATTGCGGGCATTTCTTTGGGCTGAACCGTCGGGGCAGTAGGTTAATCAGAGCTTCCTTAGGCCGAGGGAATGAACTCCTCGTCGTCCTGATGTTCGCGCTCGAACACGAGGAAATCGTAGTACCCGCACTTGTTCCCGTAAGGGTACTTGCGACACACGTTCGGACGCGCCTCGTAGACCGTGCAACGACGTTCGTCGGTGTCGAAGAAGCGGCAGATGGACTTATAAATGTGATCCTTCTGATGTCTGAGGATCTGCTCGTCCGCGTCCTTGGTCCGGTAGCGATACGTGAAGCGCTCGCGCGCCTTCTCGGCAGTCAGACCAAAATGGCGAGCCAGCCGGCGGATATCGTAGTCGCTCACGGCGATGCGCGCGTGGCTACAGCAATACCCGGGGCACTTCAGGCAGTCGTAACGCCGCTTGCTCACTGGGAAGCTCTCCGCCCGGCCGCGGCCGGGGCGATTCTCTCGAATTTCTGGAATGTGAATGCGTGCGCATGACGCTCGTCCGCCGGGCGCCGCTCGCTGCTCGTCAGGCGCCATTCACCGGGCGCCAGCGGTGGAAACAGCGCGTCGCCTTCGATCGTGGCGTGCACGCGCGTCATGTGAACGATGTCGGCCTGTGCGAGCGCCTGGCGGTAAATCTGGGCGCCTCCGATCAGCATGATCTCGGGCGACGGCTGCGCCCGCTGCAGCGCCGCTTCGATCGAGTCGACCACGGCGGCGCCCGGCGCCGAGAACCCGCGGCGCGAGATGACGATGTTGTCGCGGCCGGGCAGCGCGCGCCCGATCGATTCAAACGTCTTGCGCCCCATGACCACCGGCTTGCCCATGGTGAGCGCCTTGAAGCGGCGCAGGTCGTCGGGCAGTCGCCACGGCAAGCGGCCGCCGGCGCCGATCACGTCGTTCTCGGAGGCGGCGACCACGATGCACAGCAGGCTCATGTTAAGAATGCTCCGCAACCGCTCAGCGCTTCTTCGTGGCGGCCTGCTTCCTGTTCGCCTTCTTGCGGTTCTCTTTCTTCTTATCGAGAGGCTCGCGATCCAGCATGGTGCCGCGACAACGCTTGGCGCCGCAGCGGCAAGCATAGAGCGCCAGCTCCCGGGGATCGTCGGTGCTCTCCCAGGTGAGCTGGTAGTCATAGCCCAGCTCCTCGCCAGGCTTGATGTTGCGGATGGCGTCGATGAACACCCGGCCGTCCTCGATCACCGTCTCGCAATTCGGTTGGCAGCTGTGGTTGACGAAGCGAGCGTCGTTGCCGCCTCTGCCGGCGTCGATCACCGTTCGGTTGCTGGCGATGAACAGGAACGTGTGCCCGTCATCCTCGCCCTTGTTCGCATAGCGACGATCGGCTTCTGCGTGCGAGATACGCTCGCCAATGTACTCCATGATTCTCGCGCCTTTGCGTATCGGGGCGAGCGCATACACCCCCCGGCCATGGATCGGGGAATCGCGCGTCTCCACCAGTGGAGACGCCGCGATGGAGGGGCTGCGCCGCGTACGTTGTGTGGCGCGGCTTCGCTCGACCTTGCTCCGTACGGGCTCGCGGGCGGCGGCGCGCGAGGACGAGCGCGTCTTGCCGCGCGATTTGTGGCGACTCTTCTTGACAGCCATGAGGGTTCAGCCTGAAAGGACTTGGACGGTTGATATGGTTGTATGGCGGTGCGCGCGCAGGCGCGCACCTCAGCCTGGTTGCGGACCGCCCGTCAAACAGCGACGGGCGCCTTGATGGCGGGATGCGACTGGTAGTTCAGAAACTCGAAATCCTCGTACTGGTACTCGAAGATCGACGGCGGCCTGCGCGCGAGCTCGAGCCGTGGCGGCGTCAGCGGCTCGCGCCGCAGCTGCTCGTCGGCCTGTTGCAGGTGGTTCAGGTACAGGTGGCAGTCGCCGCCCGTCCAGATGAATTCGCCCGCCTCTAGATCGCACTGCTGGGCGAACATGTGCGTGAGCAAAGCGTAAGAGGCGATATTGAACGGCACGCCCAGAAACATGTCGGCGCTGCGCTGGTAGAGCTGGCAGGAGAGCCTGCCTGCGTGCACCCAGAACTGGAACAACGCATGGCAAGGCGTGAGCGCCATCTGCTCGAGCTCCCCGACATTCCAGGCGCTCACCAGGATGCGGCGCGAGTCCGGATTACGACGGATGAGGTCCACGGTGCGGCTGATCTGATCGATGAGCCTGCCGTCGGGCGCCGGCCACGAGCGCCACTGTCGACCGTAGATCGGGCCCAGCTCGCCGCGCTCGTCGGCCCACTCATCCCAGATCGTCACGCCGTGATCCCGCAGGAACTTCACGTTGGTGTCGCCGCGCAGGAACCACAGCAACTCGTACACGATGGACTTGGTGTGCAGCTTCTTCGTGGTGAGCAGGGGAAAGCCCTGCGTCAGATCGAATCGCATCTGGGCCCCGAAGATCGACAGCGTTCCCGTGCCGGTGCGGTCCATCTTGCGCATGCCCTGCGTGCGGATGTGACGCAGCAGCTCGAGATACTGCTTCATGCGAGATTGCCCGTGGGCGCGCGTCGACGGTACGCATGAGCCATCAGCGCCGCGCCCGCGATCACCATCGGCGCCGAGAGCGCTTGCCCCATGGTGAGCCAGCCGAACGCCAGATAGCCGAGGTCCTCGTCCGGCACGCGCACGTACTCCAGCAAGAAGCGAAACACGCCGTAGCAAATCAGAAACAGCCCGGACGGCGCAAGCCGCGGACGCGGACGCGACGTGAACCACCAAAGGATGACGAACAGCACCAGCCCCTCGAGGAGCCCCTCGTAGAGCTGCGAAGCGTGCACGTGCAGCACGCACGCTGCACCGCGAATCGCTCACAGAGCCGATACGCCTCAGCGGCCTGTGTAGGGTACAAGCGCGCCGGATCGACCACGAAACCCCAGGCGGCTTCAGTCGGCTTGCCCCACAACTCGCCGTTGATGAAATTGCCGATGCGCCCGGCGAAAATGCCGAGCCCGGGCAGGGGCGCAAGGAAGTCGAGCACGTCGCCAAAATCGCGCCCGCGACGCCGGGCGAACAGCAGCACCGCCAGAATCACGCCGATGAGCCCGCCGTGAAAGGACATCCCTCCCTCCCAGATGCGCACCACGGTCATCGGGTCCTGCAGCACCTGCCCCGAGCCATAGAAGAGAGTCCAGCCGAGCCGTCCGCCGGCGATCACGCCCACGGCGGCGAAGAAGATCAGATCGTCGACGTCGGTCGGTTTCCATGTCGAGCCCGGTTGAGCCGCGCGGCGGCGCGCCAGCCACCATGCGGCCGCGAAGCCGATCACGTACATCAGACCGTACCAGCGCACGGCCAGCGGTCCCAGGGAGAGGATGACCGGATCGATCGCGGGATAAGTGAGCATATTGGGCGCGGATGTTAGCAAGTCGACGTATGGCGCTTCAGCTTCCGTGCATTCGCCGCCTGCCGGCGCTGCTCAGGCGTTCGTCACCCGCACGAAATACGCCTTGAGATAGCGCGTTTCGGGCATGGCCGGGTGGATGGGGTGATCGGGCCCCTGCCCGCCCGTTGCGACCACCTGGGCGAAGCGGTCGAGATGGCGGGCCGCGCGCTGAATCGCGCCGAGCAGACTGTCAGGCGACAGGTGAAAGGAGCAGGAGCAGGAAATGAGGAACCCGTCGCGCCCGATGAGCTGCATCGCGAGCTGGTTCAGGCGACGGTAAGCCGCCTCCCCTTTCGGAACGTCTTTCTTGCGCTTGATGAAGGCGGGCGGATCGATCACGACTACGTCGAAGCGCCGACGCTGCTCGTGCAACGCCTCCAGCACGTCGAAGCCGTCGCCGTGCATGATCTCGGGCTTGAGGGCGTTCGCAGCCGCGTTGCCCTCCAGCCACTGCAGGGCGCTTGCGGACGAATCGACGCACACGGCCTCGCGAGCGCCGCCGCCCAGCGCGCCCAGCCCCCAGGCGCCGAGATAGCTGAAGACATCGAGCACGCGCGCGCCGGCCGTGTACTTGCGCAGCGCCAGACGATTGGCTGATTGATCGAAGAACCAGCCGGTCTTCTGTCCTCCACTGGCTGGCGCCTCGAACCGCAATCCGCCCTCTTCCACCGTCAGAACGGCGGGCGTCTCGCCGAACGCCGTGGCCTCGTAATGCGGCAAGTTTTCCAGGTCACGCGCCGCGCCATCGTTCTTCCAGAGCATGGCCGCAGGCGAGACCACCTTGCGCACGGCCGCCTCGACGTCATCGCGCAGCGCCTCCATGCCCACGGTCGCAATCTGCCCGACGATGACCTCGCCGTATCGATCGAGCACCAGACCGGGCAGGCCGTCCGACTCGCCATGAACCAGCCGGTAGTAGGGCCGCTCGTAAAGCTTGCGCCGCAGAGCCTGCGCGACCTGCAACCGATGAACGATGAGCGAGCGGCCGGGCGGGAACGCCGGGTCGCGCCCGAGAATGCGCGCGCAGATCAGTGAATGCGGATTGACGTACGCGTAACCCAGGAACTTGTCGCGATCCGACAGCACGCGGCACATCTGGCCGGGCTGAAAATCTTGCAGCGGCGAGCGCGCTACATCCACTTCGTTGGAGAACACCCACAACCGCCCTGCGGAGATGCGGCGGTCCTCGCCGCGCTTCAGGCGCAGCGGCGGCAGATCTGGTTGCTGCATGAGCGTTCCCTGTCGTTTGGCCCGCGACCTCACAGACCTGCGTCCGGGCTGCGTGCGAGTGGGCGATCCGCCGGCGCGGACCGCATTCTGTGACGCCGCCGATCGACGTCGCCTGCGGTTGCGGCCTGGCGCGGCGCGGCGGTTTATAGTGGGCGCATTCTAGCCGAGACCGCCCGCATGCATTCACCCGACGTCGCGCCTCGCAACCGTCTCGCGGCCGAGACCAGCCCCTACCTGCTGCAGCATGCAGGCAATCCAGTCGATTGGCTGCCGTGGGGCGCGGAGGCGCTCGAGCTGGCGAGCCGCGAAGACAAGCCGATTCTGCTGTCAATCGGCTACTCCGCCTGCCACTGGTGTCACGTGATGGCGCACGAATCGTTCGACGATCCGCAGACCGCCGCGGTGATGAACGAACTGTTCGTCAACATCAAAGTCGATCGCGAAGAGCGGCCCGATATCGACAGGGTGTATCAGATGGCGCATCAGATGCTCACCGGACGAGGCGGCGGCTGGCCGCTGACGATGTTCCTCTCGCCGCACGACCTGCGCCCGTTCTTCGGCGGCACGTACTTCCCGCGCGAGCCCCGCTACGGCATGCCGGCGTTCGTCGATCTGCTGCGCCGCTTGCACGAGTTCTATCGAACGCGGCGCGACGACCTCACGCGGCAGGGCGAGGCGTTGCAGGAGGCGTTCGATCAGTTGCACCCGGAACCGGCCGCCGCGGATGAAGCCTTGACGGCCGAACCGGCGCACGCGGCGCGCCAACGTTTGGCGGAAGAGTTCGACGGCCAGTTCGGCGGCTTCGGCGAGGCGCCGAAGTTCCCGCATCCGACGAACATCGAATTCCTGTTGCGTCGCTGGCGAGCGAGCGCCGGAAGCGAGTCGCCGGACCTTCAGGCGTTGTACATGGCCGCCCTTACGCTCACCCGAATGGCCGAAGGCGGTTTGTATGACCAGCTCGGCGGCGGTTTCGCCCGCTACTCCGTGGATCAATACTGGATGATCCCGCACTTCGAAAAGATGCTTTATGACAACGGCCAGCTGCTGCGCGTCTACGCCCACGCCGCCCTCGCCACGGGCGATCAGCTGTATGTGCGCGTCGCGACCCAGACTGCAGAGTGGATCATCCGCGACATGCAGTCGCCCGAAGGCGGCTACTGGTCGGCCTTGGACGCCGACTCGGAAGGTCATGAAGGCAAGTTCTACGTCTGGGATCGCGATGAGGTACAGGCGCTGCTCACGG
>JAVEVD010000010.1:0-85845 GCA_034005205.1 Steroidobacteraceae bacterium | reverse complement strand
TCGTCGACACACCGCGCCGAGTACGCGGTATGGCGGGACTGTTCAATGGTGATCCATGGCTGCCCGAAATCACCCGAAGAACTCTGAGGATCGCGCGCATCGCCATGCGCACGGCGCAGACTCAAGCGCTGGCCCAAGCAGAGCGGTGCGACAAGAGGAGCACGCGGTTCACGACAAGCACGCCGGTCATTCCGTCGAGATGTTCCGGCAGAAATTCCTGGGGACGCTGCTGCTGACCATCCCGACGGTTATCTGGGCGCCGATGATCCAAGAGTGGTTCGGGTACGAAGCGCCTGGCGGACCTGAGGCTTCCCGGTGGATCAGCGCACTGTTCGGCACGCTCGTATTCGCGTACGGCGGCTGGATCTTCATCAGAGGAGCGGTGGGGGAACTGCGCGCCCGGCTGCCTGGCATGATGACGCTCATCGCGCTCGCAATCAGCGTCGCGTTCGTGTTCAGCCTTGCCGTGACCTTCGGTTTCCCTGGGATGGATCTGTGGTGGGAGCTGGGTACGTTGGTCACGGTCATGGTGCTCGGCCACTGGATCGAGATGCGGTCCATCAATCAAGCGCAAGGAGCGCTGAAAGAACTCGCAAAACTCCTTCCGGACACTGCGGAACGAATTCTCGGCGACCGTACGGAAACAGTTCCGGCGAGTGAGCTTCGCGACGGTGATGTGGTGCTCATTCGTCCGGGCGCCAGCATTCCCGCTGACGGGCTCGTACGGGAGGGGGAAAGCGAGGTCAATGAGTCGATGATCACCGGCGAGTCAGCGCCGGTGCGCAAGGGTCCGGAAGCGAAGGTGATCGCCGGAACTGTGAACGGCGCGGGCTCGCTGCGCGTCGAGGTCACGGGAACGGGTGATCAGACCGCGCTTGCCGGAATCATGCGGCTCGTGGGGCAGGCGCAGACCTCACGCTCGCGCGCCCAAGCGCTGGCGGATCGGGCCGCCTTCTACCTGACTATCATTGCGGTCGGCGCCGCGGTGCTTACGCTGGTCGCGTGGTTGTCGCTCGGACAAGAATCCTCGTTCGTGATCGAACGCGTCGTCACTGTGCTTGTGATTGCGTGCCCGCATGCACTTGGCCTTGCGATTCCGTTGGTCGTAGCGATCTCGACGACATTGGGGGCGCGCAATGGTCTGCTAGTGCGCGATCGCCGCGGGCTGGAGGAGGCGCGCAATTTGAGCGCCGTGTTCTTCGACAAGACGGGCACACTCACGCGCGGGGAATTTCGGGTGGTCGAGATCACGACGCGCCCAGGCATGAGTCAGGATGACGCCCTTGCACTAGCCGCCGCGGTCGAGCGTGATTCGGAGCACACGATCGCACAAGGCGTAGTGAGGAGCGCTGAGCAGCGCAACCTCTCGATACCACCGGCGGAGCAGTTTCAGGCGATCCCGGGCAAGGGCGTACAGGCGAGGGTAGAGGGCCGCCAGATCTTGATTGGCGGGCCGGCGCTATTGAGAACGGTGAATGCCTCGACGCCGCCAGAGCTCGAAGCAGCAATCGAGCGCGCGACAGAGCGTGGACAGGCCGCCATCACCATGCTCGAGGATGCCTCGCCAATCGCTGTCTTTGCAGTGGCTGATGCAATCCGCGAGGAATCGCAAGAAGCCGTCCAGCGACTTCACGAGCAGGACGTCGAAGTCATCATGATGACCGGAGACGCCAAGCCGGTCGCCCACTCCGTGGCGAAGCAGCTCGGAATCGACGTCGTGTTCGCCGAAGTGTCGCCCGATCAGAAGGCTTCGAAGGTGAAGGAAGTGCAGGAACAAGGTAAGCGCGTCGCCATGGTAGGCGACGGAGTCAACGATGCGCCTGCGCTGGTGACCGCTGACGTAGGCATTGCGATTGGAGCGGGAACGAATGTGGCGGTCGAAGCGGGTGACGTCGTGCTGGTGCGCAGCGACCCGCGCGATGTTCCGAGCATCATTGCTCTGAGCAAAGCCACCTATCGCAAGATGGTCCAGAATCTCTGGTGGGCGGCAGGCTATAACATCTTTGCTATACCTCTCGCCGCGGGCGTTCTGGCGCCCTGGGGCGTCGTGTTGCACCCGGCCGTCGGCGCCGTGCTCATGTCGCTCAGCACAGTGATCGTGGCGATCAACGCGCAGCTGCTTCGCCGAACCAACCTGCAGGGATCACACGGTTCTGATCGAGCGTTCGCCTGGCGGCTAGACGCGTGAGCCCGTCGTTCGGCTGGCGCGCTTGCCGCGCCGATGGTGCGTCAGTCGCCCGCTCTTTCGGAATCTCACTGGTTTGGTGTGCATGAAACCAAAGTTTCGCCGGAATTGATTAGAAAAGATTGGCCGATCAAACAGGGCGCCGGTCCGGCGAGTCACTCCCCACGCATTTTACCAGGCGTACTCGACAGTCAGGCCGAGCAGCGGCAAAGTCTCCTCCTCCTCGTCGACAATTTCTCCCGTCAGGATGTTGAACTCGCGCTGCAGTCCAGCCGGACCGCCGTAAACGTTCAGCACGTCCAGGAACAGCACAAGATCCACCGCGCCGATCGGACGACGATAGTCGACGCGCACATCGAGTGAATGGAACGCATCGCCGCGATCGACATTCAAAGGGGTCCTCTCTTGCGAATAGCGCACGGGCGGGTTCGGCGCCAGCACGTCACCGTGAACGATGTAGCGGTACGTTGGTTGTCCGGAGCCATACTTCCAGCGCGCCGCTACCTGCCATCGATCGTTGATCTCCCAGCGCCCACCCACAGAGACGAAGTGCTCGCGGTTGAAGTCCCAATCGTACTCGCCACGCCCGTCTTTATCGTCCACCCGGTAGCGATTCCAGGAATAGACGAAGTCGGCCGACCAGCCCTGATCGAACCTGCGCGTCAACACCAGGTCCACGCCGGTGTTTGCGCCCTCACCATCATTTGAAACTCGACGGTTCGTGCGGCCGCTCTCCACGAGCCGGTTATCGAGATCCTGATAGTACGCTTCTACGAGCAGATTCAGGTTGTCGATTCGATAGCCGAAGCCCAGGCCGAAATGCGTAAGCTTTTCGCTCTCGAGATCAAAATTATCAGGGTCGGCCGCACGCGCGAGGTTGCTCGGCGACCCATAGAAGACGCCAGCCGTCGCCGAGAATCTCAGCCGGGATGAAATCGCATAACTGAAGCCGAATCGCGGCGACACGAGGTCTTCGTCACCAAAGCCATTGCGATCGTAGCGGATGCCCGCACGCAGATTGGCGTCGCCCCAGTCGAACAACTGCTCGCCGTAAACGGCGTAGTTGGTTTCGCTCGCGCTATAGATCGAGTTGATCTCATCTGGTTGCAACACAATGTAGTTTGCGCTCGGGGGGCGCGGATCGTCGGACTCGTAGATATAGCGTATCCAGTTCTCCCGAAGCTCAGTGGAATAGTCGAGATCGTTGCTCGTGAGGTGCAGCCCGGCGCGGAATATCCCAAGGCCGTTCCCGAACGACACATCGCTGCGCCAGCCGAATTCCGACTCCTTTTCCTTCACGGTCAGGAGTTTCTCGCGCACCGGAACCTGGTCGGCTAGCGTATCCGGCGGCGCCAGGTCCGGGAAGGCCTCGCCCTCGGACGACACTCGGTCGCGCTCACGGTAGTAGATACGATTTGTCCATTCGCCATCGTCGCCAAACATCCGCCGCCAGGCGCCGCCGATGAGCACGAGGTCTTGGTCTTCGTTCTGCAACGTGACGTCCTCGATGTCCTCGTCCTCCTCGAGGGGGGCGAGGATGTGGCTAGTGTCCCGCGTATACTCCTCAGGCGCGTATATGGCGAGAAACTCGAACTCGTCGTCATCATCGAGACGTGTATGCGTCTTCAGGATCACGTCCGTGGAAACCGGCGCACCCAAATCCTCTTCACCAATAATCTCGAAAAGCTGGCCGAAGTCGAAGCGCCGCGCCTGCAGGAACATCGACGTGTTGTCGTGGAAGCCGCTCGGTCCCTCGTAAAGCAATTCGACGCCGGCGAGATCGAGACGCAAGCTGCCGACAGGCGAGGGCGCGCCGTCCACCACCTCGAATTGCAGGAGCGACGCGGCGCGGCCGCCGAACTCCGCGCTCCAGCCGCCAGGCGAGAACTCTGCCCCGGCGACGGCATTGGGTGCAAAGATGGAGTAGCGACCGCCATTGATGATTTCTTCCTCCTCGCCCAGCGTCTGCTCGAAGTGCACGACTTGCTGGAACGGGAAACCATCGACATAGATGAGGTTGCTCTTGGGGCCATGGCCCCGCACGGAAAAGGCCGCAAACTCGCCGTTGGAGACCACCCCTGGCAGGCCGCTCAGCGCGCGCATGACGTCGCTGCCGCTGCCAGGCGCGTTACGCAGCTCGTCGCGGCTCAGGAATCTGTTCGAGACGGCGCCGAAGGGGTCTGCCTCGCGTGCACGAGCCACAACGACGATCTCGTCCATCGAGTCGGACACCGGCTGCAGTTCGAAGCGAAGACGGCCTGTGCGCTGTTCCAGTACTCGGACCGCGGGCTCGACGGCCGTGACGTATCCCGCCGATTCTGCACGCAACTTAAAGAAACCGCCTTCCAGGCCGTCGAGCAGCGCCAAGCCTCTATCTGTCGTCGCCGAGTGCACCTCGCCGTCGCGCGACTCGGCCGTAATCGTCACACCATCGACCGGTCGGCGCGTCACGGCGTCGACGACCTCGACCGATATCCTGCCGCCGTCGGCAACAGCGGGGGTTGCCGCCAATAGCAGCAAGAGGGCCTTTTGCCCTTTGAAAACAACTTGATGCAGACTGCGTAACATGGCGAGACCTGGTGAGAAGTGGTGATTTCGAGGTCAATCTTGTTGCGCCTTGGCTCGCCCCAGGGCAGCCCATGCACCTGCGGCGCGAATACTTCACGAACCGGAACGACTGATATCAACGAGACGAATGGCGATTTTCGCCAACCTCAAGGAAGAAACCAGTCGCGAAAACGCGTGCACTGAACCCTCGATTCTCAACGGTGCACCGCTCTTCATCGCCGCAGAGTTGCCTCAACCTGCGCAGGGTCAAGTCCGCCATCGACTCTTACTATTTGAAGGCCGCTGTTGCGGAGATGAATGGCCCCGCGCAAAAGCAGCAACTTCAAGAACCGACCATGAAACTGCGGTCGCATGAGGTTTCCTTGACCAGCTTGCCGCTCGAGTCCGGTCGGCTGGCGGCAGTCACGTAGCCACATATCAATAACTAACAAGGAGGGCGGTTGGTTTGAGCAAGCCTCAAGAGGCAAGCACTTCGGCATAAGCTTGACATTACGAGGACGGTCGAAATATCGTACTTCCCATGAAGACCTCAGAGGTCATCAAAGCGCTTGGCGCGCTGGCTCACGGGCGCCGCCTGGCGATTTATCGGCTCTTAGTAGAGCAAGGCCCTGGCGGCCTGCCGGCGGGCGCCATCGGCGCGCGCATAGGACTCGTTCCATCGTCTCTCACGTTCCATCTCCAATCCCTGCAGCGCGCAGGCCTAATCAATCAGGTGCGCGCCAGCCGACAGCTTATCTACAGCGCTGACTATCGAGCTATGAACGAGCTACTGGGTTATCTCACCGACAAGTGCTGCGCAGCTGTCGATCAGAATTGTGCTTCCACGTGCACCCCTGGTGCTGCGAAGCCTTCCCGGCGAAAGTCAGCAGCGTGAGGTCTGCGTCATGGGTCAACCGAAGATTTCATCGAGGCCAAGTCGGAGTGCAGCAGTAAGGCTTCTCGCTGCAGCACAGCTCCCGACAGAAGACCTGACTGCAGCCCACTGCGAACATTTCTTTTACTCCGGGCCGCCGACTGAACCGACGGGATTGGTGGGCCTCGAGCTGTTTGGCGACGTCGCTCTGCTGCGTTCGCTGGTCGTCGCCCCGGAAAGGCGCGGTACGGGCGAAGGTGTGGCGCTACTCAAACATGCCGAGAGGCATGCGCGCGGGCAGGGCGTTACGACGCTCTACCTACTCACTACGACGGCCGAAGCGTTCTTCGCAAAGCATGGTTATGAACGCGCATCGCGCGAATCTGCGCCGAAAGCCATTCGAGCCACGCGCGAGTTCGCTGACATTTGCCCGGCGAGCTCCGCATTCATGAAGCGCGACCTTTGATGATGGCGCCGCATCGTGGCGGAGCCTCAGTCACATGACGCAGCCGGAGCGGAACATTGCCGAGATGCTCAATCGCGGATGTGATTGCGCTGTCACGGATCTGCCAAAGCTGCGCAAGACTATCGAGAGCGCTCTGCAGCCGGCGCAGTCGATACTCGAGACCCACCCGCATCTGTTCTCCGAGCTACCGGTATTTATCGATCCGGCGCACGTCATGCAAATGCGGCGGGTGATCGACGCCGTCGAAGCGACGGTGCATCTGCCGACCTACCAGCAAGCCGTCTTGAGGCACGCGCCGACCATTTCCGGGACGGAGCCACGAACATCGGGCGTGTTCATGGGCTTCGATTTTCACATGACTGAGGATGGCCCCAAGCTCATCGAAATCAATACGAATGCTGGCGGCGCATTCCTCAATGTCGCTGTGCACAATGCGCAAAAGGCCTGTTGTCTTGCCGCTGACGAATACCTTGCGACACAGCCGAGCGCAGCTCAGCTCGAGGCGAACATTGTTGCGATGTTCCGCCGCGAGTGGTCACTCGCGAGAGGCGCGCGGCCGCTCCGGACCATCGCGATTGTGGATCTTGAACCCGCCGGCCAGTTTTTGTATCCCGAGTTCCAACTCGCGAAGAAGGTTTTCGAGTCAAATGGCATCCGGGCGCACATTGTCGACCCATCGGAACTGGAGTTGGCCAGCGATTGTCTCAGGCTGCGCGGCGAGCGCATCGACCTTGTTTACAACCGGCTGACTGATTTCTATTTCGACGCGCCGAGCAGCCATGTTCTGCGCCTTGCGCACCGAAGAGACCTGGCTGTCATCACGCCGCACCCGCGTGCTCACGCCTTGTATGCCAACAAGCGTAACCTGGCTTTGCTCAGCGATCCATCAGCGCTCGCGGGGCTTGGCGTATCTCGAGGGACAATCGAGATTCTGGCTCGCAGCGTTCCTGCCACGCGAGAGGCGCGCGGTTGCGCCGAAACCTGGTGGCGCGAACGCAAGGACTGGTTCTTCAAGCCGCCAAGCGGCTATGGGAGTCGTGGTACGTATCGCGGCGACAAGCTCACTCGCCGTGTCTTTGCCGAAGTTGTGAATGGCGAATACATTGCTCAGGAGCTCACGCCGCCGAGTGAGCGCTGGCGCGCAACGCGTGAGGGCAAGGAAGTCTTCAAGGTTGATGTCCGCTGTTACGTCTATGCGGGGAACATTCAACTCATGGCCGCGAGGCTTTACCAAGGTCAGACAACCAACTTCCGAACAGCCGGCGGCGGGTTTGCTCCGATCTATGTTGTCAGTCTGGATCGAGGTGACAATCCCCAGCTTAAGGTTCGCGCGTGACGACACGAACGTCTCTGCAAGTGCTTGGTTTCGCTCGCGTCGCGTTACCGGAATTTCGGGGAGGGTTACCGGAATTTCGTTGGCGCGACAGCAATCGCTTAGTTGACCCAAGGCATCTGCGGAGTAACATAATATACCTTATGCGAAGTTCCTGATCGTGGCAGGACTCGCCGCCGGACTCCTCTGGCTGCCAGCCGGAGCCGCCAGACAGCGCCGAAGTCCCTGGCGGCTGCATGCGCTCGCGAGAGCCAAACTTTCTCCGCTATCTGCTTTCTGCTTGTTTCTTGCCGGCGCGTCGCTGCATCAGTACGTAAGCCGCCGGCAGCACGAACAGCGACAAGAGCGGCGCAGTAATCATGCCGCCGACCATGGGCGCCGCGATGCGGCTCATGATCTCCGAGCCTGTCCCGCCGCCCAGCATTACCGGCAGGAGCCCGGCGACGATGACGGCGACCGTCATAGTCTTTGGGCGCAAACGCAGAACCGCGCCTTCCAGGACGGCGGCTCGTACGCGCTCCGCAGTGAGCGGTTCACCGGGTCCGACATGCCGTTCCAGAGCTTCATTCAGATATACGAGCATGACGACGCCGAATTCCGCGGCCAGACCCGCAAGTGCGATCATTCCAACGGCGCTTGCAATGGAGACATTGTGCCCGAGCACGTACATGAACCAGACGGCGCCGACGAGTGCGAATGGAAGCGTCGCCAGAATGAGCAGCGCGGGCCCGGCTCGTCTGAAGATCAGGAACAGCAGTAGAAAGATGATCGCGAGCGTCGCGGGCACGACCAACTTGAGGCGCTCAGCCGCGCGTTCCAAGTACTCGAACTGACCAGACCATGTGATCGAGTAGCCAGCTGGCGTCTGGACTTCTCTTGCGACTGCCTGCCTCGCATCCTCTACAAACCTGCCCAGATCGCGATCGCGGATGTCGACATAGACCCATAAGGCGAGTCGCGCATCCTCACTCTTGATCATCGGCGGGCCGTCGACAGTCGCGATGCTTGCGACGCTCCCCAACGAGACGCTCGCTCCGGCAGGCGTCACGAGCGGCAGTTCCGCCAGACGGCGCGGCGAATCACGCAGCTCGCGCGGGAAGCGCACATTGATGGGAAAGCGTGCGCGACCGTCGATGATCTGGCCGATATTTTGGCCTCCTACTCCCAGCGCGATGGTGTTCTGTATGTCATCGATGCTGAGCTCGTAACGCGCCGCTGCGAGCCGGTCGATCTTCACATCGATATAGCGCCCGCCGGCGACGCGGTCGGCGATCACGGACGATGCGCCGGGTACGCTGCTCACGACCTGCTCTATCCGTTGTCCCAGCGCCTCGAGCGTCGCCAGATCGCTCCCCGAAATCTTGACTCCCACGGGGCTCTTGATCCCGGTCGCCAGCATGTCGAGGCGATTGCGGATCGGCTGCACCCAGACATTCGCCATCCCCGGTACATTCAGCAATCCGTCGAGTTCTTCGATCAGTCGCGTGGTGGTCATGCCTTCGCGCCACTGCGAGCGCGGTTTGAGCTGAATGGTTGTTTCGAGCATTTCGAGCGGCGCGGGATCCGTTGCAGTTTCGGCGCGCCCGGCTTTGCCAAACACGGTCTCGACTTCCGGGACGGTCTTGATGAGCCGATCCGTGAGCTGCAGCACTTCGGAGACCTTCGCGGGCGCGATGCCGGGCAGCGCGGTCGGCATGTAGAGCAGATCGCCCTCATCCAACGGCGGCATGAATTCCGAGCCCAGTCTGGAGAGCGGCCATAACGTGATGAGCGTGATCACGCCGGCGATGACCAGCGTGCGCGCCGGGGCGGTGATGACGCGACTAAGCAGCGGCCGATAACCGCGCATGAGCCATCGATTGAGCGGGTTGTCAGCCTCGTCGCGAATGCGTCCGCGAATGAACAGCGTCATCAGGACCGGAACGAGGGTCACGGACAGACCCGCCGCCGCGGCCATCGCATAGGTTTTTGTGTAGGCGAGCGGCGCAAACATCTTTCCTTCCTGCGCCTGCAGCGTGAACACCGGGATGAAGGACAAGGTGATGATCAGCAGCGAGACGAACAGCGCAGGACCTACCTCTGCGGCGGCCTGCAGCACGAGTCGAAGACGCTCGCTTTCGGTCGGCTCGGAGCGTTCGTTGTCGTCTCGCCAATGCTCGAGGCGCTTGTGCGCGTTTTCGATCATCACGATGGCTGCGTCCACCATCGCTCCGATGGCGATCGCGATTCCGCCGAGCGACATGATGTTGGCGTTGACGCCCTGGTAGTACATGACGATGAACGCCGCGAGCACGCCGAGCGGCAGCGCCACGACGGCGACGAGCGCGGACCGCAGATGCCACAGAAACAGCGCACACACCGCGGCGACCACGATGAACTCTTCGATGAGCCGGCTCCAGAGCGTGTCCACCGCACGATCTATCAGCTGCGAGCGATCGTACGTCGTAATGATCTCGACGCCCTGCGGCAGACTTGGCCTCAAGTCCTCGAGCTTCTGCTTGACTGCCGCGATGACTTCGCGCGCGTTCTCACCCGAGCGCAGCACAATGACCCCGCCCACGACCTCGCCTTCGCCATCGAGCTCTGCGATTCCGCGCCGCATCTCGGGGCCAATCTGCACGCGCGCGACATCTGACAACAGCACGGGCGTCCCCTCCTCCGTCGCCTGGAGCGGAATGCGCGCGAAGTCCTCCTTCGATTGGAGATAACCGCGCGCGCGCACCATGAACTCCGCCTCGCCGAGCTCAATCAGGGCGCCGCCGGTTTCGGCGTTGGCCTGACGTATGGCGTCGACCACCTGCGACAGGGGCATGCCGTACGCGCGCAGCTTCTGCGGATCGATCTGCACCTGGAACTGCCGGACCATGCCGCCGATCGCAGCGACCTCGGCGACGCCAGCGATAGCCTTCAGCTCGAACTGCAGGAACCAGTCCTGCAACGCTCGCAATTCGCCGATGTCGTGTTGGCCGGAGCGATCGACCAGCGCATACTCGAAGATCCAGCCGACGCCCGTTGCGTCAGGACCCAATGTGGGCCGTGCGCCGGGCGGCAGCCGGTCAGCAGCCTGATTCAGGTACTCGAGCACGCGCGAGCGCGCCCAGTACAGATCGGTCGCATCGTCGAACAGCACGTAGACGAAGGAATCGCCGAAAAAGGAGTAGCCGCGCACCGTACGTACGCCGGGCGCCGACAGCATCGTCGTGGTAAGCGGGTAGGTCACCTGATCCTCGACGATTTGCGGCGCCTGACCGGGCCAACTGGTGCGGATGATGACCTGCGTATCCGACAGATCCGGGAGCGCATCGACCGGCGTGCGCGCGACGCAGTACACCCCCCAGGCGCTGACCAGGGCCGCCGTCAGGAGGATGAGCAGCCGGTTCCTGCCGGACCACAAGATGAGCTGCGCGATCACGGAGACGCTTCCTTGGTCGCAGACTCGATCACGTACTCGCCGTTCTCTGGATCTGTGCGCAGCGTGAATCGAATGACGTCCCCTGCGGACAGCGCGTGCACTGCATGAGGCTGCGCGAATCTGAAGGACATCGTCATGGCCGGCCAGCCCAGCTCCGGGATCGGCTCGTGCGCGAGCGTTGCGCGTCCGCCCGCGTGGTCCACGCTTACGACTTTGCCGGCTGCGGCGACGCTCGCTGCTGCGATTTCGGCTGCCGGCGGAGCGCTCGCATCCGCATGCGAGGACTGCTCGGCGCCGTCCTCGGACCGACCAGCAGACAAGCGCGCGAGCACGCCGCTCAGACTTGCTTCGGATTCGATCAGGAACTGACCGGACGCAACGACCTGTTCTCCGGCGCTCAGGCCCGCCACGATCTCCGTGCGCCCCTCTCCTTCCAGGCCGGTTTGCACGTCGACCGGCCGGAATCCGTGCTCATCCTTCACGATGACGAGGGTGCGCGATCCCGTGTAGATCACTGCTTCACTCGGCACGCCGAGCGCCTCGCGCTCAGCGCCGCCGAGAGTGACGTGCGCAAACATGCCCGGGCGCAGCCGTCCGCTGTCATTGGATAGGTTCACACGAACTCGAGTCGTGCGCGTCTGCGCGTTGAGCGCCGGATAGACGAAGTCGATGACGCCGGAGAACGTTGCGTCAGGCTCGCTTTCCAGCCGAACCAGAACATGGCCGCCTTTGCGGATTCGACTCGCCTCGCGCTCGGGAACCTCGACGATGAGCCACAGCGACGACAGGTCGGTGAGCGACATCAATGCGGCGCCCGCCTCGATCTGAGCTCCTTCACGAATTTCGAGCGCAGTGACGTAGCCGTTCGTCGGGGAGTACACGCCAAAACGCCGTTGCGGCTCGCCGCTGCGTGCGATTGCTTCGATCTCATGCTCGGCCATGCCGAGCAGAACGAGCCGCTGTCGCGCCGCATCGACCAGCGACTGCGCGCGTTTCAGATCAGTCGCGCGGCGCAGTGCGAGAAACTCCTGCTGCGCAGCGAACAATTCCGGTGAATAGATCTCGGCGACCTTCTCGCCCGCGGAGACCGGATAGCCTACGGCGCGCACCAGCAAACGCTCGGCGAAGCCCGACACCCGCGACGGCAGCACGTAGCGGCGGCGCTCATCCGCTTCGACGCGCCCAACGACCGTGAGCGGAGCGCCGATGCGGGCGTACTGTGCTTGTGCGAGCCGAACGCCCAGGTTCTGCTGGACGCTTGGTGAGATGCGAACAGAGACATCGCCATGCTCATCCGCGTACTTCGGAATGAGCTGCATATCCATGAAAGGCGATTTTCCGGGACGCTTGAAACGCTGCGCCGGGACCATCGGGTCGTACCAGTAAAGTACGCGACGTCCCGAGTCGTCCTGAACGACCCCGGCGCTTTCCTGAACGACAGCGTCCTCGCGCGATTGCCGCCACACGAGCAATGCCGCCGCCAGCAGCACGACGATGGCCAACGCGGTTCCCGCCAGCAAACGCTTGGTCATGGCGCGACCTCCTCGCCTCCGAGCAGCCATTGCAGTCGAGCCGTCGCGCGCAAACGATCGACAATGATCATATCGTGATGCAATGAGACCTCGACCAGGGCGCGCCTCGCTCGCCACACGTCCAGGAGCGTTCCGCGCCCGCCTGCGTACGAAGCCTGCGCGGTCTGCAGGCGTGCATGCGCCGCGGGCGACATGTGTTCCTCGTGTTCTCGGAGCCGCGCGGCGCTTGCATCGAGATCGGCGCGCGCAGCGGCGAGCTCGGCCGCCAGCCGGCGCCTGCGATCCCACATTTGGGCGCGAGCCGCGCCCGCTCGAGCGAGCGTCTCTGCGACTCTGCGGTCCTGCCGATCGCTGCGATTCAACGGCAGACCTACAGTGACCTGCAGAGACACCATGTCGGGCAGGTCCTGCCGCCGCCCATACATCAGCTGCCAGCCCCAATCCGCACGGCGCTCGGCGCGCGCACGACCCGCTTGCTGACGAGCCACGTCCATCGCACGTGCGGCGGAGACAACCATCGGATGAGCATCGATCAGGCTGTCGCTTACTTTCGTCGCCGCCGCGGGCGCCGAGTGATCATGCGGAAGATGTTCTGGAAACGGCCGCAGCGCGTGCTCGCCGATCCAGCGTGACAGCGCTGCGCGTGCGCGCGCCTCGTCGCGTTCCGCTACGATCAGTTCATCCCGGAGTTTCGAAACCTCTGCGTCCAGAGCTAGTACAGCGCTGGCGCTTCCTGAACCGGCCGCCAGCAGCTTGCTGCTGATCTCATGTTCCGCCGCCATTTCAGCGGCGAGCGCCCGCAGCGCCGACGCACGACGTTGGGCTTCGAAAGCATCGAGCCAGGCGAAGGCTGCTTCGCGGCGAATCTCTCGCCTGGCCGTCTCTGCTTCTGCGGCGAGACGCGCCGCCTCGAACGTCATCCCCGCCGAAGACGCCTCACGCTTGTCTCGACGGACGATGTCCTGCATCACACCGATGCTCAACATCGTCATCTCATCGCGGTCGAAGCGAAATGCGTCCGCGCCGGTCGCCGGCACATTCTGTGCGGCGAACGCAAGTTTCGGATCCGGCAGCTCGCGTTCCGCGCGCGCGGCTTCGAGCGCCGCCTCCCGCAGCAGATCAAGCTCTGCGATCTGTGGTTGCTCGCGCGAAGCTAGAGCCAGCGCTTCATCGAGCGCCAGAACGTGAGAATCTTCGGCCAAGACGCCAGCGGCCGAGAGCGAGAGCGCCAAGCCAAAAAACAGCAGACTTGCGAGAAAGCGCCTGCCATGACGACTGCGAAGCGACCACGGCCCCGGCGCATCGATACGCCTGGCCCTGTAACGAATGCCGACGACGACGCCGACATTCCCCTGCGGGTTGCACATTTGAAATCTCCAGGAGCGTACTGAGGCTCGTAGCGTCGAGACGGCTCGACGTCGACACGAACGATCAGGCTCGAGGAGGCTTGCAGGGCGGTGCGGTCGAAATGGAGGACTGAAGAAGGAGAACCGTCGAGGAATGCTCGCCGGCGGCTTCCAGGCTCAAAGATTCAATTGACGCCCCTGGCATCGCCGCTGTGGCGGCGGCGAAGCATGCCGCGGCCATAGAGCTGCTGTCGGACGCACTGAGAGGCTCAGGGAGAGGATCGGGGGCGTCTTGGCTGAGGTGCGCGCCATGCCGATCCGCTCCGCTCGTGGGAGTCTCTCGGGAATCTGTCTGCGCATGAGAGCTGAGCGCCATATCGCAGCCTGCCGCGCATGCGCTCGCGACGGCCGGCGCCAAGGCCGTCCACGCGAGCAGAAGCATGACCAGGATGCGTTTCATGAGGCGGCCAATCTAACTGCGCTCCGTGGGGCGTACAAGGGAAAAGCGCCAGGTTGTGGCCGGCGCGCGCCGGCGATCCGGGGCTCGCGGCCGCCGCGGGCCAGGCGGCCCCTCGCCGAGCGGCTCTTCAGTCCATGTCGAAGCCTTCCGCCAACTCGGCCTTCGTGTAGACGCGAAACGCGATCAGCGTCTGCGTCTCCAATATCCCCTTGAGCTTGCGCATCCGGTGCGTGATGACATCGGCGAGTTCGTCGTTCTCGCGAACCCGCACCAGCGCGACCAGGTCGTATTGGCCCGCCACCGAGAACACCTCGGCGACGCCCGGCAGTTCAGCGAGCTGTTCGGCGAGCTCATTGATGAGTCCGGTCTGCGCTTTGATCAGCACGACTGCGCTGACGCCTCTCATGGTGGATCCTCCAGACAAACGCGGTGAAGACATTCGAGCAGCGGGCGGCTAAGGGAGATCCTGAATCGAGATGCAGGTTGAAAAATCCTGGGAAATCGCCCGTTCGACAGCTTGCCTTTCGAAGTTGCAGGAGTATATTCCGGCGCTAGAGGCTTGAGTGGACGAAAGAAAAGCCCACCGAGCAACTTAAAGTAATTTCTCAACTTTCGATCGCCGTACCGTTGCGGGGACTCGCTCTCACGCACGCGGCGACTCATTCGCCCACGAATTGAGGCCCACGATGAGGGAAGTTGCATGAGCAGCGCCTGGGAGCATTTTTTTGCGGCGGCCGCCATTCTCGCGTCCGCCGGGCCGATCAAGCATCGGCTCGCCGAAGCCTATCGCACGCACCTCGCCCAGCTCGACGAAGACGACCTTCCGAAGGAGATCCGAGAGGAGTTCTCCTCTCTGTCGTCATGCATGTGTTGCGTGCCGCCGATGCGAGGTGAATCCGCCGTCCAGGCGACGGTGCGCAAGATGTCCGACAGGGAAGCCGGCGGACTGGCGATGCGCATCATCAACATGCTGGCGGTGGTCGCCCGCCAGCAGAGCGCGCAGCGTCCGAAGCTGCGTGCGGTCGGCGACGAGTAGGCGCGAGCGGCGCCTGGGACTTGGACCGCGCCGCCTTCGCCGAGCCGCATGGGCGGCGCCCCGGCGGCTGGCCGTGCGCCTGTGAGCTGTCCGCTATCCGCTTCTGACCTTAGTCGAGCTTGAAGTCGATCACGTCCCAGCGGCTGGTATCCTCGTGCCGCGCCTGCCGGCGGATGGCGTCGGCGATCGAGCGTTCGTTCCACTCGATGATCTCATCGCCCAGCGCTTCGAGCTGCACGGCAATTTTCTCCTTGACGCCGAACGGCTCCATCACGATGACCGGCTTGTCGAGCCCTTTGGCGCAGTTGAGCTGGAAATCGATCCAGTCGTAATGCTGCCGGTAGAGGCTCGAGGGCACGATCACGACTTCGGCGAGCCGTATCTGGCGGCGCAGCTCTTCCTTCATGGCCTCGCGGTCGCCCGCGGGGCGCGCGTCCGGGTCGCTGCAGTTTCGGTAGTAGAAGTTGTGCGAGCTCTCCAGGTACTCGAAAACCCGATGGTAGTCGTCGGACGCCTCGAACACATGACTGACGAAGATCCGAACGGGGTTCTGCTGGGATATGCTGCTCACTGATTGTGCTCCGCAGGCTGTTGCTGTGGTGCGCGACGGCGCCTGGCTTTTCGCACCGATTCTAATCGAGAAGCACACCAGGCGCCCCGAGGCCGTCGCGCGCAGAGTCCGGCCAGCGCAGCCCCGAGGGCTGCTATAGAATGCGGCGTTGCGATCCGCGTATACGCCCAGCTCCCCGCTCCTCCAGCTCCACGATGCGGTTTGTTCTGTACAACATCCGGTACGCCACGGGCACCGGCCCGGCGTTCCATCTGCCGGTGCCGGGGGCGGGCTATCTGCGCAGCAATGCGCGCGTGCTCGAGCGCATCACCCAGTATCTGAAATCACTCGATCCCGACCTGGTCGGCCTCATCGAGATCGACACCGGCTCGATCCGCTCGGGCCTGGTGAACCAGGCGCGCCAGATCGCCGATTCCCTCGGACATTACTCCACCTACCAGTGCAAGTACGGCGCGGCGTCCATCAACCAATTGATGCCGATCGTGCGCAAGCAGGGCAACGCCTTTCTGGCCGCGCCGCGCGTGGAGGGCGAACGCTTCCATTACTTCGAGTCCGGCATCAAACGACTGATCATCGAGCTCGAGCTGGAGGATGTGTCGATCTTCCTCGTGCACCTGTCGCTGAAATTCCGCCATCGGCACGATCAGCTCCGCCACCTGCACGCGCTCGTCAAGCGAGCGCGCAAACCGGTGATCGTAGCCGGCGATTTCAATACCTTCTGGGGGGACCACGAGATCTACCTGTTCATGGAGGCTTCGGGGCTGAAGAGCGCGAACCGCCTCGGCCTGCCCTCCTACCCGAGCCGCAATCCGCGCAAGGAGCTCGATTTCGTGCTCTACTCGTCGGACGGCATCGAGATCACGAACTTCGACGTCCCTGACGTGCGTTATTCCGACCATCGGCCGCTGATCTGCGATTTTGAAGTACGCTCGCCCCACGCCTGAACGTGACGGCGAGAGGACAGGGGGAATTGCGCCATGCAGAACGCCGCCCCACCGCCGGACATCAAGCACTGGCGGGTCGACAAGGACGCCCAAGGCGTCGTCTGGTTGCGCCTGGACAAGGCCGAGGCGTCGGCCAACAGTCTCTCGCGCGAAGTGCTCGAGGAACTGCGCTCGTTGATCGAGCGCCTGGAGAGTGACACACCGCGCGCGGTGATCCTTGCATCGGCGAAACGCGGCTTCATCGCCGGCGCCGACATCAAGGAGTTCGTCGGCGTGCGCTCGCCGGATGAGGCTTTCCCTGCGATTCGTGAGGGCCAGAAGCTGCTCGACCGGCTGGCGGGGTTGAAATGCGTCAGCGTCGCGGCGCTCAACGGCTTCGCCCTGGGCGGCGGGCTGGAGCTGGCGCTCGCATGCCGCTACCGGGTGCTGGCGGACGATCCCGGCGCTACGCTTGGCTTTCCGGAAGTTCAGCTCGGCGTGCATCCGGGGTTCGGGGGCACGGTGCGCGCGGTGCAATTGGCCGGGCCGCTCGCGGCCATGGATCTCATGTTGACCGGTCGCTCGGTTCGCCCGAAGCAAGCGCTGGAAATGGGGCTGGTCGACCGGCTGGCCGCGCCGAACCAGCTCGAGGCGGTCGCTCGGGAAACAGCGCTGAATCCGCCGCCGCCGCGGTCCGCGACGCTCAAGAATCGGTTGCTCAACTCTTCTCTCCTGCGCCCCTTGCTCGCAGGCCAGATGCGCAAGCAGGTCGCCCGGCGGGTGCGGCGCGAGCACTACCCTGCGCCTTACGCGCTCATCGATCTGTGGGTGCGCCACGGAGGCCGCGGCGAGCAGGCGTACGAGGCCGAAGCACGTTCGATGGCGCAGCTCCTGTGTACGCCCACTTCCCGCAACCTGGTGCGTGTGTTCTTCCTGCAGGATCGATTGAAGTCGGCCGGCAAGACGACGTCGCCGCCAGCGCAGCGGGTGCATGTGGTCGGCGCCGGCGTGATGGGAGGCGACATCGCGGCCTGGTGCGCCGCGCGCGGACTCACCGTGACATTGCAGGATCGGGCGATGGAATACATCGCACCCGCCCTGGAGCGGGCCCGGGCGTTCTTCGAGAAGCGCTATCCGGATCCTCAGCGTCGCGAGCAGACGATGGCGCGCCTGAGCGCCGATGTCTCAGGCGCCGGCGTCGAGCGGGCCGACGTGGTCATCGAAGCGATCTTCGAGAACTTGGACGCCAAGCGCGAGCTCTATGCTCGCTTGGAGCCGCGCATGAAGCCCGAGGCGCTGCTCGCCACCAACACCTCGAGCATCGTGCTCGAGCAGCTTGCTGAGGGGCTGACCAACCCCGGCCGACTGATCGGGCTGCACTTCTTCAATCCGGTCGCCCGCATGCCGCTGATCGAGGTCATCCGCGGAGCCGACAGCGACCCCGGCATGGTGCAGCAGGGGCTCGCATTTGCGCGTCAGATCGACAAGCTTGCAATCGTTTGCCGCAGCTCGCCGGGCTTTCTGGTCAACCGCATCCTCATGCCGTATCTGAGCGAGGCGCTGCGCGTCGCCGAGGAAGGCGTCCCGCTCGCGCTGATCGATGAGGCCGCCGAGTCCTTCGGCATGCCGATGGGGCCCATCGAGCTGGCCGACGTGGTGGGACTCGACGTGGTGATGAGCGTCGGCAAGGTGTTCTTCCAGACCGGGGCCGAGGTTCCAGCCGTGCTCGCGACCCGTTACGAGCAGCAGAAGTTCGGCAAGAAGAGCGGCGAAGGCTTCTACGTCTGGCGTGCAGACAAGCCGGTGAAGCCCGCGGTCGCTGACCGCAGCGCGCCGGCGGATCTTCAGGATCGGCTCATGCTGCCGCTGATCAACGAAGCGGTTCGCGTGCTGCGCGAAGGCGTCGTCGAGGATGCGGATCTGGTCGACGCAGGCGTGATCTTCGGCGCTGGTTTCCCGCCGTTCAGGGGCGGGCCGATCCACTATGCGCGCAGTCGCGGCGGCGCCCAAATCGTGGCCAGGCTACAGGAGCTCGAAGCTCGTTACGGCGAGCGCTTCGCTCCGGACGTGGGCTGGTCCGCGCTGGGCTGAATTGCGCAGAGACGCAAGTCGCGCGTCGTGCTGAGGCTATAGAGCGCGTTCCGCAGCGAAATGGCCGGGCGAGCTGCTCGCGCTGCTGTGCTACCATGCGGCGCGTTCCGCCGCTGCCGCCGCATGTGACGCTGTTTGCGGGGAATCCCTGACTGATCCTGCAAACACCGGAAATTTCGAAGATCCATGGAGCGCAAGCCGCTCGACATTGGCCTGCTGCGGTCGTTCTCGCCGCTTGACGGGCTGAAAACCGAGAACCTGCACTCCCTCGCCCGCCGGAGCGCGCTGCGCGAACTCAGCCTCGGGCGGCTCCTCTTCAAGGAGGGCGAGACCGACAAGCACACCTATTTTCTGGTGAGCGGAGTCGTCGAGCTGCTGCGCGAGGGTTGCACGATGGCCGTGATACGCGCAGGCTCTCCCGAGGCGAGCAACCCGATCGCTCCCGTCAATCCGCGCAACTACAGCGCCCGGGTCGCCTCCGAGCGCATCGAGTTCCTGTCCATAGACAGCGACATGCTGGACATGATGCTCACCTGGGATCAAACCGGCTCGTACGAGGTGAGTGAACTCAAAGGTGTAGCCGACGAAGGCGCCTCGTCCGACGACTGGATGACGACGCTGCTGCAGACCAAGGCTTTCCACCGCATCCCGCCTGCGAACATCCAGGCCATCTTCATGCGCATGCAGCGCGTGGACTATCAGGCAGGCGAGACTGTGATCAAACAGGGCGACGAAGGCGATTACTTCTACGTGATCGTCAAAGGCAAGTGCCTGGTGATGCGCGAGACGCCGCTCAACAAACAGGGCATCCGTCTGGCCGAGCTCGGCATGGGCGACACGTTTGGCGAAGAAGCGCTGATCTCCGATGCAAGGCGCAACGCCACCGTCACCATGCTTACGCCCGGCGCGTTGATGCGGCTCGCCAAAGAGGACTTTCGCACTCTCCTCAACGAGCCGATGCTGGAATGGGTGACCATGGAGCAGGCGCAGGCGATCGTCGAGCGCGGCGGCCAGTGGCTGGACGTGCGCCTGCCGAGTGAGTTCGAGAACTATCGTCTGGAAGGCGCGACCAATCTGCCGCTGTACTTCATCCGTCTGAAACTCAAGTCTCTGGACCGCAACATCCACTACGTGTGTTGCTGCGACACCGGCCGGCGCAGCTCTGCGGCTGCGTACATTCTGTCCGAGCGCGGCTTTCACGCATCGGTGCTGAGGGGAGGACTGGGAAAAGCGGTCAGCGGTTACTGAGACCAGCGGCCTTCTGATCAGCCGTCGGCCGCAACCGCTTCTTCCTTACATCGTGTGCGTCGGCTTGTCGCCGCCGAGCGCGCCGGCGAGATAGCTTTCGATCTTGCGCTGCGTGTTGCCGCGGTCTTGCTCGCTGAACTGCACGCCGATGCCGGCCGTGCGCTTGCCCTGCGCTCCCTTGGGCGTCATCCAGATGACCTTGCCGGCGACTGGCAGTTTTTCGTCCTCCCCCATGAGATTCAGCAACATGAACACCTCGTCGCCCAGACGGTAGTTGCTGTTGGTCGGAATGAACAGCCCGCCGTTCTTCACGAATGGCATGTACGCCAGATACAAGGCGCTCTTGTCCTTGATCGTAAGCGTCAGCAGGCCGGGCTTGCTGCTGGGCTGACGCATCACCATGCGCTATTCACCGAATGCCTCATCTGACGGGTCGCCTCGATTCGCGCGCCGGGGTCGGCGACGCGAACGTCTCGAGCAGTGCAATCAACCAGGACTCCACGGCCAGTTCCTTCTGCAGCGCCGTGCGGGCGAGCTGCGCCCGCAGCGCCCTGGCGCGGTCCACCAAAGCGTAAACGCCGCTTATGTTCAACGTGCGCGACGGGGTTGGCAAGTGCACGGTGCGCCCGGGGAACGTGACCAGCTCGGCACTTCCGGCAAGTGCGCCGCGGGCCAGGGCGCTCAGCCACAGGTCGAGCCAGATGAGCCGATCGGAAAGCTGGTCCTTTTCCCAGAGCGCCGCGACCTGCGTCACATCCGTGCGGCCTGCAAACAGATCGCCGAGGGATTTCTGCATCTGCTCATCCAGCTTCTGGAAGCGGCCGCCGGCGTATTCGAGCGCCCGCATCGGGGCGCCGCCCGAGAATGCGAGCAGCGCTGGATCCACGCGCGCGCCGGTCCGCTCTGCGAGCCACTGCATGGCCATCTCGGCGCTTGGGCGGGTCAGAGTGATCTTCTGGCAGCGGCTGCGCACAGTCGCAAGCAGCAATGAGGGTTGTGAAGTAATGAGGATGAGCAGGCTCGGCGGCGATGGCTCCTCCAGGGTCTTTAGCAGACTGTTGGTCGCACCGGTGCTCATCAAGTGCGCCGGTTCGAGGGCGGCGACCTTGTAGCCCCGGCGGAAGCTGGTGCGGGTCAGCCGGTCCGCCGCCGCGCGAACCTGATCGATGGAGATCTGCTGCTTGCCCTCTTCCGGCGCCACCCAAAGCAGGTCGGGATGCGTGCGCGCCTTGATGAGCGCGCAACTCGCGCATGCGCCGCACATCTCGAGCTCGCCCTGCGCCGATCGCTCGCACAGCACCGCAGCGCCCAACCAGGCGCTGAAGGCGCGCTTGCCCAGGCCGTCCGCTCCCTGCACGAGCAGCGCGTGCGGCAGGCGTCCTTCCCGCCATGCGCGGCGGAGCTGATCGACTTCGCGCGAGCACCACGGCGCGAGGTGTGGTTCAGGCGGCGACAGTGCGGAATCCGACATGGTGTTCAAGAAACGAGCTCATTCGAGCAGGCGCGTGCGCACGACCAGCCCGATCTCCTCGGCCACGTCGCCAGGCGTCGCCGAGGCGTCGACGACGGCGAATCGGTCAGGCTCAGCGTGCGCGAGCTGCAAGTAGGCGGAGCGTACTCGTTCGAAGAAATCGCGACGCTCGTGTTCGAAGCGGTCGGCGACGCCGACGTCCGAGTTGCGCTGGGCGGCGCGCGCTGCGCCCACATCGATCGGCGCGTCAAGCAGCAGCGTCAGGTCCGGTCGCAAGCCGTCCTGCACGAATGCTTCGAGGAAAGCAATCGCATCATGCGCCACCCCGCGCCCCGCTCCTTGGTAGGCGTAGCTGGCGTCGGTGAAGCGGTCGCATACGACCCACGCGCCGCGCTCCAGGGCCGGGCGGATCACGTTGTGTACGTGCGTAGCCCGCGCTGCGAACATCAGCAACAGCTCGCAGGCGACCGGCATCGGCTCAGCGCTGTTTTCCAGCAGCAGCTCACGAATCCGCTCGGCGCGAGGCGTGCCGCCGGGCTCGCGCGTGACGATCACCTGCAGTCCTTGCGCGGTGAGCAGATCCCGAAGCGCCGCAATCTGTGTGGTCTTGCCGACGCCTTCCCCGCCTTCGATCGTGATGAACTTGCCGCGCTTCATTTCCCGCGAAGTCTCCGTAGATAACGCTGGACCGCGGCATTGTGCTCCTGCAGCGTTCGAGAGAAATAGTGGCTTCCATCGTCTTCGCCCGTAGCCACGAAGAACAGCGCGCCGGTGATTTCGGGCTGCACTGCAGCTCGCAGCGAATCGAGCCCCGGCATGGCGATGGGCGTCGGCGGCAACCCGGCGCGCGTGTATGTGTTGTAGGGCGTATCGCGCGTCAGGTCGGCGCGTCGGATGTTCCCGTCGTATGCGTCGAGCATGCCATAAATCACCGTAGGATCGGTTTGCAGCCGCATGCCTCGGCGCAATCGCTCGACGAATACGCCGGCGATCTGCGGGCGCTCGCGGTCCAATGCGGTTTCCTTTTCGACGATCGAAGCGAGGATCAGCGCTTCATACTGCGTTGCGAGCGGCAGATCCGCCGCCCGTTCGGCCCACGCCTGCTCGAGCGCCGCGCGCAACCGCTTGTGCGCGACGCCGAGCAGTTCAATATCCGTCGTATCACGCGGGAAATAATATGTGTCCGGGAAGAACTGTCCTTCCGGGTGCAGGCCAGGGGCGCCGAGCGCGCGCATGATCTCGTCCCCCGAGCGCTCGCTGTATTCGTTCTTGACCGCCTCGTGGGCCAACAACACGTTGCGCACGTCCCTGAACGTAGCGCCTTCGACAAAGGTAATGCTGTGCAGGAGCACGCGACCGGAGTTCAGCAGCTCCAGCAACTCGCGGGGAGTCAGTCCGGGCTGCAAACGGTATTCGCCCGCCTTGAGGCTGCCCGCGCGGCCGCTCATGCGCGCCCAGCCGCTCCAGATCTGCGGATGCGCGAGCACGCCCTGCTCGTACAGCGCCGCAGCGATCGTGCGCAGACTGGCGCCTCGGGGCACATCGAACGTGATCGGCTCGCGCAGTGCGGCCATGGGCGTGTTCAACCACCCATGCGTCCAGTAGTAGCCGCCCGCTGCGCCGAGTAAGCCGAGCACGAGTCCGATGGCGGCGATCCGCTGCAATCGTCGCATCACAGGCCCAGCATCTTTGTCAGATGGCTTGCAACAGGACCACTGGGCCACCTGATCTCACCGAGCGATGTCGCCGGCTGCACGCCGCGAACCGCACTCGTGATGAATACTTCGCTCGCACACTCGAGATCATGCGGCCAGAGCGGCTCCTCGCTCGCCGCCAGGCCCGCCTGTTGTGCTGCGCGCAGCACCTGCTCACGCATCACGCCTCTGACTCCGCAGAAACGCAGGTCCGGTGTGAGCAGCACGCCGTCGCGCACGATGAACACGTTGCTCGCCGTCGCACAAACGAGCTCGCCTTCCGTGTCCAGCATGAGTCCTTCGTCGATCGCCGGGTCGCGCCACTCTGATTGCGCGAGCACCTGCTCCAGTCGGTTGAGGTGCTTCACGCCTGCGAGCTGCGGATTGCGGCCGAGCCGCGTGTCGCACCAGCGCAGCGCGGCTTCAGGCTTGATTGCTTCGGGCGCCGGATAGACGGCTACGATCCTGGTTGGATGCGGCTCGGCGTCGGGGCGGTAGCCGCGGCGCTCGCCGATCCCGCGAGTCACCACGATCTTGAGCACGGCGCTGCGCAGCGAGGCGCAGGTCTGCTGAATCTCTGCTCGCAACGTGTCCTCGTTCGGCCCCGGCATGCCGAGCCGCTGGCAACCAGCGGCGAGGCGCCGCAGGTGCGCATCGAGAAAGCGCACTTGGCCGTCGCGCACCGTAGCCGTTTCGAAAACGCCGTCGCCGTAGTTGAAGCCGCGGTCGTTCAGGGCGATCGCGCGCCGCAGATCCTGCGGCGCCTGACCGTCAATGAGCGCGGCGATGGTCACGCGAGCGCCCCTGCGCCGAGCGCCTGAAGCACGCCGCGCGCCTTGGCCCGGGTCTCGGCGAGCTCGCGCTGAGGATCGGAATCGGCCACTACGCCCGCTCCGGCCCGCAAGCTCAGATCGCAACCACAGATTTCGATGGACCGGATGAGAATGTTCATGTCCAGACCGCCGTCCAGGTTCAGATAGCCCAGCGACCCTGTGTATGCGCCGCGTGCGCGCCCCTCCAGCTCCGCGATGATCTCCATACAACGCACCTTCGGGCAACCCGTGATCGTACCCCCGGGGAACACAGCCGCCAGCACGTCCGCAGTGGTCGCCTCCGGCCGCAACACGCCCGACACATTGGAGACGATATGATGGACGTGAGCGTACGACTCGATGGTCATGAACTCATCCACGCGCACACTGCCCGGCTGGCAGACGCGCCCGAGATCATTGCGCTCCAGGTCGATCAGCATGACGTGCTCGGCGCGCTCCTTTGGATGGCCGTAAAGCTCGCGCGCCAGCGAGCGATCAGTCTCCAGGTCGGACCCGCGCGGACGCGTGCCCGCGATCGGCCGGGTTGCGACGCGGCGGTCGCGCACTTCGACGAGGCGCTCGGGAGATGAGCTGAGCACGAGGAAATCGCCGAGCGCCGCGATGCCGCTGAACGGTCCTGGATTCGTGCGGCGCAGCCGCTCATAAACTCGCCAGGGTTCAACTCCTGGGCGCAGACGCGCGCGCCACTCCCGCGATAGATTCGCCTGGTATACGTCGCCTGCCCGGATGTGGTCCAGAGCCCGTTCGACCGCTTGCAGGTAGCGCCCGGGCGCATCTTCTTCTATGGCGCCGTCCAGCAGAAGCGGCGAACTCCACTCGGAAGGCGCGTTCTGCGCCTGGGTTGCAGCGATGTCCGCGGCGATCGAAGCGACCAGCTCCTGCTCGCCGCTCTCTGCGACTATCCAGCTCCTGCCGCTCTCATGCTCGCGGATCACGGCGGCGGGCACACGCACCGCCTGCGCCACCGGACCGCGCCGTGGCTGCGGCAGACGCAAGCGCGGCTCGATCTGACCCGCCAGTTCGTAGCCGAGATAAAGCAGCCACCCTCCCGTGAAGGGAAGATCCGCATCGAGAGCAACGTCAGCGTCGCCGACCCGGGCGGCGCATGCAGCGGCGCGCCATGTCTCCAGCGCTTGCAGAAAACGCCCCTGCGACCCGACGCTTGCTGGACCGGTGAGAGAGCCGCTCGCATGGAGCGTCAAGCGTTCCTGAGGATGAGCGAACAGGATGTCATACCGCCCCAGCGGCCGCCCCGCGGCTGCGCTCTCGAACAGCGCGGGGTAGCGCTCTGGCCGGCTCGCATGCAAAGCGAGCAGCGCGCCGCCGTCCAGATCGACGCTATGCAGTATGGGCCGGGGCGGAATCGGACGGGCGGGCATGGCCACACCCCCGGTGAACGCGCTTCAGTCGAGCGCGCGGAAAATCAGGCTGCCGTTCGTACCGCCGAAGCCAAACGAATTCGACAGCGCAGTCCGGATCTGCATCGGTCGCGCCGTGTTGGGCACGTAATCCAGATCGCAGCCCTCACCGGGGTTCTCCAGGTTGATCGTCGGCGGGGCGACCTGGTCGCGGATCGCGAGGATCGAGAAGATCGCCTCCACTGCGCCCGCAGCGCCCAGCAAGTGGCCCGTCATGGACTTCGTCGAGCTGACGGCAAGCTTGTGCGCGTGGTCGCCGAAGCAGCGCTTGAGCGCAATGGTTTCCGCGCGGTCGCCCAGTTCGGTGGATGTGGCGTGCGCATTCACGTACTGCACTTCGTCCGGATTCATGCCGGCGTCCCGCAATGCATTCGCCATCGCCAGGCGGGCGCCCTCGCCGTCCTCAGGCGGCGCGGTGATGTGATGAGCATCGCCGCTCATCCCAAAGCCGACGAGCTCGGCGTAGATGCGCGCGCCGCGCGCCTTCGCATGCTCATATTCCTCCAGCAGCACAGCGCCCGCGCCGTCGGACAGCACGAAGCCGTCGCGGTCGCGATCCCACGGGCGACTCGCGCGCTGCGGATCGTCGTTGCGCGTAGACAGCGCTCGCGCCTGGCAGAAACTGCCCAGGCCGAGCGCCGTGGTCGCCATCTCGCCGGCGCCCGCAATCATCACGTCGGCGTCGCCGTACTGGATCAGCCGCATCGCCAGGCCGATCGCATGCGTTGACGTCGTGCACGCAGTCACGGTCGAAATGTTCGGTCCCGTGAGCTTGAAATTGATGGAGACGTGGCCGGAGATCATGTTGATGATGCTGCCCGGCACGAAGAATGGCGAAATTTTGCGCGGACTGCGCGCTTCCATGTACTTCTGGTAGTTCTCCTCGATCGTGTCGAGGCCGCCGATGCCGGCGCCCATCGCTACGCCTATGCGATGCGCGTTTTGCGGCGTGACTTCGATTCCCGAATCGCGAATGGAATCCGCCGCGGCCGCGTAGCCGTAGTGCATGAACGGATCCATCTTCCGCAGTTCCTTGGCGGGCAGATACTTCTCCGCCTCGAATCCGGCGACCGCACCGGCGAAGCGCACGGGGAACGCGCTTACGTCGAAGCGCGTCACCGGGGCGATGCCGCTGCGGCCCTCGAGCACGCTCTTCCAGGCCGATTCAACCGTACTGCCGACGGGCGAGATGATGCCGAGACCGGTTACTACTACACGTCGCCTGGACAAGCGCCTACCTCAGGGAAAGACGAAAACGGAAAAGTATAGGAAGTCGGGAAGACAACCGCCCTCCGTGGCCGGCGTTGCTGCGGAGCCGGGGCGCCGGCGCCGCCGGAGCCCTTAGGCCTGATTGCGGCGCTCGGTGATGTAATCGATCGCCTGCTGCACGGTCGTGATCTTCTCGGCGTCCTCGTCCGGGATCTCCGTTTCGAATTCCTCCTCGAGCGCCATGACCAGCTCGACCGTGTCGAGCGAATCGGCGCCAAGATCGTCGACGAAGGAAGCGTCGTTGGTGACCTCTTCCTCTTTCACCCCCAGCTGCTCGGCGACGATGGCTTTAACCTGCTGTTCGATACTGCTCATTGGTGTACGAGTCCTCTGTGAGGCTGCTGAACCCTTCGCAAAACCGACCCTTGTAGTTCATTGGGCGGGTCGTACTGGGGGCGTATTCTAAGTTAACAGCCTGATGCGGCCAACTTTTACGGTGACGGCCCGCGTCAGGCCATGTGCATGCCGCCGTTCACGTGCAGCGTCTCGCCGGTGATGTACCCGGCCTGTGGCGATGCAAGAAAAGCGACGGCGTGAGCGATGTCCTCGGGCGCGCCGAGGCGCCCGAGAGCGATCTGCTGAGCGAGTTGCTGCTGTTGCTCCATCGGCAGCTTCGCGGTCATGTCGGTGGCGATGAATCCGGGCGCGACCACGTTGACGGTGACGCCGCGTGAGCCGACCTCGCGCGCCAGGGACTTGGTGAAGCCGATGAGTCCGGCCTTGGCGGCGGCGTAGTTGGTCTGACCCGCATTGCCCATGACGCCCACCACGGAGGCGATGTTGATGATGCGCCCGCGGCGCGCCTTCATCATGCTTCGCAGGACGCCTTTGCAGAGGCGGAAAGCCGAGGCGAGATTGGTGTTGATGACTTCGTCCCACTCTTCGGACTTCATCCGCAGCAGCAGGTTGTCACGTGTAATTCCTGCATTATTGACCAGGATCGTCGGCGCACCCTCGCGCGACTCCATATCCTTCAGCAATGCATCCACCGAAGCGGGATCGGCGACGTTCAGCACTGCGCCTCGGCCCTTGAATCCTGCATCGGCCAGCCGCTGCGTCACGCCTTGGGCGCCAGCCTCGCTGGTGGCGGTGCCGACCACAGTCGCTCCCTGGCGAGCCAGCTTGTCTGCAATCGCCCGTCCGATGCCGCGCGATGCGCCGGTGACCAGCGCAATCTCCTCTGCGAGCGGCTGCTGCATGGCGGAGCTCACACTTGGCTCCTGGCGGCTTCCAGCGCCTGCGCAAGCGATTGTGGATCTTCCATTGCGAGCATAGTGATCTCCTTGTTCTTCTCGATCCGGCGATTGAGCCCGGTGAGCACGCGACCCGGTCCGCATTCCACGATGACGCGGGCGCCGTCCGCAACCAACGCGCAGACGGTGTCCGTCCAACGCACCGGCGCTACGAGCTGCCGCACCAATCCCTCGCGGACGCTGGCGGCGTCGCCATGGCGGCGCAGATCCACGTTATAGACGGCGCCGGCCCGCTCTGCGTTGATCTCGATCTCCTGGAGACGTTGCTGCATCCGCTCGGCCGCAGGCTGCATCAGCGGGCAGTGGAAGGGCGCGCTCACGGGAAGCCGGATCGCGCGCCTGGCGCCCTTCGCTTTGAGAACTTCGATGGCGCGATCCACGGCCGCGGCGGCGCCGGCGATCACCACCTGGCCAGGGGAATTGAAGTTGGCGGGCTGCACGACTTCACCCTGCGCCGCTTCGCGACACGCCGTCACCACATCGGCGTCGTCCACACCGAGGATGGCCGCCATCGCGCCCTGCCCGATCGGAACCGCTTGCTGCATTGCCTGGCCGCGAAACTGCACCAGGCTGACTGCAGTACGAAAATCCAGGGCGCCGGCGCAGACCAGCGCGGAGTACTCGCCGAGACTGTGTCCGGCCATCGCCTGCGGCTCCGGTCCGTCGTGACGACGCCAGGCGCGCCAGACGGCGACCGCAGCCGTGAGCATGGCGGGCTGAGTGCGCTCGGTGGCGGCCAGCTGTTCCTCGGGACCTTCCTGGCAGAGCTTCCACAAGTCGTAACCGAGCGTTTCAGACGCTTCGGCGAACGTCTCCTGCACGATCGGCTCGGCGGCCGCCAGGGCGGCCAGCATGCCGATGGATTGGGAGCCTTGGCCGGGGAATACGAATGCAAGCGTCATGTTGAAAGCAGCGTCGGCGGTCCGCGGTTGTCTGAGGGGCGCGCGATTATAGCGATGGCCAGCGGAACGGCCAGCGCTTGTGTACGACGAGCAGCGCGAGCGCGGCGCTCACACCGCCGATCGCGCCATATAGATGCGCATCTACAACGACCGGCAGGGCGCCCCCGAGAGGCAGCGCCCCGCGCCACTGCTCCCATAGCAGCTTCCCCGCTACAATGGCGCTCAGAGCGAGCGCCGATGCGGTCGACTCCTGTCGCCACCAAGCGATAGCGCCGGCTGCGAGCAGGCCGTGGAGCACGCCCGAGAAGCCCACGTACCAATCCAGCTGTGGCTGGCGCCAAACAAGCCCTACGCCAATGGCGAGCATGCTCAGCAACCCGATCGTGAGCCACGCGCGCGCGCTGTACGCTCCACGAAGCAGCAGCGCGATCACGACCAGGCCGGCCGCGTTCAGCAGCAGGTGTTGCAGGTCGCCGTGGACGAAGTGAGCCGTCAGCAGCCGCCAATACTCGCCTTCGTCGAGCACCGCCGACCGCTCGTAACGCAGCGCCTCGCGCAGCGTCTCGCCTCCCAACGCGGGCAGCACGAGCAGCGCCGTCAGGCCAACGAGCCAAACCCTGAAAGCCGGGGTCGGCGCATGCCGGCGCTGTGGGGTCATGTCAGATGAATTCGGCGCGCTGGAATGCATCGGCGGCGAATGGACTGAAACAATGGCTCCCGCTTTGAGTCGAAGGCTCACGCGACACCGACCGGGCCGCCGCATGGCTTTGTTATCATTCGCCGCCGTTCTTGCGGCGCCGTTCCGCTTCCAACGATACCAGCATCGCACGGTTCCGGCGGCCCGCGGCGTTCTGAGCGGCCTGGACGAAGCCGGTGGGAGCCTGATTCACAGCAGGCGCCGGACGCCTGCTTTTCGCTTCAAGTGCAGATGCGCTCGTCCGCAGCGCAGGGAACGATGAACATGTCAGTGATCGATCGCAACAACGCCTCTCTCGGCGGCGCGTCCCGCGCCGCCGGCTTCACCCTGATCGAGATCATGGTGGTGGTCGTGATCCTCGGAATCCTCGCGGCGCTCGTGGCGCCCAACGTGATCCGTCGCATCGACGACGCGAACATCACCAAGGCGAAGCAGGACATTCGCGCCTTCGAGACAGCCCTCAACCTGTATCGTATGGACAACTTCAAGTACCCGACCACCGAGCAGGGCCTGCAAGCGCTCGTGGTGCAACCGAACGATCCCACCGTGCGCAACTGGAAACCGGGCGGCTACCTGAGCGGCGGCCTGCGCAAGGATCCGTGGGGCAATGACTATCAATACGTCTACCCCGGCGCGAAAGGCCTGGAGTACGACCTGTTCACCTACGGCGCCGACGGCCAGGAGGGCGGCGAAGGGAACGACGCGGACATCGGCAACTGGAACATGAACTGAGCGCACGCCGCACCCATGCGATGACTGTCGCCGCTCCATCGAGGCGAACCGCTTCCGCACTCCGTGGCGCAAGCGGCTTCACGCTGCTCGAGATTCTGGTGGTGATCGTGATCGTCGGGATCATGGTCTCCGCGGCCACGCTATCGATCGGCGTGCTCGGCGGCGATCGACAGGCCGAGGACGAAGCGCGCCGGTTGTGGGCCGTGCTGCAGCAGGCGCGTGAAGAAGCCGAGCTTCAGGGGATGGACGTCGCCTTGTTCGTGTCGGCCGAGGCTTACCAGTTCTTGCGCTACGACGCGCGTCAGGGCGAGTGGGCGCTCATAGAGGACGACTCCTTCTACCGTACTCGCGAGCTGCCCGAAGGACTGCGCAATCGCTTGTGGCTGGACGGCCGCGAAGTCGTGCTGCGGCCGCAACCGCCAGATCGCAGCGACATCGAAGAACATCGCAAGTGGCCGCCGCAGATCATGGTGCTGTCGAGCGGCGAGATCATGCCGTTCGAGCTGCAGACCGAGCGCGACCGCGCGCCAGCGCAATGGCGCATCGTCAGCGCCGCCGAGAACGAGCTGCGACTCGAGCGCCGTCAGCCGCGCGGACGGCAGAACCAGGGCGAGTGGACCGTGCTCGCCGGCGCTCGGGGGGCGGAGGATGAAGAACAGTCGTCTTGACGCTTTCGCGCTGCACGGCGCGCGCAGCGGCGCGGGGTTCACGCTGATCGAGGTGCTCGCCGCGCTGGTGATCGTCTCCCTAGGCATGTTCGCGGTGATCACGGCGGTCGGCCAGACGGCGAACACGTCGAGCTACCTTCGCGACAAGACCTTGGCTCATTGGGTCGCGATGAACCGGCTGACTGAAGCGCGCCTGCTGCCGACGGCGCCGAGCATCGACAAGTCCTCCGACGAGATCGAGATGGCCGGCCGGCGATGGCGCTGGACTATGGAGGTCACACAAACGGCGGTGGAGACGATCCGTCGCATCGACGTCAGCGTGCGTGCGGCGGAAGCGCCTGATGGATCCTCGCTCGCGACCGTCACAGGATTCTATGGAACGGCGCTCGCGCCGGCGGGCTCAGTGCTGGTTTCCTGGGAAGGTTTGGGCGCCCAGGGCTCGGGCGCCCAGGAAGATTCGAAGGCAGGCGACGATCGCGCGGATGGCGACCAGGACGCCAATGGCCAGGGCGGCTCGGGCGAAGTCGAGTCGCCCGAGCGGCAGCCCTCCGAGCGCCCGGAGGCCTGACTCAGTATGCGACTCGATTCACACGCGCGGCGCCCTCGCCTCTTCTCGCACGACAGCCCGACGACGTACTGCGTCCCTAAGTCTGCACCTGCAGGCGCTCGCGTGCGCCAATCCGGCTTCACTCTGCTCGAAGTGCTGGTCGCCGTCGCCGTGTTCGCCATCGTGGGCGCGCTTGCAATGGGCGGGTACAACGAGCTCACGAGGCAAAGCGATATCGTCGAAGAAAACGCGAGTCGTACTCGCGCGGTGCAACGGACCGTGCAGCGACTGGTTCAAGACTTCTCCATGCTGGAGCCGCGTCCGGTGCGCGCCTCGCTCGGCGATTCCCGGGAAGGCGCGCTGCGCTCGATCCGCGGGCAGACGCCGCTGGCGGAACTGACTCGCTCGAGCTGGCCGAATCCGGCCGGCGTGCAGCGCTCAACTTTGCAGCGGGTCGCGTGGCGTCTGGAGGACGATCGCTTGATACGCGACTACTGGGTCGTGCTGGATCGCACGCTCAATTCGGAACCAACGAGCGCGCTCATGCTCGAGGGCGTGCAGCGTCTGGAGCTGCGCTTCATGGACGCCAATCGGAGCTGGCACGAACAGTGGCCCCCGCTCGGCTATAGCGCGCCCGACCTGCCGCGCGTACGACCGATTGCAGTGGAGATCAAGCTCGACCTGGAGGACTGGGGCGAGATCGTGCGCCTCGTGGAGGTCTCGGGATGAGGCGCAGCATGTCCGGCTCGCCGGCCTCGCAGCGCGGCGTTGCGCTGATCACCGCCGTGCTCATTGTGGCGCTCGCGACGATACTCGCGGTGAACGTCGGCTTCCGCAGCTTTCTGGACCAGCGCCGCACGGCGACTGGCTTCGCGCTCGATGAGGCTTTCGAAGTAGCGCTCGGCGGCGAAGCCTGGGCGGCGGACTCGTTGCGCCGCGACGCCCAGCAAAGCGGTCAGCGCGACGATTTCACCGAAGAGTGGGCCACGCCCATTCCACCGATCCCGATCGACGGCGGCGGCGAATTCGAAGGCTTGCTCGAAGACATGCAAGGACGCTTCAATCTCAACAACCTGGTGATGCTCGATGGCGGCCGCTTGGTCGTCGATCCCGAAGCGCTCGAGCGCTTCACGCGTCTGCTGCAGCTTCTCGAGCTCGAAGAGCAGTGGGCGGGAATCATCGCAGACTGGATCGACTCGGACGCCAACGAAGGATTTCCACACGGCGCCGAGGACTCCACCTACACCAGCCTGTCGCCCGCCTATCGTACGGCCAACATGCCTGTCACCCGCGTGAGCGAGTTGCTGTCGCTGCCCGACTTCGGGCTCGAGCGCTATCGCCGACTGGAGCCGTTCGTGACGGCGCTGCCCGTAGGATCGACCATCAACTTGTGCACGGCCCCGCCTCAGCTGCTCGACGCTCTGCTCGGCGCGCAGAGTTTCTCGCTCGATCCCGACAACGTCCTGCAGACGCGCAAGGAGCGCTGCTTTCCGGAGAAACAAGAATTCCTCCGGTCCTTCACCGGTTCGCCGACCGAGCGCGAATCGCTCGACCGCATCGTCGGCGAACGAAGCTCGTACTTCCGTGCGAGCGTCTGGGTCACTATTGGCGCCGCCCGCTTCACCCTGTACAGTCTATTGCACCGCACCGCTGGGACCAATCTCGTGCGTCCCATACAAAGAAGCTACGGAACGCTCTGATGGCCGAAGCTCTCATCGTCCGACTTCTGAGTCCCGCTTCCCCCGACGCCCCACAAGCTCAATGGCTGACGGCCGATCCTTCCGGCCCAGCGCCGGGCGCGGTCGTTCACTGCGGCGCGCTGACTGACGCCGCGCCGCTTGCCGTCGGCCGCAGACTCCTGGTGCTGGTTCCCGGCGCCGATACGCTGCTCGCCGAACCAGTGCTGCCCGTCAAGAGCGGCGCCAAGCTCGCGCAGGTCGTACCGTTCGCGCTCGAAGAGCAACTCGCCGACGATATCGATGATCTGCACTTCGCGACAGGCAGGCGCGAGGGACGTCCGGGCACGCCGGTGGTGGTCGTCGCGCATGAGCGCATGCGCGCCTGGCGTGACACGCTGGCCGAGGCCGGCCTCTCGCCTGACGCCATTTACGCCGAGACTGCGGCGCTGCCTGAGACCGCCAATGGAGTCACCTTGGTGATCGACGGCCGACGAGTCTATGTGCGCAGGCAGGACACGCCCGGCGCGGTGCTCGAAGTCGAGCCGTTGATCGAGGCGCTGCAGCTCGCGCTCTCTTCCGGAGAGGAAGCGCGCGAGCACGTGACCATCTACGTCTGTGAGGACGATTACGAACGCGAACGCGATCTGCTCGAGGGCCTGCGCGAATTCACCGCCAGCTTGCAATTGAAGCTCCTGCCCGACGGCCCGCTGCCTTTGTTCGCCGGGGCCGTGCTGCGCAACCCGCCCGTGAACCTTCTGCAAGGAGCGTATGCGGCGAAAACCAAGCTGCGCATTTCTCTCGCGCCTTGGCGCCAGGCAGCGATGCTGGCCGCAGTGTTCGCGGCCGCTCATTTCGGTTTGATGACCTGGCGGTATTTCGAGAATCAAAGTCTCGAAGCCCGCCTGGATGAGCAGATCACGCAAGTTTTTCAGCAGGCCATGCCCGGTGCGCCGACGCCCGATCCATCCGCAGCGCGCAAGCAGTTGGAAATGCGCCTTGCGCAGTTGCGCGGCGGCGCCGCCCAGGGCGGCATGCTGGCGGCGCTCGCCACCGTCAGCGAAGCGCTCGCGCAGGCGCCGGGAGCGAGCATCGAAGCGCTCTCCTACCGCAATGATACGACCGACCTGCGCGTGCTGGCGCCGTCCGTGGACGCCATCGATCAGATTCGCCAGACGGCGACGCAGCGCGGAGTGAGCGCCGAGATTCAATCCGCCAATCCGCGCGATTCGAAATTCGAAGGTCGCCTGCAGCTCAAGGGGGCAGGCGCGTGAGATCGACGGTGGTGCTGCGAGTCATCGCAACGGGCGGTGCACGATGCAGAAGCTGAAAGACTGGTTCTACTCGCTGCAGCCGCGCGAGCGACTCATTATCAGCGGCGGCGCCGTGCTTGTAGTCATCGTGGCGATCTACGTGCTGGCGCTGCAGCCCTTCTACGCGGCCGTCCGCGCGGGCGAGCAACGCGTCGCCGCAAAGCAGGCCGATCTGGCCTGGATGCGCAGCGTCGCCGGCGAGATTGTCGCGTTGAGCGCCTCGGCGCCGGCGCCGGCGGCCATGGGCGAGTCGCTGGTCGTGGTGGTCGATCGCGTTGCGCGCGAGTGCGGTTTGAGCTCAGCGCTCACGGGACAAACTCCGAGCGGTCAGCAAGGCATTCGCGTGCGCCTGGAAGCCGCCGAGTTCGACAGGCTGGTGGTGTGTCTGGCGGACCTGCAACAGACGCACGGTGTGCGCATCGAATCGGCGACCATCGATCGCACCGGCAAGCCGGGGCTCGTCAACGCGAGCCTGGTCCTGCAGCGCCTCGGCGTCTAGGCGCCGAGCAAGCTGCACGCAATCGAGAAAGAAGCAGATGGCGGACAGAAGGAGGCGCTGCGGCGCTTTCTCGCAGGTCGCGCATAACGCGAATGGCAACTACTGATTCAGCAGAATCGACGTGGTGGTAACACAACGATTGGCGGCGCCGCTGCTCTCTTCGGCGGCGCTCGTTCAGGGGTCGTACGATTGGATGCGGGCGCGGCCATGATGCGGTGGAAACCGCTCGTCCTTCTCGGGCTGGCCGCATTCCTGCTGTTCGCCGTCATCACCGCTCCGGCGCGCATCGTCGTTCGATGGTTCGCTCCTGAGGCGCTGCAGCTCGACGGGGTGTCCGGGACCATCTGGAACGGACGCGCAGAAGCGCTCGCGATTCAGGGCGGGCGCATCGGCGCAGTGCAATGGAAGCTGCACCCGCTCTCGCTGCTGACTGCGCGCCTGAGCGCCGACGTCAAGGTGACGCGAGTAGATGGGTTCCTGCAGACGCGTGCGACCGCGGCGCCTGGAGGGCGGATCCTGTTCGAAGATCTCACCGGATCTCTGCCGCTCGCCGCGCTGCCGCGCAGCGTTGCGCCCGGCGGCTGGCGCGGCTCGCTGCATCTTCGCCTGGCGCAACTCGCGCTCGAGGACGGCTGGCCGCTAAACGCGGAAGGAACCGTGGAGCTGGTCGATCTCGAGCAAGCGGCGCGCCAGCCGCTCGCCATGGGCAGCTACCGCGTGACGTTCGCCGAGAACGCTCGAAGCGAAGACATGCTGCGCGGCGCACTTGCGGACCTGGGCGGGCCGCTCGAGCTCTCGGGCGAACTGCAACTGCGGGCGCAGGATCGCAGCTACCTGATCGAAGGTCTCGCAGCGGCTCGGCCGGATGCGCCCGCGCAGTTGGCGAACACGTTGCAGTTTCTCGGCGAGCCAGACGCACAGGGCAGGCGTCCGATCTCCCTCGCCGGTACGCTCTGATCGAACCGGACGATCCTACACGGGCGCTTCGCGCCACGCCTTGAGCAGCGGGAAATAGAGCGCCGCGCGCGTCGGCTCGCTGGGGCGGTACAGCCGCATGAGCTTTGCATAGCGCGCGAGCTGCCCGCGGTAGCGCTCAACTTCTTCATCCAGAAACGCCTCGAGCCCGCCGCCCTCGTGCGTGCTGGTCTTGAAGTCTACGATCCAGCGCACGCCCGTCGCGTCGACGAACGTGCGGTCGATGACGCCCTCGAGCAGATCTCCGGCGACGAAGCCGCTGAGCGCCAGCTCGGACTCGGCTTCGCGCACGCCGCCTTCTAGGCCTAGCAGCCAGCGCCCGCGCGCGTCCTCGAGCGTATGCTGGATCGCAGTGAGCACGCGCTCGCACGCTTCAGCGCATCGATCTGCAGGCACGCCGAGTTCAGCCAGTTCGGCTCGCAGCCGCGTGCGCGCGCCGGATGCTGCAGCGAGCGCCTGGTTCGGATGTTCGATTCGGCTGCGCACCAGACGATCGAGTTCGCGATGCACGAGGGTTCCGACGTGACGGCTCACCTCGCTCGCCCAATCGAACTCGGGGCGCGCCGCGGCGAGCGGCTTGCTCAGCGCGGCGGCGGGATTGAACGGCGGGTCCGCAGCAGGCGCAAGCCAGCCTTGCGGCAGGCGGCGCAGCGCATCCGAGCGCAGCGCTTGGACGCCGGCGCCGCCGCGGGGCTGCTGAGCCGCCACGCGTGCGAATTGCGGCTCCAGCTCGTGCCACAGCATGGCCAGCATTGAACCTTCGCGCGGCGGCGCCAGCACAGGTTCTCCATCCTTCTCGCCGAGCCGAGCCGAGCCGAAGACGTGCAGTTCGCGCCTGGCGCGGGTCGCCGCCACGTACAGCAAGCGCGAGCGCTCGCGCATCATGCGCGCCTGCTCGAGACGCTCGATCCAGCGATAGACCGGATCGGGATTAGCCCCCTCCGCCTTGATGGGTGCGAACACCACACCGCCGTCCGCCCCGGCTATGCGCGTCCAGCGCAGCAGCTCGCGCTGCTCGCCGCGTATGCCGCGATGCAGCCCCGGAAGAATCACCGTATCGAACTCGAGACCCTTCGCCTTGTGAATCGTCATGACCTCGACGCGCGCACGGACGCCCGCTCGTGGACGCGCGAACAGCTTGTCGAGCTGCTGATCAAGACGCGCCACATCGTCAAGATCGCCGCAAATCTCGATCTGCTCGAGCCGTCGGAAGTACGCCTCCGCGTCTTCCAGATCCTGGGGGCGCGTCAGCACAGCCGGACCGCCGAGCGCGTTCCACGTACGCTCCACCCATTCGCGCAGCGGCCATCTGCCGCGCTCGCGCAACGCCGCATCGAGCGTTGCGAACGCGCGCGCCTCGCGCACCCCGCTGGCGCGACCGAGCAACTCGTGTATCGAGCTCGATCGATCCTCTGCAACGAGCGCATGTAGTTCTGCAAGCGTCAAACCGCAGCAGGGCCCTCGCAGCACTGCGAGCCATGCGGTGCGATCCGCCGGATGCGCCAAGGCGCGCGTCAGCGCCATGAGATCCTGCACCACGGGCCGCTCGCGCAGTTGCTCGATCTCGACCGCCTGGAAGTCAATGGCGGCGAGCGCCAGCTCTCGCGCGATGAAGCCGACGTGCGGCCGCGCAGTGACCAGCACGGCGACCGTTTCCTGCTCGCTGCGCGCGAGCGCGCGCCGTACGACCTCGACGACCTGTGCGGCTTCGGCGTACTCGTCGGCGTCGATCAGCGGGTGCACGTAAACCCCGCCGTCATCGTTCGTCACGGCCGCTTCGCTGGGGCTATAGCGTACGGCGCCCTCCTCCGCATCGTTCTCGGACGACAGCACGCGCGGGAACACTCGATTCACCCATTCGACGATCGGACGGTTCGACCGGAAATTCGCATGCAGCGTCAGCGGCTCGAGCGCGACGTTGCGCAGTCCCTCGGATTGCAACTGCAGAAACAGGCCGACCTCTGCTTGCCGGAAGCGATAGATCGATTGCATGGGATCGCCCACGCAGAACAACGTGCGCCCGTCTTCCGGCGACCAGCCCTCGGTCAGCCGCTCGAGCAGATCGAGCTGGCTGAAAGACGTGTCCTGAAACTCGTCGACCAGGATGTGCTGCAAGCGACAGTCGAACGCCAGCGCCAAATCAGTCGGCTCGTCGTGGGTCCCGAGCGCGCGCAGCGCGCGCAGAGCCGATTCGATGTAGTCCGATTGGCCGCGCCTCTGGAATACGAGCTGCAGCTGCGCTGCTGCGAGCGGCAGGACATCGAGCAGCGCCTGCAGGATCCGCCACTGGGCGGCGGCGTACACGGGCTCGGGAAGATCCTGCACGGCGTGCAGCTGTTCGCACAGCTCAGGGCGTTCCGCCAGATCGGCGAGCAGCGCGCCAATCCGGGTCTTCATCCCGCCGTTGGCGGGCGGGAAGCCGTGCCGCGCGTCCAGACGGCGATACAGCGCGCCTTTCGAGCGAAAAAGCATGCTGGCGATGACCTGCCAGGCGTGCAGCGAATTGCAGTTCCCATCGGGCGGCCCGACGCGCTGCAGACAAGCTTCGAGCAATCGCCGTCGCTCTGCGCTCGGCGCGCCGCCAGCGAGGAGATTGCCTGCAGCGAACTGCGCGAGCTCGAGCATCTCGCGACGCTGCGACTCGGAGAGCTCGCGAGTCAGTCGTGCGAGACGGCGCTCCACCAGCGCGCGCAGGACGCCTTCGAGCAGCTCGCGCAGACCGCCGCTGGCGCGCGCCTGCACGACGGCGTGCAGCCATTGATCGCGCTTTGCAAGCAAGCCTGTAAGCATCTCGACGAGGCGCTCGATGCGGTTTCCCAGGTGGGCGATGAGCGCTTCGAGGCTCGCCATCTCCGGCCCATCCTCACCGAGCCGGTCCAGCAGCCGCTCGCACGCTTCCTCGTATAGCGGCCAGGGATCTTCCGTCGGCTCGAGCGGCGCGCCCAAGCCCGCCAGTACGGGCAGGCGACGCGCCAACTGCGCATTCAGCGCGTCGATGGTCTGGATACGCAGGCGCGCCGGGTGATCCATGAGCCGCCATTCACGGCGCGCATCGGCCGCGCGCACGGCCCGCGCCAGTTCCCAGGTGGCGCGCTTGTGCGCCGATTGCGGCGCCGGCGAAGCAGCGCCCGCGAGCGCGCGCATCACGCGGCTGCGCATTTCGGCCGCCGCCTTGCGGGTGAAGGTGATCGCCAGGATCTGCTCGGGGGACTCGACCAGCGCGAGCAGACGCAGATAGCGTTGCGTCAGCAGCTCAGTTTTTCCCGAGCCTGCCGGGGCCTGAACGATGAACGAGCGCATCGGATCGAGCGCCTGCCGCCGCGCGTCTGCGTCGCTAGGGGAATGCTGCATCATCGCCGTCTTCCGCGCCGCTCTCGGGGCGCATTTGATCGTGAACGCGGCAAAAGGCGCTGAGATGGCACATTGCGCATTCCTGAGGCAGCGGATCCACGCGCGCCTCGCCGGCCACGTACTGCTGAGCCAGCTCCGTGAGCGTTCCACGCCAATGCTCGAGCAGGGCCGCCCAGTCCTGCGGAAGCACGGCGCCTTCGCGCGGGCGTACGCCCTGCGGAAACGTCCGCACACCGGGCGCGACTGCGGCTCCGTCGCTCCAGCCGCGATACTCGACGGCGCCCGGCGACAGCACCGCGTATGCGAGCGCCCTGAGTCGATCGCCGTACGCGAGGGCGTACAACGGCAGCTGCGGCCGTCGGGGGCGGCCCGGCCAAGCGTCCAGCCATTCCCTGGGACGGTGCGAATCGCCCAGCTTGTAATCGATGAGCAGCGCCCCGCCGTCCTGCAACTCATCGATGCGGTCCGCGCGCAACGTGATCTCCAACCCTGCAATGCTCCAGCTCTGCGCCGACTCCGCCTGGTGAACACGGAAGTGAGGGCGCGCCCGCTCGGCTTCGAGCAGACGCAGGACGAGTTGCACGACATTGTCGGTTTCTAGCGCCGCCAGACGCGCGCTCCGTTCGCTGGTCGGATTCAGCACGTAGGCGACCGCCCGCTCGGCGAGTTCGCGCACCTGAGCAGCGAGTTCCTGCTGGTGTTTCGCCGCAAGCGTCGTTCGATCCTTGAGCGTTCCCCACAACTCCTCCAGCACGCGATGCAGGATCTTGCCCCGCTGACGCGGATCGACCCCCGGGCCGATCGCGGGCGCCGCGACGGCGTGCAGCCTGAGCTCGGCTTGTGCGCGAAATGGGCAGCGCGACTGCAGCTCGAGCGTGCGCGCGCCGCCGCGCGCCGGCTGCGATGACAGTGCAGGCGCCTGCGCATCCAAGCAGGTTTCCAGCATGGGACGTTGCTCGAACAACGACAGCCGCAGCGATCTGACGGGCGAGAGCGTGAGCGCCGGCAATTCGCAAACCGGCCAGTGCGCGAGCAACGGGCTGGGCTCGAGCTCAGCGTCGCCGTCGCGCCGCGGCCAGCTCAGCACCACTCGTTCGGCGCTCCTCAGCCAGCGGTCGAATTGGGCGTTCGCGAGCTGCAGCGCGCCTGCGGCGCTCGCCTCCGGCATGTCGGCGGCGCGCTGCACGCCGATCGGCAGCAGCGGATCTGGATTGACGCCGCCGGGAGATCGATTGGCGTCCAGGCCCATCACCCACAGCGCATCGAAACGCATTCCGGCGGCGGTCTGCGGATCGATCACCATGACGGCGGCCGCCGGCGTCTGCACCTCGAACGGAGTGTCGCGAAGCAGCGCCCGCAGTTGCGCCACCGCACGTTGCAGCGTCATCCGGGGAATGAGCGCATCGAGCGAACCGAGCTCGGCGAGCGCGGCCTGGAATTTCTGCACCGTCTGTTGCTCGGCGCTGTTCAGAGTGCGCTCGCCGGGCCAGCCTGCGGCGCGCAGTATCGCTTGCAGCTGCTCAGCGCGGCGGCTCGGCGTCATCGCAGACGGCGCTCCGCGCAGCAAGGCGTTCACTGCGCGCGCAGCGAGCGTGAGCTGCGCAACACAGGCGCCTGCGGCGAGGCGCTCCAGCTCGAACCAATCGCGACAGTCGCGCTGCTGCTCGCGCAAGCGAAAGTCGGCCAGCGCGCGCCCAGCGCTTTCGGCGACGCCTCCGCCGATGAACGGCGAGCGCAGCAACCGCCCTGTAATCAGTGCGTCCCCCTCGCCAGCCGCAAGCGCCAGTACGAGCAACGCGGCGTCCACTATCGGATACTCGGCAAGCGGCTGCGGCGCTGCGATCGCGACGGGAGGGGCGCAGATTTCGGCGCCTGTGCAGCGCGCGCCAGGCGCGAATACGTCTTCGAACACACGCTGCATCTGCGCGCGGCGGGCCTGCAGATCGGGCGCGAGTACGCCCACTGTCCCGCCGCGTTCTTCCAGGCAGGCGCGCGCCCAACGTGCAGCCGCCTCGAGCTCCTCGTCCGAATCAGCTGCGCCAAACACCAGGACGTCGGTCGATCTACCGCGCTCCGCGGATGCATCGATCAGTTTCTCGGCGTCGCGCCAGATTGCCGCAAGGCGCGCAAGCGCCGGGGGCAGGAAATCGAACCCCGCCAGCGCGACTGGTTGAATCGGGATCAGACGCCTCTCGAGCGCCCATGCCGGCAGCCGCGCCTCGTCCAGGGCGTTCAGATCGTCACAGCGGCGCACAAAGGCGGCGCACCATTCGTGCAGCGCCCGGGCTTCCAGATCCAACTCGCCTTCGAGTTGCTCCACGGCGATGCAGTGCTCCTGCATGCGCCTCCAGCTGCGGGCCGCGAGCCGCGCCGCGTTCACTGGATTGAGCAGACCGGCGCCACAGGAACTGCGCGCGACGACCTCCTCCCAGATCACGCGCGTCTGCGCGGAGGTCAGCAACTGCGACGGGCGCGCGGAGTCGCTTGCCCTGGCTTCGCGCCACTGCTCGCGCAACCAGGCGGTCCATGGGAGGACGACCGGCGTACGCCAAACCATCCGGCCACGCTCACGTGCGTAGTGCGCGTAGCCGACTCGCAGCGCATGCGCGAGCCGGCGGCTGGCGGTCAGGACGCCGACGTTGCGATCGAGGAGCTCGTAGAGGGACAAGGCGATGTGCTGGCGCTGCACGCGTCACGAATGTGCAGCGATGATAGACGATCGCAGCGGCACGGCGCTGATGCGTCAGTGGGTCATCACAGCATGTTCAGCGGACGACGACTTTGAGCTCCGGCTGCGGCCGCGCCGCCGGCTGGGCGCCGGAAGCGTAGCAGTCGAGCAGTTCCTCCATACGGCGGAACACGTCGCTCAGCACTTCGGCGGTGGGCAAATTGGTGATGCGGAAGTGCGTGTTGTACGGCGCATTGAAGCTCGTGCCGGGCGCGAGCAGCACGTGCTTGTATTCCAGCAGGTCCATCGCGAACTGCTGATCGTCGAACGAGGGCAGCACGCCTTCCTTCACGCCGACGAACGCATAGATCGCCCCTCGAGGCGCATGCACCTGCAGATACTTGCTGCGCGCCACTCCTTCGAGGATGGCTTGCCGCGATTCGTACAGCCTGCCGCCGGGACGCGTGAGCTCCTTGATGCTCTGGTACCCGCCGAGCGCCGTCTGGACGGCCCATTGACCGGGCACATTGCTGCACAGTCGCAGCGACGAGAGTTTGTCGAGCGCGTTCAGATATTCACGCGCCGACTCGATCTCGCCGGAGAACACGGCCCAGCCGACACGATACCCGCAGGCGCGATACACCTTGGACAGACCGGACAAGGTGGCGCACAGCGAGCCGTGCACGAGCGTCGCCATCGGCGTGAACTGCGCATCGTCGTACAGGATCTGGTCGTAGATCTCATCGCTCAGGACGATCAGATGATGCCGCTCGGCGAGCTGCGCAATGCCTTCCAGGGTGGCCCGCGAGTACACGGCGCCGGTCGGGTTGTTGGGATTGATGACCACGATGGCGCGCGTGCGGCTCGTGATCAACCGCTCGATCTCCTGTGGATCCGGCTCGAAGCCATTCTCCGATCGACACGGGTAGTGCACCGGCCGCCCACGGTTCAGCGTGACGGCCGCCGTCCACAACGGGTAATCGGGACTGGGGACCAGCACTTCATCGTCCGTCGACAAGAGCGCCCGCAGCACCAGGTCGATGAGCTCGCTCACGCCGTTGCCCATGAACACCTCGTCGGCGCTCACGCCACGCACGCCGCGGCTCTGCTGCTGCATGACGACCGCCTCGCGCGCGGGAAAAATCCCCTTCTGGTGACAGTATGCTTCGCTCGCCTTCAGATTCTCGATCATGGCGAGGCGCATCGTCTCCGGCGTGCGAAAGCCGAACAGGCCAGGATTGCCGATATTGAGCGGCACGATCTCATAGCCCAGCCGCTCCATGTCATTGGCGCGCCGCGCCAAGTCTCCGCGGATCTCGTATTTGACGTTTGCGAGACTGGAGCTGGGGCGGATGGTGCGCATAGGACGTGGCGAATCGGAAGTGACTGGTGACTCGTGACTGGTCCGAAAAATAGCAGAATCCTGAACGTACCTGTGCGTTGACGTGAACGCCGTGCAGGCCGTCACAGGCCTTCCGACCGGTCACGAGGCGCTCGGCCTCAATGCTCCATGAGCAGCGACCCGAACCCGTCGATCCGGTCCTCGGCTCCCAGGCTGCGCAACGCATGCCAGTACGTGCATGTGTTCACGGCCAGCACCGGCTTGCCGAGCCAGCGCTCCGCCTCCGCAGCCACCCGAGCGAACGCAAGGTTCGTCCCGACCTGCATGATGAGCTCGACGCTCGAATCGTCAACCTCGCGCACCGCCCGTCGCAAACGCTCAGGCGGCTCGTGCGCCATGAGCAGCGGGCTGTTGGATTTGAGCCCAAGCAAATTAACGACCTCGAATCCGGCGTCCGTGAACGTGCGCCGCACCTGTGCGTCCCCGGAGGGCATGTACGGCGTGATGAGGCCGATGCGCCGCACCCCGCCGTAGCACTGTATCGCCGCCCGGCAGGCCTGCGACCCCAGGATTACCTTGACGCCCGCCCGGGCCTCCAGGCGGCTGCGCAGCGCATCCGGCTGCAACTCCCCTTCCCAGAACGTCTCCGCGGACATGGCGAGCACGACCGCGGCCGGTGAGCACGCCATGGCGACGTCGACCGCTCCCTCGATGGCGCTGCGCACGGCGCGCATCATCGTCGCGAATTCCTCCTCGGTGCCGACCGGCGTGTCCGGGATGAGCACCCGGGCGGTCTGATTGGTCACCCCTGATGGGCGCATCGCCTCATATTCGGGCTGCACCACGGTGTTGGTGGCCGGCGTGATCACGCCGAGTTTGAAACGGGGAGCGAGTGCGTCGGGCATGGGGCAGTGACTAGGATGACTAGCGGTTGGATTGATGGGCGCCGCCGCAGTGTAGTCGCGCCTTGCCTGAGGAAGCTCGGATAAACCTACCACTCTGGTGGTTCAGGCCAAGGAGATGCCCGAACGCACGGCGTTTCGAGCGCCAGGCGATCGCAGACGCGCAGTAAATCAGAGGTTCGGGCGCAATTCCGACGGCGCGGGCGGAACCGGTCACGATTCGCGAGCCGCCAGTCGGTGCTCCTGGGGTTTGACTCTCAAGCCCCATTCCGTTAGCGTGCCCGGCCGCTGCCCGGCGGGCAGTTTTGAGCGGCGTCTCCCCGCCTGGCCGGGTCACGATCGCCCGGCGCGCGGCCCCCGGCTCCATCCGCGGGTGCGCCGCCCCCGCCGATGCACTTCCCAAATCATTCGCATCCTGTTGGAGCGCTGGCGTGAGCAAGATTCTGGTAGGCCTGAAGCGCGTGGTGGACTACAACGTCCGCGTGCGCGTGAAACCCGACGGTACGGGCGTAGTGACCGAAGGGGTGAAGATGAGCATCAACCCCTTCGACGAGATCGCGCTCGAAGAGGCGCTGCGCATCAAGGAGAAAGGCGGAGCGAGCGAAGTGGTGGTCGCGAGCATCGGCCCGGCGGACGTCCAGCAGCAGTTGCGCACCGGGCTGGCGATGGGCGCGGATCGCGCCATTCTGGTGCAATCCGAGACGGTGGTCGAGCCGCTCGCCGCTGCGAAAGTGTTTCTGAAGCTCATCGAGAAGGAAAGCCCGCGGATCGTGCTGCTCGGCAAGCAGGGCGTCGACGACGACAACAACCAGACGGGTCAGATGCTCGCTGCGCTTTGGAATCGTCCGCAGGCGACGTTCGCCTCCAAGGTCGAGATCGACGGCGACCGCGCGAAGATCACCCGTGAAGTCGACGCCGGCCTCGAGACCATCGAGGTAGATCTGCCCGCGGTGTTCACCACGGACTTGCGCCTGAACGAGCCGCGCTACGTCAAGCTCCCGGACATCATGAAAGCGAAGAAGAAGCCGCTCGATATCGTGGCGCTCGCCGATCTCGGCGTGGCGACGGCGGCGCAATTCAAGACGCTGAAGTTCGAGCCGCCGGCGGGCCGGCAAAAAGGCGTCGTGGTGAAGGACGTCGCGGAGCTGGTCGCAACGCTCAAGCAGAAGGGGCTGGTCTGATGGTCAAGATTCTCATTGTCGCCGAACACGCAAACGGCAAGCTCAATCCCGCCACTGCCAAGTGCGTCGCCTGCGCGAGCGGCATCGAAGGCGCCGAGGTCGACGTAGCGGTGTTCGCCGCGAATGCGGCCGACGTGGCCGCCGAAGCAGCCCAGATCCAGGGCGTCAAGCGCGTGCTGAAAGTCGAAGACCCGGCGAACGCCGAGCCGCTCGCCGCGGTGCTCGCTCCGCAGGTCGCTGCACTGGCCGGCGACTACACGCACGTATTCGGTCCCTCGACGACGTTCGGCAAGGACTTGATGCCGCGCGTCGCCGCCCTGCTCGACGTCGGGCAATTGAGCGACGTGATGGCCGCGGAGTCAGCCTATCGGTTCCGCCGTCCGGTGTACGCCGGCAACGCGATCATCACGGTGGAAGCGCCGCAGGATCGCAAGCTGGTGGCCACAGTGCGCACGGCTTCTTTCCAGGCCGCCCCGCAGGGCGGCGCCGCCAGCGTGGAAGCCGCCAACGTGAGCGCCGAGCTGCCCTCGCACACGCGCTTCATCGAACGCTCGGCGGCGACCAGCGGCCGCCCGGATCTGCAGACGGCCGCGCGGGTCGTCTCCGGCGGACGCGCCGTGGGCAGTGCGGACAATTTCAAGATCATTTACAGCCTGGCGGACAAGCTGAACGCGGCCGTCGGCGCCTCGCGCGCGGCGGTGGATGCGGGTTATGCGCCCAACGATCTGCAGGTCGGTCAGACCGGCAAGATCATTGCGCCGGAGCTGTACGTAGCGGTCGGCATTTCAGGCGCCATCCAGCACCTCACCGGCATCAAGGACGCACGCACGATCGTGGCGATCAACAAGGATCCCGAGGCGCCGATCTTCGAGGTGGCGGACATCGGCCTGGTCGGCGATCTGTTCACCGTGCTGCCCGAGCTGGAGAACGCGCTCGGCTGAGACCTAACTACTGCGCCGGACGATAAATGGACGCCCTCGTCCGGCGTGGCGCACACCCTCCCCATTCCCCTCCCCGGCCGGCCGAGCGCACGCTGCAATCGGGGCGTTGGCTTGGCGGCTGGGGAACGTTGACGCGGCGCGACGCTAATTCGGCGCCGACCGAATCTCACCCTCCGCCCGCCTCTCCGGGCCGGATCGACGCCGGCGTGCTGCTCGTCGTCGTGGCCGTGAGTGCGCCAATCGGGCTTCATCCAGGAAGCCCGCAGCGCCGCTTTTCTCTTCCGGCGGCCTCTTTCTTGGGTCTAGATCTGTCCGAGCACGTACTCGGCGCTCGACACCTTGAACTCGCCTTTCTCCTCGACGTTCAACTGCTTGACTACGCCGTCATCCACCAGCATCGAAAAGCGCTGGCCGCGCGTGCCCATGCCGAAGCCGCTGGCGTCCATCTCCAGGCCGAGCGCCCGGGTGTATTCGGCGTTGCCGTCCGCGAGCATCTCCACCTTCCCGTCGGCGTTCTGCGATTTCGACCACGCCTTCATCACGAAGGCGTCGTTCACCGCGAGGCAGGCGATCGCATCGACGCCTTTGCTGCGAATTTCCCCTGCCTTTTCCACGAAGCCGGGCAGGTGCTTCGCATCGCACGTAGGCGTGAACGCCCCCGGCACTGAGAACAGCACCACCTTGCGTCCCTTGAAATACTCATCGGCGCTGATCTTCTGGGGCCCGTCCGGGGTGACCAGCGTGAGCGTTCCGGAAGGCATCTTGTCGCCGACTTTGATGGCCATAGTGCACTCCTCAGCATCAGGGAATCACGGCCCGGATTCGGGCCGTGAGGGATTCTAGCAACATGGATCACGCCGCACGCCTCGTGTAAATGCGCATGGTTGACTTCCGACGCCGGCCGCTTGTCGGATTTACAAGCAGGAGATTGTGAAACGGCTATACGGGTTGCGCCTGCAGATGCAGTGCAACCCGCAACGATCACAACGAGCGCAAAGCCCCGCGTGCGCCGAGGACATGAGAGCGCATCAGCGCCGCACTCCAGTCACTGTCGCGTGTTTCCAGTGCACGCACGATCTCGAGGTGGTGCGAAGCGCTGCGAATGAGGTCCTCATCCTGGTACGCCGCGAAGGTCTTCATCATCAGCGGCGCTTCGATCAGCGATGCGAGCGCACTCACCAGGCGCGAGCTGCCCGCAAACTCGTGAATGCGACGATGGAACTGGCTGTTCAAGTCGCCGCAGCGCTCGAGATAGCCGTCGGCCTTGCTCAGCGTTTCGTGATATTGCTCCTCCGCCAACCGACGCAGCTCCGCCAGTCCCTGGTCGGTCATGCGGCGCGCCGCTCGCGCCGCGCCGTAAGATTCCAGCAGCGCGCGCAGTTCGAACACGTCATCGCGGTCCTCACTGGTCCACTCGGTCACGACCGCCCCCTGATGAGGAACGAACTCGAGCAATCCTTCGGCGTGGAGTTTTCGCAACGCCTCGCGCACCGGCGTGCGGCTCACACCCGCGACCGCCGCCACCTCCTGCTCCGTGATTCTCGAGGCGGCGGGATACACGCCACGTACAATTCGATCGCGAACCGTCTGGTAAGCCTTGTCCACTGCTTTGGCCATGATGCGCCCTTTGAAATGTTGTGAGGGACCGGACCCGGTCCCGATGGGGCGCAGTGTATATGGCGGTGCGTCGATCGACGACAGCACGGCGATTGGCCGGAGCGCCTGCGCACAGGCGCCCGAAGGTTCGCGAAGCCCGAGCCAGCCGCTCCCGGGCGGGCGCTGCGGGCCCTCGCTCAACGCCTACGGTTTACTTTAGGTATTCAGCCTAACCCGCTGAAGCCTTTGGAAACCCACCAGCCCTGGCCACCATGCCGGGAACCGGCTTTCCGCGCTTCTCCTGCAGCCATCGTGCGGTCTCGATCATCTGCTGGAGGTCGATGCCGGCGTCGAAGCCGCAGCGCGACATCATGTACAGCACGTCTTCCGTGGCGACGTTGCCCGTGGCGTTCGGCGCAAACGGACAGCCGCCCAATCCTCCGACGCTCGCGTCGAATGTACGAACGCCGGCCTGAGCGGCGGCATACACGTTGGCGACGGCCGTATTCCGCGTGTTGTGGAAATGGCAGCGCAGATGGACATGCGGCAGCGCCTGCCGAAGGCGGCTTACCAGCTCCGTCACATGTCGCGGCGCAGCAACGCCGATGGTGTCGGCAATAGCGATCTCGAGCGGCTCGGCGCGCGCCACACGCTCGGCGATCGCCACCACCCGCTCGAGCGGCGTTTCGCCTTCGAACGGGCAGCCGAAGGCCACGGAGATCGTGATCTGCGCCCGCACGCCCGCCGCGTGCGCCAGCGGGGCGATCTCCTCCCACGCCTGAATCGCCTGCTCCGTGCTCATGCCTTGGTTGCGCTGCGTGAAGCTGTCAGTGACGGGCACAACCATGCCGATCTCACCACATCCGGCGGCCAGCGCGCGATCGAAGCCGCGCCGATTGAGCACCAGACCGATGTACTGCAGATCTGCCCGTTTTGGCAGCGCCGCCAACACCGCTTCCGCGTCGGCCATCTGGGGTACGCGTTTGGGATTGACGAAACTGGCGACTTCCAGACGGCGCACGCCCGCCGCCACGAGCCGGCGGATCAGCTCGACCTTGGTCTCGGTCGGCATGATTTCGGATTCGCTCTGCAGCCCGTCGCGCGGGCCGACTTCGACGATCTCGTACGCTTCGCTCATGGTCTTCACTGCAGTTCGACGCCTCGGGAAGCTCGCCATGCGTCGCACGCGCGGTGTGAGGCGAGCCGCTTCAACCCTCGCGGTCCGTGACGGCGCCGAGCGAGGCGCTGCTGACGGCGCGGGCGTACTTGGCCAGCACGCCCCTGCGAGTGTACGGCTCCGGGGCGCGCCATGCAGCCCGGCGACGCTCCAGTTCCTCGGCCGAAACGTCAATGCTGATCTTGCGCGTCTGCGCGTCGATCGTGATGACGTCGCCATCACGCACCAGCGCGATCGGTCCGCCGACCGCAGCCTCCGGGGCGATGTGCCCGACCAGGAATCCGCGGCTGCCGCCGGAGAAGCGCCCATCGGTGATCAGCGCGACTTGGTCCGCGAGCCCGCGGCCGGCGATCGCGCTGGTCGGGCTCAGCATTTCACGCATGCCAGGCCCGCCCTTCGGACCTTCGTAGCGGATCACGACCACATCTCCCGCGACGATATCCCCGTCCAGGATGGCCTGCACCGAGGCTTCTTCGCCGTTGAACACGCGAGCGCGGCCGGTGAACGCGAGTCCTTCCTTGCCGGTGATCTTCGCCACGCTGCCCTCGGGCGCGAGATTGCCGTACATCACCACCAGATGGCTGTCCGGTTTGATGGGGTCGCTGAAGGCGCGAACGATGTCCTGGTTCTTCGGATAGGGCTTCACGCCCCGCAGATTCTGCTTGAGCGTCTTGCCCGTGACGGTGAGGCAATCGCCGTGCAGCAGCCCCTCCGCAAGCAGCATCTTCATCAACGGCTGGATGCCCCCGATGCGGATCAGCTCCGACATCATGTACTTGCCGCTCGGACGCAAATCTGCGAGCACCGGCACGCGCCGGCCGATGCGCGTGAAGTCGTCCAGCTCCAGCTTGACGTTGGCGGCGTGCGCCATGGCCAGCAGGTGCAGCACCGCGTTGGTCGAGCCGTTGAGCGCGATGACGACTGCGATGGCGTTCTCGAACGCCTCGCGCGTGAGGATCTGCGAAGGCGTGATCCCCGCCTTCACCAGCTTGATGACCGCCCTGCCGGCGTCGCGGCAGTCCTTGAGCTTGTTGCGCGAGACGGCCTCTTGGGCGGAACTGTTCGGCAGGCTCATGCCGAGCGCCTCGATCGCCGAGGCCATGGTGTTGGCCGTATACATGCCGGCGCAGCTCCCTGGCCCCGGAATGGCGGTGCGTTCGATCTCGCGCAGCTCGCGCTCGGAAATCTGACCGCTGGCGAAAGCGCCGCGCGCTTCGAACACGGAAATGATGTCGCGATGCTTCGGGCCAGGGCGGATAGTGCCTCCGTACACGAAGATCGCCGGGCGGTCGAGCCGCGCCAGCGCAATCATGCAGCCAGGCATGTTCTTGTCGCAGCCGCCGATCGCGACCACGCCGTCGAAACCTTGCGCGCCCGTCACGGTTTCGATCGAATCGGCGATCACCTCGCGCGACACCAGCGAATAGCGCATCCCGGGAGCGCCGTTGGAAATGCCGTCCGAGACGGTGATCGTCCCGAACGTGGTGCTCTTGCCGCCGGAGCGATCGACGCTGTCGGCCGCAGCCTTGGCCAGCTTGTCGATGTGCATGTTGCATGGCGTGAGATTGCTCCAGGTGGAGGCGATCCCGATGGCTGGCTTCTTGAAATCGGCGTCCTTGTAGCCGACCGCGCGCAGCATGGCGCGACTCGGCGTCTGCTTCAGTCCGTCGACGACTTCGCTCGAATAGCGGCGGGGGTTGGGCTTGGTCTTCTGCGGCATGTGCGTCGATCGCTCCAGGTCGATGGCCAGATCGAATATTGCGTCTCGGTTCCGGCGGTTACAAAGATGCTTCATGCGCTGCGCGGCGCGCCTGGTCGGCTTGCGGCGCGCGCGGTTGCAGTAATTCTCTGCGGGCGATGGATGATGGGCCTGCGTCCGGATCAGCGTCGAGCGGCATGCAGGCCGGCGATGCGCATCGCCAGCTCCAGGGCTTGTTCATGGTTCAGACGGGGATCGACTTGCGAGCGGTAGGCGCGCGCCAGATCGGCGTCCGTCAGGCCGCGCGCGCCGCCGGTGCACTCCGTGACGTCCTCGCCGGTGAGCTCGAAGTGCACTCCGCCCAGCCAGGATCCCATCTCCCGGTGAATGCGGAAGGCGGCTTCGAGTTCGGCCATGATGTTATCGAAGCGGCGGGTCTTGAGGCCCGAGCTGGTAGTTTCCGTGTTGCCGTGCATCGGATCGCAGACCCACAGCACGGGGCTGCCGGTGGCGCGCACGGCCTGGATGAGCGGCGGCAGGCGCTGTTCGATCTCCTTCGCGCCCATGCGATGGATCAGCACCATGCGGCCAGGTTCGCCGTTCGGGTTGAGCTTGGCGATCAGTCCTTGCACCCACTCGCCGTCCATCGCCGGGCCAACCTTGACGCCGATGGGATTGGAAATCCCGCGGAACAGCTCGACATGCGCTCCGTCGAGCGCCGCCGTGCGCACGCCGATCCACGGCATGTGCGTCGATAGGTTGTACCAGCGCTTGCGGCGCTCGATGTAGCGCGTCTGCGCCTGCTCGTACAGCAGATGCACGCCTTCGTGACTGGAGTAGAAGTTGAGTCGCGTTGCGTGGATCGGCGAGCGCGTAGTCGCCTCCAGGAAATCGAGCGAATCGGAGAGCGACTGCACGATGCGCTCGTAGGCGTCCTTGAGCGGCGAATGGCGTACGAAGTCCAGATCCCAGTACTCGGGGTGATGTAGATCGGCGAAACCGCCGTCGATCAGCGAGCGCACGAAATTGAGCGTCAGCGCTGCGCGTTCATAGCCGCGCAGCAGGAGCTGCGGGTCCGGTTCGCGGGCGGCGGGGTCGAACTCGGGCCGGTTGACGATGTCGCCGCGGTAGCACGGCAGCGTAATTCCATCGCGCGTCTCGGTGTCCGCCGAGCGGGGTTTGGCGTACTGGCCGGCCATACGCCCGATACGCACCACCGGCTTCTTCAGTCCGTACAGGAGCACCAGGCTCATCTGCAGCAGGATCTTCAGCTTCTTGGTGATCGAGTCGGACTGGCAATCCTCGAACTTCTCTGCGCAATCTCCGCCCTGGAGCACGAAGCACTCGCCCCGCTGCGCCGCCGCGATCTCCGCCTTCAGCGCCTCGATCTCCCAGGAGACGACCAGCGGGGGAAGGCGCGAGAGCGCCGCGACCGCGGCGTCGAGCGCCGCCTGGTCGGAATATACCGGTTGCTGCTGGGCCGGCTTGCAGCACCAGCTCACCGGGCTCCACTCGATCAGATGCGGGTTTTGCGTCATAAGGGGCGCAGAGACTAGCACCCGTCGCCGCACTGCAAAAGCAGCGACGGGCCGAAATTGCGATACTCGGCGCCGACGACGCCCACAATCGTACCGAGACGAGGCGATCATGCACGACATACTTGCAGCACTCGAGTTGAACGAAGCCAACTCCGGCGTGTGGAGCGCTGACGGCGGCTGGTCGCAGGATGAATCCGGCCCGCTGATCGAATCGGTGAATCCAGCGACCGGCCAAGTCCTGGGTCGCGTGCGTGCGGCTACCGCCGCCGACTACGAACGCCTGATCGTCAGCGCGCGCCGGGTCTTCGAGCAGTGGCGCTCGGTTCCAGCGCCGCGGCGCGGCGAAGCCGTACGGCTGATCGCCGACGAGCTGCGCCGTTGCAAGGACGCTCTCGGCGACCTCGTGTCCCTGGAGACCGGCAAGATCAAGGCGGAAGGCGACGGCGAAGTACAAGAGATGATCGACATCGCCGACTTCGCGGTGGGTCAATCGCGCATGCTCTATGGGCTGACCATGCATTCCGAGCGCCCCATGCATCGGATGTACGAGCAATGGCATCCTTTGGGGGTCGTCGCAGTCATCAGCGCCTTCAACTTCCCGGTGGCCGTCTGGTCGTGGAACGCGTTCCTCGCCGCCGTCTGCGGCGACGTGACCGTGTGGAAACCATCGCCCAAGGCCCCGCTGTGTGCGGTGGCCGTGCAGAAGCTCGTGAACCGCGTTCTCGAGCAGCACGGGTTGCCGGGCGTGTTCCAACTTTTCATTCCCGAGAGCGCTGATCTGGCCGGGCGCTTGGTCGACGATCGGCGGGTCGATCTGGTGTCCTTCACCGGCTCGACGACGGTCGGTCGTCAAGTGGCCGAGCGCGTGGCGGCGCGGCTCGGCAGGAGTCTGCTGGAACTCGGAGGCAACAACGCCGTCATCGTCGATGAGTTCGCCAACCTGGACCTCGCCGTTCCGGCCATCGTGTTCGGCGCCGTCGGCACGGCAGGCCAGCGCTGCACGAGCACGCGCCGCGTTTTCGTCCAGCGCTCGCGCTCGCAGGAGCTCGAGCGCCGGCTGCTGAGGGCGTACTCGCAGGTTCGCATCGGCGATCCCTTGCAGCGTGAGACGCTCATGGGACCGCTGATCGACGGCGCCTCCGTGCAGCGGTATCTGCAGGCGATCGAGACGGCGAAAAGCGCCGGCGGAACGCTGCTGTGCGGCGGTCAAACACGCTCTCCCGGCTTCTTCGTCGAACCGGCGATCATCCGTGCGCGTCACGACTGGCCGATCGTGCAAACCGAGACGTTTGCGCCGCTCCTGTATCTCATCGAGTACGACACGCTCGATGAGGCGCTCGCCATGCACAACAGCGCGCATCACGGGCTGTCTTCGGCGATCTTCACCGACAACCTGCAACATGCGGAACGCTTCCTGTCGGCGACCGGCAGCGATTGCGGCATCGCCAACGTGAACATCGGCACGTCGGGCGCCGAGATCGGCGGAGCGTTCGGCGGTGAGAAGGACACCGGCGGCGGGCGCGAGTCGGGATCGGACAGCTGGAAGGCTTACATGCGCCGGCAGACGAACACGATCAACTGGAGTCGAGAGCTGCCATTGGCGCAGGGCATCGACTTCAAAGTGGCTCCGTAGCCGTCCGGCGCTGTGACCTCACGCGGCGTGCGCTTCCGTGCGCGCCCTTTCGATCTGCTCGGCGACCCGCTTCTCGGAAACCGGCAGCGCGGTCCGCAAGTCCTGGGCGAACAGCGAGACGCGCAGCTCCTCGATCATCCATTGCAGGCGCTCGAGCTCGCGGCGCGAACCGGTCCGCTCGACCTGCGCGCGCAGTTGCTCGAAGGCGCGCGCCGCCGGTCGCACTTTGGCCATGAGCTCGGCGTCGCGCTGGCGAGCGCCTGCGGCCTTGTCCAGTCGGCGCGCCAGCGCACGCAGATAGCGCGGCAGATGAGGCCACAGCAGCGGCGGTGTGGCGGCGGGGAAATCCTCCGGGATGAGGTTCGCGAGCTGCTCATGGACGTCCTGCTGCAGAGGCTCGAATACCGCGGAGCGCAGCGCATTCAGCTTCTGCCGCACGGAACGCAGCTCGCGCAGGATCTCCAGCGTGTGTCCGAGCACACGGTCCAGCGTATCGCCGAACGCTGAACGCCGTGAATCGAGCAGCGCCTGGAACGACTCCGCAGTGCGCGGCGCAGTTTCGAGGTCCTGCAGGAAGCAGTTGGCGAATACGAGTTCGGCGAGAGCCTCCGGAACGGGCCGCACGGTGTTCAGGCCCTGACCGAGGAGCACGATCTCGCGCTCGTCGGCGAACCGCTTGCGGGCGTACTTGTGCAGCTCGGGCGCCGCGAGCATTGCGAGGCGCAGCACCGAGGCGCGCAACGACCATTCCGCATCGGCTTCGCTGGCGGCCTCGGTCAGCTCCACGCCGTTTCCGCGGTCGCGCAATGTGGGATAGACCCTGAACCTCACCCCGCTTCGTTCCACCTGCCGTTCGCTTGCAAGCTCGCCGAAGTCCCAGCTGCGATGCAGTCGCGCAGCGGATTGGCCCGAACCGCCCGAGACGGCCGCGGGCGCAGCGCGCTTGAGCTGCAGCAGGTCGCGGCCCTCGACCAGGACGCCGCCCTGCAAGTCGACCACCCGAATGTTGAAGCGCAGATGATCGGGCAAAGGCAGCGCGGCCACTTGTTCGGCGCTCACCACGAAGCCGCTGGTGCGCGTGATCCACTCCGCCATCGCGGCGTCGAACTCCGCGCGTTCATCGATCTCGGCCGCGGCCCGCGCCGCATACTCGGGAACCGGCACGAAAGCCTTGCGGACCGCCTTGGGCAGCGCCCGCAATGTCTCGCTGATCTTCTCGAGTCGCCAGCCGGGGATCGTTCCCGAGAATGCGCCCGGGCTCGCAGCGCTCAGCAACGGCAGCGGCAGAACGATCGTGGCGCCGTCGTCGCGGGCGCCCGGCTCGAACCTGTAGACGATCGGCAGCTCATTGCCCTCGAAAGGAAACGTGTCCGGATACTGGGCGGACATGGCGTCGACGGCTTCCCGGCGCATCAGGTCGCGCAACGTCATGGTCAACTGCTCGGCCGGCGACGGCGTCTGCACCGGCTTGCCCGACTGCGTGCTGCGACGTCGGCCTGATTCGCCACGCGGGCCGCGCAAGAATCTCTCCAGCGTCGCAATCGAATGCACGTCCGGCGGCAGCCGTGCGAGGTAGAAGTCGCACATGGCCTGCTCGTCCACGAGCACATCCCGACGCCGCAAGCGCGCCTCCAGCTGCTCGACTTGCTCGCGCAGCCTGCGATTGTGCTCGAGGAACGGAGCGCGCCAGCGCGTGCGGCCTTCGACCAAAGCTTCGCGCACGAAGATCTCCTGCGCCTCCCGCGGCTGAGCAGCCGCGTAGTTCACCCGGCGGCCAGCGTTCAGTATCAATCCATACAGCGAGGTAGTTTCGTACGCCGCCACGTAACCGCGCTCGGGCGACCAGTGCGGCTCGCTGTAACTCCGCCGTATCAGATGCGCGCCGGCCGCCTCGATCCATTGCGACTCGACCGCAGCCACGGTGCGTGCGTAAAGGCGCGTCGTCTCGACGAGCTGTGCGGCGACCAGCCATTTCGGCGGCTTCGACGCGAGCGGTGTTCCCGGCGCAATGACGAATCGCGAACCGCGCGCGCCTTGGTATTCGCGGCGTTCATCCAGTGCGCCGACGTTGCCCAGAAAGCCGGTCAGAACAGCCTGGTGAAGGTCCGCATAGGCCGCCGGCGCAGTGTTGGGCCGCAGTTTCAGCTCGGTTGTGATCTCGCTGAGCTGGCGGTGCAGCTCCTGCCACTCACGCATGCGCACGAACGACAGGAAGTGCTCGCGACTCCACTTGCGAAGCTGATTGCCTGACAGCTCGACGCTGCGCTCGTGAAACGCGTTCCACAGGTTCAATACGGCCACGAAATCCGAGCGCGGATCCGCGAATCGGGCGTGCATCAGATCGGCCTGCTGCTGGGCCTCGGCCGGACGCTCCCGAGGATCTTGCGCCGCGAGAAAGGCGGCGATCACCAGCATCTCCGCCAGACATTGGTGATGACTCGCGGCGATCAGCATGCGGGCCAGTCTGGGATCGAGCGGCAGCGCCGCGATCTGCCTGCCCAGCGCAGTCACGACGCGCGCGTCGTCCACCGCCTTCAACTCCTGCAGAAGACGATAACCGTCGTTGATCTGTCGCGTGTCAGGCGGATCGACGAACGGGAAGTCCTGCGGCCCACCCAGATCGAGCGACGCCATCTGCAGGATGACGCTCGCCAGATTGGTCCGCAGCACTTCCGGCGCCGTGAACGGCGCGCGTGAATCGAAATCCTCCTGCGAGTACAGGCGAATGCAGACGCCCTCGCTCTCGCGCCCCGCCCTGCCCTTGCGCTGCTCGGCGCTGGCCTGCGAGATAGGCTCGATCGGCAGGCGCTGCACTTTGCCGCGCACGCTGTAGCGGCTGATGCGCGCCAGCCCCGAATCGATCACATGCCGTATGCCTGGCACGGTGAGCGAGGTCTCCGCCACGTTGGTCGCCAGAACGATGCGGCGCGGGCCATGCTTCTCGAAAATGCGCTCCTGGTCGCGCGTCGAGAGCCGCGCATAAAGCGGCAGCACTTCCGTATGGTGCAGCTTCGCGCGGCCGAGCGCCTCGGCCGCTTCGCGTATCTGCTTCTCGCCGGGCAGGAAGACGAGCACGTCGCCGCGGTCGGTGCGCTCGAGCTCATGCGCTGCGGCCACGACGCCCTGCGCCAGCGTCAACTCCTGCTCGTCCTCCTCGCCCGCGAGCGGGCGGTAGCGAACCTCCACGGGGTAGCTGCGGCCGGACACTTCGATGACCGGCGCGCCGCCGAAGAACTCGGCGAACCGCTGCGGATCGATGGTGGCTGAGGTAATGATCACGCGCAGTTCAGGACGCTGCCGGACGATGCGCTGGAGCACACCGAGCAGGAAATCGATGTTGAGACTGCGCTCGTGCGCCTCATCGATGATGAGCGTGTCATAGCGTCGCAACAGGCGATCGCGCTCCAGCTCGCGCAACAGGACGCCGTCTGTCATCAGCTTCACCCGGCAGTCCGGCCCAGTGTGGTCATCGAAGCGAACCTGATAGCCGACGGCGCCGCCTACGGTCGTGTTCAGCTCCTGCGCCAAGCGTGATGCAAGCGCACGCGCGGCGATGCGCCGCGGCTGCGTGTGTCCGATCAATCCGTAGGCGCCTCGTCCAGCCGCGATGCACATGCGAGGGAGCTGCGTGCTCTTGCCCGAGCCCGTGGCGCCGCAAACGACCGTGACCGGGTGTGTGCGCAGCGCTTCGATGATTTCGGCGCGATGCGCCGTGATCGGCAGCGCCGGATCGAAATCCAGCCGCAGCGGCGCCGACTTGAGCCGCTCGACGTGGGACGCCGAGCTCTCGATTGAGCGACGCAGTCTGGCGAGCGCCGCGGCGCTTTGGGCTGTGTCTGCGCGCCTCGCAAACAGCCGGTCGAGCTCGCGCGCCAACCGCGGCCGATCCGCATAACGGGTGAGCGCGAGCTGCTCGCGCAACCTGAGCAACGGTTCCATCATGATTCGCTAGATTGCTGAATGACCGCCTTCCGACGAGAAGCGCGGCTGCGCAAGCGCTCGTCCTGCGATCGCTTCCATCCTGTTCGCCCAGTAGCCTGCGGACTCGATCAGCGCTTGCCTAGGGAAGCCCTGATTAACCTACTACCCTGACGGTTCAGCCCAGAAAATGCTCGCAATGTATGGTGTTTCAAGCGGCGTGCGATCGCAGTAATAGAACAAATCAGAGATTCCCTAGATGGGAGGCAGCCGCACTTCGATGCGCGCGCCGCCCAGGGCGGGCGAGGACCCAATTGCAATGCTTCCGCCGTTGAGCTCGACCAGCTCGCGCACGATCGACAAGCCGATGCCCTGACCGCTGACGCGCTCGTCGAGACGCGCGCCGCGTTCGAGTACGCGCTCGCGTTCGCTCTCGGGCACGCCGGGTCCGTCATCCTCGACGATCAACTGGAGGCCGTCGCGTCGCACCCCTTCGCGGCAGATCTTCGACACGGTCACTTGTACGCGGCTGCGCGTCCACTTGAAGGCGTTGTCCAGCAGATTTCCTGCGATCTCCATCAGGTCTTCGCGATCGCCCGCGAAATAAACGTTGTCGTCCACTGACAATTCGCAGACGACGTTACGCTCGGCGTAGACTTTCAGCAGCGCGGCGCGGAGCCCTTCGAGGGCTTCGCGCATGTCCACTCGGCCAGCGCCGAGCCCGCCGCTCCCGGAAGCGGCTGCTCGCTTCAGCTGGTACTTCACGATGTCGTCCATGCGGCCAATCTGCTCGTCCAGTTGACGAATGACCGGCAGATCGCGGCCCTGCGCCCCGTGCAGCAGATTACGCATGACCGCAAGCGGCGTCTTGAAACTGTGCGCAAGATTGCCGAGCGTGTTGCGATAGCGCGCCAGGCGCTCGCGCTCGCTGCGAAGCAGGGCGTTCAGCTTGGACGTTACGCCCAACAGCTCGCGTGGATATCCGTCGCCGAGCTCGTCGGCGGCGCCCGTTTCGATGGCCTCGATCTCTCGTTCTATCCGTCGCAGCGGCGCGAGCAGGCGTCGCAACAGCATCGCCAGCGCCCCCAACAACAACAGCAGCAGTATGCCGAACCAGCCGAACAACTGGCCGCGAAAGCGGTTGAGCTGGGCGTTGTAAGGTTGCAGATCCTCCGCCACGCTGAACACGAAGACGCGCGTCACACCGTCGTCGAACTGCCAGGCGAGGCTGCGGCTGAGCGCGCGCACCGGCGCCCCGTCGCCGCGCCGCAGTTCACCGTATTCGCGGGCGCCAACATGGGGCTGCGCATCGAACGTCAGACCGGAGCCGGTGAGCGAGTTCGAGCGCCAGCTCGGATACCCATCGGCCCGCATGATTTCTCCGTAGAGTCCGGAGCCCGGATTCTTTAGCCGCTCGTCGAGCTTCTCGGTCGCCGGGACGAGGTCGCCCGCGTCCTCCTCGGAGGCGACGATAAGTGCGAGCAGATGCGCCTCCAGTCGATCGCGCATCGCCTGATCGGTGACCTCGCGAAACACCAGATCGAGCGCCGCGATGGTCAGACCAAAGAAGGTGATCAGCAGGATGCTGACGGACACCAGCAGCCGCGTGCTGAGCGAGCGCGGCGGCGCAGCGGTGGGCGCAGCTTCAGCGCCGGAGGAGCGGCGCTCCCGTGACTCCTCGACGGCGCTCACACCGCGCTTTCGCGTTGCAGGGCGAACCGGTAGCCGCGGCCGCGAAGCGTCTCGATGGGTTTGATCGTATCCTCGGGATCGAGCTTGCGCCGCAGACGGCCGATGAACACCTCGATGGTGTTGCTGTCGCGGTCGAAATCCTGCGCGTAGAGCCGCTCGGTGAGTTCGGCCTTGGAGATCACCTCGCCTGCGCGGTGGATCAGGTGCTCGAGGATCCGGTACTCGAAGCTGGTGAGCTCCACGCGGGCGCCGTTCACCGTGACCTCCTGCGTGCGCGTGTCGAGGGCGACGGGTCCGCAGCGCAGCACGGGTTGCGCCCAGCCGCCCGATCGGCGCAGCAGCGCCTGCACGCGCGCGAGCAGCTCCTCGAAATGAAAGGGCTTGACGACGTAATCGTCCGCCCCGGCCTGCAGTCCCTCCACCTTGTCCTGCCAGCGGTCGCGCGCCGTGAGGATCAGAACGGGATAGGACTTGGATTGCGCGCGCAGCTTCTTGATCAGCTCCAGGCCAGGCAGCTTAGGCAAGCCGAGATCGATGATGGCGAGGTCCAGGGGGAACTCGGTCGCGCAGTAAAGGCCCTCCTCGCCGTCGGCGGCGGCGTCGACGTTGAAGCCCGCCTCCTTGAATCGCTCGACCACGGAGACGCGCAGATCCGGGTCGTCTTCGACGATCAACAGCCGCATGCGTTCAGCGCTCCGCCCCTGTCTGGGCGTCCACGATCACGTTCCAAACCTTGCCCTCCGCGCTGAGCAGCCGGATCTTGTGTACGCGGCGCTCGCCCTGGCGCACCGTCTCCGCCTTGACGGCGCGCGCCCCATAGCGCCGCTGCACCATCTGCACCGCCTGATCGAGCGAAACGCCCTGCGCCTCGAACTGATGACGCGCGGGCGGGCGACGCTCGATGATGAACTCCTGGGCGCCGGCCGCGGATGCGGCGAGGAGCAATATCGTCACAAGTGCGAGAGGCCGGCCAATGCGCATAAGCATGTAGTGTACGTGCGGCGGGACGTCACTTCACGTCCCGCCGCAGCGCTTGCTCTCCTGTCGGGCCGGCCGGCGTCGCCGCCGCTCCGGCAACCTGCTACTCGGCCGGCGTCACCGCGACCCGTACGCGGATCCGGTCGCCCGGGTCGTACGGCAGGCGTGTAGTCATCTCGCGGCCATTGTAGAGATACGTCACGTGATAGCCCTCGATGCGCTCCTCGTACTCGTGCTGGTAGCGCACGTCGCAGCGCTGCACGACTTCCTCGCGCGCGCCTGCAGGGTAGCGGCGCGCAGCACTGTCGTAGCCCACTCCGGCGCCGATCATGGCGCCGGCGATGGTTGCGGCGTCCCGTCCGCTGCCGCTGCCGAACTGATGCCCGATCACGCCGCCGATGACGCTGCCGAGCAGGGTCCGCCCGCCGACGCTCGGATCGGAGATGTGCGGTCGCGACTCGACGTAGCGCACGTCGTCCCAGCACTCGCGACGCGGTGTTTCGATGCGAACCTGACGAACGATCGGCTCGGCGTGCACCACTCTCGCGTAGTCATAGCCGTCGAACGTTGCGCGATTGTGACGCGCGTTCGCCCAGGGCGGAGGTGCGGCGGCGGCCGCGCCGGCGATTCCGACCACACTGGCAAGGATGATCAACATCTGAGCGGTACGCATCTTGTTCTCCGATCGCTCGGGAGTCATGGTTCCGAGCGTGGAGGAGAAGTTAGTACATAGGGTCTGAATGCATCCTGAACTTCGGGAAGGAAGCGGATAGCAGATGGCGGATAGCGGATAGTTTCAGAGGCTCTGCAGCTTCGCTGGAGCGCCGTCCTTCTGACTATCCGCAATCCGCTTCTTTCTTTCCCTCCTCCCATAATCGATCCATCTCCTCCAGCGTAGCGTCCTCCGGCGTCCGCCCGAGCGCACGCAGCCGTTCCTCGACATAACGGAAGCGGCGCTCGAATTTCGCATTGGTCTGGCGCAGCGACTCCTCGGGATCGATGCGCAGATAGCGGCACACGTTGACTACGCAGAACAGCACATCGCCGATCTCCCCAGCGATGTCTGCACGCGGCGCGCCGCGAGTGATCTCGACGCGCAGCTCGGCGATCTCTTCATCGAGTTTGGCGACAGCGCCGGCGAGGTCCGGCCACTCGAATCCCACTTGGGCTGCGCGCTTGCCGAGCTTGTCGGCGCGGGTCAGCGCGGGCAGCGCCAGGGGCACGTCGTCGAGCACACCGACGCGCTTTGCGGCTCGTTCGCGTCGCTTGTGCTGCTCCCACGCGAGCGTCTGGGCGTGCGCATCTTTCACTTGCGCTTCGCCGAACACATGAGGATGGCGTCGCTCCATCTTCTCGCAGATGGTCCGCACCACGTCCTCGAAGCCGAAGGCGCCTTGCTCACGAGCCATTTGCGCATGGAACACGACCTGGAAGAGCAGGTCGCCCAGTTCCTCGCGCAGCGCCTCCAGATCGTTGCGCTGCACCGCGTCGGCGACCTCGTACGCCTCCTCGATCGTATAAGGCGCGATGGTGCGAAAGGTTTGCTCGCGATCCCACGGGCAGCCGTGCTGCGGATCGCGCAGGCGGGACATCAACTCGAGCAGGCGTGTAATAGAGGACATCACGAGGCGCTACTAAAGATATTGGCAAAAGGCAGGCCGGGAGTTCTAAGGAAGCTCTGATTGACCTACCGCCCTGACGGTTCATTCCAAAGAAATGCCCGCAATGCGGCGTGTTTCGAGCGGCTCCAGATCACAGAAGCAGAATGAATCAGAGATTCCCCAACCGAAACTCAGCCGCTCACCGACCGATCCTTCTGCGCGACCAGGCGATACAAGTTCATGAGCATGCTGGCTGTGGCGCCCCAGATGCGATACGGCCCGTACGGAATGTCATAGACCGGAACGCTCACCGAGCCGATCGCACGCTCCTGAACCTGATGGTTGGCGGGATCCAGGATGTGCGCCAGCGGCGCTTCGAAAGCCGACTCCACCTCACACTCATCCAGCTTCAACTCGAACCCGGGCTGCACGAAGGCGACCACCGGCGTGACCCAGTAGCCGGTCAGCACCAGCTGCGGATCGAGATAACCGACCACGGTCACGTGCCGCCGCGACAGCCCGATCTCTTCTTCCGTTTCGCGCAGCGCCGCCGCGACCGGCCCGTCGTCGCCGGGCTCGATACGTCCGCCAGGGAAGCTGACCTGTCCGCCGTGGCGCTTGAGGTGCGATGCGCGTTGCGTCAGCAGCACGGACAATCCTTCCGGATGATCGACCAGCGGCACGAGGACCGCGGCGGCGGTCGGCGAAGGAGGAAAATAGGCCTGCAACTGCTGCGCGGCTTCCGGCGATAATCCGGCGGACAGCGCGGCCATGGGATCGGCGCCAGGCCGCGTACCTTTCAGACGCTCCTCGATGAGCCGGCGCAGCGCGATGCGATCACTCGGAGACCGCACGGCTTCAGCGGCCGCCCGACCCGGCGCCCGCATCGCCGTCCGAGTTCGTCGCTTTTGGCGACAAACCGCCCGGAGACCGCCCGGATGCGCCTTGTCCGGCGGATCGCGCCTCCCGAGCGCCGGTCAGCGCGCGAGGGTCGAGCAGCTTCTCGAGCTCCTTCACGTCGATGGAAGTGCGTTCGGCCGCAACCTCCAGGATCGGGCGTCCCTCAGCGTACGCCTGCTTGGCGATGCTCGCGCCGAGCTCGTAGCCGATCACCGGATTGAGCGCCGTCACGAGGATGGGATTGCGGTTCAGGGCGGCGGCGATGCGAGACTCGTTGACCGTCAACCCGGCGATCGCCGAATCCGCGAGCGCCCGGGCCGCGCTGGCGAGCAGATGGATGCTCTGCAGGACGTTGTACGCGATGACCGGCAGCATGACATTGAGCTGAAAATTACCCGACTGCCCTGCGATCGCGATGGTCGCATCATTGCCCATCACTTGCGCGGCGATCATCGCCGCCGCTTCGGGAATTACGGGATTCACCTTGCCCGGCATGATGCTGCTGCCGGGTTGCAGCGCTGGCAGCGTGATCTCGCCGAGGCCGGCGAGCGGCCCACTGTTCATCCAACGCAGATCGTTCGAAATCTTCATCAGCGAGACGGCGAGCGTGCGTAGCTGGCCCGATAGCTCGACCGCTGCATCCTGGGAGGACAGCGCTTCGAAATAGTTGCCGCTCGGCTGCAGATCCAGGCCGCTCTTTACTGACAGGTAGCGCGCGGCGCGCGCGCCAAAGCTCGGCTGGGCGTTCACGCTGGTGCCGACCGCTGTGCCGCCAAGCGCAATCGACTGCAACCGCACCCGAGCTTCCATGATGCGCGCGCAGCCATGATCGATCTGCGCCTTCCAGCCGCTCATTTCCTGTCCGAAGGTGAGCGGCATGGCGTCCATGAGGTGCGTGCGGCCAGTCTTGACGACCTCGCCGATCTCGCCGATGCGCCGGCTGATGACCGCGCTCAGGTAAGCGAGCGCCGGCAGCAGATGCTGCTCGATCGCGAGCAGCGCGCTGACGTGGATCGCCGTGGGAATCACGTCGTTCGAGCTCTGGCTCATGTTGACGTGATCGTTCGGGTGCACGGCGAGGCCGGCGAACTGCGAGGCGAGGCGCGCGATCACCTCGTTGGCGTTCATGTTGCTGCTGGTTCCCGACCCCGTCTGAAAGACGTCCACGGGAAAATGCGCATCGTGCCGGCCGTCGGCGACTTCGAGCGCCGCCTTCTGTATGGCCGCGGCGCGTTTCGCATCGAGCCCGCCCAGCTCGACGTTCGCCATCGCTGCAGCCCACTTGATCAGGCCGAGGGCGCGGATGAAGTCCCTCGGCATCCGCAGGCCGCTCAGCGGGAAGTTCTCGATCGCACGCTGCGTCTGCGCGCCCCACAAGGCGTCGGAGCGAACCTTCAGCTCGCCCAGGCTGTCGCGCTCGATGCGCAAGTCGTCCTTCGCCACGCCTACCTCGATGAGACTCGACCAAGCGCCCGCCGCGTCAGCGCGTGCGGTCGACCAGGCGGATTCAGTATCATTGTAACAATGAACCCATCCGCCCTGAACGCGATTTCCCCTATCGATGGACGCTACGCCGACAAGGCCGCGGAGTTGCGCCCCATCTTCAGCGAGCGCGGCCTGATCCGCCAGCGCGTGCGAGTGGAGGCGCTGTGGCTGAAAGCGCTCGCCGCCGAGCCGGGCATAGTGGAGCTGCGCGGCCTGCCCGCCGAGGCGCTGACCGTGCTGGACACGCTCGCCGCAGAGATCACCGACGCCGAGGCTGCGGAGGTCAAGCGCATAGAGCGTGAGACGAACCACGACGTGAAGGCGGTCGAATACTTCGTCAAGAGCCGGTTGGACGACGTTCCGGCGTGGCGCCCGCGCCGCGAGTTCGTGCATTTCGCATGCACGTCAGAGGACATCAACAACCTGAGCTATGCGCTGATGCTGCGCGAAGCGCGCGAGCAGGCGCTGCTGCCGCGGCTCGACGCACTCATCGGGCGATTGCGCACGCTCGCGCACGAACACGCCGCCACGCCCATGATGTCGCGTACGCACGGCCAGCCGGCCACGCCTACCACGATCGGCAAGGAGATCGCCAATTTCGTGCACCGGCTCGCCGAACAGCGGGCGCGTTTCGCCGCAGTGACCATCGCCGGGAAGATCAACGGCGCGGTAGGCAACTTCAATCCGCACAGGGTCGCCTATCCGGAGATCGACTGGCTGCGTCTCGCGCAACGCTTCGTCGAATCGCTGAATCTCGCCTGGAACCCATACACGACTCAGATCGAGCCGCACGACTGGATGGCGGAGTACTGCGACGCGCTCGCCCGCTGCAACGTGGTGTTGATCGACTTGTGTCGCGACATGTGGGGCTACATCTCCCTGGGCTATTTCCGCCAGCGCGTGCTCGCCGGTGAGGTCGGCTCGTCCACGATGCCGCACAAGGTCAATCCGATCGACTTTGAGAATGCCGAGGGCAACCTGGGCGTCGCGAACGCCCTGCTGCGCTTCCTCGCCGAGAAGCTACCCGTGTCGCGCTGGCAGCGTGACCTCACCGATTCGACCGTGCTGCGCAACGTGGGCGTCGGCGCGAGCCATTCGCTGATCGCGTGGCGCTCGGTGGAGCGCGGCCTCGAACGCGTCGATGTGGATACGGTGCGGCTTGCGCAAGATCTCGATGAGAACTGGGAGCTGCTCGCCGAACCCATCCAGACGATGATGCGCCGTTACGGTGTGGAAAACGCGTACGAGCAGCTCAAAGCGCTCACTCGCGGTCAGCGCGTGGACGCCGCCGCGCTGCGTAGCTTCATTTCCGGACTGTCGCTGCCTGAGGACGCCCGCAAGGCGCTGCTGGAACTCTCGCCGGCGGCCTACGTTGGGTACGCGGAGCTGCTGGCGCGCAGGGTCTGAAATCTGGACCGCTGCAGGCGAACGCCGCGCTGTGACCAAGTTCGCGAAATGCGCGCCGTATTCGCTGAGCGCCATCACAACGACGCCGGGTTGCGACGCCTATACTTTGTCAAATGAGCATTCGACCCGACCTCACCGTCGCCGCCGTAGTCGAACGCAACGGGCGCTTCCTGCTCGTCGAGGAGCGCGTCCGCTCGCGACTGGTCTTCAACCAGCCGGCCGGTCATGTCGAGCGCGGCGAGCCGCTGATCGACGCAGTGATCCGGGAAACCCTCGAAGAGACTGCCTGGACGTTTGCGCCCGAAGCCCTGGTGGGCGTCTATCTCTGGGAACAGCCCGAGAAGCAACGCTCGTTTCTGCGATTCGCGTTCTGCGGTCAGGTGCACGATCGGGACGCCTCTCGTGAGCTCGACGACGGCATCGAGCGCGCCGTGTGGCTGGATCGCGATGAGATCCTGGCTCGCGAGGCGCGCCTGCGCAGCCCGATGGTGCTGCGCTGTGTAGATGACTACCTGGCCGGGCGGCGTTATCCCCTCGAAATCGTCGCTGACGTGTTCCCGGACGCCCGCGCGGCCTCGGCGCGGCTGCGCACGGTGGGCCTGCCCGCCGTGCAGCGCATCGCCTGACTTGCGATCTGCCGTCGTCGCCGCGCCTGCCTCAACGCGGGCCAGGGCGCCGCATGGCTGCGGCTGAGCTGCGCCACGGCGAGCTCACATGCCGCCGGACGCTGTAATCTATTTTCATGTCTTCACCGCTCGTAATCGTCGGCATGTCCGGCGGCGTGGATTCGTCCGTCGCTGCATGGCTCTTGCAGCAGCAAGGCTACGAGGTCCAGGGGCTCTTCATGAGCAACTGGGATGAGGATGAGGACGGCTACTGCACCGCCGCGCAGGACTACCAGGACGCGCGCCGCGTCTGCGATCAGCTCGGCGTACCGCTGCACAAGGCGAGTTTCGCCGGCGAGTATCGCGAGCGTGTGTTCGCCTACTTTCTCGAGGAATATCGCGCCGGTCGCACGCCCAATCCTGACGTGTTGTGCAACCGTGAGATCAAGTTCGGCGTGTGCTTCGATTACGCACGCCGGCTCGGCGCCGACTGGGTCGCCACCGGGCACTACGCACGCGTCGCGCACGAGGGCGGCGTGCGCCTGCTCAAGGGCGTCGACCCGGCGAAAGATCAGAGTTACTTCCTGCACGCCGTACCCGCGCAAGCGCTGGCGCGCACACTTTTCCCCATTGGCTCGATGCGCAAGGAAGATGTGCGACGCCGCGCCCGCGAGTTGCTGCTGCCGGTCTTCGACAAGAAGGACAGCACCGGAATCTGCTTCATCGGAGAGCGACCGTTCGCGGAGTTCCTGGCCAGGTATCTGCCCGCTCAGCCGGGCGACATCGAGTCGCTCGACGGCCGTCGAATCGGTCGCCATCGGGGCCTGATGTACTACACGCTCGGGCAGCGCCAGGGGCTGCGCATCGGCGGGCGCCAGCACTCTTCCGGCGAACCGTGGTTCGTGGCGCGCAAGGATCTCGAGCGCAACGTGCTCGTTGTGGTGCAGGGCGGCGAGCACCCGGCGCTGATGAGTCGTGCGCTGCGCGCGGGTCAGCTCGCCTGGGTCGCCGGCGAGCCGCCGGGTGAAATGGTGCGATGCATGGCCAAGGTGCGCTATCGCCAGGAAGACCAGCATTGTGAGTTGCGCATGCTGGACCAAACGTCCTGCGAGGTTCGTTTCGCCGCGCCCCAGCGCGCCGTGACGCCGGGCCAATATGTCGTTTTCTACAGGGAAGAGGAATGCCTGGGAGGCGGCGTGATCGAGGAAGCCTACGCGGCGTGACGCCTTGCTGATCCTGGCCCGGAACAGCGGCTTTGCCTGGGGCATGCAGCGGAATGCGCAAGCAGCTTTCGCGTGCGCCGAATGCTCGGCCGGATTGCTGCGCCGCTGACCGCCAACGGCCCAGCGCTTTCTCTGTATAATCCGCGCCGCTTTGTCTACGGGACCGCCCCATGCAGCGCTTGCGCCGGTCCTACATCCCGTTCCCGGAGGACGCATGAAAGACTCGTTCAAGGCGCGCACGACGCTCGCTTGCGGCAGCCGTCATTTCGAAATATTCAGCCTCGCCGCACTGCGGGACCGCAACGTGGCCCGCCTGCCCTACTCGCTGAAGATCCTGCTCGAGAACCTGCTGCGTTTCGAGGATGGCGTGAACGTCAGGCGCGAGGATGTAGAAGCGCTGCTGAACTGGGACCCCAAGGCGGCGCCTGCCTACGAGATCTCCTTTACGCCGAGTCGGGTCATCATGCAGGACTTCACCGGCGTACCCGCGGTGGTCGATCTCGCCGCCATGCGCGAGGCCATGATCAAGCTCGGCGGCGACCCGGAGGAAATCAATCCGCTCTCGCCCGCCGAACTCGTCATCGACCACTCCGTACAGGTGGACGCTTACGGCTCGGCGGACTCGCTGGCGCGCAACAACGCCATCGAGTTCGAGCGTAATCGCGAGCGCTATGCGTTCTTGCGCTGGGGCCAGTCCGCATTCCGCAACTTCCAGGTGGTGCCGCCGAATACGGGCATCGTGCACCAGGTGAACATCGAGCATCTTGCGCGCGTGGTGTTCGACGTCGAGAAGGACGGCGTGCGCTGGGCGTACCCCGACACGCTGGTCGGCACGGACTCGCACACCACGATGGTCAACGGTCTGGGCGTGCTCGGCTGGGGCGTAGGCGGCATCGAGGCCGAAGCAGCGATGCTCGGGCAGCCGGTCACGATGCTGATCCCGCACGTCATCGGCTTCAAGCTCAAAGGCGCTCTGCCCGCCGGCGCAACCGCCACCGACCTGGTGCTGACGGTCACCGAGATGCTGCGCAAGAAGGGCGTGGTGGACAAATTCGTCGAGTTCTTCGGCGACGGCCTGGCAAACCTGCCGCTGGCCGACCGCGCCACCATCGCCAACATGTCGCCGGAGTTCGGCAGCACTTGCGCCATCTTCCCCATCGACAACGAAACACTGCGCTATCTCGAGCTCACCGGCCGCACCGAGGAGCAACTCGCGCTCGTGAAGGCCTATGCACAGCACCAGGGTCTGTGGCGCGAGAACGGCCAGCCGCAGGCCGACTACACCGATGTGATCGAGCTCGACCTCAGCGTCGTCGAGCCCTCGCTCGCCGGCCCCAAGCGCCCGCAAGACCGCGTGCCGCTGCGCACCGCCAAGCAGACGTATCGATCCTCGCACCAGAAGATGGCCGAAGAGCGCACCGCCAAGAATCCCTCCGCCAAAGGCGCGGCGACGGCGAGCGTCGACGGTCAGACCTTCGAGGTGAAGGACGGCGCGGTGCTCATCGCCGCAATTACGAGCTGCACGAACACGTCCAACCCGGCGGTGCTGATCGGCGCGGGCTTGCTGGCGCGCAATGCGCGCGAACGCGGCCTGACGAGCAAACCCTGGGTCAAGACCAGCCTGGCGCCCGGCTCGCGCGTGGTGACCGATTACCTCAGCAAGGCGGGCCTGAACGGCGATCTGGAGGCGCTCGGCTTCTACACGGTCGGCTACGGCTGCACCACCTGCATCGGCAACTCCGGCCCGCTCAAACCCGAAATCTCGGAAGCCGTGCGCAGCGGCGACGTCATCGCCTGCTCGGTGCTCTCCGGCAATCGTAATTTCGAAGGCCGCGTGCATCCGGAAGTGAAGATGAACTTCCTCGCCTCCCCGCCGCTCGTGGTGGCGTACGCGCTGGCCGGCACGCTCGATCTGGATCTCACCAGCGAGTCGCTCGGCGTCGGCAAGGACGGCAAGCCCGTATACCTCAAGGACATCTGGCCGACCGCCGCCGAGATCCAGGAGGTCATCGCCAAGTCCGTCGATTCGGCGATGTTCCGCAAAGGTTACTCGAGCGTCTTCGCGGGCGATGAGCACTGGAACGCCATTCAGCTGCCCGCCGGCAAGATTTACGCCTGGGATGAGCAGTCGACCTATGTGAAGAACCCGCCCTATTTCGTCGGCATGACGATGAAGCCGAGCGCCGTGGCCGACATCCGTAACGCTCGCGTGTTGGCGTTGCTCGGCGACTCCGTGACCACCGATCACATTTCTCCAGCCGGCAACATCGCAGCGACGAGCCCCGCGGCGAAATACCTCATGTCGCTCGGCGTCGAGCCGCGCGACTTCAACTCCTACGGCGCGCGCCGCGGCAACCACGAGATCATGATGCGCGGAACGTTCGCCAACATCCGCCTGCGCAACCAGCTGGCGCCGGGCACTGAAGGCGGCGTCACGGTGCATGTACCGAGCGGCGAACAGATGAGCATCTATGATGCAGCCATGCGCTACAAGGAGGAAGGAACGCCGCTGGTAGTGATCGCCGGCAAAGAATACGGGACCGGTTCCTCGCGTGACTGGGCGGCCAAGGGCACGATGCTGCTCGGCGTGAAGGCCGTGATCGCCGAGAGCTTCGAGCGCATCCACCGCTCCAATCTCATTGGCATGGGCGTGCTGCCGCTGCAGTTCAAGGAAGGCCAGAACGCGCAGTCGCTCGGCCTGACGGGCCGGGAGAGCTACGAAATCATCGGCATGAACGGCGGCGCGGCGAAGGTGGTGACTGTGGCGGCCACGCCCGAATCGGGCAAGCCGATCAAGTTCGAGGCGCGCGTGCGCATCGATACGCCGAAGGAGCGCGAGTACTTCCAACACGGCGGCATCCTGCATTACGTGCTGCGCCAACTCGCCTCATCGAGCAAGGCGGCCTAAGCAAGACGTCGGAGCGACGCAGCTACAAGGGAGCGCAAGCTCCCTTGTTTCTTGTCCACATTGGAGCAGCCATGACTGAACACATCCGCCGGCGCTTCGAGGACGGAGTGCTGCGCCTGACTTTCGCGCGCCCCGACAAGAAGAACGCGATCACCAACGCGATGTACGGAGCGCTCGCGGACGCCCTGGAGGGGGCCGAAGCAGATCCGAACGTGCGCGTCGTGCTGTTCGACGCCGAAGGCGAGGCGTTCACTGCGGGCAATGACCTGACGGACTTCGCGGCCGTGTCCGCCGGCTCGATCGCCCACGAAGACATGCAGGCGCACAGATTTCTAGCGGCGCTGGCGTGCGCAACCAAACCATATGTGGCTGCGGTTCACGGCTTCGCGATCGGCGTCGGGACGACCCTGCTCCTGCATTGCGATCTCGTGTACGTCGCCGATGACGCGCGCCTGTCCGCACCATTCGTGAGCTTGGCGCTCGTTCCGGAAGCAGCTTCGAGTTGGCTGATGCCGGCGCGCATCGGATACGCACGAGCCTTTGCGATGTTCGCGCTCGGCGAGGTCATCGACGGGCGCACCGCCGTCGCGGTCGGAATCGCCAACGCAGCTGCGCCTGCCGGCGAAGTGCACACAGCTGCGCTGGAGGCGGCCCGCAAGCTGGCCAGACAACCCTTGGGCGCGTTGCGCGCCACAAAGAGCCTGATGCGCGACGCGCAAACCATTCAGCAGGTCATGAACCGCGAGGGCGAGGTGTTCGGCGCGCGATTGCAAACCGCAGAAGCGGTAGAGGCGTTCAAAGCGTTCGCCGAGCGACGGGCGCCGGATTTCACGAAAGTGCGAGCCGATTGAGGCCCCCGCCGGGAGAGGCCGGCCGCTGACCGAATCCGGGCTGATCACGCATCGCCCAGCACGACCGGATCGGGCGCCAACGTCAGCCCAGGACTTCAAACGCCGCGTCGCATGCGACGCCGGCTCCTTCCGCTGAGCGGTTTGCGCTGGATGCGCTCGATAAGCGTCGGCTCGTGCGGCTCATCCTCAACGGACCACTGCTCCTTGAACGCCTGCAGCGCTTCGCTCTGCACCGCGGCGTGACGGTTGGCGAGCATCAATGATGACGGCGCACACACGCGGGCTCGGATCAAGCCCAGGTCGGCCGCTGCGTCGAACAGACTCGGGTACCAGCTCTGCCAGGCAGGCAGCAACATCTCCACCTGTTCGCGCAGGCTGAGCCGCGGCGGGAGGTCGGGGTTCACGCTCATACGCGTCCTCTTTTAGCACAGGCAGCGACTTGTGCGGGGCCGGATTCGAGCGACGAGAACCGCGCGCCGAACTTCACCGACAGGTCGCGCCCACAAAGAGGATGCAAAACGCAGAGTGGAACGTCGACTGGAAGGTTCGGTCGAAGATGCTACCGTCTGGCCAGTTTTCCCGGAGGACCACGTCGATGCCGATCCGACGCCCGCGGCCCGGAGACTGCGCTCGCATCCAACCTTCGGAGATCACGCCCGAGCACGTCTATCTCGACAGACGCAAGCTCCTCAAGGCGACCGCCGGCGCGTTGTTGACGGCCCTCGGCGCCAGCTGGGCCCCGCGCTCGCGCGCCGTGGTCGATTTGCGCTACACACGTAACGAGAAATACAGCCTCGCCGAGCAGCCGAACGCGTACCAAGACATCACGACCTACAACAACTTCTACGAGTTCGGCGTCGACAAGAGCGCGCCGCACGAGAACTCGGCCAGGTTCAAGCCGCAGCCGTGGTCGGTCAGCGTCCTGGGCGAAGCCGAGATCACCGGCCGCTTCGCGCTCGAGGACATCCTCAAGCCGCACGCGCTCGAGGAACGCGTCTACCGACTGCGTTGCGTGGAAGCCTGGTCCATGGTCATCCCGTGGATCGGCGTCCCGCTCGGCGCCGTGCTGAAGCGCTTCAAGCCGACGTCCCGGGCGAAGTACGTGGCGTTCAAGAGCGTGCTGCGGCCGGAGGAAATGCCGGGGCAGCGATTCCCGGTGCTCGATTGGCCTTACGCCGAAGGACTGCGCATCGATGAGGCGATGCATCCGCTCTCGCTGCTGGTCGTTGGACTGTATGGCAAGACCCTGCCCAACCAGAACGGCGCGCCGCTGCGGTTGGTCGCGCCATGGAAGTACGGTTTCAAGGGCGCCAAGTCGATCGTCGAGATCCGTTTCACGGAGAAGCAGCCGCCGACCTCCTGGAACTTGTCCGCGCCGCACGAATACGGCTTCTACGCCAACGTCAATCCCGCCGTCGACCACCCGCGCTGGAGTCAGGCGCGCGAACGCCGCATAGGCGGCGGCTTGTTCGCCTCCCGCGCGCCGACGCTGATGTTCAACGGCTACGAACAGGAAGTCGCAGCGCTGTACCGCGGGATGGATCTGAAGAAGTATTTCTGATGAAGCGCAGCGCCCGCGGCGCGGCGACCATGACCAGGCGCCGCATCCGCCTGATCAAGGCGGCGCTCTTTGTCGCCTGCCTGCTGCCGTTCACGATCCTCGTGCTCGGCGCCCTGGGGCTCGGCCCAAGCCTGGGCGCCAATCCCGTGGAAAAGATTCAGGACACACTTGGACAATGGGGACTGCGCTTGCTGGTCATCACGCTGGCGGTGACGCCGCTGCGCTATTGGCTGGAAGCTCCCTGGCTGATCCAGTTGCGCCGCATGCTGGGGTTGTACGCCTTCTTCTACGTGCTGATGCATTTCCTGACATGGCTGGTTCTCGACCAGGGTCTGCTTTGGCGGGCCGTGCTAGAAGACATCGCCCGGCGTCCTTTCATCACGATCGGTTTCACCGCGCTGCTCATGCTCGTTCCGCTCGCGGTCACCTCCACCAACGGCATGATGCGCCGCCTGGGCGCACGCTGGAAAACCTTGCATCGGCTCATCTATCCGATCGCCCTGCTGGGCGTTTGGCACTACTACTGGCAGGTGAAAGCCGACGTGCGCGAGCCGCTCGTATATCTCGCGGTGCTCCTGTTGCTCCTCGGCTGGCGAGCGCGCAGACGCCTCGGCGTGATCGCGCTACATCGACGTGCGAATGCTCCATAGCTCGGGAAAGAACCGCAGCTCGAGCGCCTTGTTCAGATAGGCGACGCCGCTGGTCCCGCCCGTCCCGCGCTTGTAGCCTATGATGCGCTCCACCGTCTTCATGTGACTGAACCGCCAGAGCTGGAACTTGTGATCGAGGTCGACCAGTTTCTCCGCGAGATCGTACAGGTCCCAGTTCTCCTCGACGCTGTGATACACGGCGAGCCAGGCCGCGGCGACCTGCTTGCTGGGCTCGTAAGGCCGCGACCAGTCGCGGTCCAGATGGCTCTCCGGAATCTCGAAACCGCGCCGACTGAGCAATCGTAGCGACTCATCGTAGATGCTCGGGCTGTGCAGCGCCTGTTGCAGCGCTTCGTAGTGCCGCGGATCGCGCTTGTGCACCAACGTCAGGTCTGCGTTCTTCGCGCCGATGATGAACTCGAGCATGCGGTATTGATACGACTGGAAGCCCGAGGCCCGCCCGAGGTGATTACGGAACAGCGAGTACTCCGCGGGCGTCATCGTCGCAAGCACATCCCATGACTGCACGAGCTGCCCCTGGATGCGCGAGACGCGCGCCAGCATCTTGAACGAGGGGCCAAGGTCGTCGCGCCGGATATGATCCAGCGCTGCGGTGAGCTCGTGCAGGCATAGCTTCATCCACAGCTCCGAGGTCTGATGGATGATGATGAACAGCATTTCGTCGTGCTGCACCGAAACCGGCCGCTGCGCGGACAGGATCTGGTCGAGTCCGAGATACTCGCCGTAGCTTTGCGACTCGCCCAGGTCCCAGTGCACCTGTTCGTCGGAGAGATCGACCGGTCGACGCGGGGGGAGATCGGAGCTCATAAGAAGCGGTTAGCGGTTAGCGGTTAGTCAGAGGCGGCGCCCCCGCGGTTCGGCCGGAGCACAGTCGCGACTCAACATGGGCAGGCCCGATCTCGGTAGTAGCACACATTCGATCCGGTCGGAGCACAGTCGCGATTCAACTCCGAACTAACCGCTAACCGCTTCTCAAACAAACACCCAACCGGGCACGTATCGCCAGCCGCGCACCAGCTCCCGATCGAGCCGCCGGTACTCCGGCTCGTGCGCCTCGACCAGCGACCAGAAGCGGCGAGAATGATTCATGTGCCTGGTGTGCGCCAGCTCGTGAATCAGCAGGTAGCGCATCACCGCTGGCTCCAGGAACAGAACGCAGGCGTTCAGGCTGATGGTGCCGCTCGCCGAGCAGCTTCCCCAGCGGGTCCGCTGGCGGCGGATCTGTACGCGCGCAAAGCGGAAGCCGCCGCCGTGCGCCGCACGGGCCAGCTCGCGCGGCAGCTCCTGGCCCGCCATCTTCATGAACCACTCGCGCAGGCCGCGCGCTACGGCGGCGTCATCGTGCAACGGCCCGCTCAGCTGCAGCCGACTGCTCGCGTAGTCGCAGCGCACCTGGATCTGCCCTGTCGGGCGCGGCTCGTACTGCACCGTGAAGCAGCGCGACACGGCCGGCAGATGGATCTGCGCCGGGCGGCGCTCATCGATGAGTCCGCGTTGCGCCGAAAGATCTTCGACACGCCGATCGATCCACTCCCGATGCGCCCCCACGAAGCGCTGCACCGCCGCCGCGGAGGCGCCTGGCGGCGCGACGACCTCGACCCGTCCGCCTGGGTACACGCGCACCGTCAGCCGGCGGGCGCGCCGGCTGACGCGTACGGTCCAGCGCTCGGAAATCTCGCGTGCGTCGAAAAGCTGCAGCTGTGCTGCGCCGGGTGTGCTGCGGACCACCTTGCTCATCGCTCAAACCTCGGCGCGCGCCGCTCGACTATGGCGGTTCGGCTGAACCGCGTCGAGCGCAAGGATCGAGGCGTTGCAAGACGGCGTTTCACTGGCCGGCTCATCCGATCATCGAGACCTCTGGTCGGCGCTGCGCAGCAGCGCCTGCGCTTGATGAAAGTCAGGCGCGATCACCAGTGCGCGCTCGAGCGCCTCGCGAGCTGCGAGCGACTCGCCGCGCCGCAGACAGCTTGCGCCGAGCAGCATCAGGCTTTCGGCGTGACCCCAGTCTGGCGCGCCGGCCGTGTGCGGCGGAGCGGTCTGGAACGCGCGGACCACTGCACGCCACACGTCGGGCGCCTCTGATGCGCGATCACACATCGCTTGGATCAGAAGCACACGCGGATTGTCCGGGGCGATCTCGAGCGCCGTGCGCAATGGCTTCGGCCGGCAGCGCGGCTGGTCGGACACACCGGAGGAGAATCCCGCGCACACCGAGAGGATTGCGTATGCCTCCGCCATCCGCCGGTCGGCGGACGTCGAACTCTCCGCATGGCGTGCGCAATCGCGCGCGGCGCGCGAGCCGTCCGAACTTGCGTGGTCGGGACGACCGACGCCCGCAGCCTCGAGCTGCGCCAGCCGCCAGTGCCCGTACGCGAGCCAGTAGGACTTCAGCGACGTACGCCGCCCCGCCTCCATGTTCTCGACGAGCTGCAACACTTCCTGCAATGCGCGTACATCGTCCGTGTAGTAGGCGTACTGCAGCCGCGCCGCTGCGTCGTCGAGCTCCTCGACGCTGGACGGGTCGGCTGCTCCCGAGTACGAGGCCGCCAACAGCAGCACACAGCCGTATACGACGCGTCGCAGCCGCAGCGTCGGCTTCACAGCAGAACGACGCCTTACACTACAATTCATGCTCGAACGATAGCACAGGCATTGGAACCCGATTTGCCCTCCTGCGAAAGCGCTGCACCTCTCGAGCTGATCGACGTGGGCGTCAACCTGGCGCACGACAGCTTCGATCACGATCGCGCTGCCGTCATCGAGGACGCAGCTGCGGTCGGCGTCACGCGCATGGTGATCACCGGCAGCTGCCTCGCAAGCACGCGCGCCGCCATCGAGCCTGTCCGCCAATACCCGACGCGCATGAGGTGCACGGCGGGCGTTCATCCACATCACGCAAGCGAGCTCGAAGCGGCTCAGTTTGTGCAGTTGCGCGAGTTGGCGCAGCGCCCGGAGGTCGTTGCAGTCGGAGAGTGTGGGTTGGATTATTACCGCAACTTCTCGCCGCGTGACGCCCAGCTACGCGCTTTCCGCGACCAGCTGGAGCTCGCAGTCGAGCTGGGTAAACCCGTATTCCTCCACCAGCGTGACGCCTTTGCGGACTTCATGAAGGTCATGCGCGAATACCGCCCCCGCCTGGCCGGCGGCGTGGCGCATTGCTTCACGGACGGCGTGGAGCAGGCGCGCGCCCTCCTAGACATGGATCTGTACATCGGCGTCACCGGCTGGATCTGCGACGAGCGGCGCGGGCTGCATCTGCACGACGTCGTTCGCATGATTCCGCAGGATCGGCTGCTCGTCGAAACGGACGCACCCTATCTGTTGCCCCGTGATCTGCGCCCACCGCCCAAAAGCCGGCGCAACGAGCCCAAGTACCTGCCGCATGTTCTCAGAACCATCGCCGCCGCCCGTGGACAGACGCCCGAGTCGCTGGCGCTGGCGACCACGCGCAACGCGCTCACTCTGTTCGGGTGGGCCGGCGAATCACATCGAGGAGCCTGCTGATGAGTCCGTCGCTCGATCAGGCGCGTCTCGACCAGTTCATTGACGAGATCTGGGATCGCTCCATCATTCCGACTCTGTGCGAGTACACCCGCATCCCAAACAAGTCGGCGCATTTCGACCCGCAGTGGGAAGCGCACGTAAACGCGTCACCGCCTGCGTCGCCCACGTTTTAGCGCAGCACGCGCGACGAGGCCGAGCGGGACCACGCATCGGAAGCGTTGCGTCGAGCATCTGGTATGGACTGGTGCGCGTCCTCGAAGCGGCCGCGCTGGCGCGGACCCGTGCGCGATCCGAGCCGGCGATCAAGCCGATAGCGGATTCGGCTCTGCGTGCTTGCGCACGTTGGCCCAGACCTCGCCGAAGGCCGCGGTGATGGCGCCGCGGGCCGCGTCTACCGGTGGGAACTCCAGCGTCAGCTCGTCGATGCGCAACGCATTACGCGGCTTGCCCTTGGGGAACTCGCTTTGCAGCGTGAACAGCAAACGCCCCTCGACCGGCACATCTTCAGTCAGCAACCGCACGGCGGCCATCCGGTCGTAGAGGGCGTGCTGCGGGTTCGGGAAGGTGTAGCGTCGCTTCTTGCCGATCGCCGTCCATTCCAGCATCTGGTCGCCGCCGAAGATTGCGCCGGGCCGATCGAGCAGATCGGCCACCAGCAGGCCGCGCTGGGTGAGCAGCAAGTATTGGATGTGGATCTGTCCGCCGTTGCCGTTCGGCAGCAGCACATTTTTCAGCATCTCGTACGCGACGCTCGCGATCGCAGCCTCGGTGTCGCGCCGGACGCGCCAGCGGCGGTAGAGGATGTAGACCCAGACCGCCGCGGCGATGACGACCGTCGCAGCAGCGATCGGCCAGACCCAGGACGGGACCTGTTCCAGGTACTCGAGCATCACGGCTTCTGCATCTGCTCGCGCAGCGCCTGAAGATCCGCCTCGATCTCCGTTTCCTGGCGCGGCAGCGACAGGAGTTTCTCCAGACTTGGCGGGACGGGGACTTCCCGTCCGGTCTGCGCTTCGACGATATCGTGAAACTTGGCCGGATGCGCCGTGGCCACGATCACCCAATGGCCGCGCGCGCCGCGCGCCAGCAGCCGGCGGAAGACCTTGGCCGCCGTCGCCGTGTGCGGGCACCAGAGCTGATTCAGCTCGTGCGCATCGCGCCGCATGGTCGCGCGGATCTCGATGTCGTCCACACTCGAGGCGCCGATCTGGCTCTGCAGCTCCTCGAAGTTGGAGTGCAGCGTGCGCAGACGCTCCATGTTGCTCGGATTGCCCACATCCATGGCCGAGGCGAGCGTCGCGACGCTCGGGCGCGGCCGCCATTCACCGTCGCGCAAGAATTCCGTGATCGCAAGGTTGGCGTTGGTCGCGAGCACGATCTCGCCAATCGGCAGGCCGACATGGCGCGCCCACAGGCAAGCGAGCGCATTGCCCAGATTCCCGGTCGGTACGATGAAGTTCGCGCGCCGGCCGGTTTCGCGCCACAACTGCAGCCCGGCCTGCGCGTAGTAAGCCATCTGCGGCAAGAGCCGCCCGATGTTGATGCTGTTGGCGGAGGAGAGCTGATGCGATTCGGCGAGCGCCGGGTCGCGGAACGCTTCCTTCACCATGCGCTGACAATCGTCGAAGGAGCCGCGTACGGCGAAGGTGCGCACATTGCCGCCCCAGCAGGCCAGTTGCTGCGCCTGGCGCTGCGAGACCAGTCCCTTCGGGTAGAGAACGACCACTTCGACCCACGGTTTATTGTGGAACGCCGCTGCGACCGCACCTCCAGTATCGCCGGAGGTGGCCACCAGGATCGTCAACTTGCCCGGCTCGCCGCGGCGGATACGCGCCAGGCACGCCGCCAGAAAGCGTGCGCCGAAATCCTTGAACGCACAGGTGGGCCCATGGAACAGCTCCAGCACTGAAGCCGGCGCGGGCGCATTCTCCAGATGCACGAGCGGCGCAGGAAAGCTGAACGCTTCGCGACAGATCGCGCCCAACTCGGTCGCCAGCGGATCGCCTTCGAAGAACGGCTCGAGCAGTCGCTCGGCGATCTGCGGAAGATCTTGCAGTCCTTCGAAATTGCGGGGCGTGAAGTGCGGAAATTCTTCCGGTACGTACAGTCCGCCGTCCGGCGCAATGCCTCGTGCAATCGCCTCGCTCAGGGTGGCGCGCTGCTGCGGGTCGCGCGTGCTTACATACTGCATGCGTTGCTCGTCGATCGATGCCGATTCACCAGAGGTCCGCCGTCAATCGACGATGCGCGCCCCCGCCGGCTCGACCGGCGAGATCCACGCATCGGATTCCAGGCCATGCGCCCTGAACGCCTCGACCATGGCGTTGCGGATCGCCTCGGCGTCCGGCGCCACGCACCAGGCGAAAACGGTCGGGCCGGCGCCGGAAATCGAGCAGCCAAGCGCCCCGTTGCACAGCGCGCCCTCCTTCACTGCGTCGAAGCCCGGAATGAGCGTCTTGCGCTGCGGCTCGATCACCACGTCCTCGAGCGAGGCGCGGATCAGCGGCAGGTCGTTCGTGAAGCAGCCGGTGAGAAAGCCGGCCAGGTTCGCCGATTGCCAGATCACGTTGGACAGATCGATCGAGCGATTGAGAATCTCGCGCGCGGCTCGCGTCGCGAGTTGCATGTGCGGATGCACCAGCACGCAACGCACGCCCGCCGGCACTGGGATCTGCTTTACGTTGGGGTCGTCGATGCCGACGGTCAGCACCAGTCCGCCGAACAGCGACGGCGCGATATTGTCCACGTGCACCGCGCCGCTCGCGACGGCTTCGCCCTGCATCGCAAACTTGAGCAGCTCGAGCTGCGAGCGCGGCTGCGGGAGGAGCGCATTCACCGCGACGACCGCCGCGACCGCCGAGGCCGCCGAGCCGCCCAGTCCCGAGCCGATGGGAATGCCCTTCTCGATGGCGAGTTCGACGCCGAAATCGAGCCCGAGATCGCGCACCATGCTGAACGCGGCCATACCGGCGGTGTTGCGCTGCGCATCCAGCGGCAGCTCGACCGCCGAGCCCGTGATCGAAGCGATGCGCACCTGAGGCTCTGCGATCCGCCTGGCCGCGACGCGATCGCCGATCGCATCGAAGCTGTGGCCCAGCACGTCGAAACCCACCGCAACGTTGCCGACGCTTGCCGGGGCGAACGCGGTCGCCGATTGGCGCATCACAGTTTGGCCCCCAGGTAAGCGCACACACGCAGTATGTCGGCGAATACGCCGCCCGCCGTCACCTCCGGTCCGGCGCCCGGCCCCTGCACGATGAGCGGATTGCGGTCATAGCGCTGCGTGTGGAAGCGAACCACGTTGTCGGTGAGGTCGATGGTGGCGAAGGTGTCGGACAGCTCGAGTTCCCGCAGACCGACTACGGCCGAGCCGCTGACCGGGTCCAGAGAGCCGACGTAGCGCAACACGCGGTTGCGGCGCTGCGCCGCCTGCAGCCGCTGCGCCATCGGCTGATCGAATTCGGGCAGGCGGTCGAGGAACTCTTCCAGGCTGCAGGACGCCAGCGCGGGCGGTGTGAGGCTTTCGAGCTGCACATCGCTGAGCTCCAGATCGAGCCCCATCTCGCGCCCGAGAATGATCATCTTGCGCGCGAAATCCATGCCGGACAGATCATCGCGCGGATCGGGCTCGGTGTAGCCTTTCGCGCGCGCCGCACGCACCACTGCGGAGAACGGCTCGGAGCCGTCCCACATGTTGAAGAGATACGCGAGCGTGCCCGACAGCATGCCGTCGATGCGGCGGATCTCATCACCCGTATGCCTGAGATCGCGCAGCGTCTGGATGATCGGCAGACCGGCGCCGACCGTCGCCTCGTACAAGTAATGAGCGCCGCCCGCGTGCGCCGCCTCTTGCAGCCGCCTGTAGAACGCCTGATCGCCGCTGTTGGCTCTCTTGTTCGGCGTCACGATGTGAATCCCGTCCGCCAGCCACTCGGGATAGCTTGCGACCACGTGTGCGCTCGCCGTGCAGTCCACGATGATCGCGTGCGGCAGATGCTCGGCGTGCACGTGCCGGGCGAACTCGGCCAAATCCGCTTCCCGGGTCTCCGCCGCCAGCACCTCGCGCCAACGCTCCAGCGGCGCGGCTTCATCCGCCAGATACATGCGCTGCGAGTTCATCAGGCCGCGCACGCGCAGGTCGAGTTTGAGCTGGCGCAGCCGCGGCGCCTGCGCGGCGAGCTGATCCAGCAGCGCCGCCCCCACCAGCCCTGGTCCAATCAGGCCGATCGACACTGTATGCGCCGACAAATAGAAGCTGGAGTGCACCGCACGCAACGCCCGCGCGGCGGCGGACCGGCCGATCACCGTCGAAATGTTCCGCTCCGAGGCGCCCTGAGCGATCGCCCGCACATTGACAGCGGCCGAACCCAGAGCGCCGAACACCTTGGCGGCCACGCCGTGGGCGCCCGCCATGCCGTCGCCGACCACCGCCAGGATGCTGCAGCCGGGCTCGACTTCCACGCGCTGGATCTGCCCCCCGCGCAACTCGTGTTCGAATGCTTGACGCACTACGCGCTCGGCGCGGACGGCCTCCGCCTCGGGGATCGCAAAGCAGATGGAGTGCTCGGAGCTGCCCTGTGAGATCAGGATGACCGATATGCCGTGGTCGCGCAGCGCGCCGAACAGCCGGTGCGCGGTGCCGGGCACACCAATCATGCCTGCGCCTTCGAGATTGACGAGCGCGACGCGATCGATTGTGGTGATGCCTTTCACGGCGAGCGAGGACTGCGGCTTCTCACAGATCAGCGTGCCAGGCTTTTCCGGCGCAAAGGAATTGCGGATATAGATCGGAATGCCCTTGCGCACCGCAGGCGCCATGGTCTGAGGATGGATCACCTTCGCGCCGAAATAGGCAAGCTCCATCGCCTCGTTATAGGACAGCGAATCGATGACCTTGGCTTCGGGCACGAGCCGCGGATCGGCGCTCAGCACGCCGTCCACGTCGGTCCAGATGTGAATCTCGGCGGCGTCCAGCAGCGCGCCAAAGATCGAGCCCGAGAAATCGCTGCCGTTGCGCCCGAGCGTGCTCTGCAGTCCGCTCGCGTCGCGAGCGATGAATCCGGTGATGATGAGCGTAGCGGCTTCCTCGGCCGCAAGCTTTTCGGCGGCCGCCTGGGACTGCTCCCAGAGCACCACCGGCCCGAGCGGCCCCCACTCCACCGTCACGATCTCGCGCGCGTCGACCCACAACACCTTGCCTGGCCGCCGGCCGCGCTGATTCAGGTAGGCCGCGAACAGGCGCGTCGACCAGAGCTCGCCATACCCGGCGATCAGGTCGCGCACGGTCTGCGAAGCCGAACGAATGAGACGGACTGTCTGCAGGATGCCTGCGATGTCGGCGCAATCGCGCGCGAGCGTGCTCAGGTACCCGGAGCGCGCCTCGCCTTCGGACAGCAGCGCGGCCGCCAGCCCCTGGTGTCGGACGTGAATGTCCTCCAGGCTCTGCGCGACGCTGTCCTCCTGACGCTCGGCCGCCGCAATGAGATTCAGCAGCGCATCGGTGACGCCGCGGCAGGCGGACAGCACCACGCCGAGGCGCGGGTTGGAATCCTGCTCGAGGATGCCGGCGACGCGCTCCATGCAGGCCGCATCGGCGACGCTCGAGCCGCCAAACTTATGTACGCGCCACCGCTCCACGTGCGTGCGATCTCTTGTTGCCAGTTCAGTGCTTCCCACGCGCCGCGCGCACGGATCCCGCCTCGCGCGGGTGCGGCGCCAGGGAATCAGCGGAACAAACCGGGAAGGCGCGAACGCTGGGAGCCCGACACTCTACTGACCGTCCCGCGTTGCGGCAAGCAGCTCGCCTCTGGCGATGTCTGGACTTGCGACCTCGGCGGCCGGCGAGGTCTGGTTGCAACCAGACGACGCCTTGGCGCCGCAAGGACGGCATAGGGACTCGATGGGCGTCGCCGACTCAGCCCGACCCTTCCAGCCGGCCGAACGCCAGCAGCGCGCCGCCCTCATTCTCGCCGTCTGCGGCAGGCAGGCCTGGGCGGGCGAAACAGACCGTCTCGCCGGGATCCGGCTGTATCGCCTGGGACTGCCGCTCATTGAGATATGTGAGGCGCGCCGGTCCGACCTGAATGAGGTCCCGGTGACGCAACGCCCGGCGCACCAGACGTCGCGAGTTCACGATCAGCCCGTTGGTGCTTCCCAGGTCGATCATCAGGTCCTGCGCCTCATTGTGGACGATCAGAGCGTGGTAGCGGCTGATGAACACCGAATCGATGCGAATGTCGGCTTCTGGACCGCGGCCGATCAGCAGACGCCCGGCTGCGAGCGAGACCTCTCGGTCCGCCAGACCCTGCATGCTGATGATCAGCCGCGGCGCCGCCTCACCGGCGCTCGCCGACGGTCCGTCCTGCGGCGTCGGCCGCCGACTCGCCCAACCGAGCTGATCGAGCGCTGCATCCAGCGCGGCCGATGTGACATGCGGCTCGCCTTCCTCAACCGCAACCGCGAGTGCGCGCGCACAGAGCTCGTTGATCCGGGCCGGCGTCCCCCGCGTGCAGGCATGAATCTGCGGCATCAGCGTCGTCGGCATCAGCGCATCGGGATTCGGCGCGCCCGCCGCCCGCAGACGATGCGCCACATACGCCGCGGTTTGATCTTCGGTGAGCGCTCCGAGGGTGCAGCGCGGCGCTCGCGAAGCGCCCAGCTCACTCATGCGCGGGGACTCGAGCACCAGATCGAGAGAAGGCTGGCCGAGCAACAGCACCTTGAGCACGCGCGCCCCGTCCGACTCGACCGCCGCGATGCAGCGCAGCTCCTCCAGCACGGAGGGCGACATACTTTGCGGGTTCTCGACGATCAGCAGGCAGAGCCGTCCCGTGCCCGCATGATGGGACAGGAAACGCTCGAGTAGTCGACGCCGGTCGGTCTTGTCGTTCTCTTCCAGCGCGAAGCCGAATTGCCGCAGGACGTCCTGCAGGAACTCGCGTGGCTTGATCTGCTCGCGCTGCACGGCGGCCGCCAGGATGCGCTCGTCCAGGCTGCGCAGCAGGCGTCGGATCAGAAAACTCTTGCCGCAACCGTGCTCCGCCGTGACAACGCCCAGGCGCGCCCGCGTCCATAGGGCATGTCCCATGAACTCCAGGGCTCGCAGGTGCTGATCGCTCGGGAAGAAGAAGGCGTCTTCGGCGCTGTCCGCGAATGGCGCGCTATGCAGACCGAAGCCGGGCGCCGCCGGAGGGCACGAAACGTTCGCCGAGCCTGTCATGCCGGATCTGTCATTACGATGCGGGAGAATCCTTGCAAGTCACTGATTTGTGCGCGGATGCGCGTCGAAAGGACGCAGGTTGCGCTACGTCATGACAATAATCCCGCGGTCCGCCGATCACAAGACGGCAAATGGCGACAAACGGCGCGCGGCCCGCGCCGTCCGCCGAGTCAGATACGGCGAGCTCGGGGTAGTCGACTTCGTCAGACGCTGTTTGTCGTCCTACCGCCGAGCGGCCCCATGTTGACCCTGGCGAAGAATCTCGATTGAGATGGTCTTGCGCGCATCAGATACGGCAAGCTCGGGGTAGTCGACTTCGTCAGACGCTGTTTGTCGTCCTACCGCCGAGCGGCCCCATGTTGACCCTGGCGAAGAATCTCGATTGAGATGGTCTTGCGCGCATCAGATACGGCGAGCTCGGGGTAGTCGACTTCGTCAGACGCTGTTTGTCGTCCTAAGCCGCAAGCGCTCCTTTCGACTTCGCCGCGTGGGTCGCGATCAGATCCATCAGTTGCGGCGACAGGCAGTCGTACGGGGTGAGCCCGAGCTCCTCCAGCCTGGAGCGAATCGCGCCCATATCCTCGGGCTTGGTTCCCGCCTCGATCACCGAGGAGACGAACGCGGCGAACTGCGGCGGCGAAAAACCCGTCTCCTCGAACAGCTCCGGATGCACGAAATCGAAGCCGTAGAAGGCGTGGCCGGAGTTCTCGATGCGACCGTACATGTGGACGCCGCAGCCGGTGCAAGCGTATCGCTGGATTACCGCCGACTCGTCCACGATCTTGAGCTTGTCCGCGTTGGCGGTCACTTGCAGGTTCTCGCGCGGCGTGACCGCCACCATCGAGAACAAGGCGCCTTGCGGCTTCCAGCATTTGGTGCAGCCGCAGACATGGTTGAACGCCACATCCCCGTTGATGCGCACGGTCACCGGCGAATCCGCGCATTTGCATTTCAGCGTGCCGCCCTTGAAACCCGACGTCGCGGTCTGCACGCCGTTGTCGACCGCAGGATGAATCGAAATCGCCGCCATGGTCGTTGCTCCTCTGGTGAATGGTGACTGCTGACCAATGGCCGGGCGGACGCTCAGCGCCGCAACCGGCGTGACGCCGCCGCCGAAGCGCACCATGCTTCCAGCACTCCGCGACTTCCCGGTCGCGAGTCACTAGTCGCGAGTCACGTCTCGATATCAATAAATAATCACACTCCGAATCGACTCTCCCTTGTGCATCAGCTCGAAGGCGTCGTTGATCTGCTCGAGCGGCATCGTGTGGGTGATCAGATCGTCGATGTTGAGCTTGCCGTCCATGTACCAGTCGACGATCT
>JAVEVD010000065.1:0-21551 GCA_034005205.1 Steroidobacteraceae bacterium | reverse complement strand
ATACGTGTCGATACGTATGATGGCGGAGCATTCGAGCGACGTTTGCTCCGTCTGCGCGTCTCATGCGTGTTGCTTCAGTTCTTCATTCGCCTTTCGCAGAGACTTGAAGCCATATTGCCTCACCGTATCCATGAGCGTGATCTCGGAACCGTTGATGTCCTGTGACTTCTGCTGCATCACGTTAGCGAGATACAGCTCCAGCGTTCCGATGGAATACGTCGCCAGCTCACCCCGGAGATATGTCTCGAGCGATGTCACCCCGAAGCGGTCCTCCGCGCTGAACACTGGCCGCCCCCTCTTCATCACATCTGGATACTTCTTCAGCAGCTCCATTTCCCATTCCAGCACGATGGGAACGATCTGATCGATCAACTCGAGCGCTCTGAGGCCCACTGGCGGCAGCATGGGTTCCACCCGAGCGTACTCCGTCGGCGACGTCGACTTCATCATCCTGGCGTACTTCTTGGCTTTGTGGCTCGATCGGTCGAGTGACAAGCGACAATCACAAACTCAGGTGGGAGATGCCTGGCGCCTGAAGCGCGCAAACCCTGACGCTGCGCCGCAATCACCCGCGTCGCCCCAGGCTCCGTTGCAGCGAGAACAGCGCAGCGGCGAGCCTGCGCGACAACGCCGCACCTCTCTCGGCAGGGTCGCGACGTCGCTGCTCGTAGCAGCGCTGCGAGACCGGCACGAAGGCGCCGGGCGCCTGCCGATGGGTGAGACTGCCTTCATAGGCAAGACCGATCGCGACGTTCACTCGCCGCCCCCCTTTGGCCCACTCGATTTCCAGCGGATGGGCTCGTATCGGATAGCCGGGGTGGGTCGCCTGCGCCTGCCCCTCGTGCTCTGCGCAAGCGTCCGGAGACTCGCCGTCGATCACGGGCACGCCGCGCGAGAATTCGGGCTGCGCTCGATAGCCGAACTCCTCGGCATAGCCGCCGGCGAGGTAGGAATTGTGGTCTGCTTCGAGCTCCGCACAGCGATCCAGCAACTGCGCCGTCCAATCCGGAAAATAGCGGCGCTGCTCTCCCATTCGCCGCGGGCAACCAGGCTCCACGCGCACGACCGATTCCTCTACCTGCATGCTCTAGTGCAGGTAACCCCTGACGGCGGGCTTGGTTCCGCTCGTGATCAGCCGACCGGGCGGCGGCGACGCCTCGCCCCGGCCGGCGTCTCCTCTGAACTATCCGCCGCCCGCTTCCTTCTCAGTAGTAGCGCTCGTTATTCGCGGCCCTTCGGCGCAGTCCCTCGGGAATCGAGTAATGGCCGCCGAGCGCAGCGTATCGCTCCGAGAGCTGCACGACTTTCTTCAGTCCGAGCCAGTCAGCGTACTTTAGTGCGCCGCCGAGATAACGCGGCAGGCCCAGCCCAAGCAGCAACGCCATATCGAGTTCCTGCGCACTGCCCACGACGCCGTCTTCGAGGCACCAGGCGGCCTCGGCGATCATGGGAAGCATCATGCGCTCGACGATCTCCTCGGCAGGGAGCGCGCGCGCCCCTGACGGCTGCACGGAGGCGAGCAGCTCGTAGACCTCGGCCGCAACGGATTTCTTCGGCTTGCCGGCTGGATCCCTCTCATATTTGTAGAAGCCTTGTCCGCTCTTCTGCCCGAGCCATCCTCGCTCGTTCATGAGCCGCAGCGCGTCGGCGCTCTTGCTGCGCTGAAGCCGGCTCGGGAACCCGGCGGATATGATGTCGAACACGTGCGTCCCGGTATCCATGCCGATCACGTCGTTCAAGTAGGCCGGCCCCATCGGCCAACCGAACGCCTCCATCACCCGGTCGATCTCGACGAAATCCACGCCCTCGCTCACCAGCTGGATGAACGCCAGCATGTACGGCGTGAGGACCCGGTTGACGAGAAAGCCCGGTCCATCTTTCACGACGATGGGCGTCTTGCCCATTGCGAGCGCGTATCCCACTACGGTCGCGAGCGTCGTTTCGCTGGTCCGCGCCCCGCGCACCACTTCCACCAGAGGCATGACCGGCGCGGGATTGAAGAAATGCATGCCGACGAAGTTCTGCGGACGCGCGAGCGGCGCGGCCAGATCATCGATGCGCAGACTGGAGGTGTTCGAGGCGATCACGACGTCCTCACGAACGCTCGCCTCCACTTCCCGCAGCACGGCGTGCTTGATTTCCATCTTCTCGATGACCGCCTCGATCACGACATCCGGGCGATCGAAGCCGCTGTAATCGAGCTGCGGCTTGATCGATGCGAGGACGGCGTCGGCCTGCTGCTGCTCCATGCGCCCGGCCGCAACCTGCTTGGCGAGCAGCTTCCGCGCTTCATTCACGCCCAGATCGAGCTGCTTCTGGTTGATGTCCTTCATCAGCACAGGCGTGCCGCGCACCGCGCTTGCATAGGCGATTCCGCCGCCCATGATTCCGGCGCCGAGCACCGCGGCCTGCTTCACCGGTCGGGCGCGCTTCGCAAGCTCCTTGGACTGCCGTTTGATCTGTTGCTCGCTGAGGAAGATCTGCACGAGCGAGTTGGCCGCCTGCGTGCGTGCGATTTGCGCGAACCCGATGGTTTCCATGCGCAGCGCGGCATCCCGCGGCTCGGCGATGCTCCTGGCCATGAGCCGGGCCGCCGCAGCCGCCGCAGGCTGATGGGTCTGCGCTGCGCGAGCCTCCAGTTTCGCCGCGATCGCCTCGATCTCCGCAGCCGCCTTGGCCGCATCCGCCGCCGGCGCAAGCTTCACGGCGCGGCGTGCGCGCCAGTCCCGTTCGCCGGTCGCCGCCTTGCGCAGCAGTTCGAGTGCGGCGCTGCGCAGGTTCTCGCCGGCGACGACTTCATCGACGACGCCCGCCGCCAGCGCCTGCTGAGGCTTCGCGGGTTTGCCGGTCGTGATCCACTCGACGGCGACCTGCGGCGAGGCGAGGCGCGGCATGCGTACGGCGCCGCCGAATCCCGGAAAGAGTCCCAGGTTCACCTCGGGGAAACCGACCTGAGCAGCCTGCGAGATCACCCTCAGATCCGCCGACAGCGCCAACTCGAAACCGCCGCCCAGCGCGAAGCCATTGATGGCGACCACAGTGGGCGCCGGCAGATCCTCGAGTGCGCTCAACGCGCTGTTGGAGCGCTCGAAGATGGCGTGCAGCTCATCGTCCGGCGCCGCAAACATCTCCAGGAACTCGGTGATGTCCGCGCCGACGATGAACGCATCCTTGGCGCTCGTGATCAGCACGCCTCGCACATCGTTGCGAGCCGCAATCGCCTGCACCGCCTCGCCCACTTCGCGCATCGCAAGCTGATCCAGCTTGTTGATCGCCGAGTTCTCCCGGTCGAAACACAATTCCACGAAGCCGTCGGGGATGCTCGCGACGCGTAGGGTCTTGCCTTGGTACATGATCGCTTTTTCCATTCGACACAAACAGATCGACGCCGAGCACGGCGCCGCAATTCAATTGAAGTTCGGCTTGCGCTTCGCGAGAAACGCCGCGACGCCCTCGCGCCCGTAGTCCGTCCGACTCAGCTGCGCGATGCCTTGGGCTTCCGCCTCCATCTGCGCCTCCAGACTCGCGCTGAAACTGCCGGCCAGAAGATTGCGAACCTTGCCGAGCGCCGGAGTAGCCGACGCAGCGAGGCGCTGCGACACCTCGCGCACCTCCTCGACCAAGGCCGCATCATCGACCGCCCGTGTGATCAAACCGAGAGTCGCCGCCTCGTCGGCCGTCACCCGGCGATTCAGGAGCGCCATTTCCTGCGCGCGTCGTAAACCGATCAGCCTGGGCAACAACCAGGTGGCGCCGCCGTCGGGCGACAGCCCGATCGCAGAATACGCGAGGCTCAGGTGCGCCGAGCGCGCGGCGATTGCAATGTCGCCCAGCAAAGCCAGGCTGAACCCGGCGCCGGCGGCCGGCCCGTTGATTGCGGTCACCAGAGGCTTGTTCATGTGCGCCAAGCGCGAGATCGCCGCGTGTACGTAGGCCGTGATCTCCTTGAGCAGCGCAGGAAGCGCGTCGCCCGCCGCCGCGAACGAGCTGATGTCGCCGCCTGCGCAGAACAGCCGGCCCGAGGCTGCGAGCACTACGCAGCGGATCGAATCGTCCTCGTCACAGGCGATCGCCGCCTCCAGCAACGCGCGCGACAGCGGAACGTCGAGGGCGTTGCCTGCGTCCGGACGATTCAGCCTCAAAGTGGCGACCGCGCCGTCGCGTTCAATCAACAATGATGATTTATCGCTCATGTGAGTTTCCCGCGCTCATGGAGCCCGCAGGCTGCTGATCGAGCAGAATGGAGGTGGTCGTAAGAACCTGACCGCGCGCATCATGTTGCGGACCGGGGTCAGCGTCAACCCACCGAACGGTGGGTTGACACGAGCGCGCCGAACGCTTCGGCGGCGCCCTTCAGGCGGCATGGATGTCGCGAAACCGAGTCCGGCCCGTCGGCGACATCCAACGGAGATCTTCGACATCCAGCGGAACGACGCCGCGGCCACGGCGCCCGCCGCTACGATTCCGGGTCCGCAAAGCTGACGCGATTTCGGCCCGCTGCTTTGGCGGCGTACATCGCCGCATCCGCGCGTGCAATCAGATGCTCGAGCGACTCGCCGGCGCGGGCGGTCGCCACGCCGATGGACAGGGTGACGGCGCCGAGCTGTTCATCGCCGCGTCGTATCCGTCCACTCGCCACAGCAGCGCGGATCTGCTCCGCCAGCGCCGCAGCGCCCTTCAGCGAAGTCTGCGGCAAGTAGGCTGCGAACTCCTCGCCGCCCAGACGCGCCGCAACGTCCCTCCCCTTGATGCTGGAGCACAGCGTCTGCGCAACCGACCGGATGACCTTGTCGCCGAGCACATGTCCATGCGTGTCGTTGATGGACTTGAACCGATCGATGTCCGCGATCAGCAACGCTCCGCCTTGCAACTGGCCGTCGTACGGATGACCTTCCAGACGCCGCTCGAACCCCCGCCTGTTCAGCAGACCGGTGAGCGGATCGAGCAAGGCTTCTTGCTGCGCCCGTTCGAGCTGCTCGGTGAGCTTGCGAACCTCCCGTACGCTGCCCTCGAGCTGCTCGGCGAGCTCGGTGGTGGTCGACCGCATGCGCTCGGCGTCCGCTACCAGGTCGGCGACGATGCTCTGCAAGAGCTCCACCGGCGCCGACTGCAAGAGCTGGCTCCGATGCAATTGCAAGGTCTGGGTGAACTGGGTCGCCTCGACGCCGGCGCTCACCGCGATCCGGGTGGTGTCGTCGAGCAATACTTGCAGCTGCCGCTGCATGCGTTCGACGACTTCCTCGTCACGCGCGATCACATATTGGGCGTGCAGCCGCCACGCATCCTCATCGGTCAGTCTGCGGCCGCCGCCGAAATGCTTGTCCAGCACCTCGCTCAGCCGCGGATTGATCCCTGCCGCATGCTCGTACCAGATCGTATAACTCTGCGGGTGATACGCGGCTTCCTGCTTCGCCATCAACGACAGGGCGCGCCGCAGGATCTCGACGCTTTTTTCGCGGGTTTCTGTGTAACGCATAGCTCCCCGAAGACCAAGCCGGTCGTGGCTCCGGGTCGGGAGCGGCGACCGAGGAACAGGCGCCGCCCTGGCTGGTGGGACTCGACCGTGCATCGAGTCCGTGTTCGAGTTTGAATCCCCGCTCGCTTTGTACCACAAGGATCCGGGTCGGTTAACAGACGGCCTCGGGAGGGCGACGCGCTTCTTGCACTTGCGCAATCCTGCAGGGAATCGACCGCCTCCCGGGCGCCGGCTCTGAAACTTACGCCGCGTCCTGGCGCCACTTGAGAAAGGATGGAATCGCGCTGCTGGCATGCGCTCGATTCCAGTCGGCTGCGCCGACAGTCCAATCCGACCGTTGCGCGCGATCTGGCGCCGGTGAAATCATTCTGGTACAACCAGCGCCATGGTCTCTCTGATTTTCATCGCCCGTCACATTCGTCGCCCGGCGTCCGCGGACGCCGGGGTGTTGACGAGTGTCGGTGTGAATGAAATTAGAGGCGATCGATCATGCAAACAAATAAAGCTGCAGCACTGCGGCTCAAAGCGATAGCAGACGCGGATTCGGGCTCACTGGTGAGGGCCCTGCAGCTCTTTCAGATGCGCAACGTGACGCCGTTGCGCGTGGCGGCGCAGCGCATCGGCCGCGAGATTCTCGAGCTCGAGATCGAAGTCGACCCCACCCATTTGACGCCGGAAGCCTTCCGTACGATCGTCGGCAAGCTCAACGAGCTGCCGGTCGTCTGGTCGGCGGTCGCCTGCGACTGAGGGTTCGCCGCCGTCGCGGCAAACGCTGCGTGCGGCGGTCAGTCCTGCGCGTACAACCGACCGAAGCGGTTGGCGAGAAAGACAGGCAGGCTGACATCTTCCTGGCGCACGAATCCGCGGTCCGGAAGCTTGCCCTCGGCCAGCAGATCGAGCACGCCGCACACACCCGCCGCAGTGGTCGCCTGGATGGCGCTGCGCATGACGCCGTTGATCTCGCGGCTGTAGATCTTGTTGGCGTACGTCTCCTGGATGAACCGACCGCCGCGCACGCCGGTCGCGGTGACGAACACGATGACCACATCCTGCATGGTCGCCGGAATCGCGTACTCCATGATGTCCTTGAACAGATCGCGCCGCTCGCGCAGCCTGAGGTCATGCAACAGCGCCTTCATCAACGCTGCATGGCCGGGATAGCGGATGCTGCGATAGTTGAGATTGCGGACCTTGCCCTGCAGCGTCTCGCAGAGCGTTCCGAGGCCGCCGGACGTGTTGAATGCTTCGTAGCGCACGCCGTCGAGCAAGAATTCCTCGAGCCCCTCGAGCGGCGCCGTCTCGCGGCGCTTGCCATCGACGATCGCCTCGCAAGGCTCGCAATATTCGTTGATCAGCCCTTCCGTGCTCCAGGTGAGGTTGTAGCTGAGCGCGTTCGAGGCGTACTTGGGCAGCGCGCCCACGCGCATCCGCACGTCGTGCAGGATGTCGAAACGACCCGCCAGATCGAAGGCCGCGATGCTGATGAACCCGGGAGCGAGACCGCATTGAGGGATGAAAGCAGTGCGGGCGTCCGCGGCCAGTTGCTTCGCCCGCCGCGTGGTCGCGACGTCCTCGGTGAGGTCCAGGTAGTGCACCTCAGTGCGCTTGGCGGCGCTCGCGATCTCGCCCGTGAGGTCGAATGGCAGCGCGCTGACCACCGCGAAGCTTCCCTGCAGCAACGCGTCCAGGCGCGCGGAGTCGCGCACGTCCACTTCCTCGCAGCGCACGCGCGCAGCGTCCACGCCCGCCATCGCGCTGGACGTGCGATCTGCAAGCGTTACATCATAGTCACCTGTCGCTGACAGCAGGTCCGCGATCGTTACGCCGATTTTGCCGGCGCCGGCAATGACGACTCGTTTCATGGCTCCATTGTCGTCAGCTGCAGCCCGGCGCGGTATTGCCAGAGCGACGAGCCGCCGGTGAAATTTCGGCGTTTCGCCGGCTCCGATCGTCACTTCGAACAATGCGCCCCGAACAAGCACCTGGAGTCGTCGCGCGGATGACTACACGCGAGGCCGTCCTGGACCGGATCGACCGGCAATTGATCGCGCTGCTGCGCGAGAATGCGCGCTCCCCAACGGCCGCCCTCGCCCGGCGCCTCGGCCTGTCGCGCACTACCGTGCAGAGCCGGATCGAGCGCCTGGAGCGCAACGGCGTCATCGCCGGCTATTCGATCCGCCTCTCGGCGTCCCGGGAGCACGGCGCCGTACACGCCTACATCATGATCACGGTAAATCCGCACCAGGCGGCGCGCGTCGCCACGGAGATCCGCAAGATGAGCGAGGTGCGCACGCTCGAATCGGTAAGCGGCGCCTTTGATCTGATCGCGATCGCGGCCGCCCCCTCGGTGCCGGAAATGGACGCGCTCATCGACGCGATCGGCGCGCTCGACGGGGTGGAGCGCACGCAGTCTTCCATCGTGCTGTCGACCAAGTTTGACAGGGGGTGAGGGCCGGAGGACGGCGGGAGTCGGTCCGAAGAGTCGTCCCGGCGTCCCGCCTTCCCGCAGTCTCCTCTTCTCCTACCTTCCCCACTCACGCAACCCTATACTTGCGGACGTCAGCCAGAAGCGGCGGCGACGCCTCCTGCACTGACCGTCAACCGCTAACCGCCTTCTGATGAGACGCGCTCGCCTACACCGCTGGACGCTTTGGCTGCTGCCGCTGCTGCTGCTGCGCGCGGCGCTGCCGGCCGGCGTCATGCTGTCGACGAGCGAGGGACGGCTGCTTCTCGAGCTGTGCTCTGGTTTCAGCATCCCCGCCCCGCAACAGCACGCATCGCAGCACGATCACGCCGAGCACGCTGGCGGCTCCCATCATTCCGCCGCAGTCGACCATGCGGCCGAAGCCGCCTCGCAGCAGCATGGCTCGCACGAGCCGGGAGCGGCCGATCCGGCCCCCTGTCCTTACGCCCTGGTCGCGAGCGCCTGCCTGGCGCAGGCCGTACATATAAGTGTGGCCCACGAGCGGACGGCGCCAGCCACGCCCGATTTCGACTCGACGCCCTCCAGACCGCCCTACTTCGATCCCGGCCGCATCCGCGGTCCGCCATCGTCTCTTTCGAGCTGAACTGACGCGAGGACGCGGCCGGCGCGACGCTGGCCGCGCGTATCCGTTTTTCCCGGAAGAGCAATTCATGTTTCATTCACGAACACTCGCGCTCGCCGCGATCGTGGCGGCCAGCGCTCACGTGTGCGCCGCGCAGGCGCAAGGCGTGGCGACGGATCATCTGATCGAATCGATCACAGTCACGGGCGCGCGACAGCGCGCCACACTCGATACGCCGGCCGCCACGGCGTCGAAGAGCGCCGAGGCTCTGCGCGAGCAGAACCTCGTCAATCCCGAAGACGCGCTCAGGTACATTCCCAACCTGACCATTCGCAAGCGCTACATCGGCGACCGCAACGCGCTCATCGGCGGGCGCAGCTTCTCGACGCTCCAGGCGCCGCGCGCGCTGGTCTTCATGGACGGCTATTTGCTGTCGAACTTCCTCGGCCGCTTCGATGCGCCGCGCTGGAACATGATTGCGCCGGAGGAGATCGAGCGCGTCGACGTTCTCTATGGCCCGTTCTCGGCCATATACCCGGGCAACTCGATCGGCTCGACCGTGGCGGTGCGTACGCGCCGTCCGGATGCGCTCGAAATCAGCGCACGAACCACGGCGTTCACCGAGCGATTCGAGGAGTACGGTCTCGCGGACACTTACGACGGCTACCAGTTCAGCGGCTTCCTGGGCGACCGCTTCGCTTCCGACGCGTGGTTCACGCTCGCAGTGAATCACCAGGACTCGGTCGGTCATCCCATGCAGTACTACGCCCGATCCGCGGGCGCGGACGGCCAGTTTGCGCAGCTCGACGGGCCAGCCGTGCCTGTGACGGGCGTGCGCTTCGACGTCGATCCGCAAGGTCGGCGTCGCGCGGTGTTCGGCGCGGGTTCGGGCGCCATCGACCGCACCCGTCAGGACCAGGCCAAGCTGAGCGCAGGCGTTCCGCTGGCCGACTGGTTGGAAGTGCACGGATTCGCAGCCACGTGGCGCAACGAGACGCGCAACGAGAACCGCACCTTCATGCGCGATGAGCACGGCGCGCCAGTGTGGTCCGGCCGCGTGCTCGCCGACGGCGTCGTGTTCGACGTGCCGCAAACGGCTCTTGCGCCGAGCGAGCGCCAGGAAAGCCACCTGCAATGGGGCGCGACGCTGCGCACCACGCGCGGCGCGGGCTGGAACGGCTCGCTCGTCTATTCCGATTACGAGATCCGCACGGACCGCACGCACAGCGCGCACACACCCGATCCGCTCGCCGTGCATGGCGGACCAGGCTCGCTCGAGAAGCGCGACGGCACCGGCTGGCGCACGTTCGAGGCGCAGGGGGTTTACTCGCCTCGACCAGGCGATTGGGTGGACGGAGCGCACACGCTTTCGTTCGGCTATCACCAGAACGAGTACCGGCTGCGCAACCCGATCTACACGCTGTCGGATTGGCGCACAGGCGCCGGCGTACTGGATCAGAACGTGTTCGGCGCAACGCGTCTGCGCGCGCTGTATCTGCAGGATCGCTGGCAGATGACCGACGAGTGGACGCTGACCCTCGGCGCCCGCTACGAAGATTGGCGAGCGCATGACGGCGGACAGCGCGCCGGCGACGTCGTCATCGACTATGCGGCGCGTCGCAAGAGTGCGTGGTCGCCGAAAGCCTCGCTGGCCTACTCGCCCGATCCCGACTGGTCGCTGCGGTTGAGCGCCGGGCGCGGCGTGCGCTTCCCCACGGTCGCAGAGCTGTTTCAGGGAACGGTCAGGTCGTCCTCCATCACGGTGAACGATCCGTTTCTCGAACCCGAAGTCTCGGATGCGCTCGAGTTCACGGTAGAGCGCGTCTTCGAGCACGGCCAGGCGCGCGTCTCGCTGTTTCAGGACGACGTGCACGACAGCATCTACGCACAGACCAACATCATCGTCACGCCGAACGTGACCAACGTGCAGAACGTCGATCGGGTGCGCACGCGCGGCGTGGAGATGGCGTTCGCGCTGCAACCGCCGAACATGGACACGCTCAGCCTGGAAGGCGCCGTGGCGCATGTGCATACGCGAATCTTGGAGAACGACAACAACCCGCCGACGGTCGGCAATCGCTGGCCGCGCATACCCGAGTGGCGCGGTCATCTGCAGCTTGCATGGCGGCCGTCGCAGCCGTGGCTGGCGACGCTCGGGCTGCGCCATTCGGGGCGCATGTACAACCGGCTGGAAAACGACGACGTGAATCCAGACACGTATGGCGGGGTGTCGCGCTTCACCACGCTGGATGCGCGCATCGCCTTCACGACGCCCGGCGGCGTCGAACTCGCGCTCGGCATGGACAACCTGACCAGCGAGCAGTCGTATCAGGCCCATCCGTTTCCGCAACGCACCGGCTTCTTGGAGGCGCGGTGGTCATTCGAGGGCGGGCGATGAAAGCGTTTGCAGCACTGATTCTCGGCGTCCTCGCACTGACATGGATGCAGCCGCCGCACGCGGCGTCGAGCGCGCGCCCGGAGCTCGGCGCCTCCGCGGCGTTTGATGCGCGCGGCCGCTTGTGGGTCGTTTACGCTGAACCCACCGACGGCGGCTCGCACGTGCGTCTCGAGCGCTCCGACGATCGCGGCCGGAGCTGGTCGATGCGGATTGCGGCGACGCCGACGCCGGAGCCTGTCTCGGCGGATGGCGAGAATCGTCCCAAGATCGCGTTCGGCGCCGCCGGCGAGATTTACGTCGCCTGGACCTCGCCGGGTTCCGAGCGCTTTACTGGAAACATCCGCTTCACCCGCTCTCTCGACGACGGGCGCACCTGGTCGAAGCCAGTCGTCGTGCATCGGGACCGCCAGCTCATCACACATCGCTTCGAATCGCTGGCCGTAGACGGCGCGGGCCGAATCTGGGCGGCGTGGATCGACAAGCGCGACCTGGAACAGGCGAAACGCGCCGGGCAGGCGTATGCCGGGGCCGCGGTCTATTACGCATACTCGCAGGACCGCGGCGCAACCTGGCGCGGCGATTTCAAGCTCGCCGATCACTCCTGCGAATGTTGCCGCATCGCGCTCGCACGTGACGGACACGGCCGCATCGCGGCGCTGTGGCGCCATGTGTTCGCGCCGAATGAGCGTGATCACGCCTACGCACTGCTCGATCCGCACGGCCGCCCGACGATCACGCGCGCCACGTTCGACCGCTGGCGGATCGACGCATGTCCACACCACGGTCCGAGTCTGGCCTTCGGCGCGGACGACGAACGTCACGCGGTGTGGTTCAACCAGGTCGAGGGCGACGGACGCGTATTCTATGGACGCCTGACGGACGGGGCGCCCGCAGGGCTCGCTGAGCTTCCGGCCGGCGCATCGCACGCCGACGTTGCGGCGCACGAGCGCTACGTGGCGGTCGCGTGGAAACGTTTCGACGGCGAGGCGACCCGCATCGAAACATGGCTCTCGCATGACGGCGGGCGCAGCTTCACGAGCGGACCCGACGAGCGCACGACCGGCGATTCGGATCAGCCGCGGCTCCTGCAGGCGCCGCACGGAGAAATCGTGCTCGTGTGGCGCGTCGCCGACCGGATCATCGTGCGCTCGTTGTTCTCGGCGCCGCAGTCACGGCGATCGCACGACGCACGAGAAAAGCCGGCCGCGGCCAGCATGCAGGCTGGACCGTCGTCGGTGCGGCCATTCGCGCGCAGCACGCTCGCAGAAATCGAGAGCCGCCTGCGCGGACAACCGTTCTGGCTGGTGCTATGGGATCTGGAATGCTCCTACTGCATGCACTCGCTGCGCGGGCTCGCCCAGGCGCAAGCGCGCAACCCGCGATTGCGCGCCGTGACCATCTCCACCGACTCGATCGGCCAGGCGTCGCAAATCACTGCGCGGCTTGCAAGCCTCGGCGTGCGCTCGGAGGCCTACGCGTTTGCGCAGGATTCAGTGGAAGCGCTACGCCATGCAATCGATCCGGGGTGGGCGGGCGAGAAACCGCGCGCGTATCGCTACGGTCCGGACGGCCGCCGCAAAGCTGTGAGCGGCGTAATTGATGCGAGCGAATACGGAGCAGAGTTTTGACGATTCGAACCTGCCGACGGCGATCGCGGTCTTTCAATCATCGATTCACCGGCGGTCGAACAGGCGCGCTGGCCGGCGCCGTCTTGCACGACGCTGCGCGATACTCGCCGCCTCCGGCCCCCTCGTCACGATCAGCGAGCGCGCCGACGCCGCCGGCGCTCAGCGCCTGAGCCATGCGACGGTCAGAAATCCCGCGAAGGTCGCCGCCAGCGAACCGCCCAGGTGCGCGACCGTCGCGGCGCCGGCCCACAACACGCGGCCCTGTTGCAACAGCATGGCCGTTTCCGCGGAGAAGGCCGAGAAGGTGGTCAGCCCGCCGCAGAAGCCGGTGATCACGAGCAGCCGCCACTCCGGCGCGAGCCCCGGAAGATTGGCGAACAAAGCGACCGCAAGACCGACGATGTATCCGCCGATCAGGTTGGCGGCCAGCGTGCCGAGCGGGATATTCGGGAATACTGCGTTCAGGTGAGCGCCGAGCTGCCAGCGCAGCAGGGCGCCCAGGCTCGCTCCCACGCAGATCGCCGCCGCCGCCTTCCACATCTGCATAGCCCGAGCTCAGACCGCCAACTTCAGCCGGTGCGTGGACTTGATCTCTTCCATGACGAAATAAGTATGCGTCTGCTGCACGCCGCGCTCGGCCGTCATGCACTCGCCCAGAAAGCGACGGAACGCCGCCATGTCGCGGACGCGCACTTTGACGAGGTAGTCGAAGCCGCCGCCGACCATGTGGCACTCAGTGACTTCTTCGAAGCGGTTCATTGCGTCCTTGAAGCGCTCGAACTTGTCGGGCGTGGTGCGATCCAGGTTCACCGTGACATAGGCCTGCAGCCCGAGGCCCAGGCGCTCGGGGTCCAGATGCGCGAAGTAGCCGCGAATGAACCCGGCTGCTTCCAGCCGCCGCACGCGGCTCAGGCAAGGAGTGATCGAAAGATTCACTTCGCGCGCGATCTGCGACACGGTGGCGCGCCCGTCCTCCTGCAGGATCTTGAGGATCCGCCGATCGGTACGGTCCAGGTCGCGCAACGAAGGTGTGGCGGAAGTCTCTGCGGGCGACCCGCCGGCCGGGCCGCGTCTGGGAAGTTTTGCTGCCATCTGACCGAACTACGACAAAGTTTGCTATGCGCCAGGCTGCATCATACATCTCGCAATGGACACGCAACCGGCTCAAGCATCCGCGCCCGCAGCGACGCGCCCGTCATCGGCCCGGTCGGCTCGGTCTGCCTCCGGGGTGCAACCCGCAGCCGCACCGGCTGCGCGACTGCCCTCCCCGAACGAGCCCGAGGCCGAAGCGCGCCAGCGACTGCTGGCCGAGGCCGCGCACCTGCGTTTCGATCGCGCGGCTGCTGCCGCCGAGGCGCGCGAATGGACGCTGGCGGTGCGCTCGATGCGCGGCAGCCTGTCGCACGCCGACGCCATGCTCGACGCCTTCGGACTCGCAACCCCGGAAGGCGGCGCACTCATGCGACTTTCCGAAGCGTTGCTGCGTACGCCGGACCGCGACAGCGCCTGGCGACTGATCTGCGAGAACCTCACGGACGCGCAATGGCGGGCGCCGGCGTCAGCCAGGATCAGCGTGCGCGCAGCGACCACGCTGCTGAGATGGACGGCCCGCGCGCTGCGCTCTCGCGAAAAGCGGCTGGCGTTTCTTTCGGCGCCGATCGTAAGCGCCGTGCGCTACGGCGTTGCGAGCGTGGCCGAACATTTCATCGTGTCGACGAACGTTCAGGCGGCGCTCGCGCGCATGGCTCGCGAGTCTGCACTGCGCCTGTGCTCCATCGACTGTCTCGGCGAAAGCGCGCGCACGCAAGCGCAGGCGGATGCGTATCTACGGGCGTACGACGATGCGATCGATCAGCTGGCGCGCCAGCCGGAGGCGCCCATCCACGAGCGTCATGGCGTGTCAGTGAAACTGTCCGCTCTCGAGCCGCGCTTTGGACCTCGTCACCGGAGCGAATATGGTGAGCGTCTGATTCCACGCATGCGGCGGCTCGCGCATCGCGCCGCGATCGGCGGCGTGGCTCTCACTATCGACGCCGAGGAGCAGGACAGGCTCGAGTCCACGCTCGATATCGCCGAAGCGCTCATGAGCGATCCGGCCACGCGCGACTGGGAAGGGCTCGGACTGGTCGTGCAGGCGTACGGGCTGCGCGCACTTCACATGATCGACTGGATCGCCTCGACGGCGCGCCGCTGTGAGCGACGAGTGGCGGTGCGCCTGGTAAAGGGCGCCTACTGGGACACGGAGATCAAACGCGCTCAGGAGCGCGGCCTGGACGCCTATCCCGTCTACACGGACAAAGGCGCCGTCGACGTCAGCTACCTGGTCGCCGCGCAGCGTCTGTTCCGTCATAGCGATGTGATCTATCCACAGTTCGCCACGCACAACGCGATGACGATCGCTTCGGTGCGCGCGATGGCGCCGGTCGGCGCCGTGTTCGAGTTCCAGCGACTGCACGGCATGGGCGAGCAGCTCTATGCGGTCGCCGCGCGCAAACCCGGCTTTCCACAGGTGCGAACATACGCGCCAGTCGGTTCGCACGAGGATCTGCTGGCTTACCTGATCCGCCGCCTGCTCGAGAACGGCGCCAACTCCTCTTTCGTGCGCTGGTTCCTCGATCCCAGGATTCCAGTGGAATCACTGATCGTCGATCCGGTCGCCGCCCTGCAGCGGAGCTGAGCCGCGGCGCCCACGCAAAGCCGCCTCGTGGAGCAATCAATGAGCTCATCGTTTGCGACATCCTCGACCCGATCCGCCGCCCTGCCGCCGCCAACCCGGTTGTTCGGCGCCGAGCGGCTCAACTCCAAGGGCCTCGACCTCTCCGATCCGTCGGCGCTGCAACGGCTCCTGGAGGCGCTCGAAGGACGCGCAGGGGAATGCTGGGAAAGCGCGCCGCTGCTCGACGTGCACGGCGCGGCGCCGCCCGGCCCGACGCACGAGGTGCGCTCGCCGGCCAATCTGACCGATATCGTCGGTGTGGCGCGCGACGCCTCTCGTGAAGAAATCAGGCTCGCTTTCGATCGGAGCGCCGAAGGCTACCGGGAATGGTCGCATACGCCCGTTCAGGTCAGGGCGGCTGCGCTCGAACGCGCCGCCGACATGCTCGAAATGAATCCGTGGCCGTTCTACTCCTTGCTGGTGCGCGAGGCGGGAAAAACGCTGCAGGACGCCATAGCGGAAGTCCGCGAGGCCATCGACTTCTGCCGCTACTACCCGGCGCGCGGGCGGGAGCTGCTTTCCGAACCGGCGGCGCTGCCCGGACCGACTGGCGAATCCAACACGCTTTCACTGCACGGGCGGGGCGTATTCGCGTGCATCAGCCCATGGAATTTCCCGCTCGCGATCTTCGCCGGCCAGATCACCGCCGCATTGACGGCCGGCGCCGCCGTGGTCGCCAAGCCGGCGCCCGAGACGCCGCTGATCGCTCACGAATTCACCCGTCTGCTGCACGAGGCAGGCGTACCGCGCCATGTGCTGCAACTCGCGCCGGCGAGCGGCCAAGAGTTCGCTGCGGCTGCGTTCGTCCATCCGGCGCTCGCCGGGGTGGCGTTCACCGGCTCCACGGCCACGGCCAAAGTCATCAATCGCGCGCTCGCGCTGCGAGACGGCCCCATCGTGCCGCTGATTGCCGAGACAGGCGGCGTGAACGCCATGATCGTCGACTCGACCGCGCTTCCCGAGCAAGTGGTCGACGACGTCGTAACCTCCGCATTCGGCAGCGCCGGCCAGCGCTGCTCCGCGCTGCGCGTCCTCTACCTGCAGGAGGAGATCGCGGACAAGGTCGTGGAACTGCTGATCGGCGCGATGCGGGAGCTGAAGATCGGGCATCCGGGCCGCCCCGAGACCGACGTCGGTCCGGTGATTTCGCAACGCGCGAAACAAATGCTCGAACGGCACATCGAGCGCATGCAGCGCGAAGCGCGCTTGCTGCACGCCTGCTCGGCGGGCGATGCGACCGGGCATTTCGTTCCGCCGCATCTGTTCGAGCTGAACGCGTTGGATCAACTGGATGTCGAAGCGTTCGGTCCACTGCTGCACGTCGCCCGGTATCGCTCCGACGAGCTGCCGGCGGTGTTCGCTGCGATCGCACGAACGGGCTATGGGCTCACCCTGGGAGTGCACAGCCGCAGGCGCAGCTTCGGCGATGAAGTCTTCCGCAATACATCGGCCGGCAACACCTACGTCAATCGCAACATGATCGGCGCCGTGGTCGGCGTGCAGCCGTTCGGCGGCAGCGGGCTGTCCGGGACCGGGCCGAAAGCGGGCGGTCCGTACTACCTGCTGCGGTTCCTGACGGAGCGTACGCTGACGATCAATACGGCGGCGATCGGCGCGAATGTCGAGTTGTTGTCCTGAAAGCGCGCCGCACATTCTCACCTGCATCGGTCGTCTTCGCCTCAGCGATGATGAGCGTCGGCGCAGATTCGGAAGGCGGCGTCCGGCGGCGCGATTGAGCGCAGATTCAGCCCGGATCGCGCCGCCAGCTTGCGATCGGCGCCGCTGCGTCCAGCGGCGCCAGCATCGGCGTCAGGCAACCCTGCAGGCGAAGTCGCCGAAGGATTCCCCTGGCTGACGCTCCTGAGAGAATCGCAGCAAGAGAGCGCGCAACGACTCGAGAATCTTCGTTTCACCGACGTTCTCGAGGAACAGCGTGTTCAGTCGATCGCCTCTCGCACTGGCGCCCAGGTGGACGTTGTACTTGCCGGGCGCTTTACCGACCAGCGCGATCTGCCCGAGATATGGCCGCGAGCACCCATTGGGACAGCCGCTCATCCGCACCGAGATGGGCTCGTCCTCGAGACCCGCTTCACGCACGATCTCGTCGAGCTTGCCAATCAGGTCTGGCAGATAACGCTCACTCTCGGCCATGGCAAGTCCGCAGGTCGGCAGGGCGACGCAGGCCATGGCGCTGCGCCGCAAGGTCGAGCTATGCGCGTTGTTTTCGACGCCGTGGCGACGCATCAGCTCGTCGATGGCGTCGCGTTGCGACTCCTCCACGCCTGCAATGATCAGGTTCTGGTTCGTAGTGAGCGCGAACACCCCGGTGTGCGCCTGCGCGAGCGCCCGCAGTCCGCTCATCAGCGCAAGCCCGGGCGTATCCAGGACGCGTCCATTCTCGATGAACAGCGTGTAGTGCCAACGCCCATCCTCCCCCTGGCGCCAACCGTAGTCGTCTCCCGAAGAGCTGAACTGGAATGGACGGGCAGGCTCCAGAGGCTGGCCCATGCGGCGCGCGAGCTCGTCGCGAAACCACGCCACTCCACGGTCCTCGATGGTGTACTTGAAGCGTGCATGCGCCCGGTCGCGCCGGTCGCCGTAATCCCGCTGAATGCACATCGTGTGCTCGGCGACCGCCAGCGCGTCCTGCGCGCGGCAGAAACCGACCAGCGAGCCCAGCCGCGGAAAAGTCGCAGGCGTCTTGTGCGTCATCCCCATGCCGCCGCCGGCGAGCACGTTGTATCCGACGATCGAGCCCTGCTCGACGATCGCGATGAACCCCAGGTCGTGCGCATAGACGTCGACGTCGTTGCGGGGCGGCACGGCGATCGCGATCTTGAATTTGCGCGGCAGGTAAGTTCGCCCATAGAGCGGCTCTTCGTTCTCCGCAAGCGGCTCGCGCGCAGGCTCCTGCAGCAGGATCTCGCGATAAGCGCCGGTGCGCGGCAGCAGACGCCAGCCAAGGCGACCGGCGAGCTCGCTCGCCTGAGCGTGCGCCGCCGAGTACCGGGGATTGGCCGTGCAGATGACGTTGCGATTGTCATCGCCGCACGCGGCTATCGTATCGAGTCCAGCCGCCACGATGCCCTGGATGTGTTGCTGCAACTTCTCCTTGGGCACGCCGTGGAACTGGAAGGTCTGGCGGGTCGTCAGGCGCAGCTTGCCGTCCGCGGTCGCGCGCGCCTGCGCGTCGAGAGCAAGCCATTGCGCGGGCGTACACACACCCCCGGGCAGGCGCACTCTCACCATGAACTGGTAGAGCGGCTCGAGCCGCGCCAGACGGCGCTCTTCGCGAACGTCGCGATCGTCCTGCTGGTAGACGCCGAAGAACTTCGTAAGCCGACTGTCGTCCTCGCTGACCGCGCCGGTCGCCGGATCGCACAGCGACTCGGCAAGCGTGCCTCGCAGGAAACGGCTGTCGTGTTTCAGTCGCTCGTTTGGATGAAGCTCCTCCAGCGGACGCGAAATATCGTGGGCGCGCGACGCATCCATCAGTACACGTCCTTCTGGTAGCGCTTGCCGCGCTGCATGTCGAGCAAATAGTCCTGAGCGGCGTCCGGGCTCATGCCGCCGTGCACTGCAAGGATTTCGCACAATGCCCGCTCCACATCGGGCGCCATGGACTCGGCGTCGCCGCATACGTATACGTGTGCGCCGCCGTCGATCCATTCGAACAGCTCCCGGCCGCGCTCGCGCATCCGATGCTGGACATAGACCTTGACCGGCCCGTCCCTGGAGAAGGCCACGTCGATCCGCTGCAGGACGCCCCGTTTGCGCAACTCGAGCCACTCCGCCTGATACAGGAAGTCGTTGCGGAACGAGCGGTCGCCGAACAACAGCCAGTTGCGCCCCGACGCGCCGAGCGCTTCGCGCTCGGCCATGAAGGCGCGGTACGGCGCCACGCCCGTTCCGGCGCCGATCATGATCACTGCAGTCTGCGGATCGGAGGGCAGACGGAATCCGGGATTGCGGTGAACGTAGACCGGCGCGGCGGCGCCGTCCTGCGTGAGCGCGGCGAGCGCGCCGGACACCACGCCCTTACGGGCGCGACCGTGCGCAAAGTACTCGACGACGCTCACGGTCAGATGCACCTCATCCTCGGTCGCGGCGCGACTGGAAGCGATCGAGTACAGGCGCGGCGTGAGCGGCCGCAAGGCGCTCACCAGCTTTTCTGGATCGAGCGACGCCGGCGGCGGATGCTCGGTTACGAGGTCGATCAAACTCCGCCCTCGCAAATACTTCTGAAGTTGATCATCCTGCGTTACGGCGATTCGGTCGGACAATTCGGTGCAGCCGGTCGCGGCTGCGTAGCGCTCCGCCATGGATCGGCTCAGAGGACCGATGGCGAAGTGATCGGTGAGCGCCGCACGCAGCGGCGCCGATTGTCCGCCGACCGGAACGAGCACGTTCGGGTCGAAACGCAGCGACTGAAGCAGCGCCTCGACATCTGCGTCGTGATTTCTGGGAACGACGCCGAGCGCATCGCCCGGTTCGTACCGGATATCAGCGCCCTCGATCGACAGTTCGATGTGGCGCACGTCTTTCGTGGAGTCGCGCGCGGTGATCCGCTGATTCGTGAGCACCGGCGCATGGAACGGATTCTTCCGGGTGTATGCCGTGACCAGCGGAACGATCGGCGAGCACCCCGCCGCGGACGCAACCCTGTCGGCCGGCCCGCCCGATTGCGCCAACATTGCTCCCACCGCATCCATCCACCGATCCGCGGCGGCCTGGTAGTCGACGTCGCACTCGACTCGCTCGTGCAAGCGTTTGGCGCCGAGCGCCTCGAGCTGTGCGTCGAAGCGCCTGCCGGTTTCGCAATACCGCTCGTAGCTCGAATCGCCCAGCGCCAGCACAGAGTACTGCAGGTGATCGAGCTTCGGCGCCTTGCGGCTGTGCAACAGGTCATAGAGCGGACGCGCACGATCCGGCGGATCGCCTTCACCGTGCGTGCTCACGATGACCATCAGATGGCGGGCCTGCTGCAGATGACTTTTGCGGCAGTCGAGCATGTCGAGCGCGGCGGCCTTCACGCCGCGAGCGGACAGCGCCTGCACGGCCTGTGCGGCTAGCTGCTCGCCATTGCCGCTGTGCGAGCCGAACAGAACCATGACCGACTGCTCGCCGCTCGCACTGGCGGCCCGAGGAGCCGCTGGCGCGCTGCTCGCGCCAGCGAGATACCCGCTCAGCCATAACCGCTGGCTGGAGTCGAGACGCCGCAGGAGAGCTCGGACCTCATCGGCAAGTGCGGCGTCGAACGGCGCCAAGGACAATCCGTCCGCTTCTCGAGCGACGGCGGCCCCGCCGTCGAGGATCTGCAGCGCAGTACTCACGATAGCCAACGACGCCTCAGGACGGCTGCTTCACGGTGCGCAGATAGGGGCGGTGCTCCACCCAGCCATCCGGGAACAAGGCGCGCGCTTCTTCGGCGCCCAGCGAGGGAACGATGATCACGTCCTGACCAGGCGTCCAGTTCACCGGAGTGGCGACCTTATGGTTGTCGGTCAGCTGCAGGGAATCGATCACCCGCAGGATCTCGTCGAAGTTGCGCCCGGTGCTCGCCGGATAAGTGATGGTCGCCCGAATCTTCTTGTCCGGATCGATGATGAAAACGGAGCGCACCGTGAACGTCGTGTCGGCCTTGGGGTGCAACATGCCGTAAAGGTGTGCGACCTTGCGGTCCGCGTCCGCGATGATGGGAAAACGCGGACGCGCGCCCTGCGTCGCCTCGATATCGTCCGCCCAGCGCTCATGATCGCCCAGCGCATCGACCGACAGGCCGATCACTTTCACGCCGCGCTGCTCGAACTGCGGACGCAACTTTTCCGTGTAACCGAGCTCGGTGGTGCACACCGGCGTGAAGTCCTTCGGATGTGAGAACAGCACTCCCCAGCCCGACCCCAGCCACTCGTGGAAATTGATCGTCCCGGCGGTCGTGACCGCGGTGAAATCGGGTGCGATGTCGCCGATCTGCAGGCTCATGACGGCTCTCCTGTGAGAATGTCGGTGATCGTCCGGCGCGCGCGCAGCGCACCTGACGGAAAACGATAACACCTCACCTTGTGATATATGTGATCGGATGGCTTTGAGTTCATTCGATTCGGATATGGAAGGAAAGAAGCGGTTGGGGAGCTTGGAAGCGGTTAGCGGTTAGCGGTTAGCGGAAAAGAGGTTCTTCTTCGACTCAAACCGTCAGGGTAGTCGGCAATTCGGCTTTCATGGCGACGACGCCGGGGCCCGGTCGCACGCCCGCAAGCAGCACGACGCCTCTTCTCTGAACTAACCG
>JAVEVD010000064.1:19331-21776 GCA_034005205.1 Steroidobacteraceae bacterium | reverse complement strand
GCGACGTGTTGCTGGTGTGCACCGACGGCGTGTGGGCGAACATGAAGGACGCCGATATCGCGGCGTTCTTCCGCGAAGACGCGCAGCCGCTGCGAGCCTGGCTCGAAGCGCTCGGCAGGCGCGCAGTACAGGCCTCCGCGCCGTTCAGCGACAACTCGACGGCCGCGGTGCTGAGGTGGCTGGAAGAATAGAAGCGGATAGCGGATGGCGGATAGCGGATAGTCAGATGCGCCATCTGGGATCGCTGGTCGCCAATTGCTCGTGCGGCTCGATTATGCTGAGGCGGTGCGGCCTATGTGCATCGCACGTTCTGACTATCCGCTATCCGCCATCCGCTATCCGCTTCCCATGAAACCACGCCCCAGCGGCCGCGCTCACGATGAGTTGCGGCCCGTCCGAATCACCCGCGGCTTCACGCGCCACGCCGAAGGGTCGGTGCTTATCGAGTTCGGCGATACGCGCGTGCTTTGCACTGCGAGCGTCGAGGAGAGCATCCCGAGTTTTCTGCGCAACACCGGCCGCGGCTGGGTTACCGCCGAATACGGCATGTTGCCGCGCGCCACGCATACGCGCAGCCGCCGTGAGGCCGCCGTCGGCAAGCAGGGCGGGCGCACCCTCGAAATCCAGAGACTGATAGGCCGCGCGCTGCGCGCAGTGATCGACATGAAGGCGCTCGGGGAGCGCACCATCACCGTCGATTGCGATGTATTGCAGGCGGACGGGGGCACCCGGACAGCCGCGATCACGGGCGGCTACGTGGCGCTCGTCGATGCGGTCGAGTCGCTGGTGCGCCGCCGCGTCCTGCGCGAGAGCGCCATCCACGGCCAGGTGGCGGCGGTCTCCGTGGGCATATGGTCCGGCGCGCCGGTGCTCGACCTTGATTACGCCGAGGACTCGGAGGCGGAAACCGACATGAACGTCGTCATGAACAACGGCGGCGGCTTCATCGAGGTGCAGGGCACGGCCGAGGGTCACGCGTTCCGCCGCAACGAGCTCGACGAACTGCTCAACCTCGCGGCGGGCGGCGTGAGTCAGCTGCTCGCCCGCCAGCTTGAAGCGCTGCAGAGCGAGCCGCCCGCCAGGGAGTGACGCATGCGCGTAGTTCTCGCCTCGAGCAATGCCGGCAAGCTGAAGGAGTTCGCCGGGTTGCTCGCGCCGCTTGGCTTCGAAGTGTTGCCGCAGGCGCGGTATACGCGTGAGAGCGCGGCCGAAACCGGTCTGACGTTCATCGAGAATGCGATTTTGAAAGCGCGGCACGCGTCGCGCGCTTCGGGTCTGCCCGCCATCGCGGATGACTCCGGCATCGAGGTGGACGCCCTGAACGGCGCTCCCGGGGTTCGCTCCGCGCGCTACGCCGGCGAGGGCGCGAGCGATGAGCAGAACGTGCAGAAGCTCATCCACGCAATGCGGGACATCCCTGCGGAGCAGCGCACAGCGCGTTATCAGTGCGCGCTCGCCTACCTGCGTTTTCCCGACGACCCTGCGCCCCTGCTGGCGCAGGCAAGTTGGGAAGGGCGCATCGCGGACGCGCCGCGCGGCGCGGGCGGCTTCGGCTACGATCCTGTCTTCGAGGTCCCCGGGCGAGGTCTGACGGCGGCGGAACTGCCTCCGGACGAGAAGAATCTTCTCAGCCACCGGGGCCGAGCGTTGCGCCAACTGGTCGAGGCCCTGCACCGTGAGCACGGGCGGCTGGCTTCCCGCTGAGAGCCGCACGCCGACGACAAGCGGCGGTTCGGGTCGACCTCACAGCGCTCCAGGCGCAGACTGCGCTGCGCCGCTTGGCTGCTGTCAGTCCTGTTCGGAGATCATGCCTGCAACGCTTCCACCACTGGCGCTGTACGTCCACCTGCCATGGTGCGTGCGCAAGTGTCCTTACTGCGATTTCAACTCGTATGCGGCGCCTGCAACGATTCCGCAGAGCCGGTACGTCGATGCGCTGCTCGAGGATCTCGACGTCGATCTCGCAGCGGTGCAGGACCGGCCGCTGATTTCGATCTTCTTCGGCGGCGGCACTCCCAGCCTTTTCAGTCCGGATGAGATCGACCGTTTACTGTCTGGAGTGCGCGCGCGCCTCGGCTGCTCGGCCGACATCGAAGTGACGCTGGAAGCCAATCCCGGAGCGATCGAGCATGGGCGCTTCAGCGCTTATCGCGACGCTGGAGTGAATCGCGTGTCGCTCGGCGCCCAGACGTTCAGCGACCAGCGCCTCGAGGCGCTTGGGCGCATTCACGGCGCTCAGGATGTCAGAAGCGCCGCTGAGGAACTGCATGCAGCCGGCCTCAGCAACTTCAATATCGACCTGATGTACGCATTGCCCGGGCAGACTGTCGCGCAATCGCTCGAGGACGTGCAGGCGGCGCTCGATCTCGCCCCGGCGCACATCTCGCACTATCAGCTCACACTCGAGCCGGGAACGGTGTTCTATCACCGCCCGCCGTCGCTGCC
>JAVEVD010000064.1:5468-19231 GCA_034005205.1 Steroidobacteraceae bacterium | reverse complement strand
AAACAGATAAATGCAATGGTCAAAAAATGACCAATGTGAACATGTCACATTCCTGGCGCGCTTCCGCACCCGCTGCGCGCCACTCATCCACACACTTATCCACAGGTTTTGTGGATAACCCGTAGGGAGATTTCGGCGTCGGCGAATGGCGGCGGCCGTCCGGCCACAGCCTCCTTGCGAGCAGGCCGCTGCGTGGCTACACTGCGCGACCTTTTCAGTCGGCGTCTCCCCGCGAGGCGCTCCCAGATTCAGACTCCCGATCATGAAAGCCGGCATTCATCCCGAGTACAAAGAGACGACAGTGACCTGCAGCTGCGGCGCGACGTTCGTTACGCGCTCCACGCTGGGCGCCGATCTGCAGATCGAAGTCTGCTCGAACTGCCACCCGTTCTACACGGGCAAGCAGAAGATCGTGGACACCGGCGGTCGCGTCGACAAGTTCCGCAAGAAGTACGCACGCTGACCCGGTCCGACGGGCAAGGAATGAAGAAAAGGGCGCCTGGGCGCCCTTTTTTCTTGGAAGCGGTTTGCTGGGGAAGCGCTTCTCCCTTCTTGTCCCCGCCGCCGCGCACGTTTATAAGCGGAAGGCTGCCTGCGGGTCTTCGTCATGCCGAGTTCTCACCTTTTCTCGCGCCTGCTGCCGCTGTTGCTCCTCGCCTGCGCGGCGTTGTCGGGCTGTGCAACCAATCCAGTGACCGGACGCCCGGATCTCGTCTTCCAGTCGGAGGAAGGCGAGATCAACAAGGCCAAGCAGGTCCATCCGATGCTCCTGCAGGCGTTCGGCGGAGCCTACGACGACCCCAAGATTCAAGCCTATGTCAACGAAGTGGGCCAGCGCGCCGCCAAGGCGAGCCACCGCCCGGAGCTGCAGTACGTCTTCACGGTGCTGGACAGCCAAGACATCAACGCTTTCACCACCGGCGGCGGCTTTGTCTACATCACGCGCGGCATCATGACCTACCTCAATTCCGAGGCTGAGTTGGCTGCGGTGCTCGGACATGAGATCGGCCACATCACGGCGCGTCATCCGGTGCGTCAGCAGAGTCAGTCCACGCTCGCGGGGATCGGTGCGGCTATCGTGGGCGTCTACACCGGCAGCGGGGATCTTGCGAACCTCGCGAACTACGCGGGCGCCGCGATCGTGCGCGGCTACGGCCGCGACCAGGAGCTCGAGGCCGACCGCCTGGGCGCCGAGTACCTGGTCGGCATCGGGTATCGGTCAGATCACATGATCGATGTGGTGCGGCTGCTCAAGAACCAGGAGCTGTTCGAGCTGCAGCGGGCGCGTGAGGAGAAGCGCGAGCCGCGCGTGTATCACGGCGTGTTCTCCACGCACCCGGACAATGACCAGCGCCTGCGTGAAGTCGTCAAGGCGGCCGAGAAACTGACCGGCGGCGCGGACGACAAGGACGCGGGGCGCGAGCGCTATCTGAAAATGATCGAAGGGCTGCCGGTGGGGAGCAGCCGGGCGCAAGGGGTGTTCAAAGGCAACCGGTTCTACCATGCGAATCTGGGGCTGACGCTTGCGTTTCCGAGCGGCTGGAATGTGGAGAACAGGGCGGATCGCCTGATCGCCGCGTCGCCCCAGAAGGACAGCATCCTGCAGATGCAAACGCAGGCGCCGCCGCCCAACACCGGCCCCCGCGAGTTTCTCTCGCGGCTGCTGGCGCGCTCCAGCGCCACCCAGGCGGAGGCCATCGAGGTGAACGGTCTGCAGGGTTACACCGCGGTGGTGCGGGCCGCGCAGACCGAGTTCGGCCTGGTTCCGGTCCGCTATGCGGTGATCTACTACAACAACCTCGCCTACATCTTCGCGGGCGCCAGCAAGGCCTCGAGCGGCAAGCCCGCGGCGGACCCGCTGTTCATGTCCACGATCCGCACCTTCCGCCGCTTGCGGGGCAATGAGTTCGCGCTTGCCGAACCCCATAAGATCAAGATCGTGCGCGCCGGGCAGAACGCGAGCGTCGAGGATCTGGCGCGCTCCTCGCCGCTCGAGAAGTATCCGGTCGAGACGCTGCGGCTGCTGAACGACCTTTACCCCAACAAGCAGCCCGAGCCGGGGCAGTTGCTGAAGGTCGTCGAGTAGGGGGAGCGGCAGGCGGCGCTCCCAGGCGGCCTGGGCCGCGCCTGCGCGCTTGATTCACGCGCGGGCTCGTGTAAGTCTGCGCGTCCAATTTTGCGCCTGCAAAAAGCGCCCGCGGCGAGGGGTCGCGGCCTGTCAGTCAAGCGACGAGATGAGCACATGTCCGAGAAGTCCGAGAAGACCGTGAAGTCCGGCAAGCAGTTCGAGCTGATCGATACGGCGACCGGCAAGAAATCGACCGCCGATGTGCTGAGCGGCACGCTCGGACCGGACGTGTTGAGCCTGGCGAGTCTGACCCGCGATCACGGGATGTTCACCTTCGATCCGGGCTTCATGGCGACGGCCGCATGCGAGAGCAAGATCACGTTCATCGACGGCGACGAGGGCGTGCTGCTGCATCGCGGCTATCCCATCGAGCAGCTCGCCGAGAAGAGCAACTTCCTCGAGGTGGCCTACCTGCTCATCAACGGCGAGCTGCCGACCAGCGAACAGCTCGCCGAGTTCACGCACGCGATTCAGTACCACACGATGATCAACGAATCGCTCCTGCGGTTCTTCAACGGCTTTCAGTACAACGCCCATCCGATGGCGATGCTCTCGGGCGTGGTGGCCTCGATGGCCGCTTTCTATCACGACTCGATGGACATCCATAACCCGCGCCATCGCGAGATCTTCGCCCATCGCATCATCGCCAAGATTCCCACGATCGCAGCAGCGGCGTACAAGCACGTGCTCGGTCAGCCGTTCGTCTATCCGCGCAACGATCTCGACTACTGCTCGAATCTGCTGCACATGTTCTTCGCCGTGCCGTGCGAGCCGTACGCCGTCGACCCGGTGGCCTCGCAGGCGCTCGATTTGCTGTTCATCCTGCACGCCGATCACGAACAGAACGCGAGCACCTCGACGGTGCGCCTCGCCGGCAGCACGGGCGCGAACCCGTACGCGGCCATCTCGGCCGGCATCTCTGCGCTCTGGGGCCCGGCGCATGGCGGGGCGAACGAGGCGGTGCTGGCGATGCTCGAGCAGATCGGCACGGTGGAGAACGTGCCGAAGTACCTGGCGAAGGCCAAGGACAAGAACGACAACTTCCGCCTGATGGGCTTCGGTCATCGTGTCTATAAGAACTTCGATCCGCGCGCGACCATCATCCGCGCGATGTGTCACAAGGTGCTGGCGAAGCTCGGCAAGTCCGACAATCCGCTGTTCGAGCTGGCGCTGAAGCTGGAGGAGATCGCTCTCAAGGATGAGTATTTCGTCGAGCGCAAGCTCTACCCGAACGTCGATTTCTACTCCGGCATCATCTACAGCGCCATCGGCATTCCGCAGTCGATGTTCACGGTGATGTTCGCACTGGCGCGCACCGTGGGATGGGTGGCGCATTGGCAGGAGATGATCGCCGACCCGGCCATGAAGATCAGCCGCCCGCGCCAGCTCTACACCGGCTCGGCTCGGCGCGATTACGTGGAGATCGGGAAGAGAGCCTGAGGGCGGAAGGCGGGAAGGCGTAAGAGCCCCGGCTCTTACGCCTTCCCCTCCTCACGCTCTCCCGTCATCGCGCTCTCCCTCACCAACGCCTCGACCTCCGCCAAGTCGGCCCGCCGCATCGGCCGACCGTCCACCGGGCTTGACGGAGACTGGCGGATGCCGTCGATCGGGAATACGACGGCGTCGATCTGTTTCCCGCCCGCGACGAAGTGGATGACCGGATAGGACACCAGCCTGTCTGGTTCGTAGCGCAGCCGCCGTTCGCCGATCCGATGCGGCACGCCTTGGTCCATGAGATGGATGGCGACGGGCTCGGCGCCCTCGGCGAACAGGTGCAGGTTCACGTCCGAATGCGCCGAGGCGGCGCCGCTTAGCACCGGCCCCACGAGGCGCGGTTCGAATCGCTGCAGCAAGCGCATCGCCTGCACAGCCGTCCGGCGCAGCGTCCGCAGCTGCGACCCGTGCGTGTCCGCAGCGAACAGCCGGTGATGCTCGGCGAGCGCCGCTTCGATTTCGGTGTTCCTGGGCAACACGGCGATATCAGTTGCGCCGAGCCGCTGCGCCGCCTTGCGCTTGGCCAGGCCGTAATCGTCGATGCCCTGCTCGGACATGATGCGCGCCGCTTCCTGGGCGAGCGCCCGTCTCAGGTGCTCGGCGCGTGGGTTGGGTCGTTTGGGCATGTCAGAACAGCGACTCCTCCTCGTTCTCGCGCTCGGACGCCTCGTCCGGACGAATGAAGCCGTCGCTCGCCGACGGCGGCAGATGGCCGGCCATGAACGTTTCGAAGATCGCGCTGGGGTCGCCCGGTCGGGCGGCCAGACCGGTGTCCGCAGATACTCGCATGGATATCAGGCCCGGAGGCGGCGTGCGTCGGCTCTCTTCTACTGCCTGCAACGCTTCCGCCATGAAGTAGATCCACATGGGCAGCGCAGTGCGTGCGCCTTGCTCGCCCGGGCCGAGCGATCGCTCCTGATCGAAGCCCACCCAGGTCGCGACCGACAGTCGCGGCGTGTACCCACAGAACCAGGCGTCGCGCCGATCGTTGGTCGTGCCCGTCTTGCCGGCGATGTCGCGGCGGCCAAGCCGCGCAGCGCGAGCGCCGGTGCCGCGGCGGACCACGTCGCTCATCATGTCGGTCATCAAATACTCGTTCTGCGCGGAGATGACGCGCGGCGCCAGCGCATCTTTCTGGAGGTACGTGAGCCCGCCCCAGGGGGCTTGATCGCTCGGCGGCAGACGAATCGGCGCATCCAGGCTCGTCGTCATGAACTCCGCGCCTTCCGGCTGCTCTGGCTCGAGGCATTCCGCGCAAGCGAAGCGCGGCTGCGCCTCGTACAGCGCAGCGCGCTCCGGGCCGTAGATCCGTTGAATGAAATACGGCTGTACGCCGAAACCGCCGTTGGCGAACACCGCATAGGCGCTCGCCATCTCGAGCGGAGAAACCTGCGCCGTGCCCAGCGCCAGCGAGAGGTTGCGAGGAAGTTGATCCTGCGGAAACCCGAAGCGCTCGAAGTACTGCGTGGCGTATCCCGCGCCAAGGGCGTTCAGTATGCGAATCGACACCAGATTGCGTGAGCGCACCAGCGCTTCGCGCAGACGCATCGGACCGCCGAACTCGCGCGAGTCGTTTTGCGGACGCCAGCTTGCCTCGAGCGCGGCGTCTTCGATCACCAGCGGCGCATCGTTGATGACGCTGGCCGTCGTGAAGCCCCGCTCGAGCGCAGCGGAGTACAGGAACGGCTTGAACGCCGAGCCCGCCTGGCGTCGCGCTTGTACGGCGCGGTTGAAGTTGCTCGCGAAATAGTCGAAGCCGCCAGACAACGCGACCACGGCGCCGTCTTGCGGGTCCATCGCGACGATGGCGCCCTGAGCGTCGGGAACCTGCGCCATGCGCCATTTCCCGGAAGCCTCCATCACGATGTAGACGACGTCGCCGGGCGCGACCGCGTCGCTTGCGCGTTGCAGAGCCGGGCCGAGGCGGCCGTCGGCGCTCGGCGAGCGCGCCCAGTTGATTGCTTCCCAGCGCAGGTTGATGCGGCCGTGTGCGCGCGAGAACGCGGTGGCGCTCTGCTCATCCACCGAGACGATCAGCGCGGGCGACAGACCGCCGCGCGTCGGGTGCTCGGCAAGCGCCTGGGCCCATTCCCGCTCGCGTGAATTCGGATCCAGAGTCGTGCGGGCGGCCGGCCCCCGGTAGCCGTGGCGTTGATCGTATTCAAGCAACGCCGAGCGCAGGGCTCGCACGGCTGCGCCCTGCAATCTGCTGTCTAATGTGGTCGTGACCTCGTATCCCGAAGTGTATGCGTCCGCGCCGAAGCGCTGAACCATCTCGGCTCGCACCATCTCCGCGACATAGGGCGCCTCGACCTCGACGGCTGGCCCGTGCAGTTGGGACTGCACCGGCGCATCCAGAGCCGCCTTGTACTCGCTCTCGGTGATGAACTCCTTCTCGCGCATGCGTCGCAGCACGTAGGCGCGGCGCTGTTTCGCCAGATCCGGGCTTGCGACTGGGTTGTCGCGCGAAGGCAGGCGGAATGTTCCGGCGATGAGCGCGATCTCGGGAAGCGTGAGCTGATCGACGGTCTTGCCGAAGTACACTTCGGCCGCGGCGCCGACGCCATAGGCGCGTTGTCCGAGAAACATCTTGTTCAAATAGAGCGCGAGGATTTCCTGTTTGCTGAGCTCGCGCTCGATGCGCAGGGTCGTGAAGATCTCGAGCAGCTTGCGGCGATAGCTCTTTTCCGGGCTGAGGAAGATGCCGCGGGCGAGCTGCATGGTGATCGTGCTGCCGCCTTCGGCCTTCTCACCCGAGATCAGGTGCCGGACGATGGCGCGCAGCAATCCTGGATAGTCGACGCCGCCGTGCTGGAAGAAGCGGTCATCCTCCGCGGCCAGCACGGCGTTCACCATCTGATCGGGAATGGCGTCGAAGGACAGCGGTATGCGTCGCTGTTCGCCGAACTGCGCGATCAGCCGGCCGTCGCGGCTGTACACGCGCAACGGCACCTGCAGGCGAATGTCCTTGATGGAAGAGACGTCCGGCAGGCTCGGCTGGAGGTACTGATAGGCGCCGGCGAGCGCCAGGCCCAAGACGCCCGCCCCTGCAATCAGCAGCGCCAGAGTCAGTCGAAGCGGCGATGAAAAATAACGTCGCATGAGAACAAGAGATCCTAAGTCCTTGCTTGGTAAGGTGAGGCTGTGCAATATTGCCGTGAAAATCGGCGCTGCGGGCCGAACGCCGGCGTCTTACAACTGGTGCGGCGCAGCCATCGTCCGTTTGACAGAATATTGCTCGATCCTGCAGGGCGGGCCAGTGCAGACATCATACGGGCATTGCGCGTCCAAGCTTCGTGCAGCGCTCCGACACTTTGGCGTCGCACAGCGCTGCTCGTTCCGCGGCTGACGAGATGCAGCGAATCAATTCGTTCGGTTTGACGTTAAGACGCTGATTTTGCCGTCGCTTTATCCGACTCCAGGCTCGGGGCGCGGCTGGCTGCAGGCGTTTAGCGCTGAAAAAACAGGGATTTCCTTGGGGATGACCGCGATGGTATTTCGTGAGGCTGCTCACATTCAACTTAAGTCGCGGCTGTATATAGTTGCCGCCGTGTTTCGCTCCCAATCTGCGATCATGACGTAAGTGTCTGATCTGGAAAGGAAATTAGCGTGCTGTTAACCGCAAAGTCGCGACCCCTGCTCGGCCTGGACATCACCACGTCCTCGGTCAAGCTGATCGAGCTGAGCATGAGCGGCGGCCAGTACCGGGTCGAGTCGTATGCGGCGGAGGCGACCCCGCCCAACTCGATCAACGAGAAGGCCATCGTAGACGCGAGCGCGGTCGGCGAAGCCATCAAGCGCGCGGTCAAGCGCGCCGGCGCCCGCGCAAAAGATGTCGCCGTGGCGATCAGCGGCGACGCCGCGATCACCAAGGTGATCCAGATGCCGCGCACCCTGAGCGAGAACGAGCTCGAGGGTCAGGTCGAGATGCAGGCCGATCAGTACATCCCCTTTCCCATGGAGGAAGTCAGCTTCGACTTCGAGGTGATCGGCCCGTCGGAGAAGGATCCCGACATGATCGACGTGCTGCTGGTCGCGACCCGCTCTGAGAACGTGGAGCAACGCGTGGCGGCCTGCGCGGCCGCAGGACTTACGGCCCGCATCGTCGATGTCGAGGCTTTCGCGCTCGAGAACGCCTGCCGCCTGCTGACGCACCAGATGCCCGACGGCGGTCTCGGCCGGGTCATTGCGGTGGTCGATTTTGGCGCGAGCAGCACGACGTTCAGCGTGCTGCGCGACCTCAAGGTGATCTATACCCGTGATTTTGCTTTCGGCGGGCAGCAGCTCACCGAAGAAATCATGCGCACCTACGGGCTCAGCATGGAGGAGGCCGGGCGAGCCAAGAAGGAAGGCGGTCTGCCGGGGAACTACGAGACCGAGGTGCTGAGCCCGTTCATCGACGACATGTGCCAGCAGGTGAGCCGCTCACTGCAGTTCTTCCTCGCCTCGGGCGCCGGACGCGAGCAGCCCGAGCAGATCCTGATCTGCGGTGGTTGCGCCAACATCCCGGGCGCGGCGGAGATGATCCAGAGCCGCGTGGGCATCGAGTCGCAGCGCGGCGATCCGCTCGGTCAGATGAAGGTCAGCCAGAAGGCCAAGGCCCAGGCCGTGAAGAAGGATGCGACTGCGTTGTTGACTGCCTGCGGTCTGGCGCTACGGAGCTTCGACTGACATGCCAAGAATCAACCTCGTTCCGTGGCGTGAAGCCGAGCGTAAGCGCAAGCGGCAGGAGTTCGGCGTCGGTGTGGTGGCGGCGCTGGCGCTCGGCGTGCTGATCGCGTTCGGTGTGCGCATGCAGATGCAGTCGGCGATCGATGCGCAGAACGAGCGCAATTCCTACCTGACCAGCGAGATCGCCGCACTCGACAAGCAGATTGCCGAAATCCTCGATCTCGAGCAGCAGAAGCAGCGTCTGGTCGCGCGCATGCAGGTGATCGAGCAGCTCGAGCGCAGCCGCCCGGAGATCGTGCACCTGTTCGATCAGCTGGTGCGCACCATCCCTGACGGCGTGCATCTCACGTCCGTGAAGCAGACCAATCGTCGCATTCAGCTCAAGGGCACGGCGCAGTCGAGCACGCGCGTCGCCTCGTATATGCGCAACATCGATTCGTCGGACTGGCTCGCCGAACCGGCGCTCGACATCCTGCAGACCAAGGGACGCGGCGACGCGGGTTCGGACTTCACGCTCAACGCCGTGCAGGAGAACCCGCAAATCCCGCCGAGCGCCGAGGAAGACCAGCCGCGTAAGCCTGTGCGGAGGGGCGCGAAGTGAGCAATCTGATCGAGCAGATCCGCGACCTCGACCCGAACGACCCGGGGCGCTGGCCGCAGGCGTTCCGTCTCGGCGCCGTAGCGATCGTTTTCGTGATCGCGGCCGCCGCTCTGATCTACTTCATGGCCTGGAAGCCGCAGAAGCCCTTGCTCGATTCGGCCCGTGCGCAAGAGCAGGAGCTGCTGACCAAGCTCGAGGGCAAGGCGCGCAAGGCGGCCAATCTCGACGCCTACAAGGCGCAGCTCGCCGAAATGGAACAGTCCTTCGGCGCGATGCTGCGCAAGCTGCCGAACAAGACCGAAGTGCCGAATCTGCTGACCGATATCTCGCAGCAGGGCGCGGGCGCCGGACTCGACCAGAAGCTGTTCCAGCCCGGTCCGCAGGTCAACAAGGACTTCTACGCCGAGCTGCCGATCAAGATGCGCCTGACGGGCAGCTACCACTCGATCGGCGCGTTCGTCAGCGGCATCGCCGCGCTGCCGCGCATCGTGACGCTGCACGACGTGGAGATCACCCCGGCCGGCCGCGATGCGGGCCTCGATGAGCTGCAGCTCGACGTCACGGCCAAGACCTACCGTTACCTGGACGAGGAGGAGCAGGCCGCCGCGCAGCCCGCCGCGCCGCGTCGGCGTCGCTCCTGACCCGGCCGCCCACTCCGAAGCGTCAGTCCGCGAACGTTCATCATGAGCTACAAGAAACTCACGCCTCTCGCCGCCGCCGTGATGCTGGCGCTCGGCGGCTGCTCGAGCGACCTGGATGAGCTCGAGCGGCAGGTCGCCGAGATCAAGAGCCGTCCGGGCGAGCGAATCGAGCCGCTTCCCGAAATCAAGCCGTACGAATCGTTCGCCTACAACTCGAGCAACCTGCGCTCACCGTTCGTACCAAGCGCTCCGGCGCGCAGCGACGTGGCGAACGCGGTGCGCCCGGACGCCAAGCGCCCGCGCGAGTTCCTCGAGCAGTTCCCGCTCGACACCATGAAGATGGTGGGAACGCTGCAGCTGCAGGGCCGCAATTACGGTCTCGTGCAGGGCAAGGACGGCTTGGTGCACCGGGTGCTGCCCGGCGCCTACATGGGGCAGAACGACGGCAAGGTCGTGGGCGTCAGCAGCGCCAAGATTTCCATCATCGAGATCGTTCCCGATGGCCTGGGCGGATACATCGAACGTCCGGCCGCCCTGGCGCTGGTTGAATGAATGATCTACAGGGAGAAATAAAAATGTCCTCCTTCAAACGCGTCGCGCCGGCGACAACGGGCTGCGGCGAGGCCTCAGCAGATCGCGGGCGCGTCGCGCGGCGACTCCTGGCCGGCCTGGTCGCGCTTGGTGCGCTGTGCGCCCAGAGCGCGTTCGCTCAGAACCGCCTGGAGAGCATCCAGGCGAGCGTCCAGCCCGGCAATCGCGTGGAGCTGACGCTGCGCCTGAGCGACGAGGCGCCGACGCCGCTTACGTTTACCGTCGACAATCCCGCCCGCATCGCGCTCGATCTTCCTGATACGTCGATAGCCATGCCCTCGCGCCGCGTGGACGTGAAGCAGGGGGTGCTCGACACGGTGAACGTGGCCGAGGCGAACGGGCGTACGCGCGTGGTTCTCAATGTGGACCACCTCGTGCCCTACGACACTCGGGTGCAAGGCGACACCATCGTCGTCTCTCTCGGCGGCGCGGTTGCGCACGCGGCCGGTTCGTCGAGCGCCATGGCGGCGGCGGCTGCTGCGGCCCCAGGCGCCCAGGCGGTCGGCGGGCGCAGCATCAGCAACGTCGATTTCCGCCGCGGCGCCGACGGCTCCGGCCGGGTGATCGTGGAGCTGACCGATGCGCGCATCCCGGCCGATCTGCGCCAGGAGGGCGGGCGCATCGTGGTGAACTTCGCCAACACCGCGGTGCCGGCCGCGCTGCTGCAGCGCCTGGACGTCGTGGATTTCGCGACCCCGGTGAATGCGGTGGATGTCATGCGCGCCGGCCGCGATGCGCGACTGGTCATTGCGGCGAGCGGCGACTACGAGCAGCTCGCCTATCAGTCCGACAACATCTATACCGTGGAGATCAAGCCCGTCGAGAAGCTTCCTCCCGAGCTGCAGGACAGGCGCGAGTACACCGGCGAGCGTCTGACGCTCAACTTCCAGGACATCGAGACTCGCGCCGTGCTGCAGCTTCTGGCTGACACCAGCGGGCAGAACATGGTGATCAGCGACACGGTGGGCGGCAACGTCACGCTGCGCCTGCAGAACGTGCCCTGGGACCAGGCGCTCGACATCGTGATGCGCACCAAGGGTCTGGACATGCGCCAGGACGGCAACGTCATGTTTGTCGCGCCGGCGGCCGAGATCGCCGCCCGCGAGAAGGAGCTGCTGGCGGCGCGTCAGCAAGTGCAGGAACTGGCCCCGCTGCGCACCGATTACTTGCAAATCAACTATGCGAAGGCGAGCGACCTCGCGGCGCTGATCAAGTCGAGCGCCGGCGGCTCGCTGCTGTCCGAGCGCGGCGGCGTCGCCATCGACGAGCGCACCAATACGCTGTTGCTGCAGGACACCGCCGAGCGCCTGGCCGACATCCGTCGGCTGGTTTCGACGCTCGATATTCCGGTGCGGCAGGTGCAGATCGAAGCTCGGATCGTCATCGTCAACGACGATTTCAGCCGCGACCTGGGCGTGCGCTTCGGCGCCACGGTGGCCATCGATCACGGCGGCAGCGACGGCCGCGGCGTGATCGGCACGCCAGGCTTCGTCACCGAGGATGATGAGATTCCCATCAGTCGCGTGCCGGGGTTCAACATGCCGGGCGGTTTTCTGCTGCCCGACCAGGATGATCGCTGGCTGGTGAACCTGCCGGTGTCCAGCCCGGCCGGCCGCATCGCCACGACGCTGCTCGATTCCGATTACATCGTGGATCTCGAGTTGTCGGCGGCGCAGGCCGAAGGGCGCGGCGAGATCATCTCCTCGCCGCGGCTGGTGACCGCCAACCAGCGCGAAGCCACCATCGAGCAGGGCGTGGAGATCCCGTACCAGGAATCTTCCTCGAGCGGCGCGACCACCACGTCGTTCAAGAAGGCTGTGCTGAGCCTGCGCGTCACGCCGCAGATCACGCCGGACAACCGCGTGATTCTCGATCTGACCGTCGCCAAGGACAGCGTAGGCCAGGTGGTGCCGAGCGCGACCGGCGGCTTCGTGCCCAGCATCGACACCCGCGAGATCACCACGCAGGTGCTGGTGAACGACGGGCAGACGGTGGTGCTGGGCGGCATTCTCGAGACCGAGCGTCGTGACGCGGAGAAAAAGGTTCCGTTGCTGGGCGATATCCCGTTGCTCGGCTATCTGTTCAAATCGAACTCGAAAACCGACAACAAGGACGAGCTGCTGATCTTCGTGACGCCGCGCATTCTGCGCGAGGGCGCCAGCCTGTACTGAGGGCCGCAGCGCCCTCCAATTTGCCACCCTTGCGGGTTGGCCACAGAATAGGCGGCCGCAGCGATGCGGCCGCTTTTTTATGGCTCCGACTTCCACCGACAACCGCAACGTGTATCTCATCGGCCCGATGGGCTCCGGCAAGACGGCAGTGGGCAAGCGCCTGGCGCGCGTACTCCACTTGACGTTTTACGACAGCGACGCCGAGATCGAGGAACGCACGGGCGTGGACATCCCATACATCTTCGAGAAGGAGGGCGAGGCGGGCTTTCGCGAGCGCGAGCGTGAAGCGATCGATGCGCTCACACGGCTCGACGGCGTGGTCCTCGCCACGGGCGGCGGAGCGGTGCTGGCGCAGGAGAATCGCGAGCGGCTCGCAAGCCGCGGTCGTGTGGTGTACCTGCAAACCAGCGTCGCGCAGCAGCTGGAGCGCACCAAGCACGGCAGGCATCGCCCGCTGCTGCGCACAGCGGATCCCGAAAGCAAGCTGCGCGAGCTGATGGCCCACAGGGAGCCCCTGTATCAGTCGATCGCCGCAGTCACCGTGTCGACCGACGGGCGCAACGTACGGGCGGTGGCTGATGAGATCGTGCTGCGGCTGCGGCAGCTTTCCGCTCACACGGCCTGCGACGCATGAATCCGCCACGCGAACGCATCGACATCGACCTCGGGGCGCGCAGCTACCCGATCCTTATCGGGCCGAATCTGCTGCAGGACGCGGCGACGCTCGCCGCGCACATCCCTTCGCGCCAAGTGCTCATCGTCACCAACGAAACGGTCGCACCGCTTTACCTGCAGAAGCTGCAAGACGCCCTCGAGGGTCGTCGAATCGGCGCCGTCGTGCTGCCCGACGGCGAGCAGCACAAAACGCTCGCCACCATGACGCGCATCATCGATGCGCTGGTGGAACATGGCATGAATCGCGACGCCTGCGTCGTCGCGCTCGGCGGCGGCGTGATCGGCGACATGGCCGGATTCGCCGCCGCTTGTTACCAGCGCGGGGTCGATTACGTTCAGGTTCCGACCACGCTGCTGGCGCAGGTCGATTCTTCGGTGGGCGGCAAGACCGGGGTCAATCACCCGCGCGCCAAGAACATGATCGGCGCCTTTCATCAGCCGCGCTGCGTGATCGCGGACACGGCTACGCTGCACACCCTGCCGATCCGGGAGTATCGCGCGGGGCTTGCCGAAGTCGTGAAGTACGGGTTGATCAGCGACGCCGCATTCCTGGAGCGGCTGGAGAACTCGGTCGAAGCGCTGCTGGCGCGAGACAGTGAGGCAGTGATGCAGGCAGTGCGCCGCTCTTGCGAGATCAAGGCGCAGGTGGTCGCCCGCGACGAGCGTGAGCAGGGACTGCGGGCGATATTGAATCTGGGCCACACGTTCGGTCACGCCGTGGAGGCCGCCGTGGGTTACGGAGAATGGCTCCATGGCGAGGCCGTTGCGGCCGGCATGGTCATGGCCGCCGA
>JAVEVD010000064.1:0-5368 GCA_034005205.1 Steroidobacteraceae bacterium | reverse complement strand
CTGAACGAAGCGCTGACCGAGGCGATCTGCCTTGCTCACGATCTCGGCCACACGCCGTTCGGTCACGCAGGCCAGGATGCGCTCAACGAGTGCATGCGCGAATACGGCGGGTTCGAGCACAATCTTCAGTCGCTGCGCGTGGTGGATGAGCTGGAGGAGCGCTACGCCCAGTTTCCGGGCCTCAATCTCACGTTCGAGACGCGCGAAGGCGTGCTCAAGCACTGCTCGCTCGAGAACGCACGCCGCCTTGGCGAGCTCGGCGAACGCTTCATCGAGCGCCGTCAGCCGACGCTCGAGGCGCAGATCGCCAACCTGGCCGATGAGATCGCCTACAACAATCACGATCTGGACGATGGGCTGAGAGCCGGTCTCATCACGCTCGATGAGTTGCGTCAGACCCGCCTGTTCCAACGGCAGTACGAGGCGGTCACCGCGCGCTATCCGGAGCTTTCTGGACGGCGACTAGTGCATGAGATCGTCCGGCGCATGATCAATCACGTAGTCACCGATCTGATCGAAACTACGGCCGACGCGGTGGCCGCGGCGGCGCCCGCCGACGTTGACGCTGTGCGCGCCTGCCCGGCCCTGGTGAAGTTCAGTCCGATGGTGGCCGACGAGCATCTCGAGTTGAAGCGTTTCCTGCGCGAACACGTGTATCTGCACTATCGCGTCCTGCGGATGACCAGCAAGGCTCGCACCGTGATCCACGACATGTTCAACGCTTTCATCGCCCGGCCTGAGCTGCTGCCGCACGAACATCGTGCAGCGGCCCAGCAGATGGAGTCGCTGAACGGCGCGGCGGGCCGCGCCCGCGCCGTCGCCGATTACATCGCCGGCATGACCGACCGTTACGCGATCATGGAGCATGAGCGGTTGTTTGATCCTGCGAAGCGCAGCTGATCTCGCTTCCGGATCTGAACGCACCGCGTTGCCCGCACGAAACCGCCAGAGACGTCAATGTTGAAAAACGACTTGCTATTGCGCGCACTGCTCAGACAGCCCGTCGATCGCACTCCGGTCTGGATGATGCGGCAGGCCGGACGCTACCTGCCCGAGTACCGCGCAGCTCGCGAGCGCGCCGGCAGCTTTCTGCAGCTGTGCATGACTCCGGAGCTGGCCTGCGAAGTGACGCTGCAGCCGCTCGCCCGCTTTCCTCTGGACGCGGCGATTCTGTTCTCCGACATCCTCACGATTCCGCACGCTCTGGGCCTCGGGCTGCATTTCGAAACCGGCGAGGGACCGCGCATTGACCGGCCGGTGCGCTCGAGCGCGGACGTCGCGCGACTCGGCGTTCCCGACCCCGAGCGAGAGCTGAAGTACGTGATGGACGCGGTGCGCCTCATTCGTCGCGAGCTTGCGGGCGCCGTTCCGTTGATCGGCTTCGCCGGCAGTCCGTGGACCGTCGCAACGTACGTGGTCGAGGGCGGCGGCTCACGTGAGTTCTCGCGCATCAAGACGCTGATGTTCGACGAACCGGCTACGCTGCATGCGCTGCTCGAGTTGCTCGCCACCGCTACGCGCGAGTACCTGAATGCGCAGATCGCAGCCGGAGCGCAAGCCGTGATGATCTTCGATACGTGGGGCGGAGTACTCTCGCCGCAGCGCTATCGCGAGTGTTCGCTGCAGTACATGCGGCAGATCGTCGAGGGACTGACACGTCAGCACGAGGGGCGGCGCGTCCCGGTGATTCTGTTCACCAAAGGCGGCGGAGCGCGCCTCGGCGAAATGGCCGACACCGGCTGCGACGCCTTGGGCGTGGATTGGACGACGGATCTCGCCGATGCGCGCCGAGCAGTCCAAGACCGCGTCGCGCTGCAAGGCAACCTTGATCCGAACTGCCTGTACGCCTCGCCAGAACGCATTCGCGAGGAAACCGCCCGTGTGCTCGCCAGCTACGGTCATGGCTACGGCCACGTCTTCAATCTCGGCCACGGCATACACCCGGGCGTCAATCCAGAGCACGCGGCGGCCATGGTGGCGGCGGTGCGGGAGCTGAGCCCGCAATACAAGGCGACGGCCGGGTAGCGTGGGCGGCGCGGTCCCATTGGGAATGGTCATTGTCATGTCCTTGTCCTTCAGGCGACTGCCTCCAGGCGACTCAGAACATCAGTGTCGTACCCGCGAGTCATTTTCTCTCGTCGATCACTGTGCTGGAGATGAAATTGAGCATCCTCCTCATGGAGAGACGCGATCCTGTTCAGGGCTCCATGCTGCGTGCCTGGGTGGAGGGGCATGTCTTGCCGGCATTCGCCGAGCGCATTCTCGCCGTCGACACTGCGGTTGCACGACGGTGCGCCCGGTTGCACGTTCCTGATCCCAAGTCCGAGCGCGAGAGCGCGATGCTTACATCGCCGCGACCGCCCTGGTGCACGGCATGACAGTCGTGACGCGTAGCGTTGCCGATTTTGCGTCGACCAACGTTCCGATACTGAATCCATGGGAGAGCGCCGAGCTCGGCAAGGCGCAATAGCAGACATCCTGGCGTGGCGCACGCCTCGTTGGCGCGTGCTCACGCGTCATCAGCGCGCGACGTGTGGCGCGATGCACTACCGGGTAAGTCAGCGGTTGCTCGGCAACAAGCTGGAAAGTAGAAAGCGCTTCGTCGAGAAATTCATGCCCCAGGCCTTCGCGTTGCCGCTCATACCATGAGGCAGCTTCGGCCAAATCTCGATCCGCCTCTTCCCTGAGCCGGACGATCCGATTCATAGTCGCTTTCTTATATCCGCAATCACATCGCTGGAGGGCGACCTGCATTTCCGTCGGACTCGTACGCGTCCAGGCGGCGATCCAACTCAGCTCGCTGCTCGGGGGTGAGCGGAAGCAAGCTTTGATCTGCAGCAATGCTGTCCCACAGATCTTCGACTAGGCGGATTCGCTCATCCAGCGGCAACTTGCGAAGATTGGCGTTCATGCGTCAAGCATATGCCTCAGCGGCGATTTCTCCAAGGGCACATAACGCCAGAATTAAGCCGCGCCGCGAAGCGGCGTCGGCTTGAATGAATTGTTAGCGCGCAGTTCTTGCTGCACGAAAACGGCCTGTCATCTTGAAGCCGTCACGGATGTTAAGGCCCATAAGCACAAGGTTGGTTGCACCAGCCAACAGTTCAAGCGCCTGCACGGAGTAGAACATGGTGTCGAACGCGCCTGCCGCCGCCCAGCGGTTGAGGAAAATAGCGCAGGGAATAAGTATTAGCAGGCCATTTGCGGCAATGAAGGGCATCCGCTTCTTTTTTGTGTCAACGAGCCGGCCTTTACGAGATTTTGAGAGGTAGAACCCGCTGCCTCCCGTGGCTGCAATGGCCGGTACGAGGATGAACAAGCCGGGGAATACGATTAGGCGCTTCACCGTTGCCACGGCCTCGTGTGAGCCGAACAGCTCAACAAGGGCTGTGGACAGGAAGAATGTCGCGATTGTCAGAGTAGCGACGATGCCGGCAATGAGATGCACACGTTTAGCCATGAATCTTCTCCCGCGCGCTAACGCCCCGCTCAGCGGCGGTCGGCAGTGGCGCGCATTTTGCGAAGCGCGAAATGCGCGCCACTGCCGACCGTCCGTTGCAGCGGGATGTTGGCCACGGCGATCTACTCCTCGAAGTAGTCGGAATCTACCTTTTTGACTTCGTACGCCTGTGCTGCCGAGACGCCAATGCCAAAGTCGATCATAAACTCGGCCAACTGAGCGCCGTCAACCAACGCCACCTTTGGATCGATTGTGGTCACGTAATCGACTGCATCGGCTGAGAAACTACTCGTTGTGATAAAAACACCTTTGCGCGCTCGCCTGCCATGAAGAGCGCCAACAAGCTTCTGGATTTCAGGCCGTCCGACCGTTCCTTCCCATCGTTTCGCCTGAAGATAGACCATTTCGAGGCCAAGCCTGTCTTCCGCGATGACGCCATCGATGCCTTCGTCTCCTGATCTACCAACAGCTTCCCCTGCGCCCCCGCCAGCACGCCCATATCCCATCGTCAGCAACAGCTCGACAACGAGTTGCTCGAAGAATCGTGGGCTACTCGATTTCACGCGGTCCAGCAATTCTGAAGCTAAATTCTTGCGGATAGTGGCATACGCCGTTTCCAATACCTCCTCAGGCGTCTCTGAGTCTCCGGCTTCAGCCGACTCCGAGTTGGTCGAGTCGGCCGATCTGTTCCGGAATTCGCGAAACTCCGGAAACTGGTCGAGAAACTTGATGGTAATCCCCGCAGGTGGGTCACCAAGAACGTTCCTTCCGCGTTCCGATATCTGGAACTGGCCGCGATTTGGCGACGTTAGAAGACCACCGCGCTGCAAATAGACCTTCGCCCATGCGACTCGGTTAGCGAACCGTCTCTGCCGACCGCTCGGTAAAAGCTCTTCCTGCTCCTCCTGCGAAAGCTGAAAATGCTCCGCGAGTCTGTGTCGCGCATCTACGAGAGCCCACACGTTTCCGTCTCCGGCCAAACGGAGCAGGGGAAGGGTGATCTCTTGGAAGTTGGGAACAGCCACGCGTACTCCTCTGGGTAGTGGCTAACGCTATTGCTCACGCGAGCGTGTCTTCGCGCGTCGCGTGCAGCAATTTGAACCGCCCCGGCTTTCCCGGAGGCTCCATACTTTGAGAGGATGGAGTCATGGGAACAACATCGAAGCGATATTCAGCAGAAGTTAGAGAGCGCGCGGTGCGAATGGTGGCCGAGCACCGCGACCAGTATGGGTCGCAGTGGGCGGCGATTCAGTCGATTGCTGGCAAGATCGGCTGCACGAGTGAGTCCTTGCGGCGCTGGGTGCAGCAGGCCGAGCGTGATGAAGGCAAGCGCCCGGGTCTGAGCACCTCGGATCGTGAGCGTATGAAGCAGCTGGAGCGCGAGAACCTTGAGCTGAAGCGCGCCAACGAGATTCTGCGCACGGCGTCGGCCTATTTTGCCCAGGCGGAGCTCGACCGCCGACGCAAGTGATGGTCAGGTACATCGACGATCATCGAGATCGATTTGGGGTCGAGCCGATCTGCAGGCAGCTGCAGATCGCCCCATCGACGTACTACGAGCAGAAGCATCGTCAGCGCGATCCCAGCCGCCTGCCGGCGCGCACTCAGCGAGACAGCCAGCTGCGCCCTGAGATTCATCGTGTGTGGCACGAGAACTTCTGTGTGTACGGAGCGCACAAGACCTGGAAGCAGCTCAACCGTGAGCGCATCCGCGTCGCGCGATGCACGGTAGAGCGGCTGATGCACGATCTGGGACTGCGTGGCGCGGTTCGTGGCAAAGGCTTTACTCATAAGTCAGTAAATTATGGAACAAATGCCGCCTCCTGTTGTCCAATCTGGCATGAAGAAGAGAGACGGACGCACAGTATCGCGGGCGGCGCTGGAAGAGATGCGCCTGATGGCTCTGGA
>JAVEVD010000123.1:0-4523 GCA_034005205.1 Steroidobacteraceae bacterium | reverse complement strand
CGCTCCAATCCTCATCGCGCACGCCGACAGCGGCGAAAGCCCGCAGCGCACGCGACTGCGAATAATCCCGCCAACCGTCCTCTTCGAAATAGTCGACGTTGGCGTAATACCCCCAACGACCGTCATTGCCTCCCGATTGGATCGCCGCTGCGCGTCGAGCGAACGAGCCGCCCTGCGCTTCAACCTGCCTGCCGCCATAGCTGAAACCATTCTTCATCTTCAGCGACAGCGCGCCGCCCAGCGTATTCAGGCCGAACACGGGCTGGGCTCCGGCCAGCAACTGCACCGAATCGACGGCGGACAGAGCGATCAGGTCCCAGTTGATGGTGTCGCCGAACGGCTCGTTGATGCGCACGCCGTTCTGATAGACGGCCAGACCCTGCGGCAAGCCGAGCAACGGCGAGGCGGTGAAGCCGCGGAAATTGAAATCGGGCTGCAGTGGATTATTTTGCGCATCGTTGATGTTGGCGCTGCCAAAGAAGCGATTCATGAAGGCCGTCAGATCGAGCGAGTGAGATCGCTCGATCTGTTGCGCCGCAGCGCGCTGGACGTTCGCCGGGACCAGCGTCGCTTCGACCCCGACGCCGTACGGAGCGAGGACCACCACCTCCTCGAGCGGCTGCAAGTCCCTGGTTTCCTCGGCCGTCGACATGACCGGGACAGCCGCCGCACAGCCGCCGAGTAGCGCAAAGCGCAATGCGTCGATCTTGAACCAAGACATCCGCAGTACCTCGTATGACGCGCCGCAGAGCAGTACGCGAAACTGCACGCTCGCGTGGGCTGAGAGATGACGACGGATCTAGGATTCCACATCGCCACGAACCAGGAGAAGTGAACTCTTCCCTTTCCGAGCGGGAAGAATTCCCGACAGCGCGTGAGCCGGCGCCCGCCCGACAACCCGATGACGGAGGCGAAGGTGCACATTCTGACTCAGAACTCGAGCACAAACGAAAAATCACTGCGGCGGGACCTGGTCCTGGTCGCAGCCATCCCGCTCGCGAGCGGCCTGCTGTTCGCTTACATCGAGTTGAACGAGCGGTTCTTCTCGTTGACGCGCCAATGGGAGAGCCTGCAGATCGACGAGGCGCCGGCGACCCTCTTGGTGCTGGCATGCTGCCTCGCCTGGTTCGCTTGGCGTCGATACCGGGAAGCTCGCGACGAGCTCGTGAAGCGACAAGAAGCGGAAACGCGGCTGGCCGCTCTGCTGTCCGAGAACCGCCGTCTGGCCCGGCAATACCTTCAAGGTCAGGAGTCCGAGCGCAAGTCGCTGGCGCGCGAGCTGCACGACGAGCTCGGTCAGTACCTGAACGCAATCAAGACCGACGCGGTATCCCTCCACGAAAAGGCCGGCGACGATTCGCCGGCGATCCGCCGGGCGGCTTCGGCCATCATCCGGCATGCGGACCATCTCTATGACATCGTCCGCGATCTGATTCGCGAGCTGCGACCGGTGGCGCTGGATGATCTCGGACTTCGCGCGGCGCTCGAGCACTACATCGATCACTGCCGCCAGCGCATGCCGCGCGTGCAGTTTTGCACGCAGTTCGAAGGCGATCTCGATGCGCTTGGCGAGCCCGTCAACTTGACGATCTATCGGGTGATCCAGGAAGGAGTGACCAATGCGCTGCGCCACGCCGACGCGCGGCGCATCAAGATTGCGCTGCTATACAGGGAAGATTCATTCACCGCTCGCACCGGCGTCACTTTCAGCATCACCGACGACGGACGGGGCGCCGATCCGCATGCGCCTCGCGCCGGACTCGGGCTGGTCGGCATGCGCGAGCGTGTTCAGATGCTCGGCGGAGAATGTCAGTTCACGACCGCGCCCGGATGCGGCTTCAGCATCGTTGCACGCATTCCCATTGCGAGTCCCGAAGCGACTGCTGCGTCATGAGCGCCCAGCTGACGGTGCTGCTGGTGGACGATCACGCCGTCGTGCGTGAGGGGTACAAACGCCTGCTAGAGGAAAGCGGACGAATCTCGCTCGTCGCGGAAGCGTCGACCGCGGCCCAAGCCTATCAACGGTTCCGGGAACTGTCGCCCGATGTGGTGATCATGGACATCGCTCTGCCAGGCGTGAGCGGCATCGAAGCCATGCACCGGATCCGCGCGCACAGGACCAGCGCGATTGTGCTGATATTCAGCATGTACGAGGACGCCATTTTCGTCAGGCGGGCGATCGAGGCCGGAGCGGCCGGCTATATCACCAAGGCGAGTGCGCCGCGCGTGCTGGTCGAGGCGGTGGCGGCGGTCGCTTCGGGGCGCAGATTCCTGAGCCCCGACGTGGCGCAAACCCTGGCGTTGCAGCAGACGAACGCACAACGGTCCTTTCCTGACGCCCTTTCCGCGCGCGAGTTCGAGATCCTCAAGCTGTTGGTCGACGGCTGCACGCTCGCGGAAGTGGCGCAGCAGCTCGGACTCACCACCAAGACCATCTCGAACCATCAGTCCTCGATCAAGCAGAAGCTGCGAGCGGAAACACCGGGTCAGCTCATGCGCGCCGCGATGCGGCTTGGCCTGCTGCCGACGCCCTGAAGCGCGCAACGCCGAGCGCCGCCATGCTCATACTGCTACATTCGCATCCGCAAGCAGGATCGTCCGACCCGACCAGTCGAAGATCGGCCGGGCGGCGCCAAAAACGTTTACTGCATCCGCCGCTCCACCTGCAGCGAAATCCTGGAAGTCCTGGCGATGACGCTCGCCATCGCTTTCTCGGCTTCGGTGAACAGATCGCCCTCGACGCGCGACATGAACGCTTCGAGGGCCTCGCCGAGCGCCTCCAGCGGCTCCTGCGCCGCGACCAGCAGGCGCACGGGAGTGCTCGGCTCGAGTTCGACGCCGACGGCCGCCGTTTGCGGATCAGGAGGTCGTGTGGCCATTTCGCCCAGCTCCTCCAGCAGACGCGCGCTCTCCTCGTCTCCCAGCGCCCGCAGCTTTTCGATGATCAGCCGATGACGGCTCGCGATAGTCGTCTCGCCCCGCGCGAGCAGTGCATCCAGCGACTCGGCCGAAGCTCCAAGAGGCGTCTCCTCACGCGGCGTGCGCCGCTCTCGACGCCACGCGTCCCGGCGCCAGCGGCGCATCAACGCCGCGTGGCGCAGCTCCTCGAGCGCCAGGCGCTCGGCGTGCGCGGCGACCTCCAGGTCGTCCGCAGCCGCAGCGAGATAGCTGTAGAGCGCGAACGCTCGTTGTTCGTTGTCGACTGCAATGGCGAACGCACGGTAGGGCGTCAGCAGCGCACTGTGCGCGACTTCATCCCAGGATCGCGACAGTTCCGCCGGCAAACGCCAGCTGAACTGCATCGGGTCGGGTACGTGCTGGCCGAGCGACGCCGCCCATTGCTCAACTTCATCGACGTGCCGGCGTTCCTCCTCCAGCATGCGTCGGAACGCCTCGGCCACCTCGGTTTCGCCGCGACGTTCCATCGTTTCAGCGAGCGTCGCATAACGCTCGACGGCCTCACGTTCGATCGCGCTCGCAATGCCGACCAGCACTGGCAGAGTGACCGGGCCAACGTCCGGATTGCGTTCAAGTAGCGGTGCACGCATCATCAAAAAGGCTCCGCCGAGAAAGCTCCATCGAGATCAAGCTGCCTGTAGGCAAGCTGATCACAGCCATCATGCATATTAAGGGCGTGTTGATCGTTTGCGGCAAGCGTCTCGTACTAACCGCCCTTGCGTTGGCGGCGCTGATGTGGGTCGCGCCCGGGAATACGCAATCCGGCGCCGAAACGCTCGAGACATTCCTGGCGAGTGTGAGGCCCGCAGAGATGGTGCCGGGCGCGGATCGCTTCGGCCCTGTGCGCGAATCGCCCGCGGTTGCGCCCGCCTACCGCGGCGACGAGCTGATCGGCCACGTCTATCTCAATTCCCAGTTCGTCGACGCGAGCGGCTACTCGAGCAAGCCGATCCATATCCTGGTCGGCCTCGATCTCAAAGGCGCCATTGTGGGATTGAAGCTCGTCGCGCACAGCGAGCCGATCGTGCTGATCGGCATCCCAGAGCAAAAGATCATCACCGATCTGCAGTCGTTCGTCGGCTACAACCCACTCAAGGGCGTACAGTCCAATCAGCCGCCGCCACAGCCGGACATCGTGAGCGGCGCCACAGTGACCGTACTGGTGATGGGCGAGAGCGTGGTCCGGTCTGCGCTGCGCGTCGCTCGTGCATTGCAGACAGACGCAGCGCAGCAGGACCAGGTGCAGACGATGCGCGTGCTCGATCCCGAGGCGGGGCGAATCGTCGACTGGAAAACGCTGCTCGAACAAGGCGCCGTGCGCAATCTGCGGCTCACCGTCGGCGAGGTCAACAAGGCCTTCGAGGAATCTGGCGTCGAGGCTGCGGCAAAGCGGCGCCAGCACGGCCGAGAGGATGCGACGTTCATCGATCTGTACGCGGCCCTGGTCTCGCAGCCTTCGATCGGACGCAGCCTGCTCGGCGAGGCCGAGTTCCAGAGCGTCTCGCGCATGCTCCAGCCAGGACAGCACGCCATACTGGTTGCGGGCGAGGGCCTCTACTCGTTCA
>JAVEVD010000009.1:70456-87698 GCA_034005205.1 Steroidobacteraceae bacterium | reverse complement strand
GAGTCACTTCTGCAACGGATTCGCGGTAAGGTATCGGGCGATGGCGCAAGCAATACAGCGACATGAGACCCGAACTCCCGAGCTCACGCTCGAGGCGTTCGGAGAGCTGCTGGCCGCTCTCTACTGTGCGGCCGCGACCGCAAACGGTTGGCCGCAAGTCCTGGAGGCGCTGCGCAGCTGCTTTCGCGCGCGCACCGCCACACTCTTCATTCGGCTCGCCGCCGCCTTCGATCCGGGACTCATGCTCACTGCGTCACAGGCGCTGCCAGGAGGGTTCAAGGCGGGGCCCAGCCGCGGCGCCGCGGGCAGCCTGCTCGTTGCTTTGGCGCCCGATCAGGTCATGACGAATCGCGACCTGCTGCCCGACGACCAGTGGCGAGCGTCCGACTTCTATCATGCGCAGTGCCGCCCTTTCGGAATGTTTCACTTCATGGGAGTCAACATCGGCGTGCTCGACGGCGCCGTCTATCCCTTCTGGCTCGGGCGCAGCGAGCAAGACGGTCCCTTCTCGGAAGCAGAGCGCCTGCTTTGCAAGCAGCTACTGCCGCATCTTCGTCGCGCACTCGAGCTGCAACTGAACCGCGAACGCGATCGAGCCGTGCAGGGACTCTATGGTCAGGCGCTCGCCGACCTCATGGTCGGTCTCGTAGTGCTGGATGCGCACGGGCGAGTGCTCGAGCGCAACGTCGTCGCCGAGAGCATCCTCGGACTGCAAGATGGATTGCGGCTGGTCGACGAGCGGCTCGAAGCGGCCTACGCACCCGACCGCACCAAGCTGCAGCAGTTGCTTCGCAAGCAGCTCTGCGCAGGGCCCGATGGGCCGTCCTTGGCCGCCATCTCCATCGGCCGGCCTTCCGGCAAGAGCCGCTGGAGCCTGCTCGCGCACCCGATCAGGCCGGGCGACTGGCGCGGCGGCAGCGGTCAGCCCGCGATCGCCTTGTTCTTGCGCGACGTCGAGGGACGCACCAATCCGCACGTCGATCTCGTGCAGGGACTCTTCCAACTGACAGGGCGCGAGGCGCTGCTGGCGATCCATCTGGCGAACGGCCTGTCCGTGGAAGAGGCGGCCCGGGCGCTCGGCGTGCGACTCACGACGGTGCGTGCGCACCTGCGTTCGATGTACTCCAAAATCGGCGTGCGCCGGCAAGCCGAGCTCGTGCGCCTGATTCTCAACAGCGTCGCGCTGCTTGGCAGGCCGGCCGGCGGCGCTCCTGAGCCTGCCGGCCAGCGCAGCGGCGCAAGCCAATCGGGCCTGCGATCCGCATAGAACCAGGCGAGCGCCGTGGGTCGATTCCTTGGGATCGTTCGCCAGACGTTCCCGGGATTGATTTATCGACCGATAAGTTGCGATTATCCGGGAAACATGGGACGTGGAAATCGAGTGGCGGTTGTCAGGAAAAGCGGCGAAGCCGGGCGTGAGGCGATCATGGACGCCGCCGAGCGGCTGTTCGCGGAGCGTGGCGTCGATGCGGTGTCGCTGCGCACCATCAACGCCGAAGCTGGCTACAGCGTCGCGGCGCTCCACTATCACTTTGCGACCCGTGACGGTCTGATCCGCGCGCTGCTCGCCCGAGCGCAGCCGCCGATGCTCGAGCGCCGCACGCAGATGACCGCCGAACTCAGCGCGCTTCCCGACCCGCCGCTCGAGAAAATCGCCCAGGCGCTGGTCCGCCCGATGAGCGTCGGGCTGCTGGATAGGCGCGCTGGCGCGAGCCGCCTGCGTTTTCTCGCCCGGCTGTACTTCGATCGCTCGCCCTACATGGCGAGCATGCTCGAGGAAAGCGTGGAGCTGTTCCTGCCGCTGCTCAGACGCGCGCTGCCCGGGTTCGACGATCACACGCTCAAACGGCGCTGGACCTTCGCCAGCGAGCTCGCCGCACGCGCCCTCGCCAATGCGCAGACGCTGCACGAGAACGCGGGCTCTCGGGGCAAGCTCCGGGCGGCCGAGCTCGAACGTTTCCTGCAGGAGCTCGAGAATTTCATCGTCGGTGGGCTGCGCGCTCCCATCGAAAAGGAGCAGCAATGATCAAGGCGATCGCACTTCTCAAGGCCCGCCCCGAGGTCGCGCAGCGCATTGCCGACGATGAACTGAATTTTCTCGACCGCAACAAGACACGCATGCTCCTGGTCGAGGAGCGCAGCGCGCCTTGAGCGCTATTTAGGGAATCTCTGATTTGCTCTGTTTCTGTGATCTCGAGCCGCTCGAAGCGCCTTGCATTGCGGGCATTTCTTTGAGCTGAGCCGTCAGGGTAGTAGGTTAATCAGGGCTTCCTTAGGCGCCTCGATCGCAGCCATGCGGGCGGAGGCTGCGCCATCCACGGGGATCACCGCCCCGTTGACGAAACTTGCCAGGTCGCTGGCGAGGAAAAGCGCGACGGCTGCGATCTCTTCGGGTCGGCCGAAGCGCCCGGGAAGCAGCGTAGCCTGATAGGCGGGTACGCCGCCGGGCAGGCTGCGCGCCCACTCGAGAATGGCGGGCGTTTCGATGGCGCCGGGCGAGATCGCATTGATGCGCACTCCGCTGCGGACGTTCTCCACGGCCGCAGACTGCGTGAGGTTGTTCACTCCCGCCTTCGCCGCCCCATAGGTCGCGAGCCCGGGCGCGCCGCCGAAGCCCGCCCCCGAGGAAATATTGATGATGCTGCCCGAGCGCTGCGGCAGCATTGCACGCAGCGCCGCACGCAGCCCATAGAAGGTCGAGGAGAGCGTCAGGTCGAGCACGCGCCGCCACTCCTCGTCGGTAGAGTCTTTCAGCCAGCCGGGCGCGGACTGACCCACGTTGTTCACCATGACGTCGAGGCGGCCAAGCTGCTCGACCGTTCCAGCGACGAGCGCATCGACCTCTGCGGCCTGGGTTACGTCGCAGCGACGGGCCGTGACTCCCTGCGTCTCGGCGGCGAGCGCCGCAAGGGCCTGGGCGTTGATGTCGGCGGCCACGACATGGGCGCCTGCAGCAGCGAATCGTCGCGCGATCGCGGCTCCGATCCCGGAGGCCGCGCCGGTGACGATGGCCGCTCGCCCCTCGAGGCTCAACAGTGAGGCGCTCACGGCATGTACACGCCGCCGCTCACGGAGATCAGCTGTCCCGTGATGTACCCCGAAACCTCCGAAGCGAGGAACATCGCAAGATTGGCGATGTCCTCAGGCCGCCCGAGGCGCTTGATGGGTAGATGGCTCATGTTCGGCAGCGCGCCAGCCTCGAGCGCTTTCTGCATCTCCTGCGGGGAGCCGACGAATTCCAAGCGATTCCAGAAGCTGCCTGAGGAGACGTCTTCATCCCGATGCGGCACGATCCAGCCGGGCGCAATCGTGTTCACGCGCACGCCTCGCGGGCCCCACTCGTAGGCGAGCGTCTTCGAGAAACTGTTGACGAAACCCTTGGTCGAGCCATAGTGCACGACGCCCTGCGCGGCCTCGCCGAGCAGCGAAGAGTTCGAGGAGATGTTCACGACGCTCCCCTTGCCGCGCGAGAGCATGTCCTGGGCGACTGCGAGCGTGCAGTTGACGACGCCGTCGATGTTGAGCGCCAGCTCCCAGCGGCGCGTCTCGTCGTCGAGCTCCTCGAAGGCGCAATTGCGCTTGACGCCGCCTGCGTTGTTGACGAGCACATCGATCGGACCGAAGCGCTCGCGCGCCTGCGCGATCATGGCGTCCACACTGGCGCGGCTCGTGACATCGGTCGCAACAGGCAGCACGGCGCCGGTGCAGCCTTGCCGGCGCGCCCGCTCGGCGAGTTTTTCGCCTGTCGCGACATCGCGGGACGCCGAGACGACATTCGCGCCTTCGCGTGCGAACTCGATCACCAGGCCGTGGCCGATGCCGCCGCCGCCGCCGGTGATGATGACGGTCTTGCCCTTCAGTCCGAGATCCATATTGGCCTACTCTTCGCTTGGTACATCGAAATAGCGCTGATAGCGCGCGAACAGCCGGCGCGTACTGTCGGTCCGATCGACCGCGTAGTGGTGGACGCCGAATTTGCCCTGCGGCTTCGCCGCCAGATAACGCTCGACGGCGGCGCGCACATCCTCCGTGAAGGTGAAGTTCGCGCGCGCATAGAGCTGCTCGAGCGCGGCGATCGGCGATTCCATCAGATCGGCATAGCGCGAGTGGGTGATCTGGGCGGCGGGCGCTGCGCCGCTTTCGATCCACTCGATCATCTGCTCCAGGCGTGCGGCCGTGCCCTCGGGCGTCAGCAGTTGCTCGAAGGCCTCGGCGTCGAAGGGCTGGTCGCTGCGCATCCAGTAGAGCGTGCCCATGAGATTGGTCACCGAGCCCTGAGCCTTGACCGGGTCGCGATGGGTCACGATGACCTGCGCATCCGGAAAGACCTCGAACAGCGTCGGCATGAATGACTGGTGCTCGGGCGCCTTGAGCAGCCAGTGCGCACGCGGATTCTTCCACTGCAGGAGCTTCAGGAGCCGGCGGTAATAGCTATAAGCGGGCCGCTGGTCGGCTGCGAACAGCCAGGCCGAATAGCTCGGAACCTGCAGAGTCGCCGCGAGATACTGCGAGCGGAAGCTCAGACGGAAGGCGACGCCGCATTCGTTCGGGATCCAGGCGCCGAGCTCGTGCATGGCGTTGAAGGTGGGCGCCACACGTCCCATCTGAGTGATGAGATCATGGGCGCGCGGCACGCGCGGATCCGTTCTATAGGTCGCCGCTTCCGGCGGCGGGCAGGGAAAGACGAACTCCCAATTGGCCGGGGCCATGAAACGGGAATCCTGGGCCAGCAGTTCGAACAGAATCGAGGTGCCCGAGCGCGGCAGTCCCGTGACGAACACCGGCCTGTCGATGACCTCGTCCTCGATTTCCGGGTGCGCCTTGTAGGTCGCTTCGATGCGCAGCCGCGTTTCGAGAAACAGCAGAAAATCCTGTCGTGTCCACAGGCGCCCGAACAAGTGCAGCTCCGCTTCCTTCTCAATGGCGCGCAGCAGGATCTCGAAGGGTTCGCGCCAGTCATCGGGCCCGAAGTCCGTCAGGCCCGTGTTGCGCTGCGCGGTCTCGATCAGCTCTTGCGGATCGAGCGGCGCGACCGTGCGCGCCTCCCACGAGCGCGTCTCCCGCAGAAAGGCGGCCAACCATTCGGGCCGCGGCGGCGGCGTCCACATTCTGCCTGCGCTCCCGCTCATATCTGCGCCGACCTCAGAGATTGCCGAAGCGGTTGATTACGCCGCGGCGGCGCGCCGCGAGCTGCTCGCGTCGCGCCTGCGGGGTGATGCGCTTGACGTTGCGAGGCAGATGGTCAAACAGCTCTGCCGTCTTCACCTGCACGGCCTGCGGCTCCGGGCAACTCTGCGCGAGCATCCAGCGATAAGTGATGTAGCCCTCGGAAAAGCCCGAGGCGTCCAACCAGTTCGGCAGTCCCGGGTCCTCATGGGCGATCACCACGATCAACTCGCCGTCGTCCTCGAGTTGCGCGTAGTGGCAGTTCGTGTTCGAGAGCCGGTAACGGTAGTCCATGCTGGTCCACCAGAAGTTGCCGAACTCCACCGCCCAGTACTGACATACGGGCGGGCGGACGCGCACGATCAGCGCCTCGTCGCGGGGCAGCGACCAGTAGGCGATCATCGGCTCGCCGCCGGGCGTGGCGTCGATGGCGCGATCCGCGAGCTGCTTGTAGGAACGGAAGGTGTTGGGCCTGACCTTCCACATGTCGATCATGCGCACCCAGAATTCGATGGACTCCGCGACCCACTTGGCGGAGGCGCGCAGTTGCTCGGCCAGGCGCTCGGGCGTGAGCGGAGCCGGCGGGCTCATATCGCCGGTGAGTCGATCGATGCGCGCCTTCATCGGACGCTCTCGCTCCCAGTCGGCGAAGAATTGCCGGAAGGTGACGCGGAAGGTCTCGGGCGTCGTGCGCAGCCAGTTGCCCTGATGGGGTTCGGGACTGCAGATGAGTTCGAAGCTGCCGTCAGGCGCCACCTGCAGATCATGTCCGAAGAGCGTATGAGCGACCTTGCCTCCCCAGGGAGTCTGGCCCCGCTCGACCGAGGTGACGCCGAAGTAGCGGGCGGTTCCGCGGTCGCCGCTGATGCGATAGGTGTCCGCGCCGTTGATGTTCGCGCCCACGTACACCGCATCCGTGTTGTCGCCGCCCTGTTTTCGCACAGGGTCGAAATAGTGGATCAGCTCCGGGTAACGCGGGTCTGCGTAGTCGTGATTGAAGTTCAGCGCGAGTGAGATGTTGCGCGCCAGCACTTCGAAGCCGGCGGTGCGCTCGGCGACGTGCGGCGGCGCGGGCGCGCGAAACGGGATGTCCCCGGCGCGCTTGAGCTCTTCGCAGAAGTCTTCCCAAGCGCGGCGCAGCACCTGCTCGTGATCGTCGCTCATGCCGGCTCCTTACATTGCAAGCGCCCGGGCCTCGCGGGCGCGCCTGAGGTCCTGCACGACGCCGGCCCAGTGTTCGGGGTCGGGACAACGATTGTGGGTGAGACTCACGCCATCGGCTATGCCCTCCAGGCGCGCACGCAGCTTCCCCGCAATCTCGTGCGGCGCACCGACGACGGCGATCTCGTTGAGGATCTCGTCGCCGATGAGCCCGGTCATATCATCCCACCGTCCAGCCTTGGACAAACGGTTCAGCTCATCGTGTATGCCTTCCCAGCCGTGGCAAACGAGCGTCGGGCGATAAGCCGGCGTCGAGCCGTAGAAGGCGAGCTGCTTGCGCGCCGCCAGCTTGGACGCCTCGAAAGCTTCTTCCGTCTGCGCCGTCACCACCAGCGTCGCGCAGATCACCTCGATGTCGGCGCGTTTGCGCCCCGATTTCGCCAATCCCTGCTCGAGCGCCGGCAGCGTGTTCTCGAGGAGCGAGCGGCGGGTGTTGAAAGGATGAGCGATGAAGCCGTCGGCCGCTTCGCCCGCCACGGCGGTCATCAGCGGCCCGAAGCCGCCAGTGAGAATCGGCGGCGGGCCGAAGGGATTCGGCCCGGGGTTGAAGGCGGGAATCATGATGGTGTGCGTGTAGAACTTGCCGCGGAAGTCGAGCTTGGCCCGCCCTTCCCAACAGTTCCAGATCGCCTTGATGGCGAGCACGATCTCGCGCATGCGCTCCGCCGGGTGCGACCACACGGAACTGAAGCGCTTCTCGATGTGCGGCTTGACCTGCGAGCCGAGGCCCAGCACAAAACGCCCGCCGGTGATCGACTGCAGGTCGTAGCCGAGATTGGCGAGGTTCATGGGATTGCGCGCAAAGGCGATTGCGATGCCCGTGCCGAGCCGCAGCGTGCGCGTGTGCTCCGCGGCCACAGCGAGCGGCAGGAAGGGATCGTGCTTCGCTTCGAAGGAAAACACCCCGTCATAGCCGATCTTCTCGAGATCGGGATAGATGGTGCGCGCCTGGCGCGGATCCTCGAGCGGGGCGGTGGTGTAGATCTTCATGGAGCGTTCGTCTATGTGGCTCAGCTAGAAATTCTTCGGCAGGCCCAGCTTGCGTGTGGCGATGATGTTCTTTTGCACCTCGGAGGAACCGCCCCCGATGGTCTCCAGCACCGTGAGCGTGTAGCTGCCCGGAGCGCGGCCTGCAAGCGGTGCATCGTCCGCGTCAGCAAGCTGACTTCCGGCGCCGACGATGTCCATGGCGGCGTCAGCGAGACGGCGGGAAAGCTCGGTCGAGTACAGCTTGTATTCGGAGGCCTGAATACTGGGCGCCTTGGCCGCATCGAGAGCGGCGTCGATGAAGCGCACGCCGAGCAGGCGCGCCGCCTCGCATTCGGTGGCCAGCTGGGCGATCTTCTGGCGGATCACCGGATCGTCCTTCAGAGGCTTGCCGGCACGCCTGGCGGTCTTCACGTAGTCGCATAGCAGCTCCACACGCGCACGCACGGGCGAGAACGTAAACATGCCGAAGCGTTCGAGATCGAGCGCCTCGGCGATGTACTGGAAGCCCTTGTTCAGCTCCCCGATCCGGTAATCGTCATGCACGAAGACTTCATCGAAGTAGACGGCGTTGGTGCGTTCGCCGCCGATGGTGTGCATCGGGTGGATCGTGATCCCAGGATCGTCCATACGCACGAGAAAGAGCGAGATGCCGCGGTGCTTCGGGGCGTCCGGATCGGTGCGCGCGCCCACCCAGCACCAATCGGCGAAGTGTGCGGAGGTGGTGAACGCCTTCTGCCCGTTGAGAACCCAACCACTAGCCTTACGCTCCGCTCTCAGACGCATCGCTGCAGCGTCCGAGCCGGCCTCAGGCTCGGAGTAACCGATCGCGAACTCGATCTCCGCATTCAGGATCTTCGGCAGGAATTCCCGCTTGAGCTTCTCCGATGCGACCTTGATCAAGGTCTTGCCGATCACCCCGGTTCCCTTGCCGAGTTGCGGGGCGCCGACCGAGGAGAGCTTCTCGTTCAGCAGATACTCGTAGAAGCCGCGTCCGCCCTGTCCGCCATACTCTTTCGGCCACGTAATGCCAAGCCAACCTCGTGCGGCCAGCTTCTTCATGAAAGCGCGTCGCTCCGGAGTGTCCACGAGTTGCGCGAGATTCTCGCGGCTTGGATCCATCACCCGCGGATCGCGGTTCTCCTCCAGGAATGCATCCACCTCCCGCAGAAAGCGGCGTTCGTCTGGGGAGAACTCCAGGTCCATGAGTCGATCATAAGCACATCACTGACCGCGGTCAATGAAATGCCGTGACTCAGGTGAGCAAGGCCTCCGCCAGCAGGCTGGTCAGCAGCGCCAATTGCGGGCGGCTTGTTTCGAAGGAGGATTGCGGATTGAGCAGGAAGCCGAAAAAGCTGAGTCGCAGGCAGTCGGCCAGTCTTGCGGCGTCCACGCCGGACCTGATCACCCCAGCCCGCTGCAATCGGCGGATCTGTGCGGCCAGCGCAACGCCCATGGCGGTATGCTTTACGCCGAGTTGCGGGAGCCCGCCCTGACGCACGATCGCGAGATTGATCTGGCGGACCAGTTCCAGATCGCCGACCGCCTGATGCTCTTCGAGGACGATGGCCGTCAGACGCTGCAGGAACACTTTGGCGTCCGGCGCATCGGTGAGCTCGGTAGCGATGCGTTGCGCCATCGCCTCGGAGATGCGCTGCTGACGCGCAAGCAGCACGTGATCCTTGGTGGGAAAGTGAAAAAAGAACGTGCCCTTGGCGACGCCTGCCCGCAGACAGATCTCGCGCACGGTGGCCTTCTCGACGCCCACCCGGCGGAATTCACTCAGCGCCGCCTCGAACACGCGGTTGAAGGTGTCTTGGCGCTGCAGCTCGCGAGCGGTAGGCCGCTTCGGGTGATTCATCAATGTGCGCGCTTCATGAGTAGAGCTGGATTATAGCGACCGACATGCCTGCAGCTCCGCTGCATCCCCGCCGTGCTGTTTCGTTCAGCATGCGCCTGATCTGCGCGGCCGCCGCCGAGCCGGCGCGCGTCTTCAGTCGAACCATCGTATGACTGCGCGCCCGCTCTTCGGGTGATTCCTGCGCCGAGCGCGTCGCGGCGTCAGGTCGCTCGTTCGTCGACCCGCAAGGCGACGAGGGTGCTCATATCGATGAAGCGCGCTTCATCCTCCCGCAAGACTTGCGCCTGCGGTGAGGCGTTGATCGCCAACGCTCTGTCGAGCGCCTCCTTGCTCTCGAACCAGAACTCCGAGATGACGTCGAACGGCGGCTCCGTCCCGTCCGGCCTCGGCTCGGGGTAGTTGCGGACGTAACGCGCAAACCCGAGCAGCCGCTGCCCCAGCGGCGCGTGGTGCTCTTCGTAGTGACGTATGAACTCCTCGCGGCTGAGTCCCGGCCTGCGCTTCATCATGGCAATGGTCTTGATCATGCAATTCCTCGCGACGATCGATCCTATCGTGCAACTTCGAGTAGGCGCGCTCACCCGAAATAAGCTTGTCCACCGTCGAGCGGAATCGTGGCGCCCGTCAGATAGGCGAGGTCCTTGCTCAGCAGCGCGACGACTCCCCGACCGATGTCCTGTTCGCAATCGCCGATCCGTCCTGATGGAATGCTCGCGACGAATTCCGCAGCTTCTTCGGGGTTGGCCTCCGTCCAGCGTTTCAGCGCCGGCGAAGTCGCATGCGGCGCCACGTTCAGGGCCCTGACGCCATCCACGGCCCACTCGCAGGCCGCCGCGCGCGTCAGGGAGCGCACAGCCTGCTTGTAGGCGGCGTACAGCCCGTAATTTCGCGCGTCCCAACGCACCATGGCCGAAGTGACCATATTGATGATGTCGCCGCGGCCGCGAGCTTTCATGTGTGGATAGCAGGCCCTCATGAAGCGCAACGTGGAGACGGGGCCGGCTATGAAGCTCTGCACCACATCCTCGTCGGCGATCGACAGCAGCGGCCCCAGGCCCTTCGAATGCACATTGGCGTTATTGACCAGGATGTCCACGCCTCCGAGCGCCTGCACGGACTCATCGACCATCCGCTGTATGTCGTCACGATCGTGCGCATCGCCAGCGATCGCAAAGCCCTTGCCGCCGCGACGGCTGATCTCCTCGCAGGTATCGAGCAGTTTCGACGCCGTACGCCCGAGCACGGCGACGGCCGCACCCTCGGTGGCCAGCGCCAGTGCTATTCCGCGTCCGACGCCCTGTCCGGCGCCTGTGACGATTGCGAGTCTGCCATCAAGTTGTCCCATACACTCCTCCGATAATTCTTCAGCGGCGCTCGACTGCGCCTAGGGAGCCTCTGATCCACTCCATTTTGCGATCGCCGTGCGCTCGAAACGCCGTGCATTTCAGGCGTTTCCTTGTCCCGTTAATCCGAGCTTCCCTGGCCTCAAAGGCCTCGAATGTCGAGGTGCGGCGCAACCTCGGTGAAAAACAGCCGCAGCCCCTCCCAGCTGAGATCCTTCTCCAATCCAGAGATGAGCGGATGCAGCACGAGAGCATCGTTCGGCGCCAGGCTCGGCGCACGCGCCAGCACCTCGGCTGCGGTCACTGGCTGATAGATTTTCAGGGCGCGCAGCGCGTCGGTGTCGGTAGCCGGCTTGAACATGCCGCTCTGGCTCGCGCTCGCCTGCCAGCGCGCATACATGTTCGTTTCGTACAGGCAGTAGGGCGCAAGACGCTCCCAGGTGCGATCGGGATTTTCGCACACATAAAGATAAGAGAAAGGCATTTCGCCCTGGTAGCGCGGGGTGCGGCCGACGGCTGCGCACTCGGCGCGATAATGCTCGTTCAGCCAGGACACCGCGATGAAGCCATCCGCGATGCGCGCGGCGCGGCGCGCCGCAACCGGCGTCGCTGCGCCCATGAAGAGCGGAGGATGAGGCTGCTGCACAGGGCGCGGCAGTATCTGGCAGCGCCGGCCGCGATAGTCGAAAGGCTCGCCGCTCCAGGCCTGACGGAGCACCCGCACGCCCTCTTCCATGAGCTCGCCGCGCTGCTTCGGGTCGACGCCGAAGGTTTCCATTTCGGCCGGCACGAACCCGCCCATGAGCAGCAACTCGGCGCGGCCTCGACTGATGCGATCCAGCACCGCCGCCTCCTCGGCGACCTGCAGCGGGTCGCGGAACGGCAGCACCACGTTCACCTGCAGCCGCACGTGGCGCGTGATCGCCGCCGCGGCGGCCGCCATCGTAATCGGGCTCGGCAGGTATCCGTCTTCTGCGCCGTGATGCTCGCTGAAGTTCACCGTGACCGGGAATCCCTGAGCATCGATCCATGCGATCTGCTCAAGCGTGGTCTCGTAGACCTCGTCGAGGCTCATGGGCGAAACCCCTGCGGGCGCGCGGCATTCGTAACGGATCTGGACGTAAGCCATGAGCTTTCTTCGTCTTCAGTTCGAAGTCTTCAGTTCGAACCCTTCAGTTCGAACCCCAGGGGGAAACCATGACCTTGCAGTCTGCACTGTGACCGCGAAGGCTCTCGAATTTCGCCGGCATCTCTTCCAGCGACACCGTGTCCGTGATCATGGCGCGGGGCGCGCGCTCACCGGCCGCCATGACCTCGGCCGTATACTGGAAATCGCGCTTCTCGTAGACCATCGAGAACCACAGCCGCACCTCTTTCATGAGCGCGATGCTGCAGGAGTAAACGTCGGACCCGGTCGTGAAGCCGAGCCCGATGATCACGCCGCGCGGCGCGACGTACTCCATCGCCTTGCCGATGGCGCCCGGCTGACCCACGGCCTCGAAGACCACTTCGGGCGGCCCGCCGAGCGCGTCGTTGATTGCGGCGGCCGGGTCGGCCAGCTCGCTCTGGGCGATGAAGTGCGTGGCGCCGAGTTCGTACGCGAAGCGCTCGCGGCGTCTCGAGTGGGCGGCCACTACGACTCGCGACGCGCCGAGGCGACGGGCCCAGAAGGCGCTTGCGAGCCCGATCGGACCGGCGCCGAGCACGAGCGCCCTGCAGCCGATCTGCATCTGCGCCTTGCGCACGCCCTGCAGTCCCACCGCCAACGGCTCGATCAGCGCACCGTCTTCGTCGGAAAGCTCCGGCGGCAGCACGACGCAATCGTTGGCGCCGACCCGCGAGTACTGGGCGAAACCGGTGACCACGTCGATGCGCGCCTGCGCGCAGTGATGCGGCCTGCCGTCGCCGCAGGCCGCGCAACGCCCGCAGCCGACGAAAGGCAAGGGCGCGACCCGATCTCCGATGCGCAGACTCGTGACCCCCTTGCCGAGCGCGACGACTTCGCCCGCGAGTTCATGGCCGATGATCGCGCCGGCGAGGATCGTCGTGCCGGGCTCGGAGGTCATGTGCAGATCGCTGCCGCAGATGCCGGCGCGTCCGACCTTGATGACGACTTCGTCGGGCCCGGGGCTCGGCTCGGGCCGCTCCTCGATGACCAGGGGCTGGCCGACGCCCTGGAAAACTGCTGCTTTCATGCTCACCTCTGCAGAGTGTGCCGCTCGATGTAGGCCGCATAGCAACGCCGGATCTCCTCTGCGGAGAGGCCGTACTGCTCGGGCGTATATTCGTGTCGGCCGTGCTTGTCTCGAGGATTGGCGGCCAGCCACGCGCGCATGCCGCGCTCGACTTCCGCATCGAGCGTGAGGCCGAAGCGTTCGTAGATGCGCTGCACCTCGTACAGTGGTTGACGCTGGAAGGAGCGGAAATCGACGTCGATGAAACGCTCCGGATGACGTTGACGCACCTGCTCGCCGCGCTCCACCGACCAGGCCCAGAGATCACGCTCGCGCGGACCGATGGTCGCTGGATCGATCTCCCGTGCGTGGAAGAAGCTGCGCGCCGGCCAGATCACTCCGCACACCGAAGGGATGCACTCAACCGGATCGCGATGCGTCTGGATGATGCAGGCGTCGGGAAAGACCTCGAACAGCGCATCGAGATGCGCCAGGGTGCCGGGATTCTTCAACAGCCAGCGCTGCTGCGCAGCGTCGGCGCCGATCAGACGCAGGCTGTCGGCATAGCGGCGGTAACTGGCGCGCTCATCTTGCCCGTACAGCCAGCGATCGTAGTCCGGCAGCCCGAGTGAGCTCGCAAAGTAGTGACTGACGAAGCTCTGCGCCAGCAGGTTGAGGCATTCGTCCACCTCATCGGCGTTGACTTCGTGGGTGACGCGCAGCGCCGGCACTGCTTCGAGAAAAGCGTTCTGCTTCTCGACGGCGGCTCGATACTCCGGCACGCTTGCCCACGATTCGCGCGGCGGGCGCGGCATTGGCGTGTTGATCAGCCACTGCTCGAGTCCCTGGAAACGCGGATCGATGGACAGAAGCTTGTGCAGCGCTGTGGTGCCGCTGCGCGGTATGCCGACCACCACGAGCGGCGCGTCGATCGGCTGCATCAGGCACTCGGGACGCTCCTTCCAGCCGCGCTGGGAGTACAGGCGGCTCACGAGAACGGCGATCAGGACGCCGGTGAGCTGCTGAATGTTGCGCTCGCTGATCGGTATGCGCCGGCGAATCTCATCGACCAGCAGCGCCAGCCCCTGCTCATGGCCGACGCCGAAGTCCGTGAGGCCGCCGGCCGCCCGGGAGGCCTGCTCGAGCAGCTGATCGACGTCCGGAAACTCCATCACCAGCGCCTCCGCATCTGCGCGCCCAGACGCCGTACGCGCAGCTGCGCCTCGCGTTCGGCGGCCGTGAAGTGCGGTGTGTCGGCGGGCAAATGGCGGCGCAGCTCGGCAAACGGTACGCGCGTCAACGTCGGGATCGGGTTCGAGCTGCAGCCGTACCAGCGACCTATCAGCATGCCTTGGCGAGAGCCTACCGGGTCGAGCCAGTTGGGCACGCCCGGATCGACGTGTGCGATGACCGCACGGAAGCGGCCGTCGCTGTCCACGCGCGCCTGGCAGCCGTTCAGGCTGCTCTGACGGTAGACGAACTCGATGGCGTTCCAGAGCTCGTCGTTGAGCTGCACGTTCCAATACGGGCGCCGCTCCGGCAGCTCGGTCTCCAAGATCAGCGCCTCATCCGGGCCGACGTCGAAGACGCCCTGCCAGTAGTATTGCCCGCCGACCGCATCACCCATGGTGGTGAGCTCGAGCCTGTTGATCAATCCACGATCGCGCGCGTTTCTCTGGTAGGTGAGCCACTGCCGCGAGAGCTGCGCGACGAAACCGGCAAGCAGTGCGCGCATCTGGCGGTCGATGGACTCGATGCTCTGACGAGGCTTGAGCGGCGGCGCGTCGAGCCGCTCGATGGCGAGACGCGCGTCCTGCTCGCGGCCCCAGTCGTAGGAGCGCTGACGCACCAGAAGGAACTCGGCGTCGCGATGCAGCGGCCACCAGTCGCCCGTGTGACCGGGCGGACGCTCGGCGCTCAGAATCACTTCCAGCGCGCCGTCGGCGCCGAGCGTGAGATCGTCTGCGTCGAAGTAATCGAAGTTGCGCCCCGGCTCGGCGGACATGCCCATCATGTTGCAGCCGGTGGAAAAGGTCAGCAGCTTTACCGTGCCGCGCACGCCGCTGATGCGGTAGACCCCGTCGCCTCGCACCGGCGCGAGCAGGTAAGTGTCGTCCGGATTCGGCTGCAGCCGGAACACCGAGTTCAGAAACGGCGCCCAGTCCGGGTGTTCCGGGCTCGACTGGAAGTAGAGAAAATAGCCCGACGAGAGATTCATGAGCAGCTGCCGATAGAGCTCGGCGCACAGCTGCTCGCTTTCAGGGTCGAGCAGGAGACCCTGCAGGTCGCCGGCGTGCTGCTTCAGCAGTTCGACGTACTCGGGCCAGGAAGCGAGGCGCTCGAACATGGTGTAACCCTCTGCATGGGCCGCGATCGACACGCTGACCTTGGCCCGGACGATATCAAAGCAGTGCTCTCCACCGTAGCATCGCTCCCGGCGAATCGCTATTACAGCAGCGCAAGTCGAGCGCGCCGACCGGCGGAACAACCGCGTGCGCCGCGACGCGCCCGCGCCGTCGAGCCATGCCGATCAGGCGGGCAGAACCCGGAGAACAGCGCCCCGCTCGAGCCGCTCCGCCGCGGTCTTCGAGTCATTCCGCCATTGAGCAGGCCGAGCAGACTGCGCGTGCGGCGCAAAGCGGCGAGGCAGGCCTATGACGACGGTCCCAACCGCGGCAGGCGCAGCCCGACGGCGCGACCGAGCTTCTCGGGCAGGGGCGCCTCCCTCTGAGATCTCACCAGCGCGACCAGCCGCTCGCGGATGTCTTGCGGCAGCGGCGCCGCGCGCCGGGACTCGAGATCCATGTGCAGATCGAGCTGCTCGGCGAGCGCAGCGCGATAGCCCCGGCCGAGGTTCATCAGCTCGTGCGCGAAATGCATGCGCTTGTCGTCGACCGCGAGCAGCCGGGAGACCACGCCGATCTCGTCGCCGAGGCGCAGCTCGCGCTCGTAGACCATGTGGCTCTCGACTACGACCTTACCGCAGCGTCGCGCAGCGACGTAATCATCGCCCAGCCCGATGTGGGCGGTGAACAGGACGTGCGCGTCGTAGATCACGGCAGCGTAGAAGCGCGCATTCATGTGCTCGTTGACGTCGATCCACTCGGGAGCGACGATGGTCCGGTAGCTGCGGAACAGGGCGTCTGTCATGGCGCCGTGTATTATCACACTCGCCTGCCAACACCAGCCTATCCAGGGTAATCGAAATGTCCGGCGCTCCTTCCCCCTTCGATCCCGTCCGCATCGGCCCCATCACGCTACGCAACCGTTTCATCAAGTCCGGCGCCAACGAGGGCATGAACGTCGAGGGCGCCCCCTCGAAGGCGCTGGTGAAGCATCATCGCGAGCTGGCCGCCGGAGGCGTGGCGCTCACCACCGTCGCGTACGGCGCGGTGAGCGCGCTCGGACGCACGCTCGGCAACCAGATCTGGATCCGCCGCGAAATCCTGCCGGATCTGCGCACGCTCAGCGACGCCGTGCACGCCGAGGGTGGACGGATATCCTTTCAGATCACGCACGGCGGCTCATTCGTCACCGGCCTGAAAGTGCAGGGTCCGACGATGAGCGCCTCCTCCGGGATCAACCAGGCGGGTCTGCTGCAAGGCAACTGGCGCCAGCGCGCCATGAACGAAGCCGACATGGATCGCGTCACGGGCGAGTTCGTGGCGGCCGCGCGCATCTGCCGGGAGGCAGGCTTCGACGCCGTGGAGCTCCACATGGGCCACGGCTATCTTCTCAATCAATTCATCTCGCCGCTGTCGAACAAGCGTCGCGACGCCTATGGCGGCGGCGCCGAAAACCGCGTGCGCTTTCCCGCGCGCGTGCTCGCTGCGGTGAAGGAAGCGGTCGGCAAGGATCTGGCCGTGATCGCCAAGATCAACGTCGCGGACGGCGTGCCCGGCGGCGCCACGGCCGAAGACGGCGTGATCACCGCTCGCGCCCTGGAAGCGGCCGGTGCGGATCTGCTGGTGCTCTCCGCGGGGCGCAACGTCGAGTCGGTCTGGTTCACCTTCGGCAGCCCGATGAACGTCGAGGAAATGTCACGGGTGCTCCAGGGCAGCTGGATTCAGCGCACGGCGTTCAAACTGGCCGCGAGCAGCGTGCCCAAGGGGCTGCAATTCCGCGAGATGTATCTCCTCGAGCATTCGCGCCGCATCCGCGCCGCGGTGAAGATGCCGCTGGCCTATATCGGCGGCGTCAAGTCGCTCGCCAATGCCGAGAAGGCGATGCAGGAAGGCTTCGACTGCGTCGTGATGGCGCGCGCGCTCATCCACGATACGGGACTGGTCAACAAGCTGCAGCGCGGCGAGCTCACCCAGTCCGGCTGCACGAGCTGCAACGGCTGTGTGGCTTACATTTACGATCCGGCTGGCACTCGCTGCATTCTCAATCCGCCGAACGACCTCGCACTCAATCTGCAGCGGGCCTCCGCGCCCTAAGGAAGCTCTGATCAACCTACTGCCCCGACGGTTCAGCCCAAAGAAATGCCC
>JAVEVD010000009.1:0-70356 GCA_034005205.1 Steroidobacteraceae bacterium | reverse complement strand
AGAAATGCCCACAATGCAAGGCGTTTCGAGCGGCTAGAGATCACAGAGACAGAGTAAATCAGAGATTCTTTAAGGAGCGCGCCGGGCGCAGGCGAATCCGGAGATCCCTGCGCACGGCGCGGGTCAAGGCGGCGCCCGCATCGACGTCGGCCCCGTTCACGTGCATCCAGACCCTCGGCATGGCGCGCAAGACCTGCGCCGATGCCGCCGCCCGCGCCCGTAACAACACATACCTTGTCTTGCCAACTACTCATTACGGGCGCTGCGTGCTCCAGGGAAGCTCGGTTCGACCTATCACCCTGACGGTTCCGGCCAGGAAAACGCCTGAGCACGGTGTTTCGAGCGCCTGGCGATCACAGACACGGAGCAAATCAGGTTCCCTAGAATTTCAGCTTCACGTCGACGCCGTAGCGGCGCGGTTCGGTATAGAAGAGCCCGCCGAAGCCGAGCCCTCCGAAGTCGATGCCATAGCCGACGTTGTCGTGGTCGGTGAGATTGTCGCCCCAGAGCGCGACCTCCCACGTGCCGGCGCCGAGCGGCATCTCGGACAGTGCGATCCGCGCCCGAAAATTCTCCGTCCCCGGATCCTTCACGAATTCGTTGAAGATATTGACGAAGTCGAGAGTATAGAAATAGCGCTCGCTTTGCTCCGACCAGTCGAGACGCGCAGAGAGCCGCCCGGCGCCGAAGACCGGAAAGGCGTACTCCAGGCCCACGTGCAAGCTGTCCTTGGCGATATTGGAGAAGCGCGCCTGATCGGAGACATCAATCTCTGCGTTCGTCAGCGGGTCGCGGAATATGTACTTGTCGTACTCTGGGTCGGTGTAGCCGTAGGCGGCGTCCAGTGTCAGCCCTTCTGCAAGTATCGCGATCATTTCAATCTCGAACCCTTTGATGGTCGCCGCCGCAGCGTTCACCGTATCGGCGGTCGCGCCACCTGAACCCGAGCGGAACTGTTGCACCTGCAGATCCTTGTAGTCGGTGTAGAAGACCGCGAGATTCGTGCGCAGGCGCCGGTCGAACCACTCCGCCTTCAGCCCCAGCTCGTAGGCCGTGGCTTCCTCCGGCTTGAACTGCACGGGGCGATCGGATCGCGGCGAGAAACCGCCCGCCTTGTAGCCGGTCGAGATGCGCGCGAAACCCATGATGTCGTCGGTGAACTTGTAGTTCGCCGAGGCGAGCCAGTTCGTATTCGAGAAGCTCGCGTCGGGCCGCTCCGGAAAGAGCGAGGAGAAGAACTCCTTGTCGTCCTGCGTATAACGCACGCCGCCCGTCAGCTCCAGCTTGCCCGCAAGCGCGGCGGGCGTGTAGCTCAGCTGCCCGAATCCGGCGATGGACTCCGTCTCGCCGCCGAAGGCCTGGAAGGGCGTGAGGTTCAAGCCCGCCTGCCCGTCAGGCAGCACGAAGGTGAGCCGCTGGTCGTTGAACTCGGCGGAACGCTCGTAGAAATAGAAAGCTCCGACGACGTAGCTCCATTGCTCCGCGCCGCCCAGCAGCTGCAGCTCCTCGGAATATTGGAACTGGCGCTGCGGAGCGTTGTTGCAGCTGTAAGGTCCGTGAAGATCCTGGATGCCGGCGAACGCAAAAGTCACCGGATCGAGCACCACACCGCGCATGACGCCATTGCCCGAGAGGCTGCAGATCGTGTCCTGCTTGAAGGAACGATAGGCGCTGATCGACTTGAGCGTCATCGCATCCGAAACCTGGTACTCGAGCGTGAGGTTGTGACCCACCGTCTCGGACAGACTGGTGAAACGCCCATCGAAGGGCGCCTGCTGGCCAGTATCGAAGCGCTCGGTGCTCACCATGAACGGCGCTCCGCCGAAAGCCGGCGACTGACCGTAATACGTCATCAAGTCCGCGGTGGCGGCGGTGAGCTGGAAGAACACCGGCGCGCCTTCACGCTCGTTCCAGTCCAAGGTGTAGGAGGCGGTGAAGCGATCGCCGAACTTGCCCGTCACCCCCAGCCACAGCGCATCGTTGTCGAAGGAGCCAGGATCCTTATCGTCCGGCGCGAGTGTGTTGTCGAAATAGCCGTCCCGCTCGCGATGCAGATAGGCGATGGTGGCCTTCACTGGCGAGCCGAACAGAAAGCCCGTATCGAGCCGCGTACGGGTGTACCAGTCATTGAACCGCCCATAGCTCAGCTTCTGCTCGACGCCGAACTCATCGGCCGGCTTCCTGGAAACCAGCTGCACCGCCCCGCCGGTGGTATTGCGTCCAAAGAGCGTGCCCTGCGGGCCGCGCAGCACTTCGATACGTTCGAGGTCCACCAGATCGAAGACCGCGCCCGCGGTGCGCGCGATGTACACGCCGTCCAGGTACAGCCCCACGCCCTGCTCGGCGGTCGCCGCCGGCTCTGTCTGCCCGATGCCGCGAAGCGAGATGGACGTGGCGGTCGTGCTCGATGGCTGATGCGCGATTGTGAGATTGGGCGCGAACTCCGCGACGCTCGTCATATCCTGGATGTTGAGATTATCGAGAAGTTGGCCGCTGATGGCCGTGACGGAGACCGGCGTATCCTGCAGCGACTCCTCCTGCCGGCGGGCAGTAACCGTGATTTCCTGCAGCACGCCGAGCGACGACTGCGCCGCCGGCGCCTGAGCGCTCGCGTTGGATGTGGGGCCGAGAACGCCGGCGGCTGCACAGACGCCGGAAACGACCATCGATCTTCTGATGTTCATGGAATTCATAGAATCAACGCTCCCCCTCTGGTAATGAAGCGCTCGCGCGCCAAAGGCCACTACAGTGGCTCGACTCCCGTTTCCATGAGCCTATACCCGCCCCCGCGTCGTCACATCAGTGTTTGCTGTATGGCTGAAATCGATTGCTGCTGTGACCTCCAAGATTTGTCGGTGAGAGTCAGTGCTTGCCGGCGCTGCTGTTCGGCAGGGCGTGACTACTCGCCTGCATCCATGATCTCCGGATGCGCATGGGCCGGAACGATCGGAGCCGGGAGTTGGGCGCCGTCATCGAGACCGTAGACCGGCGCATTCAGATGGCGCACGTAATTCAGGCTGTGCGCAAGGAGCCCCGTGCGCTCGGCCGCGGGTCGATGGCAGAGCTCAATCATTGCCTCGGCGATGTATTCCACCGGTTCGCTCGGATACTCTGCGGGAATGTAGCGACTTGCCGAGGGCGTGCGGATGGCCGTGCTGGGCGCCACGAGATTTACGGCAATGTTGTCCTGTTGCAGTTCGGCCGCCAGTCCTTGCGTGAAACGCGCGAGCGCCGCCTTGACCGCCGCATAGACGGTGGCGCCGCCGTGGGTCGAGAACGCATCGTAGGGCTTCAGCGGCCGCTGCGCCGTCACCGAGCCGACGTTCACGATCCAGCCTGCGCCCTGAGTGCGCATCACCGGAATCGCCGCGCGGGCCAGCCTGAAGGGCGCGACAAAGTAGAGCCGCAAAGTCCGCTCGAAGCACTCATCGGTCATCTTCTCGACCGTCGCGTATTCGGCCACGCCGGCGTTGCTGACGAGAATGTCCAGCCGCCCGGCGGCCTGCAGAGTTCGTGGAATGAGAGACTCGAGATCCGCATCGCTCTCGATGTCCGCCTGGATGGGAATCGCCTTGCCGCCGCTCCGCGCGATCAGCTCCACGGTCTCGGCCAGGGTCCCTTCGTAGGCGGTCGCCGATTCGAGGCTGCGGGCAGTTACGACGACGGTTGCGCCGGCTCGCGCGAGGCGCCGCGCAAAGGCGCGACCGATGCCGCGGCTCGCCCCGGTGACGAGTGCAACCTTGCCCTGCAGTGCAATCGATGTCATTTGCAGTCGCTCCCCTTCGACGCCTGAATTTCGATGTAGTGCTGCAGCCTGACTGTAATCAGGCGCTGTTGCAGGCACAAGCGCTCGAGCACTTGGTTATGAACCACGCAGCCAAGATGCATCCGGCGAGCGCTCGCCGCATCTTCTGAGATTGAGCGAAACTGTCCCCCAGCCCGTGCGATGCGGGTCTCACGGTTCGGCATCTCTTCGGACGACCATCGACTCGGTCACGATACCGGAGACCATTGCAGTGCTTATTGAAGGAGGCTGAGGGCATGTTCAGCGATGCTACCGGCGCGGGCGGAGCGCTTTGGCGGCCGGCCGCACGGCCGCGATGGGTGCAGGAAATCAACGATCTCGGCGCCGATCTGCTGGCGTGCGGCGAGCGACTGCTCGCCCTCGATGCGCGAAGCCTGCTCTCGCAGGCTCGCACCCGCACCGGCCTGACCGATTTTGGTTCCGAGGATTTCCTGGCGGGCCTCGATGTTCTCACCCGGGCGCTCGAAGAAGAAGCCGAGCTCACACTGATGGGCCGCATCATGGCGCGGGATGAGATTCTCAACGCGCTGGAATGCCGTCTGCGTATCGAGGCGGCGTTCCGCGAACATCCGCAGATTGCCGAGGAAGTCATCGAGGCGCCGATCCTGATCGGCGGATCGGGCCGAAGCGGCACGACGATCCTGCATGAGTTGCTCGCCCAAGACCCGGCCTGCCGGGCGCCGCTCGGCTGGGAGGTGCGAGACCCCTATCCGCCCGCTCAGGAGGACGATCCTCGGATCGAGGCGGCCGATCGGGCGGTAAGAATCTGGCGCCGCGTGGCGCCGGAAACCGAGGCCATCCACCCCTTGGGTGCGCGACTTCCCCAGGAGTGCAGCTTCTTCCTGAATCACTCCTTCCGCTTCGGCTATTACGCGGCGGCCTATCGGATTCCAAGCTATGTGCAGTGGCTGAGCAGCCAGGATCTCGCGCCCACGTTCGCTTACCACCGACGCTTTCTCCAGGTGCTGCAGTGGCGCTCGCCACGGAAACGCTGGGTGCTGAAGATGCCCGGCTACATCGATCACGCAGAGAGTGTGCTCCGGATTTACCCGGACGCGAAATTCCTCCACACCCACCGTGACCCGCTGAAGGTCATTCCGTCTATGACGAGCTTCATCGGCACGATCATGTGGATGCGCTCCGATCGGGTCATGGATGTGCCTGCTTTCGCCCGAATGATGTCCCAGGAATTCTGCACGCGCTTCGAGCGGGTCAAGGACCGGTTCGCGCGGGGAGTCTTTCACCGCGGAAACTACTGCGACGTGCTCTACCACCGGCTCGTCGACGAGCCGCTCGAGTGCATGGCGGATATCTACCACCAGCTCGGGATGGAGTTCACCGGGGAGGCGCGCCGGCGCATGCGGGACTGGCTCGACACCCGTTCCCGAGCAAAGCGGAATCTCGCCGGTCATCGCTACGGATTCGAACAGACGGGACTCGATCAGGAAGCCGAGCGCGAGCGGCGCCGCGCCTACCAGAGCTACTTCGATATTCCCCCGGAGGCCTGATACCGTGAGCGGTTTGAACGATGTGAACGCAAGAACCTGGGAAGAATTCTGCGAATCGCTCAAGAAAGCCGCAGGCGTACTGCGGCGCGAAGGCATGCCGACCGATTCGCGTCACCAAACCTTGGGGCCGCGCTATCTTGCCGGACTTCTCGACAGCGCTCTGGACATGTGGCTGCATGCGGCTGATCCCGATCGGCCCATGCTCTTCACCGTCTATCACAACCGGAAAGGCTGGGGCTTCGCGAACCCCGACGGCCACTACCTGCGGGCGCGTCTGCGCGGTGACGCCGCCTACCGGATCTGGGGTGTGCGGGGAACCATTCCGTATCTCTCATTCGAGCTCAGCCGCGGCATCTGGAGCTACTCGAAGCCCGTCGCGATTCACCGCAGTCTGTCCAGCCGCGATATGCAGATCAATCCGGATGGAACTTACGAGATCATCCTGAGCGCCGAGCCTCGCCCCGGAAACTGGTTGCGGCTCGAACCCGACGTCGAGTGGCTGCACGTGCGCCAGTTCTTCCACGATTGGATCGACGATCAGCCGCCGCAGGTCTTCATCGAGCGCATCGACATGGAAACAGGCCCACCTGAATTCCTGGACGCCGAGATCGCCGCGCGGCTGCGGGATGTCGCCTGGTTCGTGGAGGAGGAAGCAAGACTCTGGGCGGATTACTGCCTGCACATGCGCAGAGTCTTGGGCGTCAATTCCATGCCTCGATTTACGCCTCCAGGCGGTAATCTCGACGACATGACGTCGGCTTCCGGCGCGCCCGAGAACGAGTACAGCCAAGGCTACTATGAGATCGACGAGAATTCCGCGCTGCTCGTGGAGTTCGAGCCGCCGCCTGCGGCGTACTGGAACATTCAGATCGGACCGATGTGGTACGAATCGCTCGACCCGGCATGCTGGCTGCAGAGCTGCAACGATCATCAGGCCTTCATCGGTGACGATCGCGTCTTCCGCGCGGTGATCGCACACCGCGATCCCGGGGTGCGCAACTGGCTCGACACGGGCGGATTTCACGAAGGCGTGGTGCTGTGCCGGTTCCAGTTCCCTGAGCGCCCCGTTCCGCAGCCGCGGACCCGCGTGATTCCCTTTGACAGCGTTGCTTCCATTCTGCCGCCGCAGACACCGCGCGTGAGTCCCGACGAGCGCCGCCGGGAAATGGCGCGGCGCAGGCATGGTCTCGCACTGCGTTTCGCGGGACGTGCGACATGAGTTCACTCACGAGTCTCTCATCATGACGACGCCTTTGCTTCCTCTGACCCTGGACGAATTACTCACCACGACACGCACGGTGCGTCAGCGTCTGGATTTCGGCCGCCACAATGCTCCTCCTTTGACGATATGCCGAAGGCAGCCGACCCGTCCACTGCCTGAAGGCTCGCCGGAATGCACGACTGCTGCCGAGCCCGATGCGCCGTCCCACCTCGGCGACTGGCATATCGGTCTGACGCAGCAGATCTTCGGCGGCCTCGCGCCGGCAGGCGGCCAGCAGTTCGGAAAATGAAGTGCCTTCAGCGTGCAGACGCCTGCGCATCGTTGCGGTGCTCATGTGGTGCAATTGGGCGACGGAAGCAGCGCCGGGCGCGCGGCCCTGCCGCTGCAGCGCATCGGCGAGCAGCAGGCGGATCGAGGGCCCAAGGCTGCCGCCAACCGCTTCGCCGAAGCCCAGCCGGAATGGGATGAAATCGATCATCCGCTCGAGTTCGGCATGCGAGCGCACAAGCTTCAGCCGCAGACAGCTCGCCGGAAAGCTTAGATAGTTGACCGGCTGATCCCAGCAAAGCGCCATACCGAAGGCTTCGTACAGCGGATTCGGCTGAGATGGCCGCGGATAGGCCAGGCCGGCTTCGACCCCCGGCAACCGGCGGCCAACGAGCCAGGAAAACAGCTGGTAGTAGAGGTTAAGCCCGGTGAGGTCCACCAGCAAAGCGGCGCCATCGCGGACGCGGCGGCGTGTAGCGATCGTGAAATACGCCTGCTCGCCCCGCACGAACAGCCGCGCATCGCCGCCGCGCTCTTCCATCGCCTGGTTGAAAAGCGCGCTACGCTCGACAGCCTTCTTGAGGGTGGCGCAATGAATCAGGGCATAGCACATCATATCGACGGCCAGCTTACCGAGCGGCCGCCCACCCTCGCGCGCGCAGCAGCGCGCTTCGAGAACACCGATGCTGAGCCGATAAAAACGGATGAACTCCCCCACCGGCAGCGTGATCGACAGGCGGCGCTGCACGGCGGCAAGCGAGACGCTCATGCGCGCCTCGCGCCACAGACCGGCGGCATCGCAGCCGAGCCGGTTCAGCTCATCGAGAAAAGGCTGCGCGAAAGCGGCGGGGACCGTATGCGGGAAGTCGCATGCGCGCATGACGCCAGCAGCATTGCGATGACCGTTATGCCGGCCGCATCCGCCCTTCGCGTCAGCCGCCGATGTCATAGAACGAGGTGGACCGGCTCATGACGGGTTTTTCGATGCGCCGGCTGATTCGCCAGCCCGCCGCGGTACGCTGGTAAGTGATGCGGTAATAGCCCGAAGCGCTGCCCTGACGCGTATGGTCCGGCGCCTCGCGGTTGAGATATTTGAACTCGAAAAACACTGTCGCCTGCGCCTGATCGCCGGTGATTTCAAGCTGTGGCGGATGCAGGTAGTGCAGCCCCGACCAGCGCGTGTTGATTTCGCGGCAAAAGCCGGCGAGCGCCTCACGCCCGGCAAAGCGCATGTGCGGCATATCGCCCGCAGCCAGCATCTCGAAGACGCCGTCCTCGGTGAACAGCTCCGCCCAGCGCTGCGGTTGGTTCGTATCCCAGCTGACCGCGTACGCGGCCTCCAGGTCCAGGATGGCGGCGCGGTCCTCGAGCGCGCGCAGCCGCTGCTCGAAACCACCTTCCGTTGCTTTGTCACTCATGATCGATCTGCTTGAGAAATATTGGATATCGCCGCTTGTTCAGTCCGGCAGCGCGAAGGCGACCACATGGTCGCCGATGGTCGTACCCATGAACTGGTGGCCGCCGGCGGCGATCACCACGTACTGCTTGCCCGTGCGCTCGGAAACATACGTCATCGGCGAGGCCTGGCCGCCCGCGGGCAGCCTGCCCTTCCAGAGCTCCTCGCCAGTCGCGATGTCGAAAGCGCGCAGATAATTGTCGATGGTCGCGGCGATGAAGATCACTCCGCCCCGGGTTACTGCAGCTCCACCCAGGCTGAACACGCCCGACGCGGAAATGCCGAAAGGCGCATGGTCGCGAGTCGTACCAAGCGGGCGCTCCCAAAGCACCGTGCGACTGTCGAGATCGACGGCCGCGAGCTTGCCCCAAGGCGGCGCCTTGCAAGGGAAGCCGATCGGCGAGAGGAAAGGCCCGAACTCATTCGCATAGGGCGTACCGAACTGCGGCGTCACGTTCATGAACCAGCGCCCGCCGCCTTCGGCCTGCATCTGCTCGGCCTCGGCGCGCGGCAAGAGACGATTGAGCATTGGCATGTAAGAGGCGTTGACCACCATGATCCGCCGCGCCTCGTCAACCGCGACGCTCCCCCAGTCCATGACGCCGAAATTACCCGGGTACTGAATCGTCGGTGTGACCGAAGGCGGCGTGTAGAGGCCCTCGTAACGACGCTGGCGGAACTCGATGCGACAGGCGAGCTGATCGAGCAGAGTGGCGCCCCACATATCTGCTTCCCTGAGCGGCGGCGGGGCAAAGCTCGGCATGCCGACCGAGAAGGGCTGCGTCGGCGAGTAGCGCTCGCCCGGCGCGTCGCCCTGCGGCGCGGGTCGTTCCTCGACATCGGCCAGCGGGCGCCCGTCGCGCCGGTCGAGCAGATAGATCTCGCCCTGCTTGGTCGGCTGGAGGAGCGCCGGGACGGTCTGGCCCTCGATCGGCAGATCAACGAGCACCGGCTGGGAGCCCACGTCGTAGTCCCAGAGATCGTGATGCACGGTCTGAAACGACCAGCGCAACTTCCCCGTGGCTGCTTCGAGCGCCACGACTGAGCTCGAGTAGCGATCGAAGGTCTCCGGCCGATGCGCGCCATAGTAGTCGGGCGTCGCGTTGCCGGTCGGGATGTAGACGAGCCCGAACTCGGGGTCGGCGCTGAAGAGGCTCCAGGCGTTCGGTGAGCCGCGGGGATAGATCTCACCGGGAGCGAGCGGCCCCATCTCGGCCGGGCGCGCCGCATCCCAGGCCCAGAGCTGGCGGCCGGTGATCGCATCGAAGGCGCGCACGACTCCCGACGGCATGTCCGTCGAAACGCCGTCGAGCACGAAGCCCCCGATGATCGCGGCGTCGCCCACGATCGAGGCCGGCGAGGTTACGTACTGAAAGCCTGGGGTGACGGGCCCGAGGTCATAGCGCAGCGAAATCTCGCCGTTCGCGCCGAAGCTCTGGCAACGCTCGCCGCTTTCGGCGTCGAGCGCAATCATCCGCGCATCCACCGTGGCGACCAGGATGCGTCGCGGACAGTCGGACGGCTCGGTGCGCGCCTCGTGGTAGGCCACACCGCGACACACGAGCATGTGCACGCCGGAGGCGTCAACTTCCGGATCGTGGCGCCAGCGCTCCTCGCCCGTATCGGCGTCGAGGGCGATGACGATGTCGCGGGGCGTGCAAAGATAAAGCGTGTCGCCCACCTTGATCGGCGTCGCCTCGAACATGTAGGCGGCCTTGTTCCCGGGATAGGCCTCCGGCAGATCCCCCGTGCGATACCGCCAGGCGAGCTCCAGCCTATGAACATTGTCGGGAGTGATCTCGGCCGCCTGCGAGTAGCGTGTACCGGCGTCGGTGGCGCCGTAGACGCTCCAGTCAGCGCCGGCGCGCTGCGCGGCCTGTACTGCAGTCGCCGAGGCGGCGGGCGATGCGCTCACCGCACGCCCCTGCCGCCAACCGAGGGCCAGCAGCGTGATCGCGCCCGCGACGAGCAGTAGCGCGACCGCATGCGCGCCGCGGCCGAGCGCACGGAGCCCGACGTTCGAGCCCCGCGTCTCGATGAACGCCCCGCGCACCCAGGGCGTCAGCAGGTAAATCGAGACAGCCAGCGACAGGCCAAGCCTCGGGACGAGCTGCCAGAAATCGAGCCCGACTTCGGCGAGCGCCCACACCAGGGTCGCTGCGAACAGCGCGAAATAAATCCAGACTCCAAGCCTGCGCCCGCGCCAGATGAGCACCCCAGAAGCGAGGGTCGCGAGCCCGGCAAGCAGGTAATACCAGGAGCCGCCGAGGCTCGCGAGCCGGGCGCCGTCAAACGCGAGCCAAGCGCCCAACACGACGAGCAGGCCGCCCAGCGCCTTCAGTCCGAGCTGTTGAATTGTCATGATCGAGCCATCTTCGTTAATTGTGTAACCGCACGGCTCCAGGGAAGCTCGATTATCCTACTACCCCCATATCGGACATACGCTCGTCTTGCTCGGCAGGCGTCTCCATTCGCCGCCCTTCGTGCGGCTCACTTCAGCATGCGATCGATGACGGCCCGGTACCTGGGACCATAGGGCGGCCGCATGCCGAACAGGTCCGACAGATTGATCTTGGACTGCACATAGACGGCCCGTGCATGCGAGAAGCGTCTGAAGCCCTCGCGTCCGTGATAGGCGCCCATGCCGCTCGGACCCACTCCACCGAAGGGCAAGTCCTCGCAGGCGGTATGGGCGGCGATGTCGTTGACGGTCACGCCGCCCGACTGGGTGCGCGCGAGCACCTGAGCGAGTTCGGCGCCGCCAGGCCGACCGAAGTAATAAAGCGCCAGTGGATGATCGTTGCGGTTGATGAAGTCGATGGCTTCTTCGATCCGCTGATACGTGCGGATCGGCAGGAGCGGTCCGAAGATTTCGTTGCGCATGATCGGCTGGTCGTCGGCCGGGTTGATTACCAGACAGGGCGCCATCTTGCGCTGCCCGGCGCTCGAGAAGCTCTCACCGGCCGGATTCAACTCGACGACCTGGGCGCCCGAGGCTGCAGCGGCCTCCACATAGCCCCGCAGGCGCTCGAAGTGGCGCTCACTGATGATCGAGGTGTAGTCCGGATTGTCGAGGAGCCGCGGATACATGCGCGCCACGGCCGCGCGCAGCGCCTCGATCAGCTCATGCAGCCGCTCTGCCGGAACGTACACATAGTCCGGGGCCAGGCAGATCTGCCCGGCGTTGCTCATCTTGAAATCGATGATGCAGGCGGCGACCTTGTCGAGCCCGAAGGGCAGCTCGCGACTGATGATCACCGGCGACTTGCCGCCAAGCTCGAGGGTCAATGGCACGAGATTGTCAGCCGCCGCGCGCATCACATGACGGGCGACGGCGCCGGCGCCGGTGAATATCAGGTGATCGAAGGGCAGCTGCGCAAACGCGGCTCCCACCTCGAGTCCGCCGGGGAACACCGCGATCTCCTCCTCGCTGAAGTAGCGAGCGAAAAGCTCAGCGAGCAGCGCCGAGTTGCGCGGCGTGAACTCCGAGGGCTTCACCATCGCCCGGTTGCCGGCGGCGAGAATGTCGGTAAGGGGTGTGACCGTGAGATTCACGGGGAAATTCCAGGGCGAGATCACGCCCACCACCCCGAGCGGCTGGTAGCGCACGCAGGCGCGCGCACCGAACAGAGCCGGCAGGAAAGCCACCTTGCGCCGCTCATCTCGCATCCATGACCGCAAATGCTTTTGCGCATGTCTGACGGCCGTGATGGGAAAGGCGATTTCGGTCATCGCGGCATTGGCGATCGAGCGCTGCCCGAAGTCGGCCCGAAGCGACTCGCAGAGTGCGGTTTCGTTCTCCCGCAGCAGCGCCGCCAACCGCTCCAGCCGATCGATGCGCGTAGGCGCATCGGGCGGTCCGGCCGCGAGCTGCGCGCTTCGCTGGCGCTCGAGCACTTGGCGCATACGGCTGGCCGGCTGCACATCGTTCATGACGGAATGCTCCTGCGCGGCTCGCGTGCAGCGCTCCCACAGCGAGCCTCGAGTTCGGCGAGATCGGCGTTAAGACAGCGCTCGAGCAGCTGCGCGAGCTCAGAATAGAAGGCCATGGGTTGCTGCCGCTCCAGTTTCGCACGCAGCAGCGGAACCCAGCGGCCCGGGTGGCGCGCGATGAAGTCGCGCCGACCGAGTCGATAAGATGAAGGATCTTCGTCGCGGGCGGTCAGATCCGCCTCGCCGTAGGCGAGCACGTGCAGGAACTCGAGCTCTGCGGTCAGGTGGTCCGGGGTGTCGCGATTCCTGCCCGTCGGCGTCAGCCCGAAATGATGATAGAAGCGCAGCACCTCCTCCATGGTCGCCATCTGCGGCTCGATGTGCATGCCGCCATAGAGCGGGCAGGGCGGCGCGGAAACGCCGGGATCGAACAGCCGCGTGTACTCGGCGGGCAGCGCCTCCTCCGTACCGCCAGCGTCCGCGAGCGCCTGCCAATTTATCGAGCCGCGGAGCGGCGGGGTCAGCTTTTCGATCCACTCCTGCAGGCGCCGGGCCAGCTCGCCCGTACGGATCGCCTCCAGCAGCTCGCCGCGCGGGTAGCCGAAAGCCTCGGCGAACAGGGCGTACAGCGCGCTGCGCGCCGCGGCGTTCGACGGCGGCGGCTGAGACTCGGCGCTCACGACGGCGCCTTGACGACCCGCGTCTCATGCACGGGCTCGTGACTGTCGCCGCCGCACTGACATGGGCACGGCGACATCTTGACGACCCGCGTTTCGATCGGCGGTACGGGCAGCGCCGTGCGCGACCAGCGCAGCATCATCATGCCCTCACGGTGATCCCGTGTGTCGATCCAGTTGCGCGCGCCCGGATCGCGCGCCGCAATCACCACCTTGACCGAGCCGTCGGCCTCGAGCACCGCGGTGCGATTATTCACATGCGAGCGATGCGAGGGATAAGAGATCGGCTCGAACCAGTAGTTGGTGATGTCCATGCCCCAGTAGGGAACGTCGGCAGGCGTAAAGCGCACCTCGAGCGCCTCATCTTCTTCCAAGCGGAAGTGGCCCGAGGAGAACCGATGCCCCGTAGGCATCTCGGGCGAGGGCTCGTCTTCGACGAAAGGCGTGAAGCGATTCACGGGCGCCTGGCGAGCGCGGTCGACGATCGCAGCCCAGATCGCTGTCGAGCGCGCGACATAGTCGGCCGTACGAGGAAGCGCCGTCATCACTTGTTCGAGCGTGACGTTCGGCCGCAGCCCCTCGACGCCCGCTTCCCGGATGTGGAAAGTCGCGCCCGCCGTGCGACTCCAGTCGTGGGCGTACTGGCGGATGTAGATCAAGCTCGCTTCCGGGGTCGTGCGGATCCAGTTGCCGGCGTGCTTCTCGGGCGAGAGGACGAGCTCATAGCGGCCTTCCGCGTCTACTTTCAGCTCGCGCTCCGTGAGGGCGCCGACCTGCGCACTCTTGGCGTCGAGCCCGATCTTGCCGGCATACACCGTAAACTCAATGAAAGGCGCATCGCCCCGTTGGCCGCTCAGAATGTAAGTGCGCCGGCCGTCGATCATCGCCTGGTGGTAGCGCGCGTCCGAGGTTTCTCCCTCCCCGAGCGTCGTCGGAGTGATGAGCTGATAGATTTCGGGATAGCGCGTGTCGGCGTACTCGAGCGTGGCCTCGAGCCCCACGCGCACCATGCGCGCGAGCTTGCGCAGGCCCTCGGCCTGCGAGAGCTCATCCCGCGGCGTGCTGGGACGCGCGAGCACGGCGCCCGCCGCTTTCAGCTGCTCACAGAAGTCTTCCCAGGCCTTGACGCTGGCCGGCGTCTGCTCGCTCATTCTTCAGCCACCTTGAAGTAGTCCTGGTAGAAGCGATAGCGCTCGCGCTCCCTGGCGCGATCGAGACCGAACTGCTCGAGCGTGTAGCGATGCGCGCCGTGGCGATCCCGCGGGTTCTGCTCGATAAAAGTGCGCATGCGCTGCAGCGCCTGCTCGCTCATGGGGATGCCGAAGTGCTCATAGATGCGCTGCGCCATGCCCACTTGGTCGTTGACCATCTCCGAGAAGTGCATGTCGAAGACATTCTGCGCCTGTTTGCGGCCGCTCTCGCGGAAAGCCACGCCGCGACGCATCGCCTCCTCCCACGATCTGCTCCACATCTGGCCGATCTCGAGCCGATCGACCTGGTCGCTGCCCATGCTGCAGGCCATGGACACCAGCGAGCAATGCGAGGCGATGAGCTTCAGCGGATCGCGATGCGTCATGACGATGCGCGCGTCCGGATAAACCGTGCAGATCGCATCGAGCCCCCAGTGATAGCCCGTGCTCTTCAGCACCCAGCGCTCCCGGGGGTTTCTCCACTGCATGTACTGGAGCTGCCGCTTGTGCGTACGATAGACGCTGGTCTGATCCGAGCTCTCGACCCAGCTCTGGTAGCTCGGGATGCGGAACTGATTGGCGAAGATGATGCTCTTGAAATCGAATGCGTTGAGCATCAGGCACTCCTGCGCCAGATGCGCGCCCATTTCGTGCAGCGCCTGGAACTCGGGGATGAGCGCCCGCGAGGTCTGCTCGAAATGCTGCTCGCAGATTGCGATGCGCGGATCGGTCTCGTAGGTCGCGCGATCGGGCGGCGGCGACATGATGTGGCATTCCCAGGTCATCGGCGTCCGGTTGTCGGGATCCTTGGCCAGCAGATCGTGCATGATGGTCGAACCCGTACGCGGCAGGCCCACCATGAACAGCGGCTTGACGATCTCGACCTCGAGGATCTCTGGATGGCGTTTGAGATCCTCCGTTACTCGGAGCCGATTCTCGAGGTGGCGCAGCACCTCGTTGAAAGCGATCACCCGCCCGACGGCGTTCAGCCGCGCCTCCTCGTTCAGGCTCGCGAGCAGCCGTTGAAAGCCTTCGCGCCAATCGGCCTCATCGCCGAAATCGGCCAGTCCGGTATTGCGGCGCGCAGTCTCGAGCAGCACGTCCGCCGTAAGTTGCACCTCGGGGATCGCATTGGATGGGGCGCCAGTCGCTGCATTGCTCATCAACGCACCTCAGTAGTCGCGGGACAGAATCAGCGCGCTGGTCGGAACGGCCGAGGCGGCCGTCACCAGCACGTTGTCGAGTTTCTTCGGTTGATTCCAGGACTGGCCACGCACCAGCCGCACGCCCTCGGCGATGCCGTTCATACCGTGCAGATAAGCCTCGCCGATCTGCCCGCCGTGGGTGTTGATGGGCAGACGGCCGCCGATCTCGATGGCGCCGTCACGGATGAAGTCCTTTGCCTCGCCCCGCTTGCAGAAGCCAAACTCCTCGAGCTGCGGCAGCACCAGCGGCGTGAAATGATCGTAGAGCACCGCCGCATCGATATCGGCCGCCGACAGACCGCTCTCGGCATAGACCTGCTCGGCGCACAGCCCCATCTCGGGTATGCCCGTGATGCTCTTGCGGTAGTAGCTCTTCATCATCTGCTGGTCGTCGCAGGAGCCCTGCACGGCTGCGCGAATGACTGCGGGCTTGCCTGTCAGATCGCGCGCGCGCTCGAGCGTGGTCACCACCATCGCCTGGCCGCCGTCCGATTCCTGGCAACAGTCGAGGAGACGCAGCGGCTTGACGATCCAGCGGCTGTTCTGATGATCCTCGAGCGTGATCGGCTGCTTGTAGAAGAACGCGGCCGGATTGTTGGCTGCATGCCGTCGACACGCGACCGCCACGCGCCCGAAATCTTCGGTGGTCGCGCCGTACTCGTGCATGTAGCGCTGGGCGAACATCGCGACCCACGACGCCGGCGTCAGCAGGCCGAAGGGCGAGCTCCAGCTGAAATCCACTTCCATGGGCGTCGGCAACGGCGCCCGCTCCTGTACACCCACGCCGAAGCGCGTCTCGGAGCGCTCGTTGAAGGCGCGATAGACCAGACAGTAGGTTGCAGCTCCGCTCGCCACGGCCATCGCGGCCTGATGTATCGTGCCGCAGGCTGCACCGCCGCTGTGGTGGATGCGGCTGAAGTGCGTGAGGCGATCGACGCCGAGACTGCGACATACGTCGATCTCGTGATTGTCATCGACGGTGTAGGTCACCATTCCGTCGATCATGTCCGGCGTGACTCCCGCATCGCGGATGGCCGCCTCGCAGGCCTCGACCGCCAGACGCAGCGTGCTGCGGCCCGAGCACTTGGAGAAATCCGTCGCGCCGATGCCGACGATCGCGGTTTTCCCGGAAAACGACATGGCCATCAGCTTCGTCCTCCCAGAGGCAGTTCGACTGTCACGGTCCCCGTGACGTGATCACCCAGGTCATTGCGACCGCGCAGCCTCACGACCACCTGACCGCGATCCTCGAGCGACGTTCGACTCTCGACGACGCCTGAAAGCGTCATCGTGTCCCCGGCTACGTTCGGCGCGCCCAGGCGAATGTTGATGCCGGTGACGCTCGCCTGCGGCCCGGCCCAGGCTTGCACGTAACGAGTGCACAAACCGTTGGTGGTGAGAATGTTCATGAAGAGATCCGGCAGGCCAGCGCGGCGCGCGGCCGCTGCCTCGTGATGGATGTCCTCGAAATCGCGCGTGGCGATGGCGCCGGCGACGATGCGCCGAGTTGTGACGTCAATGGGCCGCAGCGGCAGCTCCTCGCCCGTCTGCACCTCTTCGAAGCGGCGCGTTTGCCGGTTGACCGGCGGAGCGGCGGGACGGAACATCGGCAGCTTCAGCTCCGGGTCGGTCTGCTGGAAAACCAGCTCGAGCGGCATGCCGATGCGCACCAGCTCGGGCGCACAGTGCACGATGTTGGTGATCAGCCGCGTACCTTCCTCGAGCTCGACGACTCCGACCACATAGGGATAGCGCATGAAGGGCATCGGCGGGTGCACAGGCTCGACGAAGCTGTACAGCGTCGCCTTGCCGCTCGCCACGCGATAACCAAGATCGTAGGAGCCGCAGGCCGGGCAGCGCACCACCGGCGGATGGGCCAGCCGCTGACAGCCGCGGCATTGTTGAATGCGCAACTCGCCGGCCTGCGCGCCCTCCCAGAAGAAGGCCGTCTCTTTCATCATCGCCGGCCGCGGGCGCACCAGCAGGTGTTTCGGAATCCTGGCCTGCTGCTCCTGCCGCTGCTTCTTCTTCGCGAGCTCCTCTTCGGTCGGCTGGCGGGGTTTGAAGTTGAAGGTGCGGAATTTCCACGTTCCGACCCGCTCGCCCTTCTGGTTCTTGAACTCGGTGAGCGTAGTCACGAAGTAGCCGACGCCGAGCGCGGTGCTCTTCTGCTCAGAAACATCGAGCAGCGACAGCGTGCCGGTCAGAAGCTCGCCGATCTCGAGCGGCCGGAAGTATTCCTCTTCGGTATTGACGCCGATCATCGAGGCGAAACCCGCCTGCTGCAGGAGCATGAAGACCTTGCCGCGCGGGCAGTCGGGATCGAACTCCCGCGGGATGGCGCCCGGCATGGTCCACACCGCCAGCATCGCCGGCGGCGCACGGCCTTTGTCGTCCGGCGCTGCCGTCTCGAGCGCTTCGCCATCGAAGCGCATGGCGTCGCACCAGTTGCGGATCGTCGCGCTGTTGACCGGATCGCGCGCCGTTTGCGGCGCGCCAGTCCGGCCGACGTAGGAGCGCAGAGTTTCCAGAAAAGCGGTGTCCTCGGTTGCTGTCATGGGTTTCTCATCCGACGCGTTCGATCTCGATGCGGGTCGCCCGATCGGTGGAGCCGGGGCTGAAGAGCGCCGGCATGGGCTGCAGGTGGTAGTAGCCGCCGGCGAGCTGCACGGGATTGATTGGGTTGGGCGTAAGCGTCGAGTAGCTCTTGCGATTCTTGTACATGAACGGCTCCCAGGCGTGATAACAGGTGGCTTGCCCGGGGCGGTGCGCGGCCGCCACGCGCGCCTGCATCTCGGTGGAGCTGATGTCGTTGAACACCCGCACGCGGTCGCCGTCGCGGATGCCGCGCGCCTTCGCGTCCTCGACGCTCATGAAGATCACCGGTTCGCCGCGATTCAGCTGCAGCATGTACTTCTGATCGCGCCACGATGCGTGGATCGACCAGCGTGTGTGCCCGCCTGTCATGTACAGCGGGTATTGCCCGCCGATGCTCGGCTGATCCTTGTGCACCGGCAGGCGCTCGCCGAGCTCTTCATAGAAGGGGTGATCGATGCAGAACTGCATCCGGCGGGTGAGCGTCGGCCACGGCATCTTCTTCTCGGTGTGCCACAGGCCCGCTGTGATAGGTTCGTCCTCCTTCACGTCGGTGGCGTTGCCGATGTTCATGAAGGAGTTGTCGCCGAGAGCGGTGAAGCGCTGGAAGCCCTTCTCCTTGAGCTTCCGCCAGTTCACGTCCCCGACGTTGGTGGAGACGCTGAGAATGAGATCGAGCAGCTCCTCGACGTTGGACTCGTTGTAGCGCCCGTTGAAGGTGAACTGATCGTAGACGTCGAAGCTGCGCTCTTCGCCGTGGCGGTCCTTGAACTTTTCGATGCCGCGCTCGGCGGCGCGCCGCTGAATGGTCTTCAGCAGCAGACAATGAATCTCCCAGTCGGGCTTCGCCTCCGCGACCGGCTCGGTGGCGCGCGTCACTACCTGCGAGAAGGGTGAGAGCGGCGTAGCCCAGGTGATGTCGTCCTTCTCGTACCAGGCTGCGGCCGGCAGCACATAGTCGCTGTACAGCGCCGTGTTGCTCATCCGCCAGTCGATCGTGACCATGAGATCGAGCCGCGGCAACAGCTTCTCGATCATCACGTCGTAGCCGCGGAAGCGGCGCAGCACGTTGCCGCCCGCTTCCATGAAGATGCGCGGGCGGGTCGCAGGCCGAAACTGCCAGCCCTTCTCGATCGCCTCGTCCATGTACGACGACAGCGGCCGCTTCATCGAGGGATCCCAGTCAGCGGAGCGCCCATAGAGATCCTCGAAGCCGCCCTGGTGGTAGAGCCAGAGCAGGCTCGGCGGGAACGCTCCGTGGCGGAACTCCTCGCGCGCCAGGTCGTAAATGGTCATCTCCTTGGTATGACCGCGCAGCTTGTCGGCGATGAATCGCGGCGCCATCTTCAGTCCGAGCGCCGCGAGTTGCAGCTTTGGATTGCCCTGGCCCCTGAGATTCGCCACTGCGTCCGCCCCATCGATCGACAGATAGGGGAACGACATGTAGCCGGCGCCCTTGCGGCCCATCTGCCCAGCCAGCGCGAAGCACAGCAGCTGCGCGCGCTCCATCTCGATGCCGTGGTAGTACTTGGAAAAGTTCGACTGCGAGATGCAGGTCGCCGCGCGCGCCTTCGCCAGATCGCGGGCGAGTTGTCGGATCGTGTCAGGGTCGACGCCGCACAAGGCGCTCGCCTTCTCTGGCTCGTACTGCTGCAGGTGTTCGCGCAACTGAGCGAACACCGGGCGCACCTTGAGCTTGCCCTGCAGGCTGTCGATCTCGAACTCGCCCTCGAGCGCCGGATCGATGGTCCCCAGCTCGAGCGTCTTCTGCGAAACCTCGACCAGCTTTTGCTCAGCCAAGTCGAAGAAATAGAACTGATCGTCCCTGCCGCCCTGCTCGAGATCCTTGCCGCGCAGGAAGCGGCCATTGTCGACGCGGGTGAGCAGCGGCAGATCCGTCTGCTCCTGAACATAGCGCTTGTTGTAGAGGCCCTCGGCGATCATCACCTGAGCCATCCCGAGGCCGAGCGCAGCGTCGGTCGCCACCTTCACCGGCACCCATTGATCGGCGTGTACGGAAGACGCCGAGTAATCCGGCGCGATGGTGATCACTTTGGCGCCGTTGTAGCGGGCTTCCATGATGAAATGCGCCTGGGGTATCTGCGTGTAAACGGGATTGCCGCCCCAGATGAGAATCAGATCTGAGTGGAACAGATCGTCCGAAGAACTGCAGTGGACCATTTTGCCGGTGGTTACGCAGAACCCTGGTCTGTGATCACCGATCTCGGTGTTCACATCCAGCACCGGGGTGTCGAGCACCAGCGAAGTGCGCATCATCGCGAAGCCCGCTCCGCCGTTGGTCTGCGCCGTACCCTGATCCCACATGATCGAGCCGGGCCCTTCCTCGGAGATCATCGCGTCGATCATCTTGTCGGCGATATCGGTGAGCGCCTCCTCCCAGCTGACGCGCCGCCACTTGCCGGCGCCGCGCTCGCCCACGCGCTTCAGCGGATGCCGCAAGCGGGCGCCGTCGTACATGCGCTCCGAGTAACACGCGCCTTTCTGACAGCCGCGCGGGTTGTAGTCGGGGATCTTCGGGTCGATGGGCTCGTAAGTGCCGGCCTGCTCCTCGCGCCAGACGATGCCGTCCTTGACATACACGTTCCAGTTGCAGCCGCGCTGATACCAGCAGTTCACGAAGTGCGTGCCCTTGGCGACGCTGTCCCAGCTCCACTTCGCTCGCCAGATGTCTTCGTAGCTCTGGTAGTCGACGCGCGGCATCGGCGCGCCGCCTGCACCCGGGAGCGCCGTAACTGGCGCCCCCTTCTGCAGTGAGCGCCAGCCGAGATAGCCCATCGAGAGCACCAGCGCACCGCCGCCGGCGCCCGTCAGGAATGAACGCCGAGTGATCTCTATCGCCATGATCCGCGCCTCCCTTACAGCGTGGCCGGATCTTTGGTGAGATCCGGAAAGATGTTGTCAGGCCAGCGGTACACGATGAGCGTGTCCATCAGCTCCGAGGCCTCGCCACGAGCCTTCTTCGCCCTCTCGGTCTCGAGAATGCGCAGCGCCTCCTCGACGCGCGGGCCAAAGAGACTCTGCAGATACTCGATGGGTATGCGCGGCTTGGACGGGTCCGGCTTGCCCGTCGCGGTCACGCGCGGCGGCGAAAGCGGCGGGACGTAGAAGATGTTCGGTCCGGTGCCGAACTCCTCATGGAGCGGCAACGCCACTTTCCACTGATGCACGAGCTTGTGAATGGGGCCGTTCTCATCGTCGAGATAGCCCACGAAGCGCAAGCGCCCTGGACACTGACGTGCGCAGGCAGGCGCCACGCCCTCGTCGATGCGTGGGAAGCAGAAGATGCACTTCTGCGAGACCAGCTTCACGTGGTTGTAATAGATGCGCTTGTAAGGGCAGGCTTCCATGCAGAAGCGAAAGCCTTTGCACTTCTGCTCGTCGATCAGCACGATCCCGTCTTGCTCGCGCTTGTAGATCGCGCCTCGCGGACAGGCTTCCAGACACGCCGGGTGGGTGCAGTGATTGCAGAGGCGCGGGAAGTAGAAAAAGTACGAGTTCGGGTACTCCCCCGCGCCTTGATCCTCATCCCAGTTCGGTCCCCAGCTGGGCTTCTCGCCCTTGAAATTCTTCGGCTCGAGGTGGCTGGCCGAACCCTCGAAGAGCACTTCCTGCTGGTTGAACTGCCAAGCGTCGCCGAACTCCTCGCGTCCCGGGATACGGCTGGGACGCTGACGACCATCGGGCTCGAAGCCCCCGCCCATGGTTTCCCAGCTCTTGGGCGTACCCTCGCCGGGAAGCGTGTTGACCACGTTCCACCACATGCCTTCCATGCCTTCTTCGCGCGTCCACTGCGTCTTGCAGGCAATGGAGCAGGTGTGACAACCGAGGCACTTGTTGAGGTCGAAGACCATCGCCAACTGGCGCTTCGGGCGCACGATCTGCCCATCGATCTCGCGCCCGATGCGGGCGGCTTCTTGCTTGGCGTCGTCCATCGTTCTTAGGCCTCCAGCGAGAGTTCCACCCACTCGGGCGAAAAGGCCTTGAGGCCTGCCCGCTCTGCATTCGCCCCGCACCAGACTGCAAGCGCCACGCGGTAGGTCCTACCGGGCTCGAACGCCGCCAGCTCCGCATCCGGCGGCCCGGCGACCAGCTCCCGGCGAAACACGAGCGTCCAACGTCCGCTCGCATGCGCGGCGCGCGTCGTGATCAGCGTCGATCGCGTGATGCGTGAGGTCCCGATGCCGTCCGCCACGTTGTTGTGCGCCACTGTCGGCCGGTCGGCTCGCCAGTGCCAGATATTCACCGGCGCCCCTTGGGCGCCCATGATGAGCGGCGACGCCTCGCTGAGCGGAAAGAGCAGTGCGGCGCCGTCGGCGAACTGATCGTTGTCGTCGACGGACGCGACCGGCTGCTCGCATTCCCACTCGAGGCGCAAAGCCAGCTCGGCGCCGTCATGCACCGCCTGGAGCCCCACTGCGCTCGTGCGCCCGAAGTCCCCGTCGCGCCACTTGCCGAGAATGTACTTCGAGTTCTGCAGCCCCACCGGCGTCGGCGTGAGCGCCACTTTGCGCGCCGGGAACCGCTCCCAGATCCTCGCGCCAGGATCCCCCGGCGACTCAACTTGGAAATCGACTCGCTTGGCCAGCATCGGTCAGCTCCTGATCACATAAGTGCGGTTCGCCGCATCGAGCGTATAGACAGGATCACCGTTCGGACCCGGTTCACAACCCAGCTTCTGCAGATCGGTCTTGCGCAGCTTGAAGGTAGAGGTGATGTCAGGCTCACGCAGGATCCGCACGAACAGCGGCACGGCGTAAGAAGGCAGAGCGGCGCTCGCCAGCTCGAAGAAGGCCTTCGGGTCAAAGCTTCGCCCAGGCTTCATCGCGATGGCGGCCATCCCCGCGCGCCCTTCCTCGCCAGGCGCCTCCACGCCATAGACGGTGATTGATTCCAGATCCGGGTATGCGCCCAGCGCCTCGGCCACTTCGGTGGTCGAGACGTTCTCGCTTTTCCAACGGAACGTGTCGCCGGTGCGGTCGACGAAGTAGAAGTAGTCGTCCTCGTCGCGACGAAAGAGATCGCCGGTGCGAAACCACGCATCGCCGGGACGAAACACATCGCGCAGGATCTTGCGCTCGGTCGCTTCCGGGTCGGTGTAGCCATCGAAGCGCCCCGCGCCGACGCCCGGCAGCTTCACGATCATGGCGATCAGCTCGCCGACCTCGCCGGGCTCGCATTCGATGAGCGAGCCGTCAGCGTTGCGTATGTATTCCCCGGTCTCGAGGTCGTAGCGCACGAGGCGCGCGTTGCTGCGCTCCTTGAAGGGAATGCGTCCGCAGCTGCCGATCTTTCCGTCGAGATTCATGAGGCCGCAGTTGATCTCTGTGCCCCCGTAGCCCTCGATGAGATGCGGCACGGCGAAGCGCTCCTGGAAGCGCCGCCAGACCTCCGCATTGAGGCCGGCGCCCGACATCATCTTCAGTCCGTGCTCGCGATCGTTCGGCCGTGCAGGCTGGTTGACAAGGTAACGACACATCTCGCCGCTGTACTGGGTGACGGTGACGCGGTGGCGGCGCACGTCGTCCCAGAACCGGCTCGCGCTGAAGCGACGGCGCAGCAACATCGAACCGCCGCAGGCGAGCACCTGCGAAAGCAGCGACATCCCGGCGGCCACGTGATAGAGCGGCAGCACGCAATAGAAGACATCCGCGGACGTATGATTGAAAAGCGCCGACCAGCCGTCGCCTACGCCGAGCCACCGCATGTGTGTGATCAAGGCGGCCTTTGGCAGCCCCGTCGTGCCGGAGGTGAACACGAAGCAGAAAGTGCTCTCGCCGATGACGCCTTCGCGCAGCGTGCGCGACGGATTCTCGTCACTCACTATCGACTCACCGGCGTCTATGGCGCCTGCATTGTCGACGACGAAGGTCGGCAGACGGACGGCCGCGCCGGCGGCTCCGCCGATGCTCTGCAGCTGCCCCAGACACTCTTCGCCGACGAACAGCGCCTTGCTCTTCGTGCTGGCGCCGACGGCGTGCAGCAGCGCGGCTCCGCTGATGTGGGTATTGATCAGCGCCGGGATGCAGCCGATCTTGGCGAGCCCGAACCAGAGATACAGGAATTCGGGGCGGTTCTCGAGCATCACCGAGACGGCGTCGCCCGGCGCGAGCCCTTGCGAGCGCGCAAAGTGCGCGTAGCGATTCATCGCCCGGTTGGCGGCGTCGTAGCTGATCTCACTGTTCTCCCAGATCAGAAAGACGTCGTCGGGGCGCTCGGCGGCGAGCTGCTCGAAACGATCGGTGACGGTGTAGGACTGCTCGGGCGTGTGCTTGAGCACTGCGGCGCCGAGCACGTCGAGCCGGCGTTGTGCTTCCTCGCGACTGGTCATCGTGGCCCGCTCACATCGAAATCCCGCCGCCGCAGACCGGGAGGATCTGGCCGGTCACATAGCTGGACGCCGCGCTCGCGAGGAACACGACCGGGCCGACGATCTCATGCGGCTCGGCCACACGCTTGAGGAGCGTGGTCTGGATGGAATAATCCATGAATCCATCGGTGGTCTCGGCCAGCTCTTTCAGCATGTCCGTCATGAACGGACCGGGCGCGATCGCATTGACGCGAATGCCCATGGGCGCCCATTCCTCGGCCATGCTGCGGCTGAGCGAGCGCATCGCCGCCTTGCTCGAGCAGTACATCGAAAGATAGCCGCCCGGCTTGATGGCGCCGAACGTGAGCACGTTCACGATCGATCCGCCGCCGCTCTGCACCATACGCTGCGCCACGAGGCTCGCCAGACGCATCGGCCCCTTGGTGTTGACCTGGAAGTAGCGATCGAACATCGCCTCGTCCACGTCGGCGACGGGCTGTGGGTCATGGGCGATGCCTGCGTTGTTCACCAGCACGTCGATCCGGCCGAAGACTTCGCAGGCGCGGCTCACCAGCCTGTCGATGTCCGACCAACGCCCGATGTCGCAGGGCGCGACCAGCGCGCGGCGCCCGAGCTTCTCGATTTCGCGCGCCACGACCTCGCCGCTCGCCTGCTCGCGGCAGGCGACGACCACGTCCCCGCCGGCCTCCGCCAGTCCGATCGCGATCGCACGACCCAGTCCCCTGTTGGCCCCGGTGACCAGGCACACCTTGCCCGATAGATCGAACAGCGCCTTGCCTTTGCTCATGATGATCCTTCAGTCAAATAAGATCAGCCCGCGCGCATTGCGGCCCGCCTCGAGATCGTCGAAAGCGCTCGGAGCCTGCTCGATGCCGTAGGTCTTGGTGATGAGGCCGTCGAGGTCGAGCCGCTTCGCCTGGTAGAGCGCCAGCAGGTTCGGCATGTCGACGCGGAAGTTCGCGCTGCCATAGAAGCAGCCGAGAATCCGCTTGCTCTCCCCGGCCAGCAGCAGCGCATTGAGCCGCATCGATTCCGTGTAGCGGCCGAGGCCCACGATGCATACGCTTCCCCCGCGGCGCGCGGCGGCGTAAGCCTGCTCCATGACGGCGGCCCGACCGGTCATCTCGAAGCTGTAATCCACGCCCCAACCACCGGTGAGCGCCTTCACGGCTGCGACTGGATCCTCGCCCGCGTTCACACAGTCGGTCGCTCCGAAGCGCCTCGCGTATTCGAGTTTGTGATCAGCGAGGTCAACGGCGATGATCTGCCTGGCGCCCACCAGACGCGCGCCCTGGATGGCGGCCAGACCCACGCCGCCGCAGCCGAAGACCGCCACCGTGGCGCCTGCTTCGACCCGCGCGGTGTTGGCGACCGCGCCGACACCCGTCATGACGGCGCAACCGACCAGCGCCGCTCCGGCGAAAGGAATCGAGCGGTCGATAGGCATGACGCTCATCGCGGGGACCACCGCATACTCGGCGAGACAGCCGAGTTGCGACATGGCGCCGAGCTCCTGGCCGCGAAGTTGCAGCCGGCTCGTACCATCCAACATGCGGCCGCGCGGATCGCAGCGCACACACAAGTGCGGCTCCTTACGCACGCAGAACCAGCATTCGCCGCATGCCGGCACGAAGGAGAGCACGACGTGATCCCCGGGCTTGACGTTCGTGACGCCCGGACCGACCTCAGCAACGACGCCCGCCCCCTCGTGCCCGAGCACCATCGGCAGCGGCATGGGCACCGTGCCATTTGCGACCGAGAGATCCGAATGACAGACGCCGGCCGCCTTCATCCGGATCAACACCTCACCCGTTTTCGGAGGCGCGATGCTGATGTCTTCAACCGCCAGACGATTCAGCTCGAGTGCAATTAAAGCCTTCACGACGCCCCCTGCGGCTCGCACTTACATGGCAATCGCTCGATATTATGGTTGGTGTGCAGGGACGCCTATAGTCAATTCGAATTAGGGAACCCCTTGATCTACTCCGCGTCTGCGATCGCCAGGCGCTCGACGGGCCGTGCATTCAGTGCATTACTTTGCCTGAACCGTCAGGGTAGTAGGTTGATCCGAGCTTCTTTTAAAGAGCGGCTCAGAATGGAAGCAGCGATAGCGCTTGCGAAGCTGCGACGCCGCAAATATGTCAACGCACGACGGCTTCGGCGACGGCATGTCAACGCAGAATGCACCACGGAATAAGCGGCCGCCGTCGACGCGGCCGCATGCTCGGCATGCCTGCGGGCGCCGACCGCGCTCACTCAGCTGATCACCGACACTCGAGGCCCCGCCTCGCCCCGCCAAGCGTGGCGCCATCATTCTGCAGCGACACGCCAGGATCGACCCCATCGTCCTTATGGAGTAGGACAGCCACATGGGGCGCTGCTAGCTTCGCGCGCGAATGGGGTGTCTTTCACGATCGGCGCTGTTCCATCGGACAGGCGAAGCCTCGCTGCACCTGGTCTGCATGCCTCCGCGCCAACTGACGCGCAAAGCTTAACGAACTCCACAACGACGTCTCTTCGCGCCGCTATGTGGCGCCCGGCTCACGAGGATTTCCGCATGAATCAGCGCCTTGAAACGCGAGCAATGCTTCGTCCGCTCGCAGTGTCCATTTCCATGATCCTGGCCGCCGCCGCAGCGCGCGCGCAGGACTCGGCCCCGACCGCGCCGCCGGCTGATACGCAGGGCATGTTCGTGCTGCAGGAGGTCGTGGTCACCGCCCAGCGGCGCGAGGAGCGCCTGCAGGACGTGCCCGTGGCGGTCACCGCAATCGACGAGCAGCAGCTGATCGCTCGTGACATCAGCAGCGTCACGGATCTCGGCTCGCTGGCGCCGAACCTCAAGGCGAGTCCGACGACCTCCAACAACACCGGCATGCAGATCTCGATCCGCGGCGCCATGCAGCAGAATCCGGCGCTCTACTGGGATCCGACCGTCGGCGTCTACGTCGACGGGGTCTATGTCGGCAAGAACCTCGGCTCGGTCTTCGACGTCATGGATCTGCAGCGCGTCGAAGTGCTGCGCGGCCCCCAGGGCACGCTGTACGGGCGCAACACGCTGGCCGGCGCCGTGAATCTGGTCACCCGGCCGCCCTCGGGCGTGTTCGGCGGCGATGCGAGCGTGAAAATAGGCAACTACAATTTGCGAACCGTCAAAGCGTCGCTCGATCTGCCGCGCCTTGGGATTGCAAGCATCTCGATCGGCGCCCGCACCGAACAGCGCGACGGCACGACCCAGACGACTCAGGGCAGCGCGGTCAAGGAGCTCGACGATCGCGATTCCACGAGCGCGAGACTGGGAGTGAATCTCGACTTCACCGACACCTTCCAGGCCGCCTATCGCTTCGATTACAGCGACACCGACCAAGGAGTGAATCACTCCTATCTATCGAGGGCGAACCCTGCGGTGCTGCCGTTCCTGCAGCCATGGGTCACCAATGAGCGCCAGAAGAAGGTGAGCGTCGATGGGCGCACGTTCGAGCGCAGCGAGGTGCAGGGGCATGCGCTCACGCTCACCTGGGACGTGAACGATACGAACACGCTGAAGTCGATCACCGCCTACCGCGAGCTGGAGTGGGACGATCTGCTCGATCTCGACGGCTCGCCGCTGCCCGTGGCGCATACCGCACGTCAGTCCGAGTACGACGCCTTCTCTCAGGAGCTGCAGCTGGTCGGCGTCACGGATCGCTTCAACTACGTCGGCGGTCTCTATTATTTCGAGGACGACGGCTTCACGTTCAACCCGCAGACCTTCTTCTTCGGCACGGTGAATTACGACTCGCGCTACGGCTTCGGCACGAAAGCCTGGGCAGCCTACGGGCAGGTGGACTACAAGGCCACCGATGCGCTCACGTTGACGGCCGGCCTGCGCTACACGCGCGAGAAGCGAGACACCGAGCGCTATCTGGCCTTCAACGATGGCGCGACGCCTTTCACCCCGTTGATACCGGCGGGCACGGCGGCCGATGAGACCTTCAGCGACACCACGCCCGTGTTCATCGTCGCCTATCGGTTCTCCGACGCAGTGAACGCTTATGCGAAATACGCCGAAGGCTTCAAGAGCGGCGGATTCAACGGCGAGGCCAATCTCGACGAGAACTTCACGATCAACGAAGCGGTCACCCCCTTCCAGCCCGAGAAGCTGCAGTCCTATGAAGTGGGCTTGAAGACCAGCTTTGCCGATGGGCGGGCGATCGTGAACGTCGCGGCGTTCCAGAACGACACCGACGACATGCAGCTCTCCATTTTCACCGCTTCAGGCGCCGCCTCCTCGATCATCCGCAACGCCGGCAAGGCGACCACCCGCGGCTTCGAGCTCGAGGCGATGTGGGTCCCTTCGGATGCGCTCACGCTGCAGGCGGGCTACGGTTATCTCGACGCCGAGTACGACGAGTTCATCGACGAGGGCGTGAACCAGGCGAACAACCGCGCCGTCATTCACGCCCCCGAGCACTCCTTCAACGTGCTGCTCGACGGGCGCATCGCCCGCACCGCCTGGGGAGATGTGCGCGCAGTGCTCGACTACACCTGGACAGATGAGTACTACACCTATCCGTACCAGCTCGCCTCGAGCGGCCCGAACTACAACCCGTTGCGCGCGATCGCCGGCGACACGGTCATCGAGAGCTACGGGGTGCTGAACGCGCGCCTGTCGCTCTCCGGTTTCACCCTTGGCGGCGCGCAGGGGGAAGTGGCGCTCTGGAGCCGCAACCTCACGGATGAAGAGCAGATCATCAACTACATCGACTTCGGACCCGCCTTCGGCAGCTTGACGCCGGCGTACTATCTGGAGCCACGCACCTACGGGCTGGAAGTAAGCTTCCGCTGGTAAGTCCATCTCCCCAATCCACGCGATCTGGCCGGGCCGGCGGATCGCGTGGCGGGAGGCCGCATCGATCGGCGCAGGCGCTTGCTCATCGAGCGCCCGGCGCGTGCGCTGATCGGGCGGCGCGTATTGGCGAGGGCGTCGGGAGCGATGGCGCCGGGCGCGCCGATCTGAATAATCATGAGCTGTGCAGTGATCCACTGCCTCAGTAAGGGCGGGGGCCATGGGCAGACTCGAAGGTAGAATCGCAATCGTCACGGGCGCCGCGCGCGGCATTGGCGCCAGCGTGGCGCGCCTGTTCGTGCAGGAGGGCGCACGTGTCGTGCTCGCCGACGTGCGCGATGAACTCGGCGGCGCGCTCGCAGCGGAACTCGGCGAGCACGCCGCCTACGTACACCTCGACGTAGGCGTGGAGAGCGAATGGGCCGCCGCGCTCGAAGCGACGCGCCGGCGCTTCGGCGCGCCCACGGTGCTGGTCAACAACGCCGGCGTCTTCCGTATGCAGCCAATCGAGTCGCTCTCCATGGAGGCCTACATGGAAGTGATCCGCACGAACCAGATCGGGGTGTTTCTCGGCATGCGCAGCTGCATCGCGCCGATGCGCGAATCCGGCGGCGGCGCCATCGTCAACATCTCCTCCGTCCAGGGGCTCGAAGGCCTGACGAATGCGCTCGCCTACTGCGCCAGCAAGTTCGCCGTGACCGGCATGACCAAGGCTGCGGCCCTCGAGTTGGCGAAGCACCGCATACGAGTGAATTCCGTGCATCCGGGGCCGATCGCCACCATGCTCGTGGCTGAATCGCACGGCGTGACGGACATCGCGGAGATCGCCTCACGCGAACCCGGCGTCCCGCTGAAGCGCTGGGGTCGGCCCGAGGACGTCGCGCGCCTGGTGCTCTATCTTGCCTGCGATGAGTCCTCTTACAGCACCGGCGGCGCCTTCACGGTCGATGGCGGGCTGACCGCCGGCCTCGTGTACGAGTAGGGACGCCGCCCAGCGTCTGAACGCCAGAGCGCAATCGCTCGGCGCCGCTCAGGGCTCAGATGAGGTGGTATTCCTCGAGCTTCGGCCGGAGCGTCCAGTTCCAGTAGTCGACCAGCCGCCAGGGCGAGGTGGTCACGACCCGCCCGGCGCGGTTGCGATACCAACTGTTCACGCCGGGGTGCGACCACACGAGGGTTTCGAGCTCGGCATAGAGCCGGCGATTGAACTCTTCGCACACCTCGCGGCGCGGCTCCATGGCCTTCAGACCGTTTTCGAGCAGTGCGCCGATGCAGGCCGTGATGTAGCGCGTCTGGCACTCCGAGTTGAAGATGATGCTGCCGCCGTGCGCGGCGTTGGTCGCGGGGCCGTACAGACAGAAGAGATTCGGGAAGTCCGGCGTCGTGACGCCGAGGTAGGCGTGCGGCTCCTCGCCCCAGACCTCGGACAGCTTCTTTCCGTCGCGCCCGACGATCTCCAGCGAGGAGAGGAACTCGGTCGCATGGAAGCCTGTGGCGTAGATGATGACGTCCACCGCGTAATGTCGGTCGCGGCCGACGACGCCGTGCTCGTCGATCTGCGTCACAGCTTCGGTGACCAGCTCGACGTTCGGGCGCTTGAGCGCGGCGAGCCAGCTGCCGTTGTCCTGGAGCATGCGCTTGCCCATCACCGGGTACTTCGGCGTGACCTTCTCGAGCAGTTCCGGATCGTCGCCGATCTGCGCCTTCATGTACTCGATGAGACCCTTGCGCCACTCATCGTTGATGGCGTTCACCGCGCGCTGCGGATGCGGCCAATCGGGATCGATGCGGATGCGCGGCAGCGAAGCGTCCGTGCCCGGCCAGAAGATCAGGAAGCGATACCAACGCGCATAGAACGGGACGTGCCGCAGGAGCCACTTGGCGCCTTCGCCCACGGCGGCGTGATAAAGCGGATTCGGCAGCATCCAGGGCGCCGAGCGCTGGAACACATACAGCTGGCTGGCGATCTTCGCGAGCTCGGGCGCGAGCTGGAAGGCGCTCGCCCCTGAGCCCACCACCGCGATGCGCTTGCCTTCGAGCGCGTGCTGCGGCTCCCAGGCCGCGGTGTGGAAGGCCGGGCCGCGAAAGCGATCCTGTCCGGAGATCTGCGGGATGAGGGGTCGATTGAGCTGCCCGACGGCGCTCACGAGGGCGTTGGCGCGCAGCTCTTCGGTACGCCCATCCGCGTTGCGGAGCGTGAGCACCCAGCTTGCGCTCGACTCCTCGTACCTCGCCGCCAGCACTTCGGTTCTGAGCCGGGTATGGCGACCTAGCCCATGCTTCTCGCTGAAGTTGCGGAAGTACGCAAGCAACTCGTCGCGCCGGCAGAAGTACTCGCTCCAGTCAGCGTTTGGATCGAAGGAGTAGCAGTAGAAGTGGTTGGCGATGTCCACTCGACAGCCCGGATAGCGGTTCTCGTACCACGTACCGCCCACGCTGTCGTTCTTCTCTATAAGAGTGTAGGGAACGCCGGCTTCCTGCAGCCGCATCGCCTGCAGCAGCCCCGACATGCCGGCTCCAACGATCGCCACGTGAAACTGGGCGCGTTGTTCCGCGGGAACGGTCTGGCGCCAGTCGGGCGCGCGTGCATCACGCGCGTCGAGCGCAAGCTCTTCGAGCATCATGGGCGCGTATTCCTCGGGCACATCTTCTCCGACCACGAAGCTCATCATCTCGCGGATGGTCTTGGCGTCCGGCGGAGGCGGCAGACGGCAGCCGCCGTCGCGATACCGCTTGAGCGCCTCGAGCGCCATGGCGCGCACGCGCGCCTTCTCGTCCTCGGAGAGATGTCCCTGATATTCATTGAGCGTGGCGGTGCGCGGTCGGATCGGGCCGCGCAGAATGCTCGTATCGCCCGTGATGTGCACGAGCGAAGCCATGAGTGCGGGGATGCTCGCTTCCTGCAGCGCCCGCTCGATGAAAGCGTCGTCCGCCGAGATCTCGAATCGGCCAGGCTGTTGGTTCGTCATCCGGCGTTGCTCACTTGCGGATTGAGGAAAATCAAACTTACGAACCAAGCATAGTCGTTGGCGGGCGCTTTGAAACTAGTCCGTATTGATGAGGCAGGGGCCGGCAGCCTTCGAAGCGGCTGCCGTTGGTGGGGACGGCGGCGGACGTTTGCGGCCGCTGCAGCAGCGCTACTGCACGAAATCGTCCGGGCCGAAGTAGGCCCTCATTTGTGTGATACGTCCGGAAGCGTCGAACGTCATGGTGTCGATCACTCGCACGGTCATCGGTCCTACATGCACGCTGAAAGCCATAGCTGCGGCGTCGCCGTGCGATCCGCGCATGGGACTGTCGAGAACGATCCTGCCGCCGGTCGCGATCGCTTCGCGATAGAACTCCAGGATCGCCTGGCGGCCGCGCTTGGGCGGCGAGCCGACCGGATCCTCGACAGTCGCGTCTTCTGCATAGAGCGCGACTATCGCTTCGGCGTCGCCTCGATTGAAGGCGTCGATGTAGGCCTGCAAGACGGCTTTCATTTCGGATGAGCTGGGCATTCGAGTCTCCAATTGGTGGTGCAACGTAGCGCCGCGTCCTGATCGCGAGCGATCGAACTCGGCCATCGATGTACAAACGCCTCCCCTGTTGTCGCAGCGTCGCAACGAAGGCGTCCTGGAACCGCTGACGCGATCAACTGACGTGCGGCGCTGCGGCGGGCGCCGCTCAACTCACAAGCTATAGATATCTAGGCTGGGATTGACTTATCGAGCGATAGGTTGCAATGATTACTCAACTTGACGTGCGGACGTCAAGCGACGGTTGCAGCGTTGGAGAAATACAAATGGCTCCGCCGTGCACAGCGAATGATTACGACAATCAAGACATCAAGAGGGGGCGATCATGTTGAGTAGGACCGTACGGCCAAGCAGTCATCTGCTGTTTGTGGCGGGAGCGGCGTTGTCGGTTTGCGGCTCCGAGACTCTTGCACAGCCGCAGCAGCAGCAGGAACTCTCCGGAACGATCCAGGAAATCATCGTGACCGCGGAGCGCCGTGAGAGCACGCTGCAGGACATACCGATCGCGATTTCGGCCATCACAGCCGAGGCGCTCGCCGATCGGGGCATCACGGATTTCGAAGGCGTCGCCAAAGCCACGCCGAGCATCTCCTTCACGCCTTACCCGAGCTCGTCGAACACACTCATTCTCTTCATGCGCGGCCAAGGCGTGGCGGATCCCGGACAGATCACGCTCGACAGCGCCGTTGGGCTTTACCAGGACGGCTTCTACATCCCGCGAGGCCAGATGGTGACCTTCGACCTGGCCGACATCGAGCGCGTCGAGGTGCTGCGCGGACCCCAGGGCACGCTCTATGGGCGCAACACGACGGGCGGCGCGGTCAATCTCATCAGCAAGAAGCCCTCGGGGGAGTTCGGTTTCAAGCAGGAGCTGGGCTTCGGCAACAATGGGCGCCTCAGGAGCCTCACGGTGGTCGATCTCCCCAAATGGGGCGGGTTGTCAGCCAAGCTCTCCTTCCTCAAGCGCGAGCAGGACGGTTACGTCGAAAACATAGGCCCAGGCAATGATTTCGGCCAGGAGGATCAAAGGGCCGGACGCCTGGCGCTGCGCTGGGATACGGGTAGATCCTTCACGGCCGATTACTTCTTCGAGAAGGGCGAGCTCGACTCGACGCCGATCTATTACACCAACTCCGCGCTGGTCGGTCTCGTGCCCGGCTACTCGGATCGAGGCAAGCCTGAGGATCGGACCTACCGCGCCTTCGATCTGCCCGAGAGCCAGGGCGAGTACGAGTCGCACGGCCTCACGCTGTCCTGGGATGTGAGCGACGGCCTCACGCTGCGCTCACTCACCGGCTATCGCGACGTCGGCACGGTGTTTCACCAGGACTACGCCGAATCGTTCATGACAGGCTTCCGTAGTTTCGACGACATTCAGTATCACGCGTTCTCCCAGGAAGTGCAGGCCGTGGGCAGTCTGCTCGAAGGGCGGATCGACTATGTAGCCGGCCTCTATTACTTCAAGGAAAGCGGTCGGCACTTCCAGAACGTGCTGATCACCGATCTGTTTCCTCCGCCGCTCCTGCTGTCCAAGGATCGTTTGGTCGAGGCGGAGTCGAAGTCCCGGGCCGCCTTCGCGCAGCTCACCTGGACGCCGCCGGTGCTGGACGACCGCCTCGATCTGACCTTCGGCGCCCGCTATACGAAAGACGAACGCTCGGCCGAGCGCAATCTGCTGAACACCTACTTTGGCTTCCCGATTGCGCAGGAGCCGGCGCCGGGGCTCGTCAACTCCAACGACGTGGAATCGAGCCAGTTCAATCCGTCCTTCACCGCGAACTTCTCCTGGACCGAGGACGTGAGCACCTATCTGCGCGTCGCCACCGGCTACAAGGCCGGCGGCTCGGGCGCGGCGGTGGACGTCGGACAGTTCGGACTCACTTTCAAGCCCGAGGACGTCACGGTCTACGAGCTGGGTGTGAAGTCCTATCTCTTCGATCGGCGCGTGCGTCTGAACGCTGCGGCGTTCAACAGCGAGTTCGAAGACATGCAGATGTTCTTCAACACGAATCCCGGGGATTCCTCGATCGTGCTCGGGTTGAACGCCGGCAAGGCCACCGTGCGCGGTTTCGAACTGGAGACGCTCTGGCAGCCGACGGAGAATCTGAGCTTCACGCTGGACTACACCTACCTCGATGCGAAGCACGACGAAGTAATCGTGCGCGCGGGCACGATCTTCGATCCCGCGGTGAACCCCCTCTCGCCGTATCAGATCGGACAGAACATCAAGGAGCTGTTCAGGGTGTCCTATGCGCCCGAGAACAGCGTCAACGTCGGCGCCAGCTGGACCTTCCTGAAGTTCGGCGACAACGATCTGAGCGCGATACTCAACTATCGCTGGGAAGACCGCGTGTACTTCACGGAAACGACCGGCGAAGGCGTGCCGGGCGCCGATCTCTACTCGCGTCCGAGCTTCGGGCTGCTCGACGGCCGTCTCTCCTGGAAGATGGGCTTCGCCAACGACAGCCGTCTGCGCGTCGATCTGTGGGGCAAGAATCTCACTGACAAGGAGTGGCCGACGCACCGCATCGGTCTTGGCGGGCCGATCGCAGCCGAGGATCCGTTCGGCGTCGTGACGCCGGCCGGCTATTTTGCGAGCGCAACGGCCTGGGCGGAGCGGCGCACGTACGGCGTCAACTTCATCTACGAGTTCTAGGGAAGCTCGGATCAACCACCACGTTGACGGTTCAGGCCAAGGAACGCCTGAAATGCACGGTGTTTCGAGCGCCTGGGGAGCGGAGGAATAAGTCAGAGGCTCCCCAGGCGGCTCGCGCGGAGCGGACGATCGGATAACGCTGCGCTCGCGCAGCGTTATCGCGCCGGCCCCAGCGCCGCCCGCAAATCCAGCCCGAGATCCGCGATGGCGCGCCCGGCGACCGGCGTGACATAGGGCATGCTCATGAAGCCGTGCAGCATGCCGAGGTAGCGCCGGCCCACGACGGGCACGCCGTTCTGACGCAGTCGATCGCCATAGGCTTCACCCTCGTCGCGCAGCGGATCGCACTCGGCGGTGATGACCGTCGCCGGCGGCAGCCCCGCAAGATTCGTCGCGCGCAGCGGCGAGGCGAGGGGATCGGCCGCGCGCGCGAGGTCCCCGAGATAGCACTCCGAGAACCAGCGCATGATGTCCGCCGTAAGCATGTAGCCTTGCGAGAGCTCGCTCACCGAGGCGCTCTCACAGGCCAGGTCGGTCACCGGATAGATGAGCGCCTGGTAGGAGAGGCGCGGCCCACCGCGATCGCGCGCCAGCATCGCGGTGACCGTAGCGAGATTGCCGCCGGCGCTGTCGCCGCACACGGCAAGGCGTGCAGGATCGGCGCCCAGCTCGCTGGCGCGTGCGGCCAGCTGCTCGACCGCGGCGTAGCAATCCTCCAGCGGCCCGGGAAAGCGGGCCTCCGGCGCCAGTCGATATTCGACCGAGGCCACTGCGCAGTTCGAGGCCCTGGCCAGACTGCGGCACAGCGGGTCGTGGGTCTCGAGATCGCACATGACGAACCCCCCGCCGTGGAAGAACACTACGAGCGGCAGCTCCGTGGCCGCGCTCGGGCGATACAGGCGCACACGCAGCGTGTCTGCGGCGCCTCGCACGGTGAGCTCGCGCACTTCGTGCACCGCTTCCTTCTCGACTGGCGGCAGCGGATTGGCCGCAAGCGCCGCGCGCAAGCCGGCGGCGCCGAGCTCAGGCGGCGGCCGGCGCAGCTCTGCGCCTGGCAGCTCGAGCAAAGCGCGAAAGGCGGGATCGATGGGCATGGGGGTTCTCGTCGTGGAGGAGCGTCAGCCGAGCGCTGCGACGCTTTTCAGGATGACGCGCACGAGCTTCGCCTGGCGATCGACGCCGATCTTGGCGTAGATCGCCCGCAGGTGGGCGCGAGCAGTATTGAGACTCATGTCGAACTCGTCGGCGAACTCCTGGAGCGTGTGGCCGTTGGCGAGCGAAAGCGCGAGCTGCGCTTCCTTCTCGGTGAGCCCGAAAAGCTTGCGCACGCTTGCGGTCGAGGCGTCGCGCTCGCCGGGTTCGGCGCTCAGGAACACGGCCACCGAACCGGCCATCGGGGTCTGCGGCTCGCGCAGCCGCGACCAGCCTGGACGAATGATCATGCCGAAGTGGCCTTTGCCGGAGGAGCGCTGCACGCGGATCACCTCGACCATCCCCGGTCGACCGGTGCGGCCCGCTTCGAGGGCGCGCGCGACTGCCTCGCGATAACGCTGCGCATCCTCTCGATCGCGAAACACGAGGGTCGTATCGGTGAGCGCGATGCCGTCGCGTTCTGCGAGGATCTGCTGGGCGAGCGCGTTGCTGTGCACGACGCGCGCATCTTCATCGAGGATGATCGTGGCGAGCGTGAGATCGTCCATGGCGTCGGCGTAGATCCCGCGCGCGGTGCGAGCCAGGTCGAGCTCGACATGTATGCGAATCGCGGCCCGCAGATGCGGCGTCAACAGCTCGCAGAAGCGCCGCGCGTCCGGGCCGAACTCACCCGTGCGCCCCGAGCGGCACACGCGAAAGCGCACGTAATAGCGGCCCGGCTCGCGCAGGTCGACGCCGAGGTTATAGATCGAATCGACCGGCTGCATGTACTCGCGGTAGAACTCGCTTTGCTCGAGCCGCTCTTTGCCGACGAACTCGTGCAGCGTCACGACCTGGCCTTCCGGCAGCCCCACGAAGGGATCCAGCGCGAAGTACCGCCCGGTGTAGGCCGCCGTGCCTTCGGGCTGGGCGCCCCAGTTGTACAGCAGGCCGCTTTCACCGATGGCCGGCGATCTCAGCACCAGGGTCGCGTAGTTGGCCTTCAGGCGCCGGCCGACGAGCTCGAGGAATTCCCGCCAACGCCCCGGGTCGAGGGCGCCTTCGTACAGCAGCAGCAACAGCTGGCTGAGTTCCTGCGGCTCGTGGAGCAAGGCCGTCATGACGAGCCCCGCGTGTAGCTCCGCAACCCCTTCAGCGCCTTGTGCGAGCCGCCTGCAGGCCAGCCTGACGTCCGAAGAAAGTCGAATCGGCGATGGACAGGCCGGAGCTGTAGCCCTTGCCCCAGCGCGGCAATCCGCAAGCGGTGCGTCCTGCGGCATAAAGGCCCGGGATCGGCTCACGATCCTCGGTGAGCACCTCGCCCGTCGGCGACGTATCGAGCCCGCCCAAAGTGAAGGTGGTGTACTGCGCGTGATCGACACGGCAATCGAGGGCCACGAAGGGCGGCTTGTCGAGAGGTTTGAGCCACTTCTTCGCCTTGTGGAAGAGCGGGTCCTCGCCGCGCGCGGCGTAGCGGTTGTAAACCGCCACGGTGGCCGTGAGCGTACCCTCGGGCAGTTTCAGCTCCTGCTCGATCTCCTCCCAGGTGTCCGCGGCTGCGCCGATCTCGATGCGCGCGCTCTGGTGCAGGAGCCCGGCCGCGTAGGTCTCGTGGTCCTGCAGCAGCCAGATGCGGTCGCCAGGCTGCTCGAGGATGAACTGTGTGACGCGCCCGTGGTAGCAGTCCTCGTTGATGAAGCGCTGGCCGCGCTCGTTCACGAAGATCCCCTTCACGAGCGAGCCTGGCGGATACCAGGGTATGGTCGCGAAGCCCTCCGACATGTTGATCGCCGCGCCGCCTACGCTCATGCCGAGGCGCACGCCCGAACCGTCGTCCACCGTGCCGATAGGATTATCCGCCCGCAGCAACAGCGGCGCGTGGCGCCTGACCATCTCACGATTCATGATGAAGCCGCCGGCGCAAAGCACTACGCCGTTGCGGGCGCGCACGAAACGCGGCTGGCCGTCGATGCGCACCACCAGCCCCTGCACGTGTCGGTTGTGGTCGGCGATGAGCGCCAGGACGCGCGCATCGAAGCGCACGTCGACGCCAAGCGCCTTCACCCGCTTGGCCAACGTTTCCATGAGGAGCTTGCCTGCACCCCACCCTTCCTGCTGCACCGTATGGCCGCGGGGAGCGGGACGCGCCGCCTGAGCGAAGGGCCACGCTTCCTCGCTGCCCGTCCACACAAGGCAGTCATCGGTCAGCGGCTCCATGACGCGCTCGGCGATGTAGGAGTTCTTGAAAGGGACGCCCTGGGCGATCATCCAGTCGAGATGCCCGAGCGCGTTGTCGGCATAGAGGCGCGCCTTCGCCTGATCGGCGTTCGGCCCGCCGGCCATCAAGAGATACTGATAGAAATCCTCGGTGCGATCCTCGAAGCCTGCGGCGCGCTGCTGGGGCGAGCCGCCGCCCCCGCCGACGTAAAGCTCGCCGCCGGACAGCGCCGCCGCGCCGCCGCTGCCCGAACTCACCTCGAAAAGCATCACTTTCGCGCCGGCGCCGGCCGCTTCGATGGCCGCACAGGAGCCGGCGGCCCCGAACCCGACGATGGCCACGTCGGTCTCGAAGTCAAAGTGTTCGACGCGCGCGAATTGGCAAGGGCGGGAGAGCGAGAAATCGGTGAGCTTCGTCATAAGCGGCAGACCTCCTGATGCAGTGATGATACGCGAAGGTTCGCCGCTCAGTCCCTCGCGCAGCTCTACTGCAGCAGCGCCAGCCAATCGCGCCCGCGATCCGCGTAGACCACGAAATGCGGATTCAGGATTTCCGGCTTGGCGTTGTAGGACAGCGGCTGACCATCCAGCGTGACCACCACGCCCCCGGCGGCGCAGACCACGGCCTGCGCGGCCGCAGTGTCCCACTCGGAGGTCGGACCCAGACGCGGATACACGTCCGCCTCGCCTTCGGCGACCATGCAGAACTTCAGTGAGCTGCCTACCGGCACAAGCTCGTGGGGTCCAAGCCGCGCGAGAAAGCCGTCGAGGGAATCGCCGCGATGCGACTTGCTGCCGACCACCCGAACGGGCGAGCTCGCATGCTGGCGCACGTGTATGCGCTCGGCTTCGCCCCCACCGCGTCGACGCCACGCGCCGATGCCGGGCAGCCCGGAATAAGTGGCGTCGCGCACCGGCACGTGCACCACGCCGAGCGCCGGCGCATGCCCCTCGATGAGAGCGATGTTGACCGTGAACTCACCGTTGCGCGAGAGAAACTCCTTGGTGCCGTCGAGCGGATCGACCAGCCAATAGCGCCTCCAGCGCGAGCGCTCCGCGTAAGGGAGCATCTCCGCCGATTCCTCCGAGAGCACCGGGATCTGGGGCGTCAGCGCCTGCAGCGCCTCCACGATGACGCGATGCGCGCGCAGGTCGGCGAGCGTCAACGGCGAATCGTCCGCCTTGGTGCTCGCGCCCGCATCCTGCGAGGCGTAGACCTCCAGGATCTCCGCGCCCGCGCTGCGGGCGATTCCGACCACCCGCTCCAGCAGCACCGCCCGCTCTGCGTCCGTATGTGCGTTGTTCATGTGCGACGCAGGAAATCGTTGGCGGCGAGGTGCGCGACGATCTGATCCGCCGCCTGCTCGGGCGAAAGCGTCCGAGTGTCGATGCGGATCTCGGGGTTCTCCGGCGCCTCGTAGGGCGAATCGATGCCGGTGAAGTTCTTGAGCTCGCCGCGTCGCGCCTTCTTGTATAGCCCCTTCACGTCGCGCTGTTCGGCGACCTCGATGGGCGTGTCGATGAACACCTCCAGGAATTCGCCGGGCTCGAGGAGCTCGCGCGCCATGCGTCGCTCGGTGCGAAACGGCGAGATGAAAGACGCGAGCACGATGAGGCCGGCGTCGACCATCAGCTTCGCGACCTCGGCCACGCGCCGGATGTTCTCGACGCGATCCTGTGGGGTGAAGCCGAGATCCTTATTGAGGCCGTGGCGCACGTTGTCGCCGTCGAGCAGATAGGTGCGCCGCCCCATGGAGAGCAGACGCTTCTCGACGAGGTTCGCGATCGTCGACTTGCCGGCGCCCGAGAGCCCGGTGAGCCATAGCACGCAGGCCTTCTGACCATTGAGCTGCGAGCGCAACTGCTTGTTCACATCGAGCGCCTGCCAGTGCACGTTCTGCGAGCGTCGCAAAGCGAAATTCAGCAGACCCGCGCCCACGGTGTTGTTCGTGAGCCAGTCGATGAGAATGAAACCGCCGAGCACATGATTCTCGGCGTAGGGCTCGAAGGGAATCGGCCGATCGAGCTCGAGCTCGCATACGCCGATGTCGTTGAGCTCGAGGCGCTCGGCGGCGGCGTGCTCGAGGGTGTTCACGTTGATCTTGTGCTTCAACGGCGCCACGGTGGCCGACACCGTGCGGGCGCCGATCTTCATGAGATAGTCGCGGCCCTGGAGCATCGGATCGTCGTGCATCCAGACGATCGTCGCCTCGAACTGATCGGCCACCTCGGGCGGAGCATCGCCCGCGACGATCACGTCGCCGCGACTGATGTCGATTTCGCTCTCGAGCGTGAGCGTCACAGACTGGCCGGCGACCGCCGACTCCAGATCGCCGTCTGCGGTGACAATGCGAGCCACGCGGCTCTCGCGCCCCGAGGGCAGGACGCGGATGCGATCGCCCTTGCGCACCACGCCGCTCGCAATGAGTCCGGCGAAGCCGCGAAATTCGTGATTCGGGCGGTTCACCCATTGCACGGGCAGGCGAAACGGCTTGGCGGAGAGCTCCTCGTCGACGTCGACGGTCTCGAGGTGGTGCATCAGCGTCGGGCCCTGATACCAGGGCATGTTGTCGCCGTGCTCGACGATGTTGTCGCCGTGCACCGCCGAGATCGGGATCGCCGTGATGTCCTCGAGCTTGATCTGTGCGGCGAAATCCCGGTACTCCTGCAGGATCGTCTCGAAGATCTCGCGCGAGTAACCGACCAGATCCATCTTGTTCACCGCCAGCACGACGCGGCGGATGCCCAGCAGCGAGACGAGGAAGCTGTGACGGCGCGTTTGGGTGAGCACGCCCTTGCGCGCGTCGATGAGGATCACGGCCAGATCGGCCGTCGAGGCGCCGGTCACCATGTTGCGCGTGTACTGCTCGTGCCCGGGGGTGTCGGCCACGATGAACTTGCGCTTTTCCGTGGAGAAGAAGCGGTAGGCGACGTCGATGGTGATGCCCTGCTCGCGCTCGGCGGCCAGGCCGTCGACCAGCAGCGCGAAGTCGAGTTCGCCGCCGCGTGTGCCGACCTTCTTCGAATCGGCTTCCAGGGCGGCGAGCTGATCCTCGAAGATCATCTTCGATTCATACAGCAGCCTGCCGATGAGCGAGGACTTGCCGTCGTCGACCGAGCCGCAGGTGATGAAACGCAGCAGGCTCTTGTGCTGGTGGGCCTCGAGATAGGCCTCGATGTCGCTCGCGATGAGCTCAGACTTGTGGGCCATCAGAAGTACCCCTCCTGCTTTTTCTTCTCCATCGAGGCGGCCGCATCGTGATCGATCACGCGGCCCTGGCGCTCGGATGAAGTGGTGAGCAGCATCTCCTGGATGATCGCCGGCAGTGTGTCGGCCTCGCTCTCGATCGCGCCGGTGAGCGGATAGCAGCCGAGCGTGCGAAAGCGCACCTTCTTCATCTGCGGCTGCTCGCCCGGATTCAGGGGCATGCGCTCGTCGTCCACCATGATGAGCGCGCCGTCGCGCTCGACGACCGGGCGCATGGCCGAGAAGTACAGCGGCACGATCGGGATGTTCTCGAGATGGATGTACTGCCACACGTCGAGCTCGGTCCAGTTCGAAATCGGAAACACGCGGATGCTCTCGCCCTTTCTCTTGCGCGTGTTGTACAGGCTCCAAAGCTCCGGCCGCTGATTCTTCGGATCCCAGCGATGCTGCGCCGAGCGAAAGGAGAACACGCGCTCCTTGGCGCGCGACTTCTCCTCGTCGCGCCGCGCGCCGCCGAAGGCCGCGTCGAAGCCGTACTTGTCGAGCGCCTGCTTGAGCCCCTGGGTCTTCATCACATCGGTGTGAATCTGCGAGCCGTGCGTGAAGGGGTTGATGTTCTGCGCGATCCCGTCCGGGTTCACGTGCACGATGAGCTCCATGCCGATCTCACGAGCCATGCGATCGCGGAACTCGTACATCGCGCGGAACTTCCACATGGTGTCCACGTGCATCAGCGGAAACGGCGGCGGCGCCGGATAGAACGCCTTCATCGCCAAGTGCAGCATGACCGATGAATCCTTGCCGATCGAGTACAGCATCACCGGCTTCTCGCACTCGGCGACCACCTCGCGGAAGATCTGGATGCTCTCGGCCTCGAGGCGCTGCAAATGCGTGAGACCCGGCGGATGCCGTGGAGTGACGCGCGGCGCTACGTCGGGTGCGGGCGAAATCATGGACGATGGATCTCCCGGGATTGACTTATCGACTGATAAGTTGCGATTATCCGCCACTATGCGGCGTGAAAGTCAAGCGACCATTGTTCAGAGAACGCAGCGAACCTGGGCTGAGCCGATCAAAGGCGCCGCCGGGCGGCTGTACGCTGAGCGTGGCTTCGATGCGCTGCGCTGCGCGTCGTCAAAGACGACGTGCATTGCAACAAGCATAGCGAGCGCCGGGCGCATATTCCTCGTCAGAAGTGAGGAGTCCGCCGGGCGATCTCCCGAAAATGGACTGGGTCGCGCCATCGCTCGGATGCGGCGATGATGAAGAGCGGCTCCAACCAGAAGTCGGACAGCCACACATCACTTCCGGGCGCAGTGCTGCCCTCTCGGCAGAACCTGCGCTACAACCCCATGGTTGAGGCCCGTCAGGCGAGGAGTGCGAGATGTCCACAAATGAAGATGCGCTGACACGAGTGCTGAACGGCCAGAGCTGGGCCGACTTCTGCGACGCGCTGAAGGCGGCCGGCCAGGTGGTGCTGCGCCCCGAGACGCCCGTTACGGAAATCGACCGCGCCGAAGGCTGGCGCTATTTGAGCCGGCTCACCCGAGTCGCTCTCGAAATGATGCTCGAGTGCGACGATCCAGATTTTCCGCTGCTGTACCAGGCTTCGCACACGACGGTGAAGATTGGCGCGGACAATCCCGACAACCTCTACATGAACGCCACGATCGCCCCGGACCGTGAGTACCGCATCCGCGGCCAGCGGGGCACGGCGCCGTATCTATCCTTCGCCACCAAGGCGAATCGCTATGCGATCGACGGCACCATGGCTTCGACGGGCGAGCTCGACGCGAGCCAGATCGAGATGGACGCCGACGGACGTTTCGAGATCACGATCAGCCGCCGACCCCACGAGCGCAACTGGCTGCCGATGCAGGCCGACAGCTCCATGCTGCTCGTGCGCCAGACCTTTCTGGATCGGCCGCGGGAGACTCCCGCCGTCGTGACCATCGAAAGGCTCGGCGGGCCGCAGCGCCCCGAGCCGCTGTCGGCCGCTCGCCTCGACCGCGGCCTCAGAGCCGCAGCCGGCTTCGTGCGCGGCACGGCCAGCACCTTCGCCGATTGGGTAGTGAAGTTCCGTACACAGCCCAACACGCTTGCGACCGTCGATCAAACGCTGTTCATCAAGGGCGGCGGCGATCCGAATATTTTCTATTTACACGGCTACTGGGCGCTCGCCGAGGACGAGGCGCTGGTGATCGACACGCCGGTGCCCGAGTGCGAGCTGTGGAATCTGCAGCTCGACAACTACTGGATGGAATCGCTCGACTACCGCTACCTGCCGGTGCACGTGAACAGCCACACAGCGAAGTACAACCCCGACGGCTCGGTCACCGTGGTCGTTGCAGCGGAGAATCCGGGCGCCCTGAATTTTCTCGATACAGCCGGGCACTCGACAGGCACGATGCTGCTGCGCTGGACGGGAGCGAAGAGCCACCCGACGCCGAACTGCCGGGTCGTGAAGCTCGAAACCCTGCGGCGACAGCTGCGCGCATGATCGACAGGAGGGCGCGCCCGCAGGCGCGCTCGGCTCGCCAAGCTCGTTTGTCGGACGCCGCCTGAAAAGGCTCGGGCGTGGATGGAAGAGAACGGTTACAGGCCTCACCGGGAGATCAAGAAATGCTGCTGAAAGACAAAGTTGTCATCGTCTCGGGGATCGGACCGGGACTGGGGGTCAAGCTCGCCGTCGAGGCGGCGCGCGAAGGCGCACGTGGAGTCGCGGCGCTGGCGCGCACGGCCGAAAAGCTCGATGACGCAGAACAGCGCGTCCGTGAGCTCGGCGTCGCCTGCAAGGTGCTGAAGATTGCGACCGACATCACCGACGCCGCTCAATGCAAGCGTGCAGTTGACAAGACTGTCGCCGAATTCGGCCGCATCGACGGGCTGGTGAACAGCGCCTTCCTGCACGGCAATTTCGAGCCGGTCGAACAGGCGGATTTCCAGGTCTGGAAACAGGTCTTCGACACGAACGTGATCGGTTCGATGCAGATGACGCTCGCCGCGGCGCCGCAGATGAAGGCGCAGGGCGGCGGGGCGGTCGTCATGATCAACTCCATGGCGACCCTGAAGCCGTTTCCGGGCGAGCCCGGTTACGCCGCATCGAAGGGCGGACTGCTGGTCGCGGCGAAGTATCTGGCGACCGAGCTTGGCCCGCACAACATCCGCGTCAACACTGCCCGCATGGGCTGGATGTGGGGCGCGCCCGTGCAAGGCGCCATCACGATGATGGCGCAGGCGCAGGGCAAGTCCGAGCAGCAGATGCACGACGAAGTGGCCTCGACCAAGGCGCTGCGACGCATCGTCACCGACGACGAGTGCGCGCGTGCGGCGCTGTTCCTGATTTCTGACTACGCCTCCGCGATAACCGGCGCCACTCTCGAAGTCAACGGCGGCGAGGTGATGCCCTGAGACGCTTCCCGCGGCAGTCTGACGAGCGGAGGGCTCGTCGACTCCGCATTCAATGCTGCTCGATCGAGATTGGCCGATGAACCCTAGCGACCACCCACTTCACGCCGAGACCCTGCTGGCCGAAGCGCGCAACCGCGCCGGTCTAGATGATTTCGGCTCATCCTGGTTCTTGGAGCCGCTCGGCGTAATGCTGAACGCGCTGCGCACGGAGGCGAGACTGAGCGAGGCCGGCGTGGCGGCGCATCGCGAGCGCATCCTCGCCGGACTCGTCAACCGGCTGCGCACCACCGACGCCGTCAAGCGCCATCCGGAAATCCTGCAGGAAAACGTCCAGGTCGCCGGCGTCATCGTCGGTCTGCCGCGCACCGGCAGCACGATGTTTCATCGCTTGCTGACCACCGCTCCCGGCCTCACGGCGCTGCGCTGGTGGGAGGCGCAGAACTACGCGCCCTTTCCCGGCGAGGAACGCGGACGGCCCGTGGAGCGCGTGGCCTTCGCCGAGCGGCTGCTCGCCTCGATGCTCGAGCACAACCCCGATCTGATGTCGATCCACCCATTCCAGGTGCACGGCGCGGACGAGGAGATCATCATCCTCGATCAGTTCTTCATCGGCACGATGCCCGAGGCGTACGCCTATATTCCTTCGTACTCGGCGTGGCTGAAACGCGCCGATCAGCGGCCGGCGTACGAGGAGCTGCGCACGGTGCTGAAGTTCCTGCAGTGGCAGGATCCCGAGCGGGCCGGCAAGCGCTGGGTCACGAAGACTCCCGGCCACCTTGCCGCGCTCGACGCGCTCCTCGCCGTATTTCCAGAAGCACAGCTCATCATGACGCACCGCGATCCGCTGCACACGGCGCCCTCGTACTGCAGCATGGTCGTGGCGCTGCACGAGCTCAGCGCCGCGCAGCTCGACCGCGTCGAGGTTGGCCGCTTCACCGCGCGGCGCTGGGCGGAGATGCTCGAGCGCTTCACACATCTGCGCGACGAGGTGGGTGAGAGCCGCTTCATCGACGTCGCCTATCAGGACCTCGTCAAGGATCCGCTCGGACAGTGGCGCCGCGTGCTCCAACGCCTGGGCGAACCGGTGACGCCGGCGGCGGAGCGCGCGGCTGAGCAGTGGCTGCGGGAGAACGGCCGCGAGAAGCGCGGCGCGCATCACTACACGCTGGACGAATTCGGCCTCACGCGCTCTGCACTTGAGGAGTGGTTCGCCGCCTACCGCACACGATTCATTCAGCCGTCCGAGAGCGTCTGAATGCGGCCCGCGCTGCGGGCGATTCAGCGCGGGCCAGGACCGAGCACCTCGATCGAGCCGAGATGTGCACGGTTGCGCTTACAACGATGAGTCATGAGCCACTCGCCGTCTCTGCGCTGCCAACTGTCGTGGTACTCTCCGAGCGTCGAGAAAGTGAGCTGCGCCTTGTCGCCCACACCCTTGTGCACGTCGCTCACGTAGCAGCGACTGCTCGCGCGATCGCCATCGACGTCGATGAGAAGATTGCCGATCAGATGCTGTGTGGGCCCGCACTCATCGAGAAAGCTGCGGATGAACGCGACGATGGCGGCGCGTCCGGTCACTACTCCCATACCCAGATCGGCGCTGGCCTCCTCGACGAGCACGCCGTCTAGCGCAGCCCAGTCGCGCTCGTCCATCGCGCGCGCGAAGCGATAGATGGCGCGTGCGATTGCGCGCTCGGCGATCAGGATCTCGAGATCCATGCATGTGCTCCTGGCGGCCGCAGCCCCGTGTGCATTCTGGTTTACCGACCGCAGTCCGGCGAAGTCTCAGCGGACCTCGGCTTTGACGGGAAAGCGATCGAAGTAAAAACGAAAACGCTCGCGCAGCGCCGTCGGATCCACGCCGAAGTCCCTGCGCAGGTCGTAAACGACCTGCCCTTCCTTGCCGCGCGGGTGATCCGCGATATAACGCGTGAGCTGCCCGCGCGCCGCGGCGTCTAGTTCCAGGCCAGCGGTCGCGTACACCCGCTCCATGGCCCCCATCTGATCGGCCATGAACGCATGGAACGGCGAATCGAAGCTGCGCTCCGCCGGTAAGAGCTCGCGATCGCGCACGCAAGCGCGCAGCAGACGCTCGATGCGGTCGCTCCAATACTCGACCAGCGCCTGCAAGGCCACGCGGCGGCGGTTCATGCGCTGGCTGTAAGCCTGCATGGTGACCGTCGACTGTATGACCGCTACGGGATCGCGATGCGTGATCACGACCGTCGCGTCAGGAAATGTCTTCATGAGCACCGGCAGCTGCTCGAGATGCTGCGGGCACTTGAGCACCCAGCGCTTGCGTTGACCGCGCCGCCATTGCAGCAGCCGCAGCACGTTCTTCATGTACTCGTAGTGCGGCGTCTGATCGTGCGCGTAATAGTGATCACGCCACTGCGGCGTGAGATACAGCCACTCGAAATTGTAGGAAGCGAAGTCCGGCCCCATGAGCTCGAGCTCTTCGTGGATGTGATCCGGGTTCATCGGATGCATCGCAGCAATGAGCGGCGTGGTCTGCTGCATGCCTGCCCAAGCGGCGGCGCAGCGCTGGTAGCGCGGATCGGTCTCATCGCCCGGCGCCGGCTCGCCGGGCAGCGGCGCCGGCTCGTAGGACTCCCAGAGCGGCAGCGAGTGCAGACGCGCGTCGGCGGCCAGCAGGTTCACCATATGCGTCGTGCCGGAGCGCGGCAGACCGACCACGATCACCGGCCGCTCGATCCGCTCTTTCAGGATCTCTGGATGACGCCTCAGCGTGTCCTGAATCAGCAGCCGGTTGCTCGCGTAGCGCACCAGATAGCCGTGCAGCACCGTGCGATGTAAGCGCGTCATCTCCGGATCCCCATCCCACGCCTCACGCAACACGCGCAGGCGCTCCCGGAAGTCGTCCGGACCGAAGTCCGAGAGTCCGGTGCGCTGGCGCGCGGCGTCCAGGATCGCCGGCTCACTGAAATCGACAGTGACCGTCTCGCCCCAGGCCAGCGCCCCGGCTTGCGCTTCACTCAGGCGCGGCGCGGCCAGGTCGTCGATGTGAATGGCTTTACCCATGAAAGGAACTCCAGCCGAACTCAGTTCTGTGCACCGCCGCCGTTGTTCTCGCCGCGCCCGCTGGCGTCGAGCGCCGCCGACATGGCCTGGGCGTTGAAGGCGATGAGCTTCTCGCGCGGCATGCGCCGCATCATGCTCACGTACTTGCGGTTCTCCGGCCCTGGCACGTGCAGCGGCGCCTTGCCGAGCCGCCGCAGCGCCTGCTTCGCGACTTCGGCCGGCGACATGAGATTGGGCATGAGCTCGGGTTTGAAGCCCTGCAGCCTGATCGCTTCAGTGTCGGTGGCGCCCGGCGCGAGCACGAGCATGTCCACGCCGCTGCCTGCGAGCTCCCCGTGCAGACCCATGCCGAGGCTATGCACGAAAGCCTTGGTCGCTGCATAGGCCGCCGAGAAAGGATAAGGCGCTTCGCCCTCCACCGAGCCCGTGAAGATGAAGCCGCCGCGTCCACGCGCCCGTAGACGCGGCAACAGAGCATGCGCCAGCAGCAGCGGAGCGCGCGCATTGACGTTGAACATGGCCTCGATGCGCGCACGCTCGCTCGCCGCGAAGTCGCCCTTGAGACCGAACCCCGCGTTACTCACGACCAGCCCCAGGTCACGCTCGCCGACCGCCGCCACGACGCGATCCACTGCATCGGGCTCGGCCAGATCCGCAACGACCAACTCGATCTCCAGTCCGCGGCGACGGCGCAGCTCCTGCGCGAGACTCTCGAGGCGATCTGCGCGGCGCGCAACCAGCAGCACGTTGACGCCGCTGCGCGCGAGCAGTCGCGCGAACTGCTCGCCTATGCCGGAGGAAGCGCCCGTCACGAGCGCCCAAGGGCCGTACTTTTCTTTCAGATCCTGTGTCTTCGCCACGCTGTGCTCCTCTCGCTATGAACGTCGCATCGCCCGCATCGTGGCGGCGGAAACCGGCGCAGACAGCAGAGCGACAATGGAATCTTCCAGATTGGCGACGAATAGCGCGCTGTCCCCGGCGCCACGCCCGCCGGAGGCGTCCAGCAGGCGCGAGTGATCGTCGAGACCATGGAATACGAGCACTGCGGCGAGCATCAGGCGCTGTTGCGCGACGGCTGCGGGCGTCCGCGCGGCGCGCAGCGCCCGGCGCAACGCGCGGCTGAAGCGATCGGCGCGCGCCAAGCGCAGCGGCGAGGCAGGCACGCCACGCACCGAAAGCGTGTGCAAGGCGACAAGCTGCGCGTTGATGCGAATGAACTCCCGGCCGCCGTCGGCGTCGTGGAGCTTTGCGGCGACTGGCCGCACGAAGGCTTGCACCAGCGCACGCAGGCCCGGCTCGCGGCCCGAACGAACCAACTTCGCCAGCATGGCCTCTCGCTCGGCGGCGATCCCGGGCACATGCTTGTCGAGAATCGCCTGCAAGAGCCCCTGCTTGTCGCCGAAATGATACTGACAAGCGTTGGTGTTGCGCTGGCCAGCCGCCTTGCTGATCTCGTTGAGCGAGACGCCGTTGATGCTGCGCTCGGCGAACAGTCGCTCGGCGACGCTGATGAGCTTGGCGCGCGTCGCAAGGCTGCGCCGCGTCGGGGCCTCGAGCGCCGACATCTCAGCCCATCACGGTGAAGCCGCCGTCCACGGGCAGCGTCTGTCCGGTCACGAAGCTCGCTGCTGCGCTGGTCAGAAACAGCACTGCGCCGGCGATTTCCTCGGGGGCGCCGAAGCGCTGCATCGGGGTGCGCAGGCGCGAGGCCTCGCTGTCGGGCATCGCCAAGAACGCCTCCGTCATGCGGCTGCGGATGACGCCAGCGGCCACGGCGTTTACCCGGATGCGCTCCTTCGCCCAGGCGATGGCGAGCGTCTTGGTCAGCTGCACGAGCCCGGCCTTCGCGGCGCCGTAGCCCGGCGCCACCTCGACGCCGAAGTAGGAAGTCATCGAGGCGATGCCGATGACGCTGGCGCCCCCCGGCAGCTGGCTCGCCGCGAGCTTCGCGCGGCACGCGTGCGCCATGCGGTAGGCGCTCAACAGATTGACGCGCACGGCGCGCTCGAAGATCTCGGGTTCGTACTCGTTCTGTGCGGCAAAGGCGCAGCCGGCGTTGTTCACGAGTATGTCGAGACGCGGCAGCGCGGCCGCGACCTGCTCGATCCCGGCGTTGTCCTCGAGCTGCAGCTGCATATAGCGGTAGCCCGAGAGATCGCACTCGTACTCTGCTGCACTCGCCCGCGTGCCCGTGATCGTCACCTGCGCGCCCGCGTCGCGATAAGCCGCTGCGATCGCAGCGCCGATCCCGGATGTGGCGCCCGTCACCAACACCTGCGCGCCGCCGTAGTCGTAGCTCACCGTTTTCCACTTGCTCATGCACGGATCTCCTCTTCGAGCCGCTGGATCTGGGTGCGCAGCCAGCCCGTCTCCCAGAAATTGTCGCCTCCCGAACGCTCGAGCAGCGCGCGGTTCGCATCGCGCGCGAGTTCGAGCGCGCCGCGAGCGCGCGAGTCATAGGCGAGCGCGGCCTCGGCGAACAGCATCGCAGCTTCCGGATCGCCGCTCGTCAGCTTCTCGCGCCCTCGTGAGAGGACCGCTTCGAGGCCTGCGAGCGCGACCAGATCACCATGGATCTCACGTGGTTGCGTCGGGTAGAGCTCGCTGGTGGCCTGCGCCTTGAACCAGCCCATGTATTGCTCCCAGATGGTGCGCACGGCCCAGCTCACCTTGCCGTAGCCCTGGCCCACGTAGAGCTCGGGCGGCAGCTCGATTTCGCGCATGAGCGTCCAGATGTCCCGCCCTGCGTTCATGCCCTCGAGGGTGCGACGATGCACGTAGTCCACCGCCGCGTCCAACCGATCGAAGCAGGCGCGGATGAGATCGCGGCCCTCGATCGGCGCGAAGTGCCCGGTGATCAGCAGCTCGGGCTCGAGCGCACGCACGCGCCGCAGCGACTCGAGATAGGGCTCGACGAAGCGATAGCGGTCGCCGCGTATGGTGTTGAAGTTGGGGAAGTGGGGAAACAGCGGCCCGAGCATGTTGCCGGAGAACAGGATGCCGTGCTGCGGCAGCCATACCGCGCAGCTGTCGATGGTCTCGCCGCCCGGCGTCGCATAGAGCTCGAAACGCAAGCCGCCAAGCTCGAACTCGTAACTGTCCTCGAAGCTTATGTCCGCCGTCGGAACATCCTGCACGGGCGGCGCCGCTGCAGACCCGGCCGTCGAGGGTTGCGGGCGACGCGCCGCGGCGAACGCCTCGCCGAACCAGATCCCTGCCTGCGACTCGCGGATCTGCTTGATTCGCTGGTCGTCGCGCTGACAGAGCGGCAGATTGCGCTGCGCAATGAGCTTCGTGCCTGGCTCGCGAAACAGCGCCACGCCGCCCACGTGATCGACGTGGCCCTGAGTGAGCAGAATGTACGGAGTCGGCCCCGCGCACACGGCGTCGAACAGCCGTTTGTGCGTCGGCGCCTCCCAGCCCATGCCGGTATTGATGATCACCCGTCCCGCTGGCGTGACCACCATGTAGGCGTTCGACAGTCCGCTCGACTGCCAGATGAAATCGCGGATCCCGATCGCCCGCTCGAGATGCGCGGGACGGTTGGCGAAGAAATCGGGGCGGCTCTCGACCAGGCGCCTGACTGGATCCATCGGCGACTCCTTACGACCGGCCGGCAGTCGACCAGATCGATGAATTAATAAGGCTGATTTATTTTGATGATGACGATGCGTTATTTTGGCCGACGGGTCAAGTTCTGTGGGCGGCAGTCTCGACGCCTGGTGCTGGCGCAAGAGGCCAGATTTACGTTTTAATAAGATCCAATTATTTTCCGGCGGCGCCTGGCGAGTAATCGCGCTCGCGGCGAACGACGGAGAAGATCACGATGAAACGAGGTTGCGCTATGGCGACGATGAAACAGGTGCGGCTGCACGGAGTCGACGACCTGCGTTTCGACGAGCGACCGGCGCCCGTGCCGGGGCCGTCGGACGTGGTGGTGCGCGTGGCCGCCTGCGGTATCTGCGGCAGCGACCTCGGCTACGCCGCCCAGGGAGGTCTGGCGCCAGGCCGCAACGAGCCGCTGGCGCTGGGCCATGAATTCTCCGGCGTGATCGCCGCGACGGGCGCCGAGGTGCGAGACCTGGCGCCAGGCATGCGGGTCGTGGTCAACCCGGACTTCAACATGATCGGCAGCGGGGCGCCGGAAGGCGGGTTCGCACCGCTGGTGCTGGTGCGCAATGCCCGCAGGGGCGCAGCCATCCACGTCATTCCCGAGTCGCTGCCGACGGATATCGCCGCGTTGGCCGAGCCGTTGGCGGTGGCGCTGCACGGCGTCACCCGCGCCGAGGTCGGACCGGGCTCGAAGGTCGTAGTGCTGGGCGCCGGTCCCATCGGGCTGGGTGCAGTGGTCGCGTTGCGATACCGCGGCGTCACCAACATCGTGTCGGTGGATTTGTCGCCCCGGCGGCTGACCGCCGCACGCCGCCTCGGCGCCAGCCACACAGTAAACCCGCGGGAGCAGGACCTATACGAGGCGCTCGCCGCGATCCATGGCGGCGGCCAGCGCTATAGGTGGCCAGTCGTGCGCACCGACGCCTTCATCGACGCAGCCGGTTCTGCGCCGGCGCTGGAGCAAGCCGTAACGTTGGCTCGGCTAGGCGCACGCTTGGTAATCGTGGCGCTCTACAAGAAGCCGGCGCCGATCGATCTGCTGCAGGTGATGGCCAAGGAGCTGGTGATCACCGGCTCCATCGCTTACCCTGCCGACGAATTCGCCGAAGTAGTGGCGATGCTCGCCGCAGGCGAGGTCGACGTCAGCCCGATGATCAGTCACCGCTTTGCCTTCGACGAGTTTCCCACCGCCTTCGCCACCGCCCGCGACACCGCGCAGGCGCTCAAAGTGATGGTGCAGTTCCCGAACTGAAGCAGGCGATGAAACTCTGGCAAGCCATCGCTTCGAGGAGATACGACTTCAGTCGAGTTCCTGCAGACGCCGCGTTCCCGATGAGGAAGCCGTCTCCCGCAGCTGCACTGCGTTCTCTGAGCCTTCATCGCTGCGTCATCTAGCACGTATGGCGGCAATGGCCGCCGCGCAGGCTGCATCGTCCTTTCGGATCCGAGGGCAGATCTCGAGCCGCTCGAAGCGCCTGGCGTTGCGGGCGTTTCTTTGGGCTGAACCGTCAGGGCGGCAGGGTGATCACCGCTTGCCTAGAACGCCATTTGCACGATCTCGAGCAGCCGACCTTCCGGATCCGCCCCGAAAGCCACACGAACACGGGCGCCGCCCTCGTCGTGAATCTTGGGCTCCGCCACCACTTTGCCTCCGCCCTGCTTCACCCGCGCGAGCGTCGCGTCGAGGTCGCCGACGATGAAACCCAGAATGACGTCGCTCTCCCGCAGAGGCGGACGCTCGAGGAAATCGAACAGCACCAGCACCGGCTCACTCGCCATGTCGCCGCTGATCGTGAGGATGATCTCCTCGATCGGCTCATCATTCACGCTGGACCTGACGCGCTGCAGCTCGCGCATGCCGAACGCCGTCTTGTAGAAAGACGCGAGCCCGTCCAGGTTCTTGGTGATGACCTTGGTGAACGAGAACCGATTGGTCGAAGTCGGCGCGCTATCGGTCATGATGGCGAATCCCCACGGTTGAATTGAACGATCGTCACGGTTGCGAGACGGCGTTGTACGCCGGCCCTGCGCCAAACGGCGCCGCGGTCGCACATTAATATACCGAGAAGTTAAAACGGGGTATACAAACTCCGATCGACGTCCAGGAAGAACGTCGTGAACGACCGACCACCATCGCTGAGCGCCTGCTGCGCACTCGCGACGGCGCCGCCGCAGGCCGCGCAAGACGGCGCAACACGTTCCGCCAGCCAGAGCTGGCGCCCCGACGCTCACTCGATATCGACCCGCAGGCGCGTCAGCCGGATCGCGCTGATGAGCCACCGACCATCGCGCTTCTCATAGCGCTCGTGATAGTGGCCGTAACCATGCAGCCTGCGCCACGACAGCCCCGAACCCTCAGGCGCCCAGAGCTTGTCCTCCATCGCCCAGATTCCTGTGGCGGTCGTCTCGGAGGTGATCTCGATCTCCGACATATGACCGTGATGCACGGTGATCAGCGGCTGCAGCACGGGCGCCAGCATCGCCACATAACGAGCGGCGCCTTCTATAAGCAGGCTCTCGTTGTGTGGCTGGGTCGACTCGCGGAAATCCGTGAGAACGTCTGGCGTGAACACCGCCTCGAGCCCCCTCCAGTCCTTGAGGTCCATGCAGCGGAAATAGCGCGCCTTGAGCTGCTCGATATCGCGGATGGCGGCCAATCGTTCAGCGGCGTCGATCATAGCGGCCTCGGTGCTACCAACGTTGGTGAGATCAGCAGATCGCATCTGGATCTCTGACGGACGTTTTGATGTTCGGCTCATGCTCATGAGCCGAACGTTCTGACTTTAGAGAATCTCTGATCTACTCTGTTTCTCTGATCTCGAGCCGCTCGAAACGCCCTGCATTGCGGGCATTTCCATGCCGTGGTCAGGCTTTGCTTCTACTGAGCTCGACCCAGGCCTGAACCGACGGCCGCCGCCACTGACGCCGGACATAAGCCGCCAGCCTCTCGGGCGCCGGATCGCCGTTGGCCACCAAGCGATTAAGCATGAGCGCCAAATCGAGGTCCGCTATGCACCACTGTCCCACCAGCGTATCGGCCCCAGGCGCAAGCAGAGACTCCGCAGCCTCGAACAGCTTCTGAACGGACAGGCGCGCCTTCTGCGAAAGCGGCTGATGGCTGGGCTGCCGGAAGATGACGGTAGTCGGCCGCTCCTCCCGGATGGGCATGAAGTCGCTGCGCAGCCACGCCTGCACCTGGCGCGCCCGCGCACGAGCCACAGGATCTTGCGGATAAACCGCCGCATAGGCCGGAGGTGGAAACACCTCCTCCAGATACTCGGTGATGGCCGACGACTCCGATACTGAGAAGCCGCCATGCGCCAGGGTGGGGACCCGGCAGGTCACGGAGCGCGCCCGATACGCGGGCTGCAGGTTCTGCTGAGCGTCGAGGTCAACCACATCGATCAAGAAGGGCGCCCCCTTCTCGCGCAGCGCCACGAACGCGGACATGGCGAAGGGGCTCATGAACTGCGCATCGACGAACAGCCTAAGCTCAGGGTTGCTCATGGCTTTCCTATTCCCAGCGTAACGTCACGCGCAGCCACGCGCGTCCTCGCACGTCGGCTGGGAGCGATCGTTCGGCGACTTGCTAGTCAGCATCGCCGACCACCCTGATGGCGAGGGGAGAAGCAAGTTGGCGGCGCCCCCGTGCTCTACGATTTTTCCGTTGACTACGCGGTCTACGTTGACGCCGGTAAACAACGGATTTGCCCGTAGGTTTCATACCAAGCCACTCTCCCTTGCGCGTCCCTCTCGCGGTGATGCAGGAGACTACCCATTCCCCTTCCACGATTTGCTGGTCGATCGTGACTTGGAGGTCCGGGTACGTTTGCCGAACGCCGACGATATGCGCTTTGGCGCCTTCAATACCTACGGGGAGTCTTTTGCCGTCATGAACTTCGCAATAATCGGCGGACACAAAACGCTCAACCAAATCAACATTCCCCGAATTCACGACTTCCTCGTAGTGTAGTAACGCCTGACGAGCAGTTTATGATCTTCAGCTGTCATCGCCTCACTCACCTCAGCATCAGCGCGAACACTCCCCACCCCAGATACTCGCGTGTATAAGCGACATAACGCCCAGGCTCCGAGCTCAATGCAGAGCGAATCTCCTCGGCCAGCTCATCATCAGGATGGGTTTCAAGCCATCGGCGCATGGTGAGCCATTTCGCCGCCTCGTACCTGTCCCAATCGTCCTGGTTGGCCAGAACCATTTCAACAACGTCATAGCCATGGCGGCTGAAAGACGCAATGAGCTCTGGAAGCACAAGAAAGTCGGAGATTGAGTTGGCAAGACATCCTTTGACCACTTCTTCCGTTGGCGGCGATCGCCGCCAATAGGGCTCGCCGATAAGGATGATTCCTCCGGGGCGCAGGCTCCGCGCCAGAAGCTCGATAGCGCCGAGGACTCCCCCGCCGATCCAGGTAGCGCCAACGCAGGCGGCTACATCGACCTTCTCGTCAGAGACGTAACCGGCTGCATCGTCATGAATGAATTTCACTTGTTGGGCGACGCCAAGTTCTTCGGCGCGGCGTCTCGCTTGCTCGGTGAACAACTGGCTCATGTCGACGCCGACGCCGACGACGCCGTAATCGCGCGCCCATGTACAAAGCATCTCGCCCGAACCGCTGCCCAGATCGAGCACGCGCGCCCCTGACTCCAGACGCAACGCCGCGCCCAGGGTGGCGAGTTTGTCGGGTGTGAATGGGTTATGGATGCGGTGCGCGCTCTCCGCGATGCTGAATATTCGTGGGATGTCCATCGTACGAACTCTCTTTACGAAGGTCTAACGCCCATGGTTGAGGCGCGCGCGTCTCGCCGCCGCCCGAAGCTGACCGCTTATCGCCATCACTGGGGATCAGAGGATCATACGCCGCAGCGGCGCATCCGCTGGGTTCTCGAACCAAGTCTCGCCCACACCCTGGCTCGGACGGCGCCCCCGTCAGGGGGGACGCATCGGCTGCCGGGAACTCGTGGTCCAGGGCGGCCAAGCAATCTCTGATCTATTCTGTTTCTGTGATCTCGAGCCGCTCGAAAACGCCGTGCATTGCGGGCGTTTCCTTGGGCTGAGCCGTCAGGGCGGTAGGTTAATCAGAGCTCCCCTGGCCGCTGAACGCGAATAAGACAATGGGGATCGGCGAGCCGGAGGGGGCTTTCCGCCGGATTCTGTCGGCTGGCTGCAGAAGGATCCGGCGGGCGGAGGCGGCGACGCACGGCCCTTTACCCGCGACGAGGCGGCGCGGCGTACTCAAAATTAACGTAGCACGAAAATAACGGTCCTAGTATACAGATTGCCAAGGGGGGTTCGGCGGGGTCACCTCGCCCCTCTCGTAATAGATCCGTACGCACAACAAACCACAGTAACCGACGAGGGGAATCATGACGCAATCGATTCGGTTTAACGCGTCCTCGAGCAGATTGCGGATCAGAGCTGCGATCGCTTTGGCGATTGGCGCTGCAACGGTCCATGCCCAGGAAGCGCCGCCCACGACACACTCTGAAATCAGCGGCCTCGAAGAGATCGTGGTCACGGCCAACCGCCGCGAGGAGCTCATCCAGTCGGTGCCCGTGGCGATCACGGCCTTCGACAGCGAGCAACTCCGTCAGCAGAACATCAGCAGCGCCGCCGACATCATGGGCAAGGCGCCGTCTTTGATCGTCTCAGCCCAGGGTACGCAGCGCAGCGCGGAAGTCGTGACCATCCGCGGACAGGGTCAGACCTACCTGGCCTCGGTAGGCGTGGCGAACTACTTCGCCGAGGTGCCTCTCATCCAAGGCGGCATTACGGCTCACCAGGGCGGCCCGGGCACGTTCTTCGATCTCGAATCGCTGCAGGTGCTGCGCGGCCCGCAAGGCACGCTCTTCGGGCGCAATACTACGGGCGGCGCCGTGCTGCTCGGGCCGAAGAAGCCGACCGACCAATTCGAGGGCTACGTGCAGGCGCAATTCGGAAACTACGACGATCGCGAGTACGAAGCTGCGTTCAACGTGCCGCTGATCCAGGAGCGGCTCCTGGTGCGGGCCGCCTTCAAGCATGTCGAGCGCGACGGCTTCACCAAGGACGTCGGTCCGATCCCCTTCGGCTTCAACGATGTGTGCGCCCCCAGCGAGTTCGGCTGCTTCGCCGGCCGCAGCCCGGGATTCGCCGGCAAGGATTACGACAACAAGGATTACTGGCACGGACGCATCGGCGTCACCTTCAGACCGACCGAGCGTATCGAGAACTACCTGCTCGCCTTCGCCGGCGAATCCAAGGACAACGGCACCGGCTTCGTCATCGATGGCATACACCCGGGCTTCGAAGTGGCGCCCGGCGTAACGATCGCGCCGAACGTCGCCACCATCGCCGCCAACCTTGCATATTTCTGCCCACAGAATCCGCTCATCTGCCAGAACGATCCCACCGGGATGGTCCTGCTCAACCCTGCGATCGCCCAGCAGGTGCTCGCCGTCCAGCAGCAACTTGGACCCCGCAAAGTCGCGATGAACATGGATCAGTACACGAAGCTGGATACGTGGGGGGTCATCGACACCTTCACCTTCGAGCTCAGCGACACGCTCACCTTGCGTAACATCCTGAGCTACCAGCGCATGGAGCAGGACTATGTCTGGGATCTCGACGGATCGATCCTGCCGATCCTGTCGCAGATGCTGTCGGTCGTGGAACCGGGCAATCCCTTCGGCGAGGTCGGCGCGCAAGCCTCCGTCACAGATTCGAGCCTGCTGACCGAGGAGCTGCAATTCCAAGGGAACACGCTCGATGGGCGGCTGCAATTCGTCTTCGGAGGGTATTACTCCAACTCCAAACCCGAGGGACTGGAGGCGACAGGCTCTTTCAACGCCGCGAATCTGAATCTCAGCGGCTTTCGCCACATCGAGAACCGCAGCGTCGCTGCTTACAGTCAGTCGACGCTGAATCTCGGCGCCTTCACGCCGTCGCTCGAGAAACTGAGCTTCACCGCCGGAATTCGCTACACGGAGGACCGCATCACCGGCTCACGCTACGCGACCAACTACTACGTGATCCCTGGCGTCACCGAGCTCGAACGCAAGTACTCCGCCACCACTTGGACCGTCGGGCTCGACTATCAGGCCAGCGATGGCGTGCTGCTCTACGGCAAGGCGACGCGCGGCTACAAGGCCGGCGGTTTCAACTACGCCGCGCCGCGGCCCACGGCGCTGACTTACGACCCGGAATTCGTCACGAGCTATGAGCTTGGGGCGAAGACGGACTTCCGCCTCGGCGGCATGCCGGTGCGCTTCAACATCAACGGGTACTACCTCGACTACGAGGACCTGCAGCGCGCCGCAGGCGACAATTACCCGAACGGCCCGTTGGGGGGGCCCTGCCCGAATGCGACCTGCCTCGATCAGGGCGCGATCATCTTCAACGCCGAAGGCGCCCGTATCGCAGGCGTCGAGATCGAGGCCACGCTTCGGCCGACCGACAATTTCGATCTGTCGTTCGGTTACGCCTACACCGACGCCGAGTACACCGACTACATGCTGACGGTGTCTCCCGATCCGATGGTGCGTATGATCGACAGCTGCCAGGGGCCGGTCGCCGTGCCCTACCCGGGGGAACCGGCGACCAGCATCGATCTCTCTTGCGCTCCCTTCCAGAACACGCCGGAGAACATGTTCAACGTCAACGCGCGCTACACGCTGCCGTTGGGCGGGGCCAGCGCGCTCGCCTTCAACGCCGGATACTCGTGGATCGACGAGGTGTGGCACGGCGCCACCATGACGCCCAACGATGATCCGCTGGGCTGGACCGACTCCTACGGACTGCTCAACCTCTCCGTCGACTGGAGCGGCGTTCTCGGCTACGACTTCGATCTCCGGCTCTGGGGGACGAACGTCACGGACAAGACGTACCGCGCCTTCGCCTACACGGGCTACAGTGGCTCGAGCGGCTTCGTGAACTCCGTGTACGGCGAGCCGCGCATGTACGGCTTGTCGTTGCGCTACCGCTTCGGAAAGTGACGCTCAACCGTCCGGGAGCTGCGGCTCCCGGACGGTTTCCTTTCCGGCATCCAGCATGAGGTCCCTGGGCATGTCGCTGAAAGTTCACGTCCAGAAGATCTGGCCCGCGCCGGAGCGAGACACTTTCCTCGGGCCGTCGATGAAAGTGATCTACGACGCACAGATCGCCTTGATGCGCTCCATTCTCGGCCCGGAAGCCGAGATCCGGGTGCAATACAACGACCGGTCTTCTTACTGTACGAACTGCTTCTCGATGGAGGCCTACAACGTGGTGGGCATGCTCGAGGGGCTGGCGGACGCCGAGGCGGCCGGCTGCGACGTTGCGATGATCGCCTGCGGCAATGATCCAGCGCTGCAGGCGGCCCGCGACGCACTGACCATTCCCGTGGTCAGCCTCACCGAGAGCGCCATGCTCGTCGCCTGCACACTCGGTCGCCGCTTCGGCCTGATCACCATGGACACGCCCTCGATCGTGCTGGTCGAGCGGTGTCTCGAATCCTACCGGCTCGAGCACCGGGCGATCAGCCACAGACCGGTCCGCTCACCGGGATTTTACGAGGAGACGACGCGCTGGTTCTCCGATCCACAGTACCTTCGGTCGAATGTCATCCCGCGCTTCGAGGAAGTGGCGCGCGGCATGATAGAAGACGGCGCCGAGGTGATCATCGCGGCGTGCGGCAACTACGCCGCTTTTCCGATTCATGGCTACTCGCGCATCAGCGGCGCCGATGTTCCCGTGATCGAGGGTTTCGTCGCCGCAACCCACATGGCGGCCATGCTCGGCCGCATGCGCCAAAGCTTCGGCCTCTCGACGAGCAAACACAGCAGCTACAAGGGACCTCCGACCGAGTACGCCGCGCGGCTGCTCGCGCCGTTTCGCTCGGCTGCACGGGCCGAAGGATGACGCGCTTCCGGGCGGCCGCTGGCGCATTGCCTGGATAGCATTCCAAACGTATTCGCGATCATGATCGTCGGCCGCTGGCGGCGCCGATAGTCGAATCGACGAGATTCGTTATGTTCGTGCGCCGCTGCGCCGCATCAGTGGGAGGGGACAGATTTGTTTCTTCACACCGGAAAATAAATCTGTCCCCTTTTCTCAGAACGATCTGGAGGCCGTCAGACCCTCGACGGGCTCACCCGCCGCCAGGCGGCGCTGGATTTCCTTGATGGCGGCTTCATGCCCCGGTGCGTATTCGACGAGCTCCAGATGGAAACCGAGCACGTCCATCGTGTCGAACTGGACCTGCTTCATCAGGCCCGGAAATCCCACTCGGGAAACCTCCCGTAGCCCGCAGCGGGCGGCATGGGCCGCCGCCTCCTCGATGTCGTCTACACGGAAGGAGATGTAAGACACGCTCGCGCCTCTCTCCTTCATGTGTTGCGCTACCGGGCTGTCTGGACTCGCGGGCTCGAACACATCCAGGAAGAGCTGACCTGCGGGGGCTCCGGTCAGTCGCATCGAGGCGTTGCGGGCGCGAATGGAGTGGATCAGGGCCGAGGCGCCGGGCTCGAACTCGAAGAGCCTGGTCATCAGGTCCAGAAATCGATCGAGGCTGGGAATGTTCAAATGGATGTGATCGATCCCGGAGGTCTTGATGGCCATGATGCTGGTCCAGTTTGGACAGGAGCCGTCAGTTCGGCAGATAGGGTTTCACCTTGGACTCGAAGGTCTTCAGCATCCGCCACGCCTCGGCGGGCGCGATGCCGCCCATCAGAGGATTGAACAGCAGCCGGCCTGAAGCTCCCAAGTTCTTGCCCAGGGCGATCGCCTGCTCCGGCGTCAGGACCTGGTAGGCTGGATTGGCGCGGACGGACTCCTCGCTCACCTTGCCCCGATAGGGACCTCGCGCCTCGCCATAAGCCTCGACCGTAAACCGGTTGTACTCCTCGATCTGGCTCAACACGTGGGGCATGAGCAACTTCCAGGCCGCCTCGACGTCTTCAGCGATCCAGAGAAACACCGGGCCCCAAGGCTGCGCCGGGCCGGGATCGGGCTTGCCAAGCGCCACGCACTCCTGCCGATAGGGCTCCCACAAGTCCGGTGAACCGGGGACGGCAAAGCCGTCGGCGATGCGCGCAGCGCGCCGGGCCGCGGCTACCGTGCCGCCGCCCAGAAAGATCTTCGGCTGCGGATCCGGCGCCGGCCGCACGAAGACCGTACGGTCGAGGTACTCGAAGGGCTCTCCCGTCCAGGCCTGGCGCAGGACTTTCGCCGCCGCGCCGATCGCCGCCCAGCGATCCTCGAGGCGCTTGCCGAACATGGCGCACTCGAGCGCGCGGTAGCCCCCGCCCAGCACGATGTCGAAGCGCCCCTGCGAAGCCAGCGACAGCACCGCGCAGTCCTCGGCGAGCTTCAGCGGATCGTAAAGTGGGGCGAGCAGCACGTTCGGGCGCGTCCGGATGCGCCGGGTTCGCCCCGCCACCGCAGCACAGGTGATCAGCGGCGAGGGGTTGTAGCCCGATTCGGAGACGTGGTGCTCGCCGAAATTGACGTACGAGAATCCGAGCTCGTCCGCCCAGGCGCTGATGTCGAGCATCGCAGGATAGAGCTCGCGATGCGGGGTCGTCCCCGGAGGGGATCTGAGCTCGAACACCAAGTGCAGTTCCATGGGATGCGTCTCCGGAGAATAGCTGTGCGGCGCGAGGCCGCCAGATTATCTTGTCGGTCAGCAATCGCCGCCCCGTCGTGTCGCGAACATCGTTACTCGAGCAGGCAGCGTCGAGCGCGTCGAGAACGACACGGTTGTCGGAACCCCGAGAGCCCCGCCTATTTAATGTAGCGCGCAGATAATCATAACCGAGGCATACAGTCGGACAGGGAGTTCGATGCCGGGATGCGGGCGATGCGCTATGCTTGCTGCATGAAAGGTAATTCTGCGTCAGGCCGAGCCAAGCCTCCCACCCTGCGCCGACGACCGCTCGGTCAGCGCAAGCGTGGCCGTCCGGCGCGCATCTCGCGCGAGGCGATCATCGACAAGTCCATGGAGATCCTGACCACGACCTACGTGGACGACTTCATGGTGAAGACGGTCGCCGAGCAGCTCGGCACGGTCCCGATGGCCATCTACAACTACTTCGCCAGCCGCGAAGAGCTCCTGGAGGCTGTCGCCGACGAGGTTTGCCTCGCCTTCAAGCCCCCGAAGCCCAAGGGCGACTGGCGCGAGACGCTGCTGGCCTGGCTCTGGGCGCTCAAGCGCCACGCCGATCGCCACCCCGTCATCCACAACGTGATCGGCATCGACGGCCACATTTCGGCAGGCTGGTTTCGCATCGTGGCCCCGATCGTCAAGCTGCTCTCCGAGATCGGATTGCGCGACAAGAAGCTCGCGCTCGCTTCCTACTTGTTCATGTCAGGCGCCGCTTCGATGATCTACGTCGAGGCGGCCAGCGCGGCCACCAGGAAATCGATGTCGTTCGCGCATTTCGAGCGTCTGAGTCCCAGCGAGCAGCAGCTGATGATTGCGCACGGCAATCACGTGGCCGCGCTCACCGAGAAGGACGTGCTCGACGCCGGCTTTGCGCAACTGATCAGGGGCGTCGAGCAGTTTCTCTGACGCCCGATCCGGCGGGGTCAGTAGATCCCGCCGATGCCTCCGTCGTGGAAGAGGCAGGCGCCGGTGACGAAACGCGCCTCCTCGGAAGCGAGATAGACGAAGGCGTGCGCGGTGTCCTCGGGCTCGCTCGTCGCGCCGAGCGGGCTCATGGCCGCAAGCGACGCTTCGGCCTCTTCGATGCTCTTCCAGAGACCGTGCGCGACGTAATCCTCGAGGCCTTCCCGGATCAGCGGCGTCATCGTGACCCCGGGATGGATGGAATTGACGCGGATTCTCTTCGGCCCGAGCTCCTTCGCCGCGCAGAGCGTCAGCATGCGCGCGGCGGCCTTGGAGACGTGATAGCCGATGTTGTTGGCATTCGGCATGTAGGAGGCCATCGACGCGTTGTTGACGATCGCCCCGCCCCCCGGGTGACGGGCGACGGCCGCTTCCAGCAGCGGCGCGCAGGTCTTGATGCCGAGGAAGAGCGCATCGTGATTGACCGCCATCACCTTGCGCAGATCCTCGAGCGAGGTGTCGAGAATCCCACCGTGGACGGCGATGCCGGCGTTGTTCACCAGCACGTCCAGCCCGCCGAAATCCGCGGCCGCCTCATCGACCAGCCGCCGCCAGGCCGCCTCGTCGGTCGCGTCGTGCGAGACCAGGCGGAAGCGCTCGCGACCGTACTTCGCCGCGACCCGAGAGATGATCGCCTCGGCCTGATCGGTGCGCACATCCGTGCCGATCACCGCCCGCGCCCCCTCCCGCAGGAAAGCCTCGCAGACGGCGAGCCCGATATTGCCGAGGCGTCCGGCGCCCGTGACGATCGCAACCTTGTTCTTCAGACGGTCCACTTCCCTCTCCCCGGCCGCTCGCGCCCGCTGCCCTTATGCGTATAAACTTATCATGAAACTTAATGACGTAGATGCGGGGCCAGGTTCCATGGTGGATAGCTACAGGATGTTCATTGACGGTGAGTTCGTCGACGCCATCGGCGGCGAGACCATGCAGGTCATCGACCCGGGCGCCGGCGAAGTCTTCGCGCAGGTGCCGCGTTGCGACCACCGCGACGTCGACGTCGCCGTCAAGGCTGCGCGCAGGGCGTTCGATTCCGGCGTATGGAGCGGCATGTCGCCGAGCGATCGCGCCGACATCATGTTCCAGTTCGCCGATCTGCTCGAAGCGAATTCCGCAAGGTTCGCCATGGGCGACAGCCGCTGCATGGGCGGTCAGGTGAATTGGGCGGCGGGCGGCGTCTGGGTCGCCTGCAACACCATGCGCAACCTCGCCTGGTACGCCGCCCACAAGTTCCCCTGGGAAGAGGAGCTCCAGCACTCCGGCTCGATCTTCGCCTGGGGTGAGAACATCATCAGACGCGAGCCGATCGGCGTGTGCGCAGCCATTACGCCCTGGAACGTGCCCGGCACGATGGCGCTGTGGAAGATCACGCATGCGCTGGTCACCGGCAACACGCTGGTGCTCAAACCTGCTTCGTCCACACCGCTCTCGGCTCTGATGATCGCCGAGTTCGCGAATCAGGCGGGCATTCCCAAGGGCGTGCTGAACGTCATTACCGGTCCCGGCGGAAGCGTCGGCGACGCTTTGTGTGCGCATCCCGGCGTCGACAAGATTTCGCTCACCGGCAGCGCCGAAGTCGGCAAGCAGACCATGGAGCGCGCCGCCAAGGGTCTCAAACACGTCACCCTGGAGCTGGGCGGCAAGTCGGCCAACATCGTGCTCGAGGACGCCGACCTCGACGTGGCGGTGGACGGCGCCATCGCCGGCAATTTCCAGAACTGCGGCCAGATCTGCATCTCGGGATCGCGCCTGCTGCTGTCGCGCAAGATCCATGACCAGTTCATCGAGCGCCTGGTCAAGCGCCTCTCCGAACTGTCCGTGGGCTATCAGCTGCTGCCCCAGACGAAAATGGGACCGCTGTCCAGCAAGAAGCAACTGGAGACGGTCGAGCGCTATGTAGAGATCGGCAAGAGCGAGGGCGCGAAGGTCGCCTGCGGCGGACATCGCCTGACCGGGCCGCAGTACGACGCCGGCTACTACTATGCGCCGACCATCCTGACCGGCGTGAACAACGCCATGCGCGTGGCGCGCGAGGAAATCTTCGGTCCGGTGCTGGTCGTGATCCCGTTCGATAGCGAGGAAGAAGCTGTCGCCATCGCCAACGACAGCGAGTACGGGCTGGCCGGCTCCATCTATTCCACCGACATCAAACGCGCGCGCCAGATCGCCAACCGGATCCGCACCGGCATCCTGTCGATCAACGACATCGCTCTGCTCTCCGACTACGCGCCCTTCGGCGGCTACAAGTCGAGCGGCATCGGCCGCGAGTTCGGCGAAGAAGGCCTGAAGAGCTACACACAGGTAAAGACGATCTACACCTCGAACGAAGGCGACGCCAACCGCGGCACCTTCGGCGCGGTGCTCTCCTACCCCAAGGGCCAGAGCTTCATCCATACGGCGCCGACCAAGATCGTCTGCGGCCCGAAATCGCTGGCCAGCCTCAATAGCGAACTGCGCATGCTTGGCGCCAGACGTGCGGTGATCATCACCGACCCGGGCGTGCGCGCCGCGGGACTGGCGGACCGCGCGGTGCGCGCCGCGGGCGATCGTTGCGTCGGCGTCTTCGACGGCGTCGTGCCCGATCCGACGTACGAGTGCGCCCAGGCGGCCGTCGACTACTGCCGCAGCGTCGGCGCCGATAGCATCGTCAGCCTTGGCGGCGGCAGCTCGATCGATTGCGCGAAGCTCGCACTGGTGGCGCTCACCAACAACTGCACGGCGCTGCAAGGCATGAACCTGATGCGCCTCGAGGGCCCGCAGCTTCCGCATATCGCGATCCCGACGACGCATGGCACCGGCAGCGAGGCGACCATGGCCGGAGTCATCACCAACAGTCGCCTGCATCGCAAGTTCTTCGTGTGCGATGTCGCCCTGTATCCGCGCGTCGCCATACTCGATCCGACGCTGGTGGTCGGCCTGCCCAGGCCCATGACCGTCGGCACCGGCATGGACGCGCTGACGCACGCCATCGAGAGCGTAGTGAACCCGAGCGGCAATCCGATCAGCGTCGGCGCCGGCCTGCAAGCGATCCGCATGATCCGCGACAATCTGCCCAAAGTGGTGGAGAACGGTCAGGACCTGACCGCGCGCCAGAACATGCTGGCGGCCTCCACGTTGGCGGGCATGGCGCTCGGTCCGGGCCTCGGCATCGCGCACTGCTTTGCGCACACCATCGGTACGCTGTTCGGCGTGCATCATGGTACGGCCTGCGGCATCGCCTTGCCGGCGGCCATGCGTTTCAACCGCGACTACGCCACGGCGAAGCTCGTCGAGGTGGCGACCGCCATGGGCGTCGACACACATGGCATGAGCGACCTTGCGGCGGCGGACGCAGCCGCCGATGCAGTCGAAGCGCTGGCGAAGACCATCGGTCAGCCGCTGCGCCTTTCGGAGATCGTTGCGAAAGAAAAAATCATGGCGAGCTTCGAGCAGATCGTCGCCGGGACCATGAGCGACCCGAGCACCATGTTCAATCCTCGCCCGGTCATCGATCCGGCGGCCGTCGCGGCGTTCATCCAGAGCGCGGTCTGAGCCAGCCCTCAGCCCGCGACGTGCATGAAGAGTCCTCGAATCCCGACGGCTCATGGGGCCGCACGATCAGCTGCTCCATGACGCCGACGGCTTCGCGCACCGTCCCGTCGCTCTCGAGGGAGCGGGCGACGATCGCAACTTGATCGCGGATGCAGGGTCGACGCCGCGGCTCGCACCGGTGATGATGGCCACGCGATCAGCGAGTGGCCTCATCAATCTATTGAGGTCATTTCCAATCCGGCCCACCGGTCAGACGCTGATGGCGAACGAACTCCGCCGCCCGCCCCTCCCCGAGCGCCTGCATGTACGCCGGGAACTCCCTGTAGGCCGTCAGCGCCGCCTGAGCTTCCATCTCGTAGTCGAGACCGGCTTCGAGGTGCGCTTCCCACGCCTTGTTCATCGCGAGCTTGGTGGCGCCCTGCGCAAGCGGTGAGGCCTTCATCAGCCGTGCGATCAGGGCCTGCACCTCGGCGTCCACACGATCCAGCGGCGCCGCTCGCGTGATCAGGCCGAGCTCGGCGGCTTCCTCGCCGCTGATCTCGTCGCCACAGAGCAGGAGCTCCTTCGCGCGGCGCCAGGCCACCATCCGCGGCGCCCGCTGGGTGCCGCCCCAGCCGGCGATCAATCCGAATAGAACCTCGGGCTGGGAGAAACGGGCTTCGAGGGCTGCGATGACGAAGTCGCAGGCGTGCAGCATCTCGAAGCCGCCGCCCCGAGCCCCGCCCTTGGCCACGCCGATGACGGGCTTCTCCAGCCTCTCGATCTGCCGCGTGAGCTCCTGGCCGAAACGCACGATTTCCCGGAACTCCATCGGGGTGTAGGTCATGTCGGGGCGCAGCTGATCGACGACGCGTGCGCCTTCGTGAAAGCCGTCGCCCGAGGCGGTGATCACCACCACCCGTATGGCGGCGTCGTCCCGCGCATCTTCCAGCCCGCGTTTCAGGCCGACCAGCACCTCGCGGGTCATACCCTGACGGTACTGGGCGTTCGTCTTGGTGAGAGTGGCGACGCCGTGCGCCTTCTCGTAGCGGATGCTCTCGTTCATGCGCCGGACTGCTCTCTACAAGCCACGCAGGAATTTCAGCACGAGCGCAGTGACTCGCTCCGGGTCTTCGATGGCGATCATGTGGCCCAGACCCTCCAGGACGATCAGCTCTGCCTCAGGCGCACACCGCGCGATCTGCTCGGCGGGCTTGCGCATGAAATAGTCGTGCTCACCGACCAGCACCAGATTCGGACACTGGATTCGTTTCAATCCTGCGGTGCGCGGATCGTGGTCGGCGTAGAACTGACGGGCGAACTCCGCGCAGAGCCTCGGGTTGTTGACTGCGAAAATCTCCTCCACCTGGCGCCAGCAGCGCTCGGGATCGGGATTGAAATCGAACCGGTTCAAGAAGGGCGAGAGCTGGTGGCTGTCGATGTTCTGCCGCAGGCGCGCCACCATGTCGTGAAAGTCGCGGTGCGACTCGATCAGCCCCACGTTGTATTCGGCCACCGAAATCACCTCCGGATCGGCGGGCACGGGTCGATCATCCCACTCGGGGCCGCAATACTTTTCCATGGGAATGGCGGCCGAGGCGGTGTCGCTGGAAATGAGCGACAGCAAACGCTCACTGTGATCCATTGCGAAGCGCAGACCCGCCATGCCGCCCGTTGCATGGGTCAACAGGTGAAAGCGCTTGAGATTCAGCTGGTCGGCCAGCGCACCGATGTCCGCGGCGACCGACTCGACCGTGTAGCTCGATTGCGCACCCTCCGGCACGCTGCGGCCATGGCCGCGCATGTCCATGTCGATGACCCGGTAGCCTGCAGCGGCGAGCGCACCCGATACGCCAGGGCGCGACCAGTAGCTGCCGTTCTCGATGAAGCCATGCAGCGTGATGATGGGCGCGCCGGCGCCCATGTCGTCGAAGAAGATTTTCGCGTCTGGACGTGTCAGGTAAGGCATTGAGAACACTCCTAGGGGATGAGTAGCACTCGCCCGAAGCCGCGGTCCTTCGATTCGGCATAAGCGTGAGCGGCGGCCGCCTCCTCCAAGGGGAAGGCGCGATCAATAGGCATCGAGAGCTCCCCGCGCGCTACAGACTCCAGGAGTTCGCGAATGATCGCATCGGTGCGGGGAATGCCGATGACGTCGCCGAAGACCAGCCCGATTACGCTCAGCCGTTGGACGAGGATGTCGACGGCGTCGATCAGCGTAGGCTCACGTGCGGCGACGCCGACGATGATCAGCCGACCGAAGGCCGCCGTGGAGGTCACGGTAGCCTTCATGGCGCCGCCGCCCGCCATATCGAGCGTCACATGCGCACCCGCACCGTCCGTGAGGCGACGGACCTCGGCGGCGAAGTCGGGCGTCTTCTTGTAGTTGACGCCCGCATCGAGGCCGAATTCGCGCAGCTTCTCCAGCCGTGCATCGCTCCCGGCCGTGCCGATGACGAAAGCCCCGGCGCGCTTGGCGAGCTGTACGGCGGCGACGCCGACGCCGCCGGCCGCGCCTTGGATGAGCACGTTCTGCCCTGCATGCAGCCGCCCGGCTTCGAACAGACATTCGTGCGCAGTGCCGAATGCGGCCGGAACGCCTGCGGCGATGCGCACGTCCAGGCCGGCCGGCAACGGCCAGCAGTGCACTTTCTTCACCGCGCGCAGCGCGGCGTGCGAACCCGACTCACCGAAGGTCACGACACTCTGGCCGACACGGAAGCCTTCGACCTCGGCGCCGATCTCCAGGATCTTTCCGGCGGCGGAGTAGCCCACGATGTGCGGCCAACTCGCATGCGGGAAGGACTGCCGATGCAGCAGATCGCCGCCTTCGACGCTGATCGCTTCAACGCGGATCAGAATCTCGTCAGGACCACAGTCTGGATCCGGCGCCTCCTCGTAGCGCATGACCTCCGGGCCGCCGTTCTCGTAGTAGACCGCTGCTTTCATGCGTGCTCGTCGGACAGGCGCTGTATTTAATTATCGCTCAGTTTATTGTCATTGACGCCGGCAGACAAATCGATCGCATGCACGGGACAAAGAACGACCTTGTCGCGCGTCGGCCTCGACGGGACGGTCTCGGTCGTGGCCAGGACCGGAGCGGTCGCTTTTGTCCGTTTGGCCACGCAGGTCATTGGGCGTCGAGCTGCACGGCCTCGTTGACATGTCTTTCCGGGTCGGGCGCGAACAGGCAGTGCAGCTTGTGCGATTCGATGCAGCGGACCGGTCCGGCCAACTTGCCGCCGGCGGCCTCGGCGCGTTGCGCCAGGGCGTGGATGTCGGTGATGATGAAGCCCTGCACCGATTCGCCGACCGTCGGGCGCTGCGGAATCAAGGTGCTTGATTAGCGTCAGCGAACCGCCGCCGGGGTAAGTGGGCCGGAAAGTGATCCGCCGATCCCGGCGACCGCGCCAACGAC
>JAVEVD010000063.1:1465-22285 GCA_034005205.1 Steroidobacteraceae bacterium | reverse complement strand
GTTTTCAAGACCGGTGCATTCAACCGCTCTGCCACCCTTCCACGCTTGCGATCTTACGGTGCGCTTACGCTGATCGCGCACCCAACGCATAAGCCTTTCCGTTTCGCGCGCCGCTCGCGTGGGTTTTCAAAACAGGCGCCTTAAACCGCTCGGCTGCGTCTCCATCTTCGGACCCGCCAGGAATCCGCCAGCAGCACCCATTTTACCGGGACAGGACGCCCAGCTAGCGCATCATTTGCTCTTCCCGCTCGCATCGCCCGCGCGGTGCGGCACTGCCGCCTGCACGTGGCCGCCTCACCCGCGCGCGCGCTCCGGAGAGCGTCCTACGAGATTGAGCGCTGCGCCGACGCCCACCGCCGGCCTCGACCGGGTCGAGCCTGGGGAATGTCGGGCGCGGGAACGGCCAGCGCATTGTCCTCCTTCCGTCCGGGACCAACAACCCGTTGCAATTCACGATCTTGCACATACTTGTATGTGCGCTGTCGGGCGAGGATAGAATTGCCCGGCGCACGTCCCCGTCGCCGAACCGAGACCGGCGGCGCGAGTCGAACGCAAGCATGCGAATCACCCGGAGGAAGTTGAATGCAGCGTTACCCCAGCACTGTCGCCAGCGCCCAGCGCGTATCGGCGCTGTCGACCAACAAGGTCTTGCGCAATACCTACCTGCTGCTCGGCGCGACGCTGGCTTTCAGCGCGCTCACGGCGGGCCTGTCCATGGTCTTCAACCTGCCCCATCCCGGCTTGCTGATCACGCTGATCGGCTACTTCGGTCTGCTGTTCGGCGTGTACAAGACGCGCGACAGCGCACTGGGACTCGTGTTCACGTTCGCTCTCACCGGCTTCATGGGCCTGACGCTCGGGCCGATCGTCGGTGCGTATCTCCAGTTCCTGCCGAACGGCCACCAGGTGGTGACCACGGCGCTCGGGATCACCGCGGCGACCTTCGTCGGCCTCTCGGCCTACGCCATCAAGAGCGAGCGGGACTTCAGCTTCCTGGGCGGATTTCTGACGGTAGGCGTCATCGGCGCCTTCCTGCTCGGGCTGGTGGCTTACTTCTTCCAGATGCCCACGCTGTCGCTGGTGGTGTCGGGCGTGTTCGTCATCGCGATGGCCGGCCTCATTCTGTACGAGACCAGCAACATCATCCGCGGCGGAGAGACCAACTACATCCTGGCCACGGTGACGCTCTACGTGAGCATCTACAACCTGTTCATGAGCCTGTTGCATTTGCTCGGAGCGATGTCCGGAGACGATTGACCGCGAACGACGGCCGACTGAAGAGAAAGGGCGCTGCATCGGATGCAGCGCCTTTTTTTTTGCGTCCTGCGGAGCGAACGACGAACGCCGGCGCCGGCGTGATCAGGGGCGGATCGCGTCGAGACCAGCCATGTATGGACGCAGCACCTCGGGAACCGTAACCGAGCCGTCCGCCTGCTGATAGTTCTCGAGCACGGCCACCAGCGCCCGTCCGGCGGCGAGCCCCGACCCGTTCAGGGTATGCAGCGGCTCGGGCTTGCCCGTTTCGGGGTTGCGCCAGCGCGCCTGCATGCGCCTCGCCTGGAACGCTTCGAAGTTGGAGCAGGATGAGATCTCGCGGTAGGCGCTCTGGCCAGGCAGCCAGACTTCGAGGTCATAGGTTTTCGCGGAGCTGAAGCCAATGTCGCCGGCGCACAGAGCCATCACCCGGTAAGGAAGATTCAGGCGCCTGAGCACTTCCTCCGCGTTGCGTGTCAGCAGTTCGAGCTCGGCATAGGAGTCTTGCGGCCGCGCCAGATGTACGAGCTCGACCTTCTCGAACTGGTGCTGGCGGATCATGCCGCGCGTGTCCTTGCCGTAACTGCCGGCCTCTGACCGAAAGCATGGCGTGTGCGCCGTCAGCCGTCGCGGCAGCGCGTCGGCTTCGAAGATCGATTCGCGTGCGAGATTGGTGACCGGCACCTCAGCGGTCGGGATCAGGTACAGCCCCGACTCGCCTTTCACTGCGAACAGATCCGCTTCGAACTTGGGAAGCTGTCCGGTTCCGATCATGGACTGCGCGTTCACGAGATACGGCACGTAGGTCTCGCGGTAGCCGTGCTCACCGGTGTGCAGATCGAGCATGAACTGGATCAGCGCGCGATGCAGGCGCGCGATCGGCCCGCTCAACACAGCAAAGCGCGCACCGGAGATCTTGCCCGCCGCAGCGAAATCCAGCTGCCCGAGCTTCTCGCCGATCTCCACGTGATCGCGCGGCTTGAAATCGAAGGACCGCGGCTCGCCCCAACGACGCACCTCCACGTTCGCCGACCCGTCCCGTCCATCGGGCACGCTGTCGTGAAGCATGTTGGGCAACCCGAGCGCGAGCTGGTCGAGCTCGCCCTGCACCGCCGCAAGCTCTCGCTCCGCTTCCTCGAGCCGCTGAGCGAGCGCCTGGGTCTGCTGCACCAGCGGCGCGATATCCTGACCCTGAGCTTTGGCTTTACCGACAGTTTTCGCATGGACGTTGCGTTCGTTACGCAGTTCGTCGGCGCGCACCTGCCATTTCTTGCGCGACTCCTCGAGCGTCTGCAGCCGGGCGACGTCCAGGGTGAAGCCGCGACGGGCGAGATTCGCAGCCACGGCGGCGGGATCGGAGCGCAGGAGTTTCGGGTCGAGCATCGCGGCAGGAGTGAATGGCGAATAGCGGATGGCCGGTAGTTTAAGAGAGCGGAGAGCGTTGCGGATAGCGCTCACCGTTCGCATCGGGCGCCGCCCGCCTGCGTTTTCCGGCGATCCGCTTCTGACTATCCGCTATCCGCCGTCCGCTTCCTTCTGGCCAGCGCTTCCGCGATCTTGATTTCCAGTCCGCGCGCAGCGGGTCGGTAATAGTTCTTCGGCGCCAGCCCCTCGGGAAAATAGTTCTCGCCGGCGGCGTATGCATCGGGCTCATCATGCGCATAGCGGTAGCCCTTGCCGTATCCGAGCTCCTTCATGAGCCGGGTGGGCGCATTGCGCAGGTGCATCGGGACTTCGAGCGAGCCCAGCCGCCTCGCATCCTGCATCGCCTCATTGAACGCCACATAGAGCGCATTGCTCTTCGCGGCGCAGGCCAGGAACACCACGGCCTGTGCAATCGCGAGCTCGCCCTCCGGGCTGCCGACGCGCTCATAGACCTCGCAAGCCTCGAGCGCGAGCGTGTGGCCGCGCGGGTCGGCCAGTCCGATGTCCTCCGAAGCCATGCGCAGCACGCGCCGCGCGATGTAGCGCGGATCGCAGCCGCCGTCCAGCATGCGACACAACCAATACAGCGCGGCGTCCGGGTCGCTGCCCCGCACAGATTTATGAAGCGCAGAGATCTGGTCGTAGAAGGCCTCGCCCTGCTTGTCGAAGCGCCTCAGGCCGCCGCTCGACACCTCTGCAGCGATCGCCTCCGTGATGATCGGCGGCTCGCCCGCGGCGGCAAGATCGATGGCGAGCTCCAGCATGTTCAGCGCGCGCCGAGCATCGCCGTCCGCGGCGCGGGCGATGAGCTGCAGTGCGGCATCTTCTGCGTCCACGACGACGCCGTGGGCGCGCTCACTTTCCAGCGCGCGATCCAGCACCTGCCGCAGGTCGGTCTCGGTCAGCGAACGAAGCACGTACACACGAGCCCGCGACAACAACGCGTTGTTCAGCTCAAAGGAAGGATTCTCCGTGGTCGCTCCAATGAACACGAGCGTGCCGTCTTCAACCCACGGCAGGAACGCATCCTGCTGCGCCTTGTTGAAGCGATGCACCTCGTCCAGGAACAGCACCGTGGGGCGTCCCGACTGCGCACGCACCTGCTGCGCGCGCTCAGCCGCCGCGCGGATGTCCTTCACCCCGGCCATTACGGCGGACAGCGCCATGAATTCGGCGTTGCACGTCTGCGCGACCAGCCGCGCAAGCGTCGTCTTGCCCGTGCCCGGCGGCCCCCACAGAATCATCGAATGCAGGCGGCCGCCTTCGAGCATGCGTCGCAGCGGCTTGCCCTCAGCGAACAGGTGCGACTGGCCGACGTACTCGTCGACCGAGCCCGGCCGCATGCGATCGGCCAGAGGCCGCGCGGGGGCCGATGTGTCAGGCGCGTTCACGTCCGCCGCATCCACGATTCCAGTCGCTGCGCCCAACCGCCGAGCGGCGTGAACGCGGCCGCCAGGCCGCTCACTACACCGACGCAGTTCGCAATGACGTCACGATAATCGCCCTGACGTCCGAGGTTCATCGCGCCTTGCGCCCATTCGATGGCGAGGCCCATGGTGAATAGTCCGAGGCCGATAAGCAGATAGCGCGATCGCGGATACAGCCCCGCGAACCACAACGCGAGCAGCGCATAGGCCGCCGCATGATGCGTCTTGTCGCTCAATCCGGTGGGCGGGAGGTTTTGCCCGGGAACCAGGCTCAGCAGGACGGCAAGCGCGATCAGCGCCCAGCCGATCGCCAGCCACCCGCGCGCGTGTCTGAGCGGCAGAGCCATCGGGCTATGGCCGGGAGCGGGCGCTGGACGCATCGCCGATGACGTCGACGCCGGGCGGCGGCGTGAAAGTGAAACGCGCCGGATCAAGCGGCGGATTGCGTTCCAGATTCGAGAACTCCAGGCGGGTGGTCTGACCGAGCTTGTCGGCCAGCTCCATGTAGGCGAGCGCCCCACCATCGAAACCGAGACGCACCCATTTGAAATCCGTATCGTCGCGGCGCGGCTCCAGCCGCACCCACTCAAGTCCACCGTCCCGAGCGCTGTCGACGACGCTGAAATTCTCCTCCAGCGCGCCCTCGCCGCTCAGCAGCATGGCCGGGGTCGCCGACAGCGTCTCATCCAGCTTGCGCACGGTGACCTGCGCAAGATCGCTGTCGTACAGCCAGACGCGCTCACCGTCCGCCACGATCACCTGCTCGTAGGGCTGACGATAATCCCAACGGAACCGGTCGGGTCGGCGGATCGCGAGCACGCCGTGCGAGCGCTCGATCACCTGTCCGCTGCGATCGGTGAGCACCTGCTCGAATTGCGCCTGCAGGCCTTGCAGGCCGTGCAAGAATTTCTCGACGCGTTGGCGCCCGACTTGTGCTTCCGGCGAATCCGGTGCGGCCTGGATGCTGAACGCGCCGAACGCCAGCGCCAACCCGGCGGCCAGGGCGGTGAGCAGTCGTTTCATGGAATCAACCTTCTTCGGGCGGCGGCGGCGCCAGCACTTCGCGCGAACCGTTCGACTGCAGCGGACCGACCACGCCGGCGGCCTCCATGGTCTCGATCATGCGGGCGGCGCGGTTATAGCCGATCTTCAGACGGCGCTGCACGCCGGAGATCGAGGCCTTGCGGCTCTCGAGAACGACGCGCACGGCCTGATCGTACAGAGGATCCATTTCGCCGTCGGCGCCCTCGCCGCCCTGCCCGTCCTGACCCTCGCCAGGCAATCCGGGAATCGGCTGACTGGGACCCTCGAGGATCTCCGGCACATAGTCAGGCTCACTCACTCTGAGTCCACCGACCACGCGATGGACTTCCTGGTCGGAGACGAAGGCGCCATGCACGCGGATCGGCACGGAAGTGCCGGGCTGCAGGAACAGCATGTCGCCGTGTCCGAGAAGCTGCTCGGCGCCCATCTGGTCGAGAATGGTGCGCGAATCCACTTTCGCCGACACCTGAAAGGCGATGCGCGTGGGAATGTTGGCCTTGATCAGACCAGTGATGACGTCCACCGACGGGCGCTGTGTGGCGAGAATCAGATGAATACCCGAGGCGCGCGCCTTCTGCGCGAGCCGGGCGATCAGCTCTTCGACCTTCTTGCCGACGATCATCATCATGTCGGCCAGCTCATCGACGATCACCACTATGAACGGCAGCGGATCGAGGAACGGCGCCTCATTCGGATCGCCGTCGGGCCCCAGCATTTTGGCGAGCAGCGGATCGCGGATCGGCTGGCCGGCGTCCTTCGCCTCGCGCAGCTTGCGGTTGAAGCCCGCCAGATTGCGCACCCCGAGCGCAGCCATGAGCTGGTAGCGCCGCTCCATTTCCGCCACGCACCAGCGCAACGCGTTGGCCGCCTCCTTCATGTCGGTGACCACCGGCGCGAGCAGATGCGGGATGCCCTCGTAGACGGACAGCTCCAGCATCTTGGGGTCGATCATGATCAGGCGAACCTGATCCGCGGTGGCTTTGTAGAGCAGCGACAGCACCATCGCGTTCACTGCCGTGGATTTGCCCGAGCCGGTGGTGCCGCCGACCAGCAGATGCGGCATGCGCGCCAGATCCGCCACTACGGGCGCGCCGCTGATGTCCTTGCCGAGCACCAGCGCGAGCGGCGAATTCATCTCGTCGTAAGTCTTGGACTTGATGATCTCGCCGAGCGTGACCAGCTCGCGCTTCTCGTTCGGGATCTCGAGCCCCACGGTGGACTTGCCCGGAATCACCTCCACGATGCGCACGCTGATGGCCGATAGCGCACGCGCCAGGTCTTTGGCGAGATTGCTGATCTGGCTGACCTTCACGCCAGGCGCCGGGCGCAGCTCGAAACGCGTGATCACCGGCCCCGGATGCACTTCGACCACTTCGGCCTCGACGCCGAAGTCGCGCAGCTTCAGCTCCACGAGCCGCGACATCGCCTCGAGCGCATCGGCGGAATAGCCAGCCTGCCGCGGGGGCGGGTCGTCCAGCAGCGACAGAGCCGGCAGCTCTTTGGATGCGGGCGCCTCGAACAACGCCGCCTGCCGCTCCTTCTCGGCGCGCTCGCTCTTCTCCATTTTGGGCACGACCGGCTCGATCTTCGGCGGCGGACGGCTCGCGACGCGACGTTTCACCTCGCGGATCACCTCGCTGCGCGCCTCCTTGACCTCGCGGCCGGCTTTGATCTCGCGAGCGCTCGCGATTCTCCGCGCCAGCCACTCCCCGGCCTGCAACGTGGCCCGCCCAGTACGGTCCATCACTTCGATCCAGGACACGCCGAGGAACAGCGACACCCCGGCGAGCCACAGCGCAAGCAGCAGCAACGTGGCCCCGAGGAAGCTCAGACCCGTCTCGAGCCCCTGCGCCACGAGCGAGCCGAACACGCCGCCGGCCGTCTGCGGATAGCTCTCGATAACGAAATGCAGGCTCGCCAGTGCGCAGCTCGTAAGCAACGTGAGCAGAAAGCCAATGCCGCGGAACGCGAGCGTCGCTCGCGACGGCGCCTCGCTGCGGCTGCGGTCCTGGTAGAGCAGCCAGCCGGCGAAACCAATCATGATTGGAAACAGAAACGCCGGCGCACCGAACAGCAGGATCAGAAGCCCGGCCACATGCGCACCGAGCGGCCCGACGACGTTCGCGATGGGACCCGGCTCACCGGTAGTGGCGAATGAGGGGTCATTGCGGTCGTACGCCGCCAGCGCGGCGAACAGGATCAGCGCGAGCGCGCCGAACACCCACAAAGCGCCTTCGCGCAACGAGCGGATCACAGTCGATCCGAGTTGCTTGCCGCCGCCGCGCGCTGGGGCTGTGCTCGCCAAGTCAAATCACCTCAAATATAGTTCGCAACAGTATGTATTCGAAAAGATTTTCTGCTGGCATTCAAGCGCCTACGCCCGCGGGTCGCCAGGCCCGTCGGCGCATCGGGAAATTCACTGCTTCCGACGCCGCGCCTGCCGACCGTATTGAAGCAATCTAATTGGCCGCAACATGACGCTTTACTTACCATCGCGCAGCTTCGGCCGGCGCGAGATGCGTCCGTTGTCGACTTGCCGGCGATGCTCGCAAGCTCGACGATCGGGCGGAATGAAGCGCCGGCCCGGCGATGCGCCCTGTTCCCTGTCGATTTCTTCGTGAGGTGAATCATACATGAGCACTCCCCGGCACTCGCGGCTCCTGATCCTCGGCTCCGGACCCGCGGGCTACGCGGCCGCCATCTACGCGGCGCGCGCCAACCGCAACCCCGTGCTGATCACCGGCATGGAGGAAGGCGGACAGCTCATGACCACCGTAGAGGTCGACAACTGGCCGGGCGACCCGCACGGTTTGACCGGCCCCGGCCTGATGGAGCGCATGCGCAAACACGCGGAGCGCTTCAACACCGAGATCATCAACGATCACATCAACGCCGTGGACCTGTCGCAACGTCCCTTCAGGCTGGAGGGCGATCGGGGCGCCTACACCTGCGATGCGCTGATCATCGCCACCGGAGCGACGGCCAAGTATCTGGGCCTGCCCTCCGAGCAGCGCTTCCGCGGCCAGGGCGTCTCGGCCTGCGCCACCTGCGATGGCTTCTTTTTCAAGAATCAGAAGGTGGCGGTGGTCGGCGGCGGCAACACCGCCGTCGAGGAAGCGTTATATCTCGCCAACATCGCCTCGCACGTGACGCTGGTCCATCGTCGCGACACGCTGCGGGCGGAGAAGATTCTGCAGACCAAGCTGTTCGAGCGCGAGCGCGAGGGCAAGGTGCGCATCATCTGGAATCACATTGTCGATGAGGTGCTCGGCGATGACAGCGGCGTGACCGGACTGCGCATCGCGCCGGTGGCTGGAGGTCCCAAGGAAGACATAGCAGTCTCGGGCGTGTTCATCGCCGTGGGCCACGCGCCCAACACTCAGCTCTTCGAGGGGCAACTCGAGATGAAAGGCGGCTATCTGATCGTCAACTCAGGATCCAACGGCAACGCCACGCAAACCAGCGTACCGGGCGTCTTCGCCGCTGGCGATGTCGCAGACCACGTGTATCGCCAGGCCATCACTTCGGCCGGCACAGGCTGCATGGCGGCGCTCGATGCGGACAAGCACCTCGATCTGATCGACGCCGCCGAGCAGCGCTGAACCGCCGATCGGGCCCCGGTCATGCCGGTGCGGATCGCCTCCTCGATCGAAAGCGCGCCAGCCGATCGCTGGAACGCTCTCGACCCCGATGCTCATCCGTTCGTCCGGCACGAGTTCCTGCTCGCGCTGGAGCGCACCGGCTGCGTGGGCGCCGCGACGGGCTGGGAGCCGCGCCATCTGCTGCTCGAGGATGATGCGGGAACCCTGATCGGCGCGATTCCCTTGTACCGCAAGGCGCATTCGTGGGGCGAGTTCGTGTTCGACTGGAGCTGGGCGCGCGCCTGGGCCCAGGCGGGGCTGCGCTATTACCCCAAGCTGGTCAGCATGGCGCCGTACACGCCGGCCAGCGGCCCACGCCTGCTGGCGGGGGGCTCCGAAGTCGTCCGCAAGCGGCTCGCCCAGGCCCTGCTCGAGTTCGCGCGCAGCGAAGGGGTCTCCTCGGCGCACGTGCTGTTCGTAGAAGACGCCGACCGGAGCGCTCTAAGCTCATCGCATTTTCTGCAGCGCAAGGATTGCCAGTTCCATTGGCGCAATCGCGGTTACGCCGAGTTCGACGAATTCCTCGCGACATTCCGTTCGGAAAAGCGTAAGAAGGCCTTACGTGAGCGACGGCGCATCGCCGAGGCGGGAGTGCAGTTCCGAACCTGGGTGGGCGCAGAGATGGACGCAACGCTCTGGGACGTCGTATTCGGCTTTTCCGCAGCGACGTTTGCAGCGCACGGGCACGAGCATTATTTAAACGTCGAATTCTTCAAATCGGTAGCCGCGGCCATGCCAGAGTCCGTCATGGTGAAAACGGCCCATCACCGGCGCCGGCCGATCGCCGCCGCCATCTTTTTCCGCAGCACGGACACACTTTACGGGCGCTACTGGGGCGCGGCCGCGGACTTCCACAGTCTGCATTTCGAAACCTGCTATCACCAGGGCGTGGACTACTGCATCCGCCATGGCCTGCAACGCTTCGAGCCGGGTACACAGGGCGAGCACAAGGTGCCGCGCGGTTTCGAGCCCACCGCAACGTGGTCGGCGCACTTCATCGCCGATCCGCGCTTCGCTCACGCGGTCGACGCTTATCTGCGCGAGGAACGCACGGGAGTGGACTCGTACATGCGCGAGGTGCAGGCTCATCTTCCGTTTCGACGCAACGACGCGCAGGACCAGAGGCACAGATGACGGCCGTAGGTGATTCCATGAGAGGCTCCATCGTCTGGCTGTCCGAACGGGACTCGCCGGACGCCTTTCCGCCCGTGGATCGCGCGCTGCGCGAGCCGGACGGACTGCTGGCGGCCGGCGGCGACTTGTCTGCACAGCGGCTGCTGGCCGCCTATCGGCGCGGCATCTTTCCTTGGTACTCGCGCGGCCAGCCGATCCTCTGGTGGAGCCCCGACCCTCGCGCCGTGCTCTTTCCTGCGCGCCTGAAAGTCTCGCGCAGCCTGGGCAAGTCCATTCGCAATCGCGGCTTCGAGACGCGCATCGACACGGCTTTCCGCGAGGTCATTCGCGCCTGCGGCAGCGCTGCGCTGCGCCCCGGCGGCACCTGGCTTTCCCCGGAGATGCGCGCCGCATATCTGCGCCTGCATAGGCTGGGCTACGCGCATTGTGTGGAGACTTGGCTGGGCGATCGGCTCGTGGGTGGTCTGTACGGGGTGGCGCTCGGCGGGGTGTTCTTCGGCGAATCGATGTTCAGCATCGAGCGAGATGCCTCCAAGGTGGCCCTGCATCGCCTGTGCGCCGAACTGCTGGCTCATGGCTTGGACATGATCGACTGCCAAATGGCGACCCCGCACTTGCTCAGCCTCGGGGCCGAGCTCATGCCGCGCGCGCAGTTCGTGCAGCTCCTGTCGCAGCGTCTGGGAGAGCCGGGCGAGGCGCCTCGTTGGTTCGGCGCCACGACGCCGGAGAGCGGCTAGCGGCCGGCCGCAGCGCGCCTGGCGCCCTCTCTGGCCGCCCCCTCCGGTTCAGGCGCAGGCAGCCCGACAGCCAGCTTTCATTGCATTGACGCGGACCTTTATGCACAATTCGCGCGCTTTGCGGGTAGGCTGGGAATTCCAAGCAGATTCGTCTTCGGATCGACCTTTACGAGCGGCCCACCCAGCGGACCATCAGATGAAAGAGAGTGCATGTCGAAAGAGGACGCCATTCAGATGGAAGGACGTGTCATTGACACGCTCCCCAACACGACCTTTAAGGTTCAGCTCACGAACGGGCACACGGTAATTGCGCACATCTCCGGCAAGATGCGCAAGAACTACATCCGCATCCTCACCGGCGACCAGGTCACCGTCGAGCTGACGCCTTACGATTTGACCAAGGGGCGCATCGTCTACCGCGGACGTTGAGCTGCGGCCGCGGGCGCAGAACATGCGAGATACGAAAAGGCCGGCTTTCGCCGGCCTTTTTCTTCTGGCTCACCGCGTGCGACGCCCGGATCAGCTGCCCTCGAGCAGCGGCTGTTCACTGTCCGCCCTCGCCTCCACCCGCAGATTGTCATCCGGGCCGACCGTCACGAAGGCGTGGCCTCCGCCCGTAAGCTGCCCGAACAGCAGCTCCTCCGCCAGGGGCCGCTTGATCGACTCCTGGATGACGCGCGCCATGGGACGGGCGCCCATCTTGGGATCGTAGCCCTTGCGCGCCAGCCATTCGCGCGCCACGTCGTCCACGTGCAACTGGACGCCCTTCTGCTCGAGCTGCGCCTCGACTTCCACCAGCAGCTTGTCGACCACGCGCTGAATGGTGCGCTGGTCCAGGCTGTTGAATTGGATGATGCCGTCCAGTCGATTGCGGAACTCCGGAGAGAACAGACGCTTGATCGCTTCCATGGCGTCGCTCGAGTGGTCCTGCTGCGTGAACCCGATCGACGGACGGCTCATCTCGAATGCGCCGGCGTTGGTCGTCATCACGATGACCACGTGACGGAAGTCCGCCTTGCGCCCATTGTTGTCGGTCAACGCGCCGTGATCCATGACCTGCAACAGCAGATTGAACACATCGGGGTGGGCTTTCTCCACCTCATCGAGCAACAGCACCGAGTGCGGGTGCTTGTTGATCGCCTCGGTGAGCAATCCACCCTGGTCGAAGCCGACGTAGCCGGGCGGCGCGCCGATCAGCCGCGACACAGTGTGCCGCTCCATGTATTCGGACATGTCGAAGCGAATCAGCTCGACGCCCAGTGCGATCGCGAGTTGGCGAGTGACTTCGGTCTTGCCGACGCCAGTCGGTCCCGCGAACAGGAACGAGCCCACCGGCTTCTGCTGATCGCCGAGGCCAGAGCGCGACATCTTGATGGCGGACGCCAGCGACTCGATGGCTGCATCCTGGCCGTAGATCACCAGCTTCAGGTTGCGCTCCAGATTGCGCAGCACATCCTTGTCCGAGGTCGAAACGTTCTTCGGCGGAATCCTCGCGATGCGAGCCACCACGTCCTCGATCATCTGGGTTGTGACCGTCGTCTCGCGCTCTTTCTCCGGCTTCAGCCTGAGACGCGCGCCCGCTTCGTCGATCACATCGATCGCCTTGTCGGGCAGTTGCCGATCATTGATATGACGGGCCGCCAGCTCGGCCGCCGCGCTCAGCGCCTCATCGGCGTAAGTGACGCCGTGATGCTCCTCGAAGCGTGAACGCAGGCCCCTGAGGATCTCGACTGTCTCGGGAACCGAGGGCTCGACGATGTCCACCTTCTGAAAACGCCGTGCGAGCGCGTGATCCTTCTCGAAGATGCCGCGGTACTCGGTGTAGGTCGTCGAACCGATGCAGCGCAGCTCGCCGTTCGCCAGCGCCGGCTTGATCAGGTTGGAAGCGTCCATCACCCCGCCCGAAGCCGCACCGGCGCCGATCACGGTGTGAATCTCGTCGATGAACAGGATGGAGCCCGGGTTCTTCTTGAGCTCGCTCAGCACGCTCTTCAGGCGCTTCTCGAAATCGCCGCGGTACTTCGTTCCGGCGATCAGCGCCCCCATGTCGAGCGAGTACACCGTGCAGTCGCTCAACACCTCCGGAACCTTGTCCTCAACGATCATGCGCGCGAGGCCTTCCACCAAGGCCGTCTTGCCTACCCCGGCTTCGCCCACGTACAGCGGATTGTTCTTACGCCGGCGGCACAGGATCTCGACGGTGCGCTCGATCTCCACGCGCCGGCCGATCAGCGGATCGATGCGCCCTTCCAAGGCGAGCTTGTTGAGGTTGGTGGTGAACTTCTCGAGCGCCGAACCGCCGTCGGGCTCGCCGCGCTCGGCCTCCGTCCCGGGCGTCGCTTCGTCCTTGTCGGACCGGTCATCGCCGATCTTGGACAGACCGTGGGAGATGTAATTCACCACATCGAGCCGCGCCACATCCTGCATGGACAGCAGATAGGCCGCGTGCGAGTGCTTCTCACTGAAGATCGCCACCAGCACATTGGCCGCAGTGACTTCCTTCTTGCCGCTCGACTGCACGTGGAAAACAGCGCGCTGCAGCACGCGCTGGAAGCCGAGCGTCGGCTGCACCTCGCGGTCGTCGTCATCCTTCAACCGGGGCGTCGTCTGGTCGATGAAATCCTTCAAATCCTTGCGCAGGCGCACGACATCGGCCCCGCAGGCGCGCAGGATTTCACGCACCTTGGGCGTGTCCACGATCGCGAGCAGCAAGTGCTCCACGGTCATGAACTCATGACGCGCCTCGCGGGCCGACTGAAACGCTTCGTTGAGGCAGATTTCGAGTTCGCTGCTTAACACTGAAGTCTCTCGAAACTAGAGGTCGCAAGGCCGGAGGCGCAAACCGCGGACGCGAACCGCCGGGCTCAAGTCTCCTCCATGGTGCACAGCAGAGGATGCTGGTGCTGGCGGGCGTACGTCGTGACCTGCGCGACCTTGGTCTCGGCGATCTCGAACGTGTAGACGCCGCACACACCCTTGCCCCTGGTGTGAACCTCCAGCATAACGCGCGTCGCGGTGGTTCGATCCATACCGAAGATGCGCTCCAGGACGTCCACCACGAACTCCATGGGCGTGTAGTCGTCGTTCAGCAAGACGACCTGGTAGAGCGGCGGTCGCTTGAGCTTGGGCTCTGCCTCCTCTGCGACCAGCTCGCGTTCATGCCGTGGGCTCTCTTCCGCCATCGACGCACCAATGATTGAGACTCTTTATAGGGGGGAAGACCGGACAATACAAGGCGACGGCGGAGCGCCCCGGCGGCGGCAGGAATTCCCCGTACAGGCGCTCGCGCCCGCCGATTGCAGGCTTGGCCGCAGGGCGTACTTCGTCGATCTGCGACAGAACTTTAGCCAATCGGAACAATCTGTTGTGACAGAATAACGGGCGTCCCGTAACAGGCGTCCCTATGATGCGCGGCGAGCGACCGGCCGGCGAGGTCCGGGCGCGCCGACCGCCGGGCTCGAGCGGACGCGGAATCGCTTCGGACCCAACAAACGACGCATTGGCCCAAACGACTGGAGCGCCGAGAACGTTCACCATTTTTTCAGTATCGCTTTGCTGCGCATCTCCTCAATATTCCGTCCCGTCGGCCTGCGTGAGCTGCAGAACCTCTCTGCACAGCAGTGGCTCGACCGCGCCTCGCGCGTGCTCCCCCAGCTCCTGAGCGCCGTGCTGGTCGTGGCGATCGCCTGGCAGCTGGTCCAGCTGACCTGGCTGCTGCTGGATCGCCCGGCGGACGGCGCCGCGTCCGGTCCGCTCGCGTACACCCCCGTCGAGGCGCCGCAGCCGCGCGGCCTGGACGTGCAGGACATCGTCAACGCGCGCCTGTTCGGGGTGGCCGAGGCGCCTGCCGAGCAGGTCGCGACCGACGCTCCGCAGACGCAGATGAATCTGGTGCTCTCGGCCGTCTTCGCCGCCGAGGATCCGGCTAAGGGCTTGGCGATCATCGGAGAATCAGCGCAGTCGGCCAAGGTTTACACGGTGGGCCGGACGATCCGCTCAGGAACGCGGCTGCACGCCGTGTACGCAGACCGCGTGATCCTCGATCGCGGCGGAAGGCTGGAAACGCTGCCGCTGCCCAAGCAGAGCAGCGCCGCGCTGGCGGTGAGCCGACCTGCGGCCGCGCCGCAGCCGACCCGTTTCGCGCAAGACCTGCGGCGCATGGCGCAGACCAACCCGACGGCGCTAGCTCGCGTAGTGCGGCCCCAGCCGGTCTTCGCCAACGGCGTGCAGCGCGGATTCCGGGTATATCCCGGGCAGGACCGCAAGATGTTCGCGCAGCTCGGGCTGCAGCCGGGCGATCTGGTGCTTACGATCAACGGCACGCCGCTCGATGACCCGCAGCGCGCCATGGAAATCTTCAATACCATCGAGACTTCGAACCAGGTGAATCTCACCATCGAGCGCAACGGACAGACGCAGGAGCTGACGCTGAACACCGCCCAGATCGCGCTTCCCGAAGTGGAATCGACGACTCCGGAGGCGCAGCCGGAATCCGGGCAGGCGCCCGACGCGGCGCAGCCGGCCGAATGATCACTGCGACTGATTCTCATGACATGAGGCGCGCCCGACGTGCAGCCACCGCCTTCGAAGCGCCGCTCAAGCAGGCTCGAGGACCGTCCATGGCCAATATCCACAATAACAGCCGACCGGACGCCGCACCGGTGAGCCGCTGGCGACTTCGTCTGTTTGCGCTCACGCTGGCCGCGCTTGCGAGCCTGGGCGCCGCCCAGGCCCAACAGCAGCAGCCTTCGCAGACGACCATCACCCCGGCGTTCCGCGACGCGCCGCTCACCGAGATCATCGAGGCGGTGGGAGCGATCACCGGCAAGACGTTCATCGTCGACCCGCGCGTACGCGCGCAGGTGACGATCCTGTCGAACACGCCGATGTCGCCGGAGGCTTTCTACGAGGCGTTCCTGTCCATCCTGCAGGTGCACGGCTTCGTGGCCGTGCCGAGCGGCGACGTGGTGAAGATCATTCCGGACGCCAATGCGCGTCAGATGCCCTCCACCGACCTCCCGGCCTCGGTGAGCCCGGCGTCGGACGAATTCGTCACTCAGGTGATCGAGGTGCGCAATGTGAGTGCGGCGCAACTCGTGCCGGTATTGCGACCCCTCGTGCCGCAGTACGGACATCTGGTGGCCTATCCAGCATCGAACATGCTGATCATCTCCGACCGCGCCGCGAACGTGAACCGCATGATGCGCATCATCCAGCGCATCGATCGCGGCGGCGACGAGGAGATCGACATCGTGCGCCTGGAGAACGCGAGCGCGAGTGAGATCGTGCGCGTAGTCAACTCGCTGTACGCCGGGCCGGGCGCACAGGGCGAAGCGCCTGCGGCGGCGGCCGTGAAGCTGGTCGCCGACGACCGCACGAACAGCGTGCTGATCTCGGGCGACAAATCGCAGCGACTGCGCCTGCGCGCTCTGGTGACGCACCTCGATACGCCGCTCGAGTCGGGCGGCGATACGCAGGTCTGGTATCTCAACTATGCGGACGCCGAGGAGATCGCCGGCAAACTCAAGGAGCAGATCACGGGAATCACACAGGCTGCGCAGGGCGCCCCCCCTGCGCAGGCGGCGCCGGCCGCGGCGGCCGAGCGCAGCGCCACGATCTGGGCGGACAAACAGACCAACGCGCTGATCGTTACGGCGCCGCCGAAAATCATGCGCCAGATCCGTTCGGTCGTCGACAAGCTCGATATCCGCCGCGCGCAGGTGCTCATCGAGGCGATCATCGTCGAGGTCAGCACCAACAAGGCGGCGGAGCTCGGCGTGAACTGGGCGGTCGACGGCAGCGGAGACGACGACAGCTTCGTGCCGATCGGCACGTTCAATCAGGCGGTGGGCAACGCCAGCATCGGCAGCATCGTGGCGGCGATCGACAATCCCCAGACGCTGGCGAGCACCGGGCTGCCGACCGGCCTGACGCTGGGCGCCGGGCGTTTTCGCGACACCGGTGTGAACTTCGCGGTGATCCTGCGCGCGCTGCGCGGCGACTCTGCAACCAACGTACTGCAAACCCCGTCGATCACCACGCTCGACAACCAGGAGGCGGAGATCAAAGTGGCGCAGGAAGTGCCGTTCATCACCGGCCAGTTCACCGCCACCGGCGCGAACCAGGGCGTGACCAATCCGTTTCAGACGATCCAGCGCGAGGAAGTCGGCACCATCCTCAAGATCACGCCGCAGATCAACGAAGGCTCCACGGTGCAGCTCAAGATCGAGCAGGAGAATTCGGACCTCGCCCAAGGCGTGCAGGGCGCGGTCGATCTCATCACCAACAAGCGTACGATCTCGACCACGGTGCTGGTCGAGGACGGCGGCGTCATCGTGCTCGGCGGCCTGATCAGAGACACCGCACGCGAAAGCGAGAACCGGGTCCCGGTGCTCGGCTCCATTCCGCTGATCGGCGAGCTGTTCAAGACGCGCAGCGGGGCGAAGGAAAAGGTCAATCTGATGGTGTTCATCCGCCCTACCATCCTGCGCGACGGCGTGAAGGCGGCGATCGAGACGAACGCCAAGTACAACGTGCTGCGCGATCAGCAGCTGCAGCGCAATCGCGGGCGCGTCACGCTGCTGCCCGGCGAGCGTCAGCCGGTGCTGCCGCCGGTCGAGGAGCTGTCGAAGTACGCCGATCCGACCGCCGGCTCCGAGCCGCCGGCGCCCGGGGCGCAGCGCGGCGAGCCGGCGCAGACCGCGCCGCTCGAGCCTGAGGCGCAACCCCGGCCACAGCAGGAGCAGGAGCGCGAGCGTGCAACGCCGCCTCCGCAGCCCGAGCGACAATAGTCGCAGCGCGCCTGGGCGCCCGCACGCGTGAACCCCACGAGCCGCATATGAGCGCACAACCCGAAACCACCGTCGTTCCGGTCGGGCCGGTGAGAGCCGCCGCGCCCGTCCTGTCGTTCGCGTTCTGCAAGCGCCACGGCGTGCTTATCGAGAGCGTCAAGGACGACTGCGCCGAAGCGGTCTATCGCCCTGGCGCACAGCCTGCGAGCATCGCCGAAGTGCGCCGCGTGCTTGGCCGCCAGCTGCAGTTGCGGCGCGTCGACAACGATGTTTTCGATCGAATGCTGCGCCAGCAGTATGAAGGCGGCGCGAACGCGGCGATGCAGATGGTCGGCGGCATGGAGGACGACACCGACCTTGCGCACCTGGCGCAGGACCTGCCCGAGCCCTCCGACCTGCTCGAAAGCGATGACCAGGCGCCGATCATCAAGCTGATCAACGCGATCCTCACGCAGGCGGTCAAGGACAATGCATCGGACATCCACATCGAGCCATTCGAGAACCGTCTCGTGGTTCGCTTCCGCGTGGACGGCGTGTTGCGGGAAGTGCTGCAGTCGCGGCGCGCCGTCGCGCCGCTGGTCGTCTCGCGCATCAAGGTCATGTCGAAACTGGACATCGCCGAGAAGCGTCTCCCGCAGGACGGCCGCATTTCGCTGCGCGTGGCGGGCCGCGCCGTCGACGTGCGCGTCTCCACCATCCCGGCGGGACACGGCGAGCGCGTAGTCCTGCGACTGCTCGACAAGCAGGCCGGCCGGCTCGAGCTCAACGCGCTCGGCATGGATCCCCGCACTCAGAAGCTGGTGGATGAGCTGATCCACAAGCCGCACGGCATCATCCTGGTGACCGGCCCCACGGGTTCGGGCAAGACGACCACGCTGTACTCGGCGCTGGAGCGCATCAACGACAACACGCGCAACATCCTGACCGTCGAGGATCCGATCGAGTACTACATCGACGGCATCGGACAGACGCAGGTCAACACCAAGGTGGAGATGACCTTCGCCCGCGGGCTGCGCGCCATCCTGCGCCAGGACCCAGACGTCGTGATGGTGGGTGAAATCCGCGACCTCGAGACCGCACATATCGCGGTCCAGGCGTCGCTCACCGGCCATCTGGTGCTCTCCACCCTGCACACGAATACGGCCGTCGGCGCAGTGACGCGTCTGCGGGACATGGGCGTGGAGCCCTTCCTGCTGTCCTCCAGTCTGATCGGCGTGCTTGCCCAGCGGCTGGTTCGCGTCCTAAATCCAGACACGAAAGAAGCCTACACGGCGGGCGAGTACGAGCGGCGCCTGCTCAACATTCCGGCCGATGCGCCCTCGCCCACGCTGTACCGCCCGGGCGCGGACGGCAATCAGGCGTTCAAGGGACGCACCGGAATCTACGAGTTGGTCCTGGTGGACGACACCATGCGCACGATGGTCCATGACGGCGCGGGCGAGCATGAGCTGGAGCGTTATGCGCGCACATTGACGCCCAGCATTCGTGACGACGGTCGCGCCAGGATTCTCGCCGGCGTCACCACTATCGAAGAAGTGTTGCGCGTGACGCGCGAAGACTGACGCGCACCTGACTGGCCTGGCCGCTGTGGGAGCATTCGAATATACGGCCGTCGATCCGAGCGGCCGCGAGCGCAAAGGCGTCCTCGAGGGCGACACCGCCCGTCAGGTCCGCCAGATGCTGCGCGAACAGGGCTTGCTGCCGGTCGCGGTGAACGAGGTCTCACGCTCGGAGAGCCGCCGCCGCGGCGTGCAACTGACTGTCCGACGCGGCGTCTCGCCGCGCGACCTGGCGATCTTCACGCGTCAGATCGCCACCTTGGTGCGCTCCGGCCTGCCGCTCGAGGAAGCGCTGCTGGCCGTCTCCGAGCAGACTGAGAAGCCTCGTATCCGCAGCATCGTGATGGGCGTGCGCGCGAAGGTCATGGAGGGTCATACGCTCGCCGACGGCCTGTCGGACTTTCCAGGCGTGTTCCCCGAGCTGTATCGAGCCACCGTGGCCGCAGGCGAGCAGTCCGGCCACCTCGACACGGTTCTCGAGCGACTCGCCGATTACACTGAGACGCGCGAGCAGTTGCGCAGCCGCACGCTCAACGCAATGCTCTACCCGGTGCTGCTGTTCGTCGTGTGCGTCGCGATCGTGGCGATGCTGCTGACGTACGTGGTGCCGAAAATCGTGGTGCAGTTCGAGAGCTCCAGCGCAGAGCTGCCGCTGCTGACGCAGGGATTGATCGCCATCTCCGATTTTCTGCGCGACTGGGGCTTGTTGCTGCTCGCGCTGACGGTGGGCGCCGTGGTCCTGTTTGTGCGCTGGCTGCGCGATCCGGCGGCCAGGCGGCGCTTCCACGCGTTTCTGCTGCGCGTCCCGCTGTTCGGCAAGGTGGTGCGCGGATCGAACACGGCGCGCTTCGCGCGCACTTTCGCCACGCTCACATCGAGCGCAGTGCCGGTGCTGGAAGCGCTGCGTATCTCGGGCGAGGTGATCACCAATCTCCCGCTGCGCGATGCGGTGCAGAACGCCGCCGACCGGGTGCGTGAAGGCGCGCCGATAGGCAAGTCGCTGGGCGTTTCCCGGCTGTTCCCCCCGATGATGATTCACCTGATCTCGAGCGGCGAGGCCAGCGGCGAACTGGAGACGATGCTGGACCGCGCTGCAACCAACCAGGAACGCGAGATGGACGCGATTCTCGGCGCGGCCGTCGGCCTGCTCGGCCCGCTCATGATCCTGCTCATGGGCGGCCTCGTGCTGCTGATCGTCCTGGCGATGCTCCTGCCGATCTTTCAGCTCAATCAGCTCATCGCCTGAGGAGGCCGTGCGGCAAGACGTCGTTCGCGAACGCGACGCTTCACTCTTGCGGGCGCACAGCCTTCCATTTATATACTCGCGCCATTCCAGTCTGCTTCCCCTGGCCCCGCACGCAGCAGCTTCGAAGCGATGAACGAGAAGCCAGAATCAGAAGACTTTGACGAAGAGGAGGATGACGGCGGCGCGGTCGATTCCGAAGACCTCGACGTCGATCATCTGATCGCCGATCTGGACAAGCGCAAGAAAACCGCCGCGCGCGTCGGCGAGCCCGCCTGGCGCCGTCTCGAGCGCATCCGCGAAGAGCGCGAAACGGCGGAGCAATTGTCGGACTTCGACGACTACGATATCGGAGACGGCGACCTTCGCGGCGCCAACGTGAAGCGGCGTCGCCGCTGAACGACCGCCCCCGCGCCTATCGCCGCGGAACCGGGGCGGCCATGCGTCGATTGCGATGGGTGCGAGCGCACGCTCGCGCAATGTGTTGCGCGCATGCGCAAGTCTTCCGCAAAGACCGCCGCGGCGCGTTCGGAGCGCCGCTCGGCGTCGCCGCGACCGCAGCTCC
>JAVEVD010000063.1:0-1365 GCA_034005205.1 Steroidobacteraceae bacterium | reverse complement strand
CAGTTCGTGGCGGACTTGAAGCTGCTGAAGAGATACGTCTGAGCGGCTTCAGCTGCAAGTGCGCCGGCGCGAGCGCCCACCGGAGCGGCGTTCAGACGTGGGCGCGCAGATCGAGACGCCGTCGGCAAGGTACGCAGAAGATGTCGATGGGCGCGCTGCGCCCCCGCAATACCAGCGAAGGCAGCGCGAGCGCGCCGAGATCCACACCGGAGCGATCCAGAGCGCGCTTCACCGTGTCCGAAAACAACATCTCCCCCGCTCTCGCGCGCTGTCCCAGTCGCGAGGCGACGTTCACGGCGTCGCCGACGATCGTATAGTTCATGTAGTTGGGCGAACCGATATTGCCGGCCACGACCTCGCCCAGATTGACGCCCACGCCCAAGCCGGTCTGCACGCCGTGCTCGGCGCTCCAGCGTTCGGCGAGCGCCCCGAACTTCTCGAGCATGGCTCGGGCCGCGAAGATCGCGCGCTCGGCGGCGTCCACCTGCGGCGCCGGCACACCGAAGCCCACCATCAGACTGTCCCCGGCCATGCTGAAAACGGTGCCGTCGTATTCGAATGCGATGTCCGTGAGCAGCGCAAAGAACTCGTTCAGCAGCTCGACCACTTTCGGCGCAGGCAGCCGTTCGGACATGCCGGTGAAGCCGCGCATGTCGGCGAACATGATCGCCGCCTGAGTGCGCCGGCGCGCGTCCTCGAAGGCGGCCTCGCGCAACTCCGGGTCGGCGAGGATCTGATCGGCCAGCTTGGGCGAGATGTAGCGACGGAACGCCGCGCGAATCTCCTCGCGACGACTCACCTCCTCGGCGAGCTGCTCAGCCGCGCACCGACGCCGCGCCGCGCTCGCGCGCAGCAGCGCCCGGATCCGCATCAGGCAATCCTCGCGCCTGACTTGGCGGGTGAGGAACTCATCGACGCCTGCCTCGAAAGCTGTCAGGCGGCGTCGCGTCGAACGACCGAGGGCGATCAACGGCAGCAGCACGGTCGAGGGATTTGCTTTCAGAATCGCGCAGACGCGACCGAACGCCTCCTGCTCCAGATCGACGTCCAGAACAATCAGATCCGGCGGGCGCTGCGCGACTGCGACTACGACCTGCTCCGGCGCAACGGCTTCATCCAGCAGGATCTCAGAGCCCGCCGTGAGTCGTTCGAACCACTCACGGCTTTCGCCCTGTGCAGTCACGAGCAGTGTGCGAAAGGCAGTAGACATCGTTGCTATCGTTATTTCGGCGCCGCATCGTACCGACAATGGGCCCGCAATTCCACGAGCGGCCCCACGGCGCCGCGCTCTCGCATCCGTGCGAGAAAAAAAGCGGGCCGGACGGCTCAGCCGCCCGGCCCGCTGCTCTGACCGCCCGTCAGCGA
>JAVEVD010000122.1:0-4636 GCA_034005205.1 Steroidobacteraceae bacterium | reverse complement strand
CACATGGGCCGCACCGCCTCAGCATAATCGAGCCGCACGAGCAATTGACGACCAGCGATCCCAGATGGCGCATCTGACTATCCGCTATCCGCCATCCGCTATCCGCTTCTATTCTTCCAGCCACCTCAGCACCGCGGCCGTCGAGTTGTCGCTGAACGGCGCGGAGGCCTGCACTGCGCGCCTGCCGAGCGCTTCGAGCCAGGCTCGCAGCGGCTGCGCGTCTTCGCGGAAGAACGCCGCGATATCGGCATCCTTCATGTTCGCCCACACGCCGTCGGTGCACACCAGCAACACGTCGCCCGGCGCAAGCGGCTGGCGCAGGCCGATGGTCATCTCCGGGATGGCGGGATCGCCGCCGAGACAACACTCGACGAAGTTGCGCATCGGATGGTTAGGCAGCTCCTCTTCAGTGATCTTGCCCTCGCGCAGCAGCAGCTCTACGTGGCTGTGATCGCGCGTGCGGGTCAGCACCTTGCCGTTGCGTATGTGGTAGATGCGGCTGTCGCCGACGTGAGCCCAATACGCAGCGCCGTGCTGCACCAGGCAGACCGCAGTCGTGGCGCGCGGTCGGGAATCGATGTTCTGTCCAGCGCCCAGCCGGGCGACCTCGTCGTGCGCACGACTCAAGGCCATGTGCAGGAAACCGAGGGGATCGAACAGCGGCGGACAGGCGCGCTGAAAGGAATCGAGCAGGCTTTTGAGCGCGGTGTCGGCCGCCCGGCTGCCGTCGGAGTGCCCACCCATGCCGTCGATCACGATCATGAACGCAGCGCCGTGCGCCTCAGCGACCGCGACGCGGTCCTGATTGTCCTCGCGATCGCCGACCAGACTCAGATCTGCATGCTCGATCCGCAAGCCGTAAGCTCCGGCCGCCAGGCCTTTCAACTGTTACACTGCGTTATTCCGCCCGGCGCCGAGGTGGAACGCCGGCGTGCAGGGCCAGGCGATGCGCGCCTCGCGCGGCGCTTTATATCATCGCTTCCGCCGACCGCGTAAGACATCGTTTGCCTTAATCCGACAGAATCGTCCGAAACATGATCCGCAGCATGACCGGTTTCGCGCGCCGCGAGCGCCAGGGACCTTGGGGCGCCCTGGTGTGCGAACTGCGCACCGTGAACCATCGATACCTGGAGATCGCGCTGCGCCTGCCCGAGGAGCTCAAGGCGCTCGACAACGACGTGCGTCAGCGTATCTCGGCGGCGCTGCGCCGGGGCAAGGTCGATGCGAACGTGTATCTGAAATCGAGCGGCAGCCTGCAACGCAAGCTGGAAATCGACGGCGCACTGCTCGAGCAACTGCTTGCGCGCATCGAGGAAGTGCGCGCGCGGGCGCCGCACGCGGCGCCCCTCAATCCGATGGACGTGCTGCGCTGGCCGGGCGTGGTGCGTGAAGCCGAGCTGGACGCCGCCCCTGTCATGGCGGCGGCCATCGAGCTGCTGCACGAAGCGCTGCAGGAGCTCAACGACACGCGACTACGTGAAGGCCAGCGCATTCGCGAAGTGTTGCTCGCTCGCTGCGAGACGCTGCGCGCGCAAGTGCAGATCGTCAAGAGCCGCCTGCCCGAAGTAGCGCAGCGATTGCGCGAACGGATCGTGGAGCGCATCGCCCAGATCGGCGCGGCGCCCGATACGGAGCGACTCGAGCAGGAGCTGGTGCTCTACATGCACAAAATGGACGTGGACGAAGAGCTCGACCGGCTCGTCGGGCACATCGAGGAAGTCACCAGCGCACTCGGTTCGGCTGAGCCCGCGGGCCGCAGGCTCGACTTCCTCATGCAGGAGCTCAACCGCGAAGCGAACACCCTGTCTTCGAAGTCGCAGGACGCCGAGACGACCCGTGCAGCCGTGGACATGAAAGTGGCTATCGAGCAGATGCGCGAGCAGGTCCAGAACGTGGAATGATGGCGGTTGAGCAGCGGCTCGTGGCCCGACCGGCCAGAGAACCTGCGGCGCCGGCAACCTTGGGGCTCGCCTCTTCAGTCACCAGTCGCCAGTCGCTATCGCTTACTTAAGACTGACGGAATGAACGTACGTCGCGGCAATTTATTCGTCATCGCCGCTCCCTCGGGCGCGGGCAAAACCTCGCTCGTGCGCGCGCTGATGCAGCGCATGCCGCAGCTGAAGTTTTCGGTCTCCTACACGACGCGGGCGAAGCGCGCCAACGAGATCGACAGGCGGGACTACTTCTTTGTCGACAAGCCCACCTTCGAAAAGATGGTGGAGTCCGGCGCCTTCCTCGAGCACGCGCGCGTCTTCGACAACTACTACGGCACCTCGCGCGAACAGGTGGAGTCGCTGCTGGCCGCGGGAGACGACGTTCTGCTGGAAATCGATTGGCAGGGCGCTCAGCAGATCGCCCGTTCGATGCCCGAGCGTCGCTCGATCTTCATCCTGCCGCCGTCTCGCGCCGCGCTGGAGCAGCGGCTGCGCGGGCGCGGCACGGACAGCGACGAAGTCATTGCACGCCGGCTGCGCGACTCCATCGCCGACATGTCGCACTGGCGCGAGTTCGATTACGTGGTCATCAACGACGACTTCGAACGGGCGTGCGACGACCTCGAAGCGATCGTGCGCGGCGCGGACCACGGACTGCGCGCCGACCGGCCCGAGATACGAGCGCTCATCGCCCAGCTTCTCGATTGAACGCCCGCTCGCTCCCGTCGCAGCCCCGCCTGCGATCTCTGCGTAAATGCGCGGCTTGCGCGGCGTCCACTTTCGCTGTGAACTTGCGCCACGCGTCGTGTCTGGGGCGCAAGGGCGATCGGCGCTCGAAGCTGCCGGCGGCGAACCCTTCAGCCGCCGTTTAACCGTCTAAACGTCTACTCACCCGAGCGCCGCACCGAGCGGCTTTGCACAAGGAGCTGCATACATGCAATTCACGAAAGCCTGCGCATCGATCTTGGCCGCCTGCCTGCTGGCCGTGGGCGCACACGCCGCGGAAGCCGAGCGGCCTCGCGTCGTGACGGTCTCCGGGCAGGGCGAGATCCGCGCCGAGCCCGATCGCGCCACCGTCACGCTGGGCGTCGAAGCGCGCCGGCCGAAGATGGAGGAAGCGCGCGCCGAAGTGGCCAGGGTCGTCGACTCCGTGCTGAAGCTGACGCGCGAACTGAAAATCGACGATCAGTACGTGCGCGCCACGCGAATCACCGTACAACCAGAGTACAACTGGAACAACGAGGCGCGCGAGCGTCACCTCATCGGCTATCACGTCTCGCGCCAGATCGAAGTGGACCTGCGCGACCTCGAGAAGCTCGGGCGGCTGCTCGAGCGCGCGATCGATCTTGGGGTGAATCAATTGGGCGATCCGCAGCTCGATTCCAGCAAGCGGCGCGAGTTCGAACGCGAGGCGCTCGCTAAAGCGGTAGAAGATGCGCACCTGAACGCCGAGGCGGTCGCCAAAGCCGCCGGCGCCCGCCTGGGAGCGCCGCGCGCCATTTCCGCCAACTCGGGCTTCGCGCCGCCGCCGCAGCCAATGATGCGCGCGAAGGTCATGATGGCCGAAGCGACCGCCGACGCTGGGCAGAGCTATCAGAGTGGACAGATGACGTTCACGGGAACCGTGCAGATCGAATACGATCTGATCCCGTCCGGGACGCAGTAGCCCGGGCGCCCACAACGTATGAATCGCCGCCACGCAATGCGCATCGCCCGCGTCGGCCCTCCGGCGGTGTTGTGCGCATTGCTCGCGGCGGCGTCTGCTTCCGCCATCGAAGCTCCTGAACAGCAGGCTGAGCCTCGCGGCGAAAAATCCGCACTCGACGATCAGACCGACTTCTACGAAGTCCTGCAACGTTCCTCACACACGCGTGCGTTGCGCGGATTGGACATTCCCCAGTCCGCCATCGACTGGCTGGCGAAGGGAGCGGCCGACGAAGCCGTGGCCGAGCTGAGCGCGCGCGCTGCGCAGGGCGATCTGGACGCCAACGTGGCGCTCGTGCGCATACAGCACTGGTGCAATCGCATCTCCTCTGCGCGGCCGCCGGACCCACAGAGCCAGATCCAGAAGCTGGATCCGGGACTGACCGGCGAGCGCGCGGGGAAAGCCGCCGGAGTCATTCACGCCCAGACAGAGTTCTACGCTCGAGCGAGTCAGCGCTGCGCAGCCGCGCAGTTCGACTACGGCGGAATCGAAGCGCGACTGCGTGAAGCCGCCGTCGCGGGCCACCCGGCGAGCGCCGTCGAGTTGGCGCAATTCGTGCGCGATCCTTCCGAGCGTAAGGCGCTGCTCGAGTCGGCAGTCGAGAAGAACTATCCACCCGCCATGTACGCCGCAGCCGCCGATCTGCTGGTCGCCGTACAGCGAGGCCAGACGACCGAGAACGTCTCCTCGATCCGTCTGCTGCTCAAGCAGGCCGGCCGCACGCTTCCCAAAGCCAAGCTCGATCTGGCGAACTGCATGGCGCTGGGCTGCGACGGCCACCCCGCCGACGCATTGACCGCCCGCGCTTTCGGACTCGACGCTGCACGCGACGGCGAGCCAAGCTCCTTTCTTTCGATGATGCGCATGCCCTGGGGCGGACGACTGACTCGCACGCAGCACCTTGCGTGGCAGTACTTCGGCGACCGGCTCAACGAAGCCGGCTGTTTCGGCGAAAACTACGTCGCAGCAGCCTCACAGACGGCGCAGGCGATCGCGA
>JAVEVD010000062.1:0-22751 GCA_034005205.1 Steroidobacteraceae bacterium | reverse complement strand
GAAAGTATCGGAAGAAGACGTTGGCCTGCCCCATCATTGGGCCCACGCCGCCTATTTGGAACATCAACCACTGGATGACCAGCGAACGTCCCTTGCGATCGGCGGGCATCAGTCGGCCGGTTTTCTCCGCAAGATAAATCAGGATGGCGCCTGACTCGAACACTGCGAAATTGTCTTCGTCCCGATCTATGATCGCGGGGATGCGCCCATTGGGATTGATCGCGAGATACTCCGGCCGCTTCTGCTCCCGCTTCCCCAGATTCAGGGCGTGCACCGTATATGGCAATCCCAACTCTTCGAGTGCGATCGAGACCTTGCGGCCATTGGGGGTCGCAGCTGTATAGAGGTCGATCATCAGGCAGGTTCACGCATCTACAAGGAATGTCATTCTAGGACGGCTGCTCGCGCCGCTGCGGAAAAACCTGTCGCAAGATTGCGCTGCGCTCATTCGCTCCTCGTCGGTTATCGTCGCGTCATCTGGTCGACGGCCGACCAGTGATCGTCGTGCATCCAGGTGTCCCGGAAGCATTCCTTCTCGATCGCCCTGCGTGCTTGCAGGGGCGCTCCCTCTCGCTGCGCTACGGCCATCCTCTTGTAAGCGCGTATGACTTGCGGCTTGTGTCGCAGCATCGGCTCGAGAAAGCGAGTGACGCAATCTTCGAGAGCCTCGTCCTCCGCCGCGACTTCATCCACTAGTCCAAGCGCGTGCGCCTCCGCGGCGCTAAGCGCCTTGGCGCCGAGCGCATGCCGCAGGGCGCGCGAGTGACCGAGCAGTCGCATCAGGTCCGCCCCACCGCCGAAACCGCAAGTGATGTTGAGCCGGGCGTGAATGAAACCGATTGCGGCGTGCCGCGCGGCCACTCGATAGTCGCAGGCCACGGCCAACTCCGCACCTCCGCCAAGCGCCCAGCCGTTCACCGCGGCGACCACCGGAACCGGGAAATTGCGAATCCCATCGAGTGCGCCGCTACCCGTCTCCCAGAGCTGGTCGGTGGCTTCGACGCTGCGAATCGCAGCAAACTCTTTGAGATCTCCTCCGGCGGCAAACGACTCGGATCCTTCGCCCGTCACCACCATCGCCTTGAGGCTCGCTATGGCCGCGCCCGCCGCGCATGCTTCACGCAGCTCGGACAACGTAGCGCCGCTCAATGCGTTCTTGCTCTGAGGCCGGTTGATTCGCAGCCAAAGCACATCGTCGCGCACGTTGACGATCAAATTCTTATAGTGCGTCACTAGGCCGCCTCCTCGTGCAGCTGTCGCGACACTTCGAGAAGAAGCGTGGCGAGTTTGCGCTGCTCGGCCTGGATTCGATGCGCCGGTCCGGCGATAGCGACTCCCAGCAACTCGCCGTTCGCAGTCACAGGCGCGGCGAGCGCCGCAACGTCCGAGACGTTCTCTCCGACAGTCATGAAGTATCCCTGACGTACGCCCTTCTCGAGGTCGGCCTGAAGATCTGCGTAACTGGTCATCGTATTCGGCGTGACTTTGCGCAGCGCATGCTTCTTCATCCAATCCTGCAGCTCCGTCGGACTCATCGCGGCAAGCATGACTTTGCCGATGGCGCTCGAATGCAGCGGCTTGTACTCGCCGGCGCGAGAGCTGTACCGAATGGTCTGGGGACTCTCCAACACTTCGAGATATAGAACCTGATCGCCCTGGCGTTTACCGAGAATTACGGTCTCGCGCGTGTCGGATCGGAGCCGTTCCAGGACCTGCGACATGCGCTCCAGATACGGGTCATGGGCGACGATCACGTTCGCCAGGCTGAGCAGGCGTCGAGTGGGATACAGATCCTTTCTGCGGCTCGTCTGATACAGATACCCGCGAGCCAGCAACGTATGCACCAGGGCATGACACGTGCTCACGGGAATGCCGCAGTGCTCGCCGATTTCGCGCAACGTCAGCGGCCTCCTGAATTCCTCGAAGGCCTCGAGTATCGCCAGCGTCCGGTCGGCGCTTTTGTTTTCCTTGGATTGTGGCATCAAGACACCTTTAGTAATGGGCCAAACGGGCGCGACTTACTACATCATTCCAGAGCAATAAACCACCTGCCGTCGCGCCTGAGTGCGCTACTGACCAGACATAAAGGTGTTTACGGGACATGCAAACTCGCTCGCCAGCAGCCGACGTCCCTGATGAAGCCGGCGCGCCGACATCATCAGGGAGCGTCGCGCGCCGCCTACTTGCCTTTCATCGGCGCCTTCTTCAGGTTGACCGACTCAAAGTGCTCCTTGGTGTGCCTCGCCGAGGCCTTGGCGAGGTAGCTGAACATCTGGATGCCGATGCCAGCATCGAGGTCGTTCGTGACTCGCTCCTTCCACGGACGCCGCACGATGGCGGTCGACGCCCGCCGCATGGTCCTGTGCTGCTTCATGATCTGGTCCGCGATTTCGTAGGCGCGCGGAATGAGCTTGTCCCTCGGAAGCACCTCGTTGACCATACCCCACTCAAGCGCAGTCTTGGCGTCGATCGCCTGGCTGGTCAGCAGCGCGAAAGCCGCGCGCTTGACGCCAAGCAGCTCTCGGAAGCACAGATTGATGCCGTCGCCAGGCACCCACCCTGCTTCGTAGTGAGGATCGAAGATCACCGCGTGATCGGCGCACAAAGTGATGTCGCACATCAGGCAGATCTCGGTGTGCAGACCCGGGCCGTTCAACAAGCCGATGGTCGGCACGTCGATGTCAAAGATGGGCGAGGTGATATTGATTCTGCAGTCCTTGAATGCGTACTCGTACGCCCAGTACTGCGGATCATCCGCCTCCAGCTGGAACCCGGTGGGGTCGGCGGTCATCATGAAGTCTTCGCCGGAACCCGTGAAAATCACAAGCTCGTTCTCCGGATCCTGACCGATGGTCTTCCACATCTGACCGAGTGAGCGGTGATTCTGCACGCTCAGCTGGATCGGTCCGCCTTGGGTGTGCGCCTCCACCAGCAGTACGCCGTCGGACCGGCGCTCCATTTTGTAGTGATCCTTGAAGAGCTCTTTGTACTCCTCGAACTTCGGCGTCGGGATGAAATCTTGCAGTGACATGCTGTTGATCTCCTTTGAATGTTCCGCCCAGGTGTTGCGTATCGATCGAGGACCTCAGGCGAACTCCGCCGCCCAATCGCGCTCCTCGATGTTCTCCTTCAGGAACTTGAGAAATGCAGCCGAGTACGCGCCGTCGAAAGCGCGGTGATCGAATGACTGAGCGAGCACGCCGACCGGGCGAATGGCGATCACATCGCCGTCCGGCCTCTCGATTACGACCGGCTTCTTGCGCACGCCGTCCATGGACAGAATCGCCGCCTGTGGCTGGTTGATGATCGGCGCACTGAAGTACGTACCAAAGCTTCCCGAGTTCGAGATGGTGTACGTGGCTCCCGTAAGCTCGGCTGGCTGCAACTTCGCGCTGCGCACGCCCTCGACCAGCTTGTGCAGCTGCTTCGCCAATCCGCGCAGGTTCAGATGAGATGCGTCCCGCAGGACGACGACAGCCAGCCCCTCGAAATTCAAATCGACCGCGACGCCCAGATGCACGCGCTTGTGCACGATCAGCTCATCGACGCCGAAACTCGAGTTCACGTAGGGGAATCGAGCGAGCGCATCGCAGACAGCACGGGCGACGAAAGGCAAGTAGGTCAGTGAGTATCCTTCCTGCTGCTTCCATTGGGGCCCGAACGCTGCGCGGGCTCGCTCCACGTTGTGGAAGTCGACTTCCACTGCCTGCAAGGTGTGGGGACTGATGGCTTTGGAGCGCGTCATGTGCGCGGCAGTCGCACGCCTGATCTTGCTCAGCGGCGCCGCGTAGTCATCCGGCCCCACGCTCGGGACCGGGCCGCGCTCCACCTCGCGCGGCTCAGCGGGCGCCTCCCTGACGCGACGATCCTCCTCTGGCGCCCGGGCGGACTCTGCGCGCGCTCGATCGCGATGAGCGAGCACGTCCTTCGGAAGGATCCGCCCACCTCTTCCGGTGCCTTGCACCGTTTGTGGATCGACGTCGTGCTCTCGCAGCAGACGGCGCACCAGCGGCGACAATTTCAATCGGCTCGGCCGCGAAGCCTGTGAAGGCGCCGACCGTCCTGCTGAGGCGGCGTCCGGGTCGTTGCGTGTTGCGCCTACAGCGGTCGCATCATGCTGCGAGCTTCCGCGTCCAGCCGATGCGGCGGCCTCGATCACCGCCAGGCGCGTACCGACCTTCACCGAGACGCCCGGCTCGACGAGAATCTTCGCCAGCACGCCGGAAGCCGGGGCCGGCACTTCGGTCGTGACTTTCTCCGTCTCGACCTCGAACAACGGTTCGTCCGCGTTGACCGTGTCTCCCGCTTTCTTGTACCAGGCGGCGACGCTTCCCTCGAGAACCGTCTCGCCCAGCTGCGGCATGATGACATCCATACGTGTGCTCACGACTAAGACTCAGGCGCTACTTGAAATCCGCGGCCTGACGAACCTCTCTCACGATGCGCTCCACGGACGGCAGCACCGCGTCCTCCATTGCGTCAGCGGCCGGCAAAGGAATATGCGGGGTAGTGATGCGAATCACCGGCTGATCAAGATCGTAGAAACATTCTTCCATAACGATGGACGCAACCTCCGCGCCCCAGCCGCACAAGCGGGGGTTCTCCTCCACTGTAAAGAGACGCCCGGTCTTGATCGTCTCGCGCAAGATCGTCTGAGTGTCGAGCGGCACCAGCGAGCGCACATCGACGACCGTTGCGGAAATCTGATGTTCTCGCTGCAGAATGTCCGCCGCCTGCAACGCCCTGGGCGTCATGGCGGCGAGGGCCGCGATCGTGACGTCCCCGCCCTCGCGCAACACGACCGCCTTGCCGAGCTCGTCGACGTGCTCCCCGTCGGGCACCTCGCCCTTCATGGCGTACAGCGACTTGTGCTCGAAAAAGATCACTGGATCCGGGTCTCTCACCGCGGCCGCCAGCAGGCCTTTGACGTCGGCCGGACTGGCGGGCGCAACCACTTTCAGGCCCGGGACCGCCATGGCCCAGTTCTCGACGCTTTGCGAGTGCTGAGCGCCGAAACGCGAACCTCCGCCGTTCGCCGTGCGCACCACCAGCGGAAAGCTGAACTGGCCATTGGTCATGTAGCGCGTCTTCGACATCTGGTTGGCGACGTAATCCCAGCAGACCGCGAGGAAGTCCGAAAACATGATTTCGGCGATCGGCCTGAGTCCAGTCATCGCTGCACCGATCGCTGCGCCGAGAATCGCTTGTTCAGAAATGGGAGTGTCGCGCACGCGCTTCGGCCCGAAGCGTTCCAGCAGACCGACGGTGGCTTTGAACACGCCGCCGGCCGCGGCCACGTCCTCGCCGAGGAATACGACGTTCGGATCGCGCTCCATCTCCTGCGCGATGCCCGCCGCCACCGCTTCGCGATAAGTCAGTTCCGCCATGCCGCGCCTCCATCGGCCCAAACATCTTTGAACGCGAGAGAAACCGGCGCGACCGGCGAGTTCTTCGCTTCCTCGGTCGCACGATCTACGGCGTCCTGTACTTGCGCCTCGATCTGCTCCAGCTCGGATTCATCCACACCGAGATCCAGCAGGCGCTTTCGATAGATCGTCAACGGATCGCGTTTCAGCCATTCCTCGAGCTCGCCCTCCGGACGGTACTTGGCGGGGTCGGCGCGTGAATGTCCGCTTTGCCGATAGGTCAGGCACTCGATGAGCGAGGGACCCTCGCCGCGGCGCGCCTTCGCCAGCGCCGCTTTTGCGGTGAGATAGACGACATCTGCATCGTTGCCGTCGATGACGATTCGCTCCAGACCGTAAGCACTGGCGCGATCCGCCGCAGGATGCTTGACCGCCGTGACGGCGTGGGCGGGCGTGTACTCGCCATACAAGTTGTTCTCGCAAATGAACACGACGGGCAGCTTCCATACTGCCGCGAAGTTCAGCGCCTCGTGAAACGCCGCGATGTTCGCCGTACCGTCGCCGAAAAAGGCTACGGTCGCCTGCCCGCTCTCCCGGTACTGCGCCGACCATGCTGCACCGCAGGCGATCGGCAGCTGCGAACCCAGGATGGCGTACGACGCCATGATGTTGCGCGAGGCGTCCGCCAGATGCATCGAGCCTCCTTTGCCTGCAAGCAGACCGCACTCCCGGCCCATCATCTCGCCCAGGATCGCCTTGAGGGGTGCGCCGCGCGCCACCGTATGGTGATGGCCGCGAAACGTCAGGAACGAATAGTCGTCCTTCTCCATCGCGAGCGCCACGCCGGCCGACACGGCCTCCTGCCCGATCGCCAAGTGGCTGGTGCCCTTCACGAGGTTTTGCAGGAACAAGTCGGAGATGCGCTTTTCACACGCGCGCGCCTCATACTGCGATCGGTACAGCGCCAAGCGCATCGCCAGCGGGATCTCCTCTGATCTCGACGCCGTGTCGTCAACCGTTTTCCGCTTTGTCACCGTGCTGCTCATTCGCAATCACCGTTTCAAGTGCTGTCCCGCGGCGCGAGGCGCGCCAGCCCTTAGCCGATCGACGCCGCATCCGAACGTCGCGGGCGACGTTCGGACGCGCGGCGACCGCGCAGAGGCGCCTCCTTCAAAACCGGTATCCGACCGTCACGCCGTACGTTCGCGGCGGAGCGTACGTTCCCAGGCCCGTGGCGCCGGTGGAGTTGCTTATGTATCCGGAGTTCTTGACGAGCTCGTCCGTCATGTTCCGCACGAAGGCGCCCACGCTCATCCCACTATCACTCTTGTAGGTGAGGAACGCGTTGCCGACGCTGTATGACTTCTGGTAGGCCGGAAACTCGTTGAAGGCGGTCATGTAGAACTCGTCGGAGAAGAGCCATTCACCGCGCAAAGTCAACTGGCCGCCTGGCAGGTCCCAGGCGTAGGCCGCACCCAGCGAGCCGTTGTATTCCGGGGCCACAGGCAGCTTGTTGCCCGCAAGATCCTGCACCGGCGTGCCGGGATAGATTGGGTTCTGAGATTCGAACTCATCGAATTCCGCGTTGAGCAGGCCCAGCGCGAAGTTCAGCGACAGCCGCGGCGTAAGCAGCGCCTGAAGCTCGATCTCCAATCCTTCGATCGTCGCGTCCGAGGCGTTCTCGGTCACCGTCACGCCAGGCAGAACCTTCGTCTGGTGCATGTCGGTGTAGTCGTAGACGAACGCAGCCGCGTTGATCTGCAGCCGGCCATTCAACCATTGCGTCTTGGCGCCCAGCTCATAGCTGAGAATGTCCTCTTCGCCATACGAGGGCTGCACCGATCCCACAGAAAAGCCGCCGCTCTTGAATCCTTTCGAGACGTTCGCGTAGATCATCCGATCCTCGCGCGGGGTGTACGTCAGAATGAAGCGTGGCGAGAAGTTGTCGACCTCGAGCGAGCACAGCAGAACATCGCAATCGCGGGTCACTGTGGGCAGCGGCGGCCTCACGGTCTGCTCATCGAAGATCTCCACCGTTTCATCGCTGTAGCGCATGCCGAGCGTTGCGGCCCAGTGATCGTTGAAACGCCAGGTGCCCTCCGCGAAGATGCCGTACGCCTCATCCTTCACCGTCGCCGATTGGTGAAACGCGAGCACGAGCTCGGGCGTGACCGCATAGCCGCCCGGTGCGCGCGCATTGATGCTGTCGGTTTCGTCGAAATAGTACAGGCCGGCGATCCACTCGAGTCGCTCGCCTCGGTATGAAAGCTGGAATTCCTGGCTGAACTGCCGAGCGTCCTCCTCGCGAGTGAGGTTGAAGATCGGCAGCGACGTGCCGTCGATATCCGTCTGCCAGTACAGATCCGTTTCGCGGTAACCAGTGATCGACTTGAAGCCGTACGCATCGCCCGTCCATGTGACAGTCGCGTTCACGCTTGCCAGATCGAGTTCGTTGACGGGCTCGAACTCGCCGAGGATGTCGCGTGTATTGGTCGGGTAGGCCTGCCCGCCTCGGACCACGCCGAACAACGGCGCCACGCCCTCCGGCTGGCCGATGAATTTCATGCCGTTCATGGTGTCGTTCTGGTGGAAGACCTCGCCGCCGAGATCGACCGTCCAGGCGTCCGAGGCAAGGAAGGTGAGCTTTCCGCGGAACGCATTCATGTCGAGAGCGTCGACTTCTTCACCCGAGAGTCGATTGCGCGCCCAACCGTCGTGCTGATCGATGACGAAAGCTGCTCGACCTAGCAGCCGCTCTCCCAGGATGGCGCCGCCCACTGCGCCTTCCAGTCGCCTGCTGTTGTAATTACCGACAGTCACATCGATGAAGCCGTCTGGCTCGACGGTCGGCTGACCTGTGATCAGGTTGATGGCGCCGCCTGTCGCGTTACGTCCGTACAGAGTGCCCTGAGGGCCGCGTACGACTTCGATTCGTTCGATATCGAAGAACGATGCAGCCGTGGCGGCCGGACGCCCCACGTAAACGCCGTCGACGTGCATCGCGACGTTCGAACTGGTGCCTGCAGCCAGGATCGTGAACCCGACCCCGCGGATCGTCGGAACGCCCGCGGACAATCTCGCGCCGAAGTTGACGTTGGGCATGCTGCCCTCAACGTCCACCAGATTGCTCACCTGGGCTTCGCGCAAGCCCTCGCCGGTGATCGCGCTGATCGCAATCGGCGCATCCTGAAGCGATTCCTCCTGCTTACGAGCGGTCACCACGACCCTTTCCAGGGTGAACGATTCCTGCTCGGATTGCGCTTGCTCTGCAGCAAAGCCCCCATGGCTGGCCATCGCGCCGATCGCGCCCAGCAACAGACTGGTTTTGAGATCCAAGCGCCCGGCAGTGATCCCCAGTCGCTGTCTTACCGCATCGTTGAGTGCAACGTTCATTTAGCCCCCTCAGACCAGCGTTCGCATATACGATTCTACTTTCCCCTATTCGAACGCGATTTGTCAAACGTAATGACCGAGAAAATGATCGGGACCGATGCTTGCGACATTCGCCCTGCGCGAGCCAACAGCAGCAGCCGTGTGAGGGTTTGTAAGCAGAATGGGTCGTTCGACCGGGACCGAAGCGCGCGGGCGACACAGCGCAGTGATCCAGGGAACGCAGCGCTGCGCCATCAGCGCGTGCTGCGCGGCGGCGAATGCGCCGCAGAGAAATGCGCGGCAGGGATTTGGTTCTAGAAGAAGCGCCCGTTGGCGAACGCCGCCGGCGTCGCCTTGCGGACTAGTCGCCTTGTGGACTGGATGCGGCGCTCTGCAGAATGTTGCTCTGCGGAATGTGTCGAGTCACCAGAACGCCTCGGCCCGCATGGTCGTACGCCCCGCCTCGTCTGCGATCCACAACTGCAAGCCGCCATCGCGTTCGATCGCATTGGCGCTCAACGTTGCATCGACAAATAGCGGCGCGACCGCGCGGAAGGCGAATCGTCGAGGAGCACATCCATCCCGCACCGACGTCGCCAGCTCGAGCAAATAGCTCGACTGCAAGGGCGCATGCACGACGAGCCCGGGATAGCCCTCGTGCTCGCGGCTGAAGGCCGCGTCGTAGTGAATGCGATGAGCGTTGAAGGTGAGCGCCGAGTAGCGAAACAGCAGCACGGGACTGCAGCGCACCTCGCGACGCCAGGTCGCGACGCGCGCCTCGCCCGGCGCTTCGGCGGGCTGCGCAAGGGGCGCCTGACGTTCCCTGTAAACGATCTCCTGTCGCTCGGTGAGCGCGAGCCCCCTCGCGGTCGCGATCTCGTGCTGTACCGTCACGAAGCACAGTTGACCGGTCCTGCCCTGCTTGGCTCGTACGTCAACCACGCGAGAAACCCGCTTGACGGCGTCTCCGACTTGCAGTGCATCGTGGAACGTCAGTTCACTCGCCGCCCACATGCGCCGAGGCAGCGCAACAGGAGGGAGGAATTCGCCGCGCGCCGGATGACCGTCCTCGTCCAGTTCGCCCGTGCGAACGACCGGCGGGGCCAGGCACCAATGCACACACGCGGGCGCCAGCTCGCCGCCGGGAGCCTCATCGCTCTCGAGAGTGGCGCGCAAACTGAGCGCGAGGCGCGGCGTGACCAGGTCGCTCGCACATTCCGTGCGCCCGATCCACTGACGCAGCGCGGCGATATCCAGTTCCGTCACTTGGCGCCCTCACGCCTGCGCAACCAGGCGATTACGCTGGCCGTATCGGCGCCCAGAGCGGGGCTCGACCCGAGAGCGCGCCGCTGGCCGTCCACGATGGGAGCGGGGGACGGACAGGACACCGGGCCGTTCGGCGTCTGCACCGTCGCACGCCGCAGATGCGGATGACGCGACAGGCCGTTCATGTCGTTGATCTCTGCGAAGGCCAAATCGGCGGCAGCCAAGCGCTCCATCAGGATCGCCGCGTCCCACTTCTTGAACGCCTGACCGACCAGGGCGTCTGTCTCGTCGCGGCGCCTGACGCGATCCACATTGGTCGCGAGCCTCTCGAGCTGCGCAGCGTCCGAGCACTCGAGGACGCGCTCACAAAGCACGCGCCACTCGCGATCGTTCTGAATCGAGATGAGCAGCGCACGTCCGTCGCTGGTCGTGAACGCTCCGTAGGGAGCGATGGAAGGATGCGCCAGTCCCATCCGCACCGGATGGCGTCCGCTCTCGGCATGCAGCAGCGGAACAGTGAGCCAGTCCGCCATCACGTCGAACATCGATATGTGAATGTCCGCGCCCACGCCGGTGACGCTGCGCGCAATGAGGCATTCGAGTATCGCGCCATAGGCGGTCGCGCCCGTGGCGATATCCACTATCGAGACGCCTACCCGCGCCGGACCCTCCGACCCGCCAGTGAGCGAGCACAAGCCGGACTCCGCCTGAATCAGAAGGTCGTAAGCCTTGCGATTTGTATACGGTCCGTGGCGCCCATATCCGCTGATCGAGCAACAGATGAGCCGAGGATGCTGCGCGCGCAGCGCCTCGATCGAGAAGCCCATGCGTTCGAATGCGCCCGGCCTGAGATTCTGCACGAGCACATCCGCTTCGGCGATCAGCGCCTGCAGAACCTCCCGGTCGGACTCGAGCGACAGGTCCAGCACGACCGATTCCTTGCCGCGGTTCAGCCAGACGAAGTAGCTGCTCTGGCCCGCCGCCGCCTCATCGTAGCCGCGCGCGAAATCTCCCTCAGGGCGCTCGACCTTGATCACTCTCGCGCCGGCGTCGGCCAGCCGCGAGGTGCAGAAGGGCGCGGCGACCGCCTGCTCGATCGCAACCACCGTGATCCCAGTCAGCGCCTGCATGATCGCCTGCTAGTACGATCGCGGCAGCCCGAGCACGTGCTCCGCCAGATAGCTCAGGATCATGTTGGTGGAAATGGGCGCCACTTGATACAGCCGCGTTTCGCGAAACTTGCGCTCGACATCGTACTCTTCAGCGAAGCCGAATCCGCCGTGCGTCTGCAGGCAGGCTTCACCCGCCGCCCACGCCGCCTCCGAGGCCAGCATCTTCCCCATGTTGGCCTGCTCGCCGCAGTTGAGGCCCGCCTCGAACATGGCGGCGGCTTGTGAAATCACCAGCTCGGCCGCACGCATTTGCGCATAGGCGCGCGCGATGGGGAACTGCACGCCTTGATTCTGGCCGATGGGCCGGTCGAACACCACCCGTTCACGCGCGTAGGTCGCAGCCTTCTCGATGAACCATTTGGCGTCGCCGATGCATTCCGCCCCGATCAGAATGCGCTCCGCATTCATGCCGGAGAGGATGACGGCGAAACCTTTGCCTTCCTCGCCGATCAGGTTGTCCGCCGGAATCTCCACGTTGTCGAAGAAGACCTCGGTGGTGGAGTGATTCATCATCGTTCGTATCGGTCTGATCGTCATACCGCCCTGCTTGGCGGCGCGCATGTCCAGCAGGAATACAGACAGCCCGTCGGTGCGCTTCGCCGTCTCGGAGCGCGGCGTCGTGCGCGCCAGCAGCAGCATGAGATCGGAATGCTCCGCCCGCGAAGTCCAGATCTTCTGCCCGTTGATCACATAGCGATCGCCGCGCCGCACGGCCATGGTCTTTATGGACGCGGTATCCGTGCCGCTCGTCGGCTCGGTGACGCCGAATGCCTGCAGACGAAGCTCGCCGCTCGCTATGGAGGGAAGAAAGGCGCGCTTTTGCGCCTCATCGCCGTGACGCAGCAGCGCTCCCATGATGTACATCTGCGCATGGCACGCCGCTCCGTTGCAGCCGGAATGGTGCACCTGCTCGAGTATCGCCGCGGCCGCCGACAGCGGCAGACCAGAGCCGCCGTACTCTTCTGGAATGAGCGCGGCAAGATATCCCGCCTGACCGAGCGCCGCCACGAACTCGCTGGGATAGCCGCGCGCGGCGTCCAGAGCGCGCCAGTAGGGCGCAGGAAACTGCTCGCAGAGCTTGCGGACTTCCGCCCGGATTTCCGGGTGCGAATCGCCTTGGAACGCGGCCGGAGGGAGGTTTTTCATCACGTCGACGTCGCACAACGCCAAAGCGGCTAACACATAGTGAAGCAACAGTGGTATCAAGAGAAGGATATATTCGATCTGCCAGGTAGATGAAAATTGTCTAGCTCGAGCCGCCGACCGCCTTCCGCCGTGATGGATCTGAGGCGGTTGCACTACTTCGTGACTGTCGTCGACTGCGGGTCGGTTTCCCGTGCGGCTGGCCGGCTCCACGTCGCGCAGCCAGTCCTCAGCCAGCATGTACGCCGCATGGAAGGGGAGCTGCGCACGACACTGCTGGATCGCAGCGCGCGCGGCGTTACGCCCACCGACGCCGGACGGCGGCTGTACCAGCACGCGCGCTCTCTGCTCGAGCAGGCCGCCCAGCTGCCTGAGCTCGTGCGAGACGCGGCCGCCAATCCGATCGGCGAGGTGCGCATTGGCATGCCGGCGACGGCGAGTGAGCTGATTGTGCCGCCGCTGATCGAAGCGGCGCGCAAGCGCTACCCCGGAGTGCGCCTGCGACCCGTGGAAGCGATGAGCGGCTACATCCTGGATTGGCTCAGGCGCGGCGAAGTCGACCTGGCGTTGATATATGGCGTCACAAGCTGCAGCGGCCTCGTTCTGCAACCGTTACTGGAAGAAGGCGTGTGTCTGATCGGCCGCAAGGGCGCGACTGTGGGACGCAAACAGCCCGGAGCCGCAGCGCCTTTGTCCGCTGCGCTCAGGCTCCCGCTGATCACACCGGGTCGGCCGCACGGACTGCGAGATCTGATCGATCGAGCCGCGCATTCGCTAGGCTCGCAACTCACGCCGGCGTTGGAGATCGACTCGTATTCGCAGATCAAGCAGCTCGTCATGCGCGGCGCGGGTTTCGCCATGCTTCCGGAGACAGCGATCCGCCACGAGATCGAAAGCGGTCTGCTCGAGGCGTGGCGCATCAACCGCCCGACGTTGAGACGCCAGGTATACCTGGCTTACGTCAAGGATCGTCCGCTTTCGAGCGCCGCGCGCGCCATAGCAGGGCTCTCGTGGGAAATCATTCGAGAGCTCGTATCCAGCGGTGCATGGATCGCGAAATTGCAGGCCGGCTGCCATGGGCCCGCCGAGAGCGTACGGGATGAGCGATGAGCTGATGCGCCTGATTCCGTTGGAGCGTCGCAAGGCCCGCTCGATACACTCGCCGCGCCGCACCTGACTGTGTGCATTGCACTCGAAACTTTCTTGCGGGCATGAGATCGACGCCCGCCGTCGATCACGCTTCGAAAGGATTCTGCAGCACGATCGTTTCGCGTCGGTCGGGGCCCGTCGAGATGATTGCAATCGGCGCTCCGACCAGCACTTCCAGGCGCCGCAGATAATCCTGTGCATTCTTCGGCAGTTCGTCGAACGACTTGGCGCCTGCGGTGCTTTCCTTCCACCCGGGATGCTCCTCGTAGACCGGCGCGCAGATCGAGAGCGCTTCGGCGCCGACCGGCGGCAGCTCGCGGCGCTCGCCTCGCACGTTGTACGCAACGGCCACACGCACCGTATCCAAGCCGTCGAGCACGTCCAGCTTGGTGATGCACAAGCCGGTGACGCCGTTGATTTCGACCACTCGCCGAAGTCCCGCCGCGTCGAACCAGCCGCAGCGTCGCGGACGCCCCGTGACCGAGCCGTACTCGGCTCCGCGCACGCGCAGATGCTCGCCGACCTCGTCATCCAGCTCGGTTGGGAAAGGACCGCTGCCGACCCGCGTCGCGTACGCCTTCGCCACCGCAAGCACGTAGTGGAGATGCCGCGGCCCGACGCCCGCTCCCGCCGAGGCCTGTCCCGCCACACAGTTGCTGGAGGTGACGAAGGGATACGTGCCGTGATCGACGTCGAGCAACGCCGCCTGGGCGCCTTCGAACAGCAAGCGCTCGCCGGCGCGCATCATCGCGTTCACTTCGGCCGAAACGTCCGCGACCATCGGACGCAGCCGTTCGCCGAGCGATAGCGTCTCGTCCAGCGTCTTCTGGAAATCCACCGGCGCAGCCTTGAAGTAGTTGCGCAGGACGAAGTTGTGATAGTCCAGCACCTCGCCGAGCTTGGCGGCGAAACGCTCACGGGCGAACAGGTCCTGTACGCGAATGGCGCGGCGCGCCACCTTGTCCTCGTACGCAGGGCCAATGCCGCGCCCGGTAGTGCCGATCTTCGCGGCGCCCATCGCCGCCTCGCGCGCCTGATCGAGCGCAATGTGGTGCGGCAGAATGAGCGGGCAGAGCTCAGAGATGCGCAGCCGCTGCAGTACGTCCACGCCGGCGCGCTCGAGCTCCGCCGTCTCCTCGAACAGCGCCTTGAGCGAAAGAACTACGCCGTTGCCGATGAAGCACTTCACGCCCTCGTGCAGGATGCCCGAGGGAATCAACCGCAGGATCGTCTTCCTGCCGTTGATGACCAGGGTGTGCCCAGCGTTGTGGCCCCCCTGGAAGCGCACGACGCCGCTGACCCGATCAGTCAGCAGGTCCACGATCTTGCCCTTGCCCTCGTCGCCCCACTGGGCGCCGATGACGACGACGTTCTTGCTCATGGGATGGCTAAGCGTGCGCTCGCACGAAATAAAGAAGTAGGAGGCCGGCGCTCATGCTGATCAGTCCCCACAGGCGCAGATGCGCATCAGCGACGTTGGCGAGCGACAGCATGATGCGTCTGAGCCTCTGCGGATCGAGAAACGGCAAGACGCCTTCCAGGATCAGGTACAGCGCCAAGGCCGCGAGCAGATCCGACCACGCCACGGACGCCCTCAGCGCGCTCTGGCGCGGTTCAGGTATCGGAAGAACTCGCTGTCCGGCTTGATCACCAGCACGTCGTTCTCCGTGCCGATCGACTCGCGGTATGCCTGCAAGCTGCGATGGAAGGAATAGAACTCGGGGTTGCGCGAATACGCCTGGGCGTAGGTCTGCGCGGCCAGGGCGTCGCCCTCGCCTCGCACGATCTCGGCCTCGCGGTACGCCTCGGCAAGGATCTCGGTGCGCTGGCGGTCCGCCTCGGCGCGCAGCTTGATAGCGTTCTCCTCACCCTCGGCGCGCAGCTGCTTCGCCTGCCGGTCGAAGTCCTGCCGCATGCGTTGGAACACCGACTCGCTGACTTCTTCCGGAAGATCGATCTTCTTCACGCGCACATCGACGAGCTGCAGGCCCAGCCCCGCAGTGCTGTCTTGGGCGCGCTTCAGGATCTCGCCGGTGAACTCGGCGCGCTCGGCGGCGACCACCTGCTGAATCGTGCGGCGCGCGATGACGTCCTTGATGCCGTCCTTCACGATGCTGCCGAGACGCCCCGCGGCGATCTCCGGATCGCCCCCGGAAGTCGCCGTGTAATACGTCGCGACGTCGGCGACGCGCCACTTGATGTAGAAATCGATGCGCAGGATCTTGCCCTCGCTCGTCAGGAACTGCTCGGAGGGGTAGTTGCGCGTAACGATGCGCCGCTCGAACTTGCGAATGTTGTTGACCAGCGGCGTCATGAAATGCAGCCCCGGACCGTAGTCCGCGCGTACGATCTCGCCGAAGCGGAACTTGATCGCAAGCTCCGTCTCGCGCACCGTGAAGGTCGCCATCGCCAGGATCATCACCGCCAGGGCGACGCCCACCAGAACCAGAAATCCGCGATTGGCCATGGTCTCGCGCTCCGTCAACGCGATCCGCGCGTGCGGCGCTCGACCGTAGTCGAATCCGCGGCGGAACTCTCGATCGTCACACCCTGGGACGCCCCGCCCTCGCCTGTCGCTCGCTCGGTGCGGCGGCTCTGCTCCATGAGCTTGTCGATCGGCAGATAGAGCAGATTCCCAGCGCCGTCCACGTCGATGACGACCTTCTTGCTCGCAGCAAGCACCTGCTCGATCGTTTCGATGTACAGGCGCTCGCGCGTAACGTTCGGGGCCCGCTCGTACTCCTCAAGCAGCTTGAGAAAGCGCTGCGTCTCACCTTCCGCCTCTTCCACGACGCGTGCGCGATACGCCTGGGCGTCCTGAATGCGCCGCGACGCCTCACCGCGCGCGCGCGGGATGCGGTCGTTGGCGTAGGCTTGCGCGGCGAGCGAAGCGCGGTCGCGGTCTTCGCGCGCCTTGATGGCGTCCTGCTGCGCCTGCGCGACTTCGCCCGGCACGCGCACGTCCTGCAGGTTCACTGTAGTCACTTCGATTCCCGACTCGTAGGCGTCGAGCGTGCGCTGGATGAGCTCTTTGGTGCGCAGGACGATGTCTTGGCGGCCGGATTCGAGAACTGCGTCCAGCTTGCTGCGGCCGATGACCTCGCGGATCGCGCTCTCGCTGACCTCTTGGAGCGTCTCCTCCGGGCGCACGACGTTGAAGGCGTAATCCAGCGGACTCGCTCGCCGGAATTGCACTTCGAGGTCGATGTCCACGAGCGTCTCATCGGAAGTCAGCATGCGCGTGCGCTCGCTGAAGCTCTCGATGGTCTGCACGTTGACGATCTGCTTGGTCTCGATCGGCCATGGCAGGTGCCAATGCAGACCAGCTCCGGTGGTGTCCACGTGCCGACCAAAGCGCAGGATGATCGCGCGCTGCGCGGCGTCTACCTGATACAGGCCGGTGAACGCCCAGATGACCAGGATCACCAGGATGATCGCGCCGAGGCCGAAGCCGCGGCCCGCTCCGCCAAGCGGCGTGCGTCCACCGCCGGAGCCGACGCCGCCGAACAGCGCGTTGAGCCTGCGCTGCAGGTTGCGGATCAGCTCATCGAGGTCGGGCGGCCCTTGCTCGGGTTTGTTGCCTCCTCCCCAGGGGTTGCGCTTGCCGCCGGGGGGGCCGCCGGGTTCGTTCCACGCCATGTCGGATCGCTGCTCGAGGAAAAGAAACGGGACCGGCGCGGTCGTCAACCGGCCAGCGAGGTCGGAACGCGCGATTTTAGGAACGGGTCGGAGGGACCACAAGTTTTCCCGTCAGCGTGCTCCGCCAGGCCCTCGGAACGACACAGCGACTCGAACGCGCGACGGGGCATCGAGACTTCCAGGTCGAGTTCTCCGGCCGGGGTCACCTCTTCCGACAGGACAGCCCCGGCCTCGAACAAACGGGCCCGGGCGCGGCCGTGCTTCGGCTGCAAGCGGATGCGCCGGCGCACGATTTCAGGGCCTAGCGCCTCGCCCAGCGCCTCGACCAGCAGCTCGCAGCCCGCGCCTGTCTGCGCCGACAGCCAGATCCGGCGCGGCCTCGCGTGCAGCTGCGAGTCCTGGCGTTGAAACTCCACGTGCGGCGTTTCGCCGACCAGGTCGGCCTTGTTGAAGACCTCGATCTGCGGCAGATCGGCGGCGCCGACTTCCTCCAGCACGCGATTGACTTGCGCGATACGCTCGGCGCGATGCGGGTCCGCCGCGTCGATGACGTGCAGCAGCAGCGTCGCCTCACGCGCTTCCTGCAAGGTCGAACGGAACGCGGCGACGAGCTCGTGAGGCAGATCGCGCACGAATCCCACCGTGTCGGCCAGCAATGCATGGCGCGCATCCGGCAGTTCTATGCGGCGCACGGTCGGATCGAGCGTCGCGAACAACTGATCAGCCGCGTATGCGCCCGCGCCGGTGAGCCGGTTGAACAAGGTGGATTTGCCTGCGTTCGTGTAGCCGACGAGCGCAATCGTCGGAATCTCCGCGCGCCGCCGCACGCGACGCGTAGTGTCGCGCTGCGTGAGCACCTTCTCGAGGCGTGCGTTGAGCGTCTTGATGCGGGCGCCGAGCAGCCGGCGGTCGGTTTCGAGCTGCGTCTCGCCAGGACCCCGCAGACCGATGCCGCCCTTCTGCCGCTCCAAGTGCGTCCAGCCTCGCACCAGGCGAGTCGCGAGATGACGCAATTGTGCAAGTTCGACCTGCAACTGACCTTCGAAGCTGCGGGCCCGCTGGGCGAAGATGTCGAGAATCAGACCAGTGCGATCGAGCACGCGGCGCTTGAGCAACGCCTCCAGGTTGCGCTCCTGACTGGGCGAGAGCGCATGATCGAACAGCACGAGCTCCGCACCGTGCTTCTCGGCCTCGGCGCGGATTTCTTCGGCTTTGCCGCTGCCGACGAACAATCGTGGATCGGGCGCGCGGCGCGCGCCCGTGACCAAGCCCAGCACCTCGGCGCCGGCCGAACGGGCCAGCGACTCGAACTCGTTCAGTTCGTCCTGCTCGGGAGGACTTCCGAGGCCGATACGTACGAGGAGCGCGCGTTCGCCGCTGCGGGGACGCTCAAACAACAGCACGCTCCAGAAAGAAGCTCATTCTGCGGCGCCGCTCGCGCTCTCTTCGTCGCCCACCGGCAGGCGAATGGCGCGCGCCGGCACGACCGTGGAAATCGCGTGCTTGTAGACCATTTGGCTGACGCTGTTCTTCAGCAGGACCACGAACTGGTCGAACGAATCGATCTGCCCTTGCAGCTTGATGCCGTTCACCAGGTAAATCGAAACGGGCACGCGCTCTTTGCGCAAGGTGTTCAGGAACGGGTCCTGTAACGATTGCCCTCTGGCCATCATCAGTCTCCTTGTTGTGACTTGGAATTGTTAGAGCGCTTCCGACAGTGCTGCTTCCGTGCAGCCGGAGGACAGCCGACGTACGCCGTCCGGCGCCCTTTGCAGCGCAACAGTTTAACACAGTGAATTTCCCGCCGAAGACGCCTTTCGTTTAATACGGAGCTTCATCAACAGACCAACGTCGTCAGACTCCGTTCCATGTGGGCGTACGCCTCAGCTTCAAGCGCATCGACCCATCGCACCTCGCTGTCCGAACGCAGCCAGACAAGCTGGCGCCGCGCCAGTTGTCGCGTAGCGAAGACGGCGCGCTCCACCGCGACCTCCAAAGGCGCCTCGCCGGTCAAATGTTCCCAGAGCTGGCGATAGCCCACCGAACGGATGGCGGGCAGACGGGCATGGAGATCGCCGCGTGCGTAGAGCGCTCGGACTTCGTCCAGAAACCCGGCCCGCAGCATCTCCCTCAAGCGCCGCTCTATGCCGGCATACAGGCGCGTCCGGTCGGCGGGCGCCCAGGCGTAGGCGAGGAACGAAAGATCGGGCCGCGGCCCCGCGGCCGAGGCGTGCAGCTGCGTGAGCGTCGCGCCTGTCAGCCGATACACCTCCAGGGCCCGCTGAATGCGCTGTGCGTCACGCGGCTGGATGCGCGCCGCGGCCGCCGGGTCGATGGCCGCCAAGTCGGCGTGCAGCGCGGACCAGCCGCGCCGGGCGGCTTCGGCGTCGATTTCGCCCCGCACTTGTGGATCCGCTTGCGGCAACTCGGCGAGCCCGCGGCGCAGCGCCCTGAAATACAGCATCGTGCCGCCGACCAGCAGCGGCAGGTTACCGCGACCGCGGATCTCATCGATGGCTTGGCAAGCGTCCCGCACGAACTGCCCGGCGGAATACGATTCGCTGGGATCCAAAATGTCCACCAGATGATGCGGATGCCGGCGTAGCGCCTCGGGGGGCGGCTTGCCCGTCCCTATGTTCATGCCGCGATACACCATCGCGGAGTCGACGCTCACGATCTCGATGGGCAGGCGCTCGGCGAGCCGCAACGCCAGATCGGTTTTTCCGGCTCCGGTCGGTCCCATGATCAGCGGGACGACTGTCCGGCCGGACGCAGGCGCAGCGCTCATCGTCCTCGCAAGAACAATCGATCCAGATCCGCCATGCTGACGTAAGTCCACGTCGGCCGGCCGTGGTTGCATTGATCGCTGCGCACGGTGCGCTCCATCTCACGCAACAGTGCATTCATTTCCGGGATGCTGAGATTGCGATGCGCGCGCACCGCGGCGTGGCAGGCCATCGTGCCGAGCACTTCGTGGAGGGCGTCCTCCACGCCGCGCGTCGAACCGGACGTCTCGAGGTCGCTGCAGATGCGCTGCAGCAGCTCATCGAGCCCGGCGGCGTTCAGGTAAACCGGCGTGGCGCGCACGTGCACCCCCGCAGGCCCGGAACGCACCACGTCCAGCCCGGCTTTCGCCAGGACGGCCGCGTGCTCCTCCAGCAGATCCGCCTGCGCAGGCGTCAGCGACAGCGCGAGCGGCACGAGCAGCGGCTGCGACGCAAGCGGGCCGGACGCGACAGCCGCTTTCATCCGCTCGTACGTCGTACGCTCGTGCGCCGCGTGCATGTCCACGAGAATGAGCCCGTCCGGCGCCTGCGCGAGGATATAGACGCCGTGCAACTGCGCCAACGCGAAGCCGAGCGGAGGCGTTTGCGGTTCCACGGATGCAACGTCCTTGCTCGCAGCACTCGCGACCGGCGATCCGAGCGACGGCGCCGTCGGCTCGGCGACACGCAGTCCCAAGTTCGATTGCGTCCCATAACCCGCATGCGGCTGCGCCTGCGTGCTCGCGAACACAGCCGCCCCGCGCGCCGGCCACATCGTGCGCGAAGATGCGCCGGGCGCGAGCGCCCGGATGTCGGTCGGAGGCGGAGCAGGATCTACGGCGCCGGCGTACGTGTCGCGCAGCGCGCGCTCGACCGAGCGGTAGAGAAAATCGTGTACGTGGCGTCCGTCGCGGAAGCGCACCTCCATTTTCGCCGGGTGTGCATTGACGTCCACCTGCGTCGGATCGATCTCGAGAAACAGCACGTACGCGGGATGGCGGCCGTGGAACATGACGTCTCGATAGCCGAGACGAATGGCGCTCGAGACGAGTCGATCGCGAAGCATCCGACCGTTCAGGTAGAAGTACTGGAGGTCCGGTTGGGAGCGGGCGTAGGTCGGCTGGCAGATCCAGCCGGTGAGCCTGCAGCCCGCCGTTTCGTGCTCGACATAGAGCGCGGCGTCGATGAATTCATCGCCCACGATCTGCGCGACGCGCTTCTCACGCTCGGCCTGCGACGCAGCCGGGGTGAAATTCGCCAGCGTGCGCCGCCCTGCGCAGAGCGAAAACGCCACACCGAATCTGGACAGCGCGAGACGCTCGATCATGCGCGTGATGTGCTGCGTTTCCGTGCGCTCGGCGCGCAGGAATTTGCGGCGCGCGGGCACGTTGAAGAACAGGTCCCGCACTTCCACGGTCGTGCCGCGCGGATGGGCGGCAGGCTCGAGCTCACTAAGAGCGCCGTTGTCTGCACTGACGCTGTAGCCAAGGTCGGCGTCCGCGGAGCGCGAGACGACTCGCATGCGCGAAACCGATGCGATGCTGGGCAACGCCTCGCCGCGGAATCCTAGCGTTGCAACGCGCTCGAGATCGTCGATGGAGCGAATCTTGCTGGTCGCATGCCGCGACAGCGCGAGCGCGAGCTCGTCGCGCTCGATGCCCACGCCATCATCGCGCACGCGCAGCAGGCGTGCCCCGCCCTCCTCGATCTCCACCTCGATGCGCCTTGCCTCAGCGTCGAGGCTGTTCTCCACCAGCTCCTTGACGACGGATGCGGGACGCTCGATGACTTCGCCCGCGGCGATCTGGTGAATGAGTTGCTCGGGAAGGATGCGGATCGGCATGGGCGCGGCGGGAGAAAAACCGCGCGCAGGATAGCACCGCGGCTGCGGACGGGGTCCGCACAGGGCGACGGGGCGTCAGTTGGAGGCGCCGGACGTTTCCGCCCCGCCCGTAGTGGTGGTCGCCAGAACAGTCCGGTCGCCGCGCGCGCGCAGCTCCGCAACCAGCGTTCCTGGCGGCGGATTCGAGTAGAAGTAGCGCCGCACGCCGCGGTGAATCGCCTCCGCCAGGCGCATCTGATGGCGCGGATCGAGAAGTCTCGACTCCTCGGTCGGATTGGAGATGAACGCCGTCTCCACCAAGATCGAGGGAATGTCGGGCGACTTGAGCACGATGAAACCGGCCTGCTTGACGCCGCGTCGCGTGATGTTGCCGATCGAGTAGAGCTCGTCCATCACCTTGTCGGCGGCGTCCAGACTGGCGCTCATGCTGGCCCCCTGGGAAAGATCCAGCAGCACCGAGGCGAGCACGCTGTCCTTGTCGTCCAGCTTCACGCCGCCAATCAGGTCGGCGGCGTTCTCGCGATCCGCCAGCCAGCGCGCCGATTCGTCGCTCGCCCCGCGGGCGGACAGCACGTAGACCGAAGAGCCGCGCACGGACCGGTCGTGGAATGCGTCCGCATGGATCGAGACGAACATATCCGCCTGGCGCTTGCGTGCGCGCACCATGCGCTCGCGCAGCTCGACGAACTCGTCATGCTCCCGCGTCAGCACCGCTCGCATGCCGGGCTCGCGATCGATGCGCTGCTTGAGCCGCCGAGCAATCGCCAGCGTGACGTCCTTCTCGCGCGCGCCGCGCTTGCCGATCGAGCCCGGGTCGACGCCGCCGTGACCGGCGTCGATGGCCACGACGATGTCGCGGCCGTGCACGTCGCGAACGGACTTGACCACGGTCGGTGGACCGGCCGGCGCAGCGGGGCCTGCAGCGCGCGTCGCGCCGCGGTCGGGCACGAGGTCCACCACCAGCCGGTGGCCATACGAGCCGCTCGGCGCCACCGTGAAACTGCGCGGCCGCGCTGGTGCGGAGAGATCGATCACC
>JAVEVD010000061.1:16079-23143 GCA_034005205.1 Steroidobacteraceae bacterium | reverse complement strand
AAGCGCGGAGCGCCTTCGGTGAGGTGCTTGCACCCTTTGGACTATCCGCTATCCGCCATCCGCTATCCGCTTCGTTCTTGAATGGTGGGCGGTACAGGGATTGAACCTGTGACCCCTGCCGTGTGAAAGCAGTGCTCTACCGCTGAGCTAACCGCCCGTGTGCGTCATTCGAATCGCCCATGGCGCGCCATGGGCCCGAAGGGGGGCGTAGTTTAGGGAGGGTGCGCGGGGCGGTCAACGCGCTGGACGGCGGGCGTCATGAAAGCGCCGCCGCGCCTCTTTCTCCAGGCTTCCGCCCTCCGTTCTCTCTTACGTGCTGAGCGGGGGCGGGCGGTTCAGCAGCACCCAATACATGCCGAGGCTGCTGATGGCCTCGACGAAGGCGTTGAATTCGACGGGCTTGCGGACGTAGCTGTTGGCGCCGAGGTTGTAGCTGGCGATGACGTCGGCGTCCTGGCTGGACGAGGTAAGTACTACGACCGGCACGAGGCGGGTGCGGTGGTCTGCTCGCACCCGCTTGAGCACCGCCAGTCCGTCCAGCTTGGGGAGTTTCAGGTCCAGCAGCATGACCGTGGGGACATTGGACACCTCGCGCCCGGCGTACTGCCCGACCCCGAACAGGAAGTCCACGGCTTCCACTCCATCGCGAACCACCACGATCTGGTGGCCTAGGTTGTTTTTCCGCAGACTGAGCAGCGTCAGCTCCTCATCGTCCGGGTTGTCTTCCACGAGCAGGATGTAGCGATCGCTCATCTATCCTCCCGGGGGTTGTTGTTGTTTCCGCCCTACGCCCCGCCATCCCCCCTGGCGGTTTCCAGAGTACACCCTGCACGAGCCCGTTGGCGACTGAACGACCCCGCTACTTACACTGCTTTTCCGGCCCTTTTTTGCGATTCAGCAGCATTGCGCAATTCAGTGCGCCGGCTCGCCGCCGATCAGCGTCAGCAATTCCGCGGTGCGCGCCCGCATCAAAGGTTCGTCCCCCCGGCTTTCCACGTTCAGCCGGATCAGGGGCTCGGTATTGGAGGCCCGCAGGTTGAAGCGCCAGGCGTCGAATTCGATGGACAGCCCATCGGTGCAGTCCACCGAGCGGGAGCCCGGCTGGTAACGCTCGCGCACCTTCTCGATGGTGGCTTGGGCGTCCACGACCTTGCGGTTGATCTCCCCGCTGATGGGGAATTTCGCAATCCGCTCGCCCACCAGCGCGGACAACGGCTTGCCGGACTCACACAGGAGCTGCGCCACGAGCAGCCAGGGGATCTGCCCGCTGTCGCAGTACCCGAACTGACGGAAGTAGTGATGGGCGCTCATCTCACCGCCGTACAGCGCGTCGGCCTGGCGCATGACGTCCTTCATGAAAGCATGTCCCGACTTGGACATCACCGCCTGGCCGCCCAGGGCTTCCACCACGTCGAGCGTCGCCCAGGTGAGCCGCGGATCGTGCACGATGCGGGCGCCGCGCTCGCGCCGTAGAAACACCGAGGCGAGCAGACCGACGATGTAGTACCCCTCGATGAATTCGCCGCGCTCGTCGAACAAGAAACAGCGGTCGTAATCGCCGTCCCAGGCCACGCCGCAATCCGCTTGGCTCTTGCGGATGGCCTCGATGGTGGAGGAGCGGTTCGCCTCCAGCATCGGGTTCGGCACGCCGTTCGGGAACGAGCCGTCTGGCTGGTGATTGATCTTGACGAACTCGAACGGCAGGTGCGGCTCGAGTTGATCGACCACCAGGCCGGCGCCGCCGTTGCCGGCGTTGACGACGATCTTCAGCGGCCTGAGCTTGGAGCGGTCGAGATACGAAAGCAGGTGCTGAATGTACTTTTCCCGCACATCCAGCTCGTAACGTTCGCCCTTGCGCGCCGGCGGCGTGTACGCGTCGCTCTCGGCGATGCGCTGAATATCCTTCAGGCCCGTGTCGCCGCTGATCGGTCGCGACTGCTCGCGCACGAACTTCATCCCGTTGTAATCCGGCGGATTGTGGCTGGCCGTGACCATCACCCCGCCGTCCATTCCCTCGCTGAACGTCGCGAAGTACACCATTTCCGTGCCGCACAACCCGATGTCGTAGACGTCCACCCCGGAATCGTTGAGCCCGCGCGTCAGCGCTGCGCACAAGTCCGCACTCGACAGCCGTATGTCACGCCCGACGATGACGCGCTTCGGCGCAAGAAACTCTGCGTAGGCGCGGCCGATACGATAGGCGACGTCCTCGTTGAGCTCTGTGGGGATGCGGCCGCGGTAGTCGTAGGCTTTGAATCCGGTGATGGCTGTCATGAGCGTTATGGTGAGGGCGAAAAACGGTGAGCACATGAGGGCGCGCGACCCAACGCGCCGATCAAGGCATTTATCATTTGGCGTTCACGTTAGGTATCGTTGAATGTCACCGATCGCGCGAAAATAACGAGGTCTGCGGCGATCGTAAGGTGAGAACGAAGCTCGGCAAGCGAGCTCCTTTGCGATTGCGCAACGAACGAACGGCGCGGAGATCGCTGCTCGTCCCCTACTCCCTGCCCTCCCGCCCATAGCGGTCCTCGAAGCGCACGATGTCGTCCTCGCCGAGATACGCGCCGGACTGCACCTCGATCATGTGCAGCGGGATCTTGCCTGGGTTCTCGATGCGGTGGCGCGTGCCGATGGGGATGTAGGTGGACTGGTTCTCTTCCAGCAAAAAGGTTTCCTCGCCGCGCGTGATGCGGGCGGTGCCGGACACGACGATCCAGTGCTCGGCGCGATGATGATGCAGCTGCAGCGACATACATGCGCCCGGCTTCACCGTGAGACGCTTCACCTGGAACCGCTCGCCCGAATCGATCGAATCGTAGCTGCCCCAGGGCCGGAACACCTCGCGGTGCAGTGAAGTTTCGTAGCGCCCCTGCTTCTTGAGCTGGTTCACCAGCTCCTTGACGTCCTGCACGCGGCTCTTGGGCGCGACCAGCACCGCATCCTTGGTCTCGACCACGACATGATCCTTGAGGCCCACCGCGGCGACCAGGCGGCTGGTGGATTGCAGATAGCAACCATGCGAATCAGTCGTGAGCACGTCGCCGATGCGGACGTTGCCGTCTTCATCGGCGGCGATGGCTTCGTGCAGCGCCGACCACGAGCCCACGTCGCTCCAGCCCGCATCGAGCGGCACGACCGCACCGCGTGCGGTCTTCTCCATCACGGCGTAGTCGAACGAGTCGCTCGGGCACTCGCCGAACTCCTTCGCCGGCAGACGCGTGAAGTCGAGATCGCGCGTGGCGTGCGTGTAAGCCTGAGCGCAGGCGCGATAGATATCGGGAGCGAGCGAGCGCATCTCCTCGAGCACAATCGAGGCGCGCAGCAGGAACATGCCGCTGTTCCAGAAATACTCGCCCGAATCCAGGTATTGCTGCGCCGTGGCCCGATCGGGCTTCTCGACGAACTGCGCGAGCGGAAACACCGGGCCTTCGCCCTGCCCCCGGCGGATGTAGCCGTAGCCCGTCTCCGGCTTGGTCGGCACGACGCCGAACGTGACGAGCTTGTCCTCCTCGGCGCCTTTGCGCCCGATCTCCACGGCGCGGCGAAAGGCCGCCACGTCGCGTATCACATGATCGGCCGGCAGGATGAGCAGCAGCGGATCCGAGGTTCGCTTGCCCGGCTGCGGCTCATCGGACAGCGCCGCCATGGCCGCGACGGCGATCGCCGGCGCCGTGTTGCGTCCCGTCGGCTCGAGCAGGATGGCGTGCGGCTGCACGCCGGTCTGCAGCATCTGCTCGGCGACCAGGAAACGATGGCTTTCGTTGCACACGATGATGGGCGCGCCCACGTCCTGCACGTCGACCAGGCGCGCCAGCGTCTCCTGCAGCATCGTGCCCTTGCCCACCAGCGGCAGCAGCTGCTTCGGGTACAGCTCGCGCGACAGCGGCCAGAGCCGGGCGCCCGATCCGCCGGAGAGAATGACTGGTATGAGCATGGGGCCTCAGAAAGCGTTGGCTCGTTGGGCGCCATCGACCACGCTGTCGCCGCGGCCGATGGCGTAGTATTTCAGGCCGAAGCGCTTGACGAACTGCGGATCGTACAAATTCCGGCCGTCGAAGATGACCGGCGTGCGGAGCTGGGACTTCACCACTTCGAAGTCTGGGCTGCGGAACTCCTGCCATTCGGTGACGATCGCGAGCGCATCGGCGCCGCGCAGCGCCTCTGCGGAGCTTTCGACGAACTGCACCGCCTCGGCGCCCTCATAGATGCGCTCCGCCTCCTCGCGAGCGACCGGATCGTAGGCGCGAATGCGCGCGCCGGCCGCAATCAGCGCATCGATCAGCGTACGGCTCGGCGCCTCGCGCATGTCGTCCGTGTTCGGCTTGAAGGCGAGTCCCCACAATCCAAGCGTCTTGCCCGCGAGCTCGCCGTTGAAGTAGCGGTTGATCTTCTCGAACAACACTGACTTCTGTCGCAGGTTGACCGACTCGACCGCCTCCAGCAGCTCGGCGCTGAACGAGTGCTCCGAGGCGCTGCGCGCAAGCGCCCGCACGTCTTTCGGAAAGCACGAGCCGCCATAGCCGCAGCCGGGATAGATGAAGTGATAGCCGATGCGCGGATCGGAACCGATTCCCAGGCGCACTTTCTCGATGTCCGCGCCCACGCGCTCGGCGAGATTCGCCAGCTCGTTCATGAAGCTGATCTTGGTCGCCAGCATCGCGTTGGCGGCGTACTTGGTCAGCTCCGAGGAGCGCACGTCCATGACGATCATGCGCTCACGATTGCGGGTGAACGGGTCGTACAGCACCTTCAGGAGTTCGGCGGTGCGGGGATTGTCGGCCCCGACCACGATGCGGTCGGGCTTCATGAAGTCGTTGATGGCGGCGCCTTCCTTGAGGAATTCGGGGTTGGACACCACGTCGAACTCGATCTGCACGCCGCGGTCGACGAGCGTCTGCTCGATCTTCGCCTTGACCTTGTCCGCCGTGCCTACCGGCACGGTCGACTTGGTCACCACGATCCGGTAGTCAGACAGGTTCTGGCCGATGGACTCCGCCACCGACAGCACGTAGCGCAGGTCCGCCGAGCCGTCCTCGTCGGGCGGCGTGCCGACTGCGATGAACTGGAACAGCCCGTGGTTCACGCCTTCGGCGGCGTCGGTCGTGAAGCTGAGGCGCCCCGCCGCGATGTTCTTCTTGATCAGCTCATCGAGCCCCGGCTCGTAGATCGGCGACTCGCCCCGTCGCAGCCGCTCGACTTTGCGCGCGTCCACGTCCACACAGAGTACGGTGTTGCCCACTTCGGCGAAGCATGCGCCGGTCACCAATCCCACGTAACCTGAGCCGAATATCGTAAGACGCATGTGTAACTAGCTGACCAGAAACAAAAAAGGTTCGCGAGCTTAGCCGAGACGCCGCAGGTCGTAAAGGAAACGCCCAGCGCCGCGTCGCCCTGGCGCGGCGCCTCACCGCTCGGGTCCGTTGCGCCTGAATCGAAGACCGTCGCCCTCCAAGGCGCCCCAGCGTTTTTCCATGTAAGGCTGTCGTGGTCAAGTTGCCTGCAATATACGGCGCGGTCCGGGCGGAGGTTCCAGCTTTCCATAACTCCCCTTTTCTTCCGTTCGAGCGATGTCCTGAGAGGGAAAACCGAAATGGATGTCGCTTTATTTTTTGGAGCGACATCCGCGAAGGAGCGCGGCGGTCATCCCGGATGCACGGGTCCGGCAAGGATGCGCCCGGGCGGCAAGCGGCAGGGATGGCGCCGCCAATTTCCGCCTCGATTCGGCAGGACGCCCCGCCCGTGAACCGCAGCCGCGCTCGACTGCCTCAGGACGCCAGCCCCAGTCCCCGCGTCCGTGCGATAGATCGAGGGCGCGCGGCAAAGGCGCGCGATCTGAGAAGCGCCTCATCGCCCGGGCGCAGTCTGCATCGCGCTCGACGCGACTGGCGCCTGGCTCTTCACTACGCGCGCGCGATGACGATTCGTGCAGGGATGCTGCGCATCGTCCTCCAGGGAGGAAGCGGGTCGTGCAGCAATGCACACGGTTCGTGAAGTCGACAGGGAGTCGGCGCTCGCGGCCGGCGCACGGACGGCGGGCCCGCGAACCTTCCAATGACAGAAGCGGATAGTGGATGGCGGATAGCCAAAGCCGCCGTTCTTCGGCTCACGGATTGGCCGCGAGCGCGCTTCCCCTACCGTTGCCTCGAGCCGGTCGAGAGCTTCGCCGCGAGCAAGTCATCTCGCGCGGTGCGCACCGCGCCTTTCGGGAACACCAACCCGCTGACGAAGATCACGTGGTAGACGACGCCGAGCGCGAGCCACGCCAAGAACAGCCATCCGTCCTCCACGCCCGCCACGTATCCACCCACGCCGATCGCAGCCGTGGTCGCTCCGGACGCCATCACGATCAGCGCGACCGCCCGCGCCGAGTATCCCGCTCGTCGCAGCACGTGATGCAGATGTTGCGAATCGCCGTGGAACGGCGAACGCCTCTGCGCCAGCCGTCGAACCATGCTGCTGAACAGCTCGTAAATCGGCGTCGCGAAAATCCACAAGATGACGACCGGGCTGATCGCGCGCACCGGCGCCTGCGAGAGCTCCAGACTGATCCAGGCGAGTGAGAAGCCGAGCATGGTGCTGCCGGCGTCGCCCATGAACGCATGCACCTTGCGCCTGCGCCGCACCGGCCAATTGAAGATCAGGAAACCAGAGACACAGCCGGTCAGCGCAATCAGTATCGGCAAGTACGTCGTCGCTCCGGCCACCACCGCCGCGAATCCGAGGAACGCGAGCGCGACCAGCGCCTGAATCCCCGCGAGCCCGTCGCTGCCGTCGATCATGTTGAACGCGTTTATGGCCGTCAGGACGATCGCCAGGCTGAACGGAATCGAGAACCAGCCGAGTTCGACCAGTCCGCCGAAAAACACGTAGCCGATGTCGTGCGCTGTCACACCCGCTCCGCCGACCATCAACAGCGCCGCGCAGACTTGCGCAAGAAAGCGCGCCAACGCCGGCAGATCGTAACGATCATCGAGCGCGCCCACCACCACGAGCACGCCGAGCGCAACCGCGAAGTAAGAGAACTGCGCGAGCGCCTCATGGCTGTAGATGCTGCTCGCCAT
>JAVEVD010000061.1:0-15979 GCA_034005205.1 Steroidobacteraceae bacterium | reverse complement strand
TTCAGTTTTTCATCATTGGACGAATAGATGAGGACGAACTTTTCCGCCGAGTCGAACAGCCTGCGCATGTACGCCTCGAAGACAGGTTGTTCAACCAGATGATAGATCACATCCAGCGACAAGCTCACATCGGCCTTCTCGCCCGCATACTCGGAAACCAGCTTGAACCTCTTCGTGGGATCGCCGGCGAAGGCGCGCTTGCAGGCGGCGATTGCACTGGGCGCCACATCGAAGCCGAGGTAGCGCTTGTAACACGCAAGCTTGAGTTGATTGCCGTCGCCGCAGCCGAACTCGATGACCATCTCGACGCCGTTTCGCTCGACGAAGTCATTGATCACCTCGGCCTTGAAAGCGGCCAGCCGGTTATAAGATCCGGCGCCAGAATTCCCGCCGCTTGCGTATCTCGATTCCCAGTAGCGCTCGACGCCTGCAAACTCTCTGGCGACGAGCGCACGCCGTAAACGAACCGCGAGCGGTCCGATCAAGGGCAGATTCCTGACGCGGCGACGCCAGCTCTTTGTTGCGCTGCTCATCTGCGTCCTCTGGCATGGAACGGCTCGGTCGCGCAGCCGTCCGCTCCGCCTGCAGGTCGGTCACTTGGTCTGCTCGGCGCGTGCAGTCTGTCTCGTTCGATCGTACTCACGAGGTGGTGCGCAGCACAGGAGCTCTGCCGCGCCCGGCCGCAGCAACCGAAACGCCGCCAAGCGCCAACGAGGTGAGCGCGGCCCACACGATGCCTACCATTCCGGAGAGCACCACATGACCCCCGACGATCGACAACACGACCAGAACCATGTTCGTGAGAAGAATCGCGGGCGCCGCATGATTGGTCCGATCGGCGCATGCCCGCCATGGAATGTAGAGATAGCAGACATAGAGCACGGCGCAATACGCCACACCGGGCAACCCGAACCACAGATACATATCGATCGGATCGGTTTCTGTCGACAGCTTGCCCGACCACAGCGCGAGCGTGTGCTGCCCGGTTCCGAACAGCGCTTCCACCGGCGTGCTGCGCTCCCATAGCGCCTGAATGCTGTCGGCGACGAACTTTTCGCGTCCCGAGAAGATCACGCCGATCCAGCCTCGTTGCGCGAACACCGACGATAGACGTTCCGCCAATCCGGCGAGTTTCAGAACCGACCAGACCTCCATGACCGCCCACACCAGCGCGACGCAAGCCGCCGACAACAGCACCCCGCCCTTCCATCCCAGCAGCCACAGCCGTCCTCGAGTACTGACGACGGGAACGCCAAAAGCGAGCGTCAGCGCACCCAGGATCGCCGACTTGGTCGCAATCACGAACCCAGCGACCACCAGCATCGCCGCCACAGGCAGGTACAGGCTACGCGCACGATTCCACATCGTTATCAACACGAATGCGCTCAGCACCACGTAGGCGGCGCCCACTTCATTGCCTGCGTAGAAGAAGCCGATCGCGCCTATGCCGCCTGACTCCGGCGACCCGTACGAGGTATAACCGAAGCCCAGCAAGCCCAGTCCGAGATTCAGGGCCATCGCAGCGGCCGAGAACCACAGGAGCCTGGGCGCCCACGAACGATAGATGGCGGGCTCGTGCACTCTGCCGGCCTCGCAGAAGATCAGCACCAGGGCAGGAATGAGAGCCTTGATCGCCGCAGTACAGTCTCGCTGCAGGCCGTCGGGCAGCCCCGACGTCACGAAACGGAACAGCGGGCCCGCCAACAACAAAGCCATCAACGCCAGCACCGCGATGCTCAAGCGCATCGAGACCATCGAGCACCAGAGAAAGATCAGCAGCAGTATCAGTCCTTTCCAGAGTTGCGAGAGCGGCGCCACGCCGCCCGTCTGGCTCAACATGGCGCCGCTCACGGCGTCGACGAACAGATAAAGGCAGAGCAGACACCAAGCCGCTACGCTGACGACGCCCGGGTCGGCTCGTTCGCTGGTCGGCTGATTCTCGATATACCTCATCGGACCCGGGCCGCTTCACGAGAGGCGCCTGTGGACCATCCTCGGGATGGTCCTGGGATGATGCTTGAGATGATGCTTGAGATGGTCCTTGGATCGATCCGGACGATCCCTCGGAATGATCCCTCGGAATGACCCTCGGGATGATTCCTTGTGACGATTCTTTCAGAGGAACCGCGGCCCGATGGTTGGGTCGTCCCTTCGAGCGCACCTCGCGACGTTCCATCGCGCGAGCGAGTCAGAGCGGCGTAATCCTGCTCGAGCCTGCGCACGAGACTGTCCATCGAGAATTGCTCGCACACATATTCGCGCGCCTTCTGGCCATCCCATTCTGCGGCGCCGCCCAAGACGCGCAACAGCGCGCTGGCGAGCGCCGCGTTGTCGTTGGGCTCAACTATCGCGCCGAACGGCTCGACGACGATTTCCTCTGGACCGCCGCATCGCGTCGCGACCACCGGGACGCCGCAAGCCAGCGACTCGGCGCACACCAATCCGAACGTCTCGTTCGTACTGGGCGCCGCAAGCACGTCATGCTCGTTCAGCAGCGAGACCACGCGAGGTCTGTCGACGAGTCCGACCGCCGCGACCCGATCCGCCACGCCGTACTGCGCCGCCAGCTGACGAACGCGTTGCGGACTCGCCTGCGGGCCGGCGATCGTCAGGACAAAGTTCTTCGGCAGTCGCAGTAAAGCTTCCAGCAGCGTTCTCACGCCTTTGCGCTGCGCGAGTCCTCCGAGAAAGAGAATCTTTAGCTCGGGCCCCCGCCCCACGGGGCGTCGGCTGTGCTCGATGCGAAACAGGCTGGTGTCGACGCCGTTGTAGTTGACCGACCACTTGCCTTGCGTCGCGGGGAACCACTGCTCGATCACGTTCCTGAGCCCATTCGACACGGCGTACAAGCGCGCGCACCGCGCGTACGCCATTTGCATCTGACGCCATCCATGCCGGCTCCTCCAGAATGTCCGCAAATCGCTCTTGTGCTCGGTCAGCACCAAGGGCGTGTCGCCGTCGGCGATCGCCAGCGCCGCTATGACGCCGCCCGGCCGAGCGGCGTGCGCGTGTACGACGTCTGGGCGGACTTCATCGAGAATGCTCCGGAAACATCGCGCCGCCATGCCCGGAGAATAGAAGCCGACCAGCCGATGCAACGGCCACGGCAGAGCGATCGAATGCTCGTGCAATGGCCCATCGCCGCGCGTCGCGATCCTCAACGGCAATCGCAGCGCATCACGATCGAACGAGACGACATGGACTTCGTGCCCTCGCTCCGCGAGCGCCAGCGCCTGTTCGCGTATGAAGCTTCCGCGAACCGGCGCTTTTGCGCTTCTGTACCACGAAGCTGCGATCAGTATGCGCAACTGCATTCACCGTAACGTCGGGATCAGTCGTCGCAGCCAGGATATTTCACGCTCGATGCGTTCCTCCCAGCTGTAGAGTTGGTTGCGCGCCCACTCGCGCGCCCCTGCCGCCAGCTGCTTCCTGAGACTCGGGGACAGCAGCAGTTCCGAGGTCAGCTGCGGCAGCAGCTCCTCCTGCGCCGGATCGATGATTCGTCCATTCACCCCGTCTTGAATGACCGAGGCCGTTGCTCCGTTGTTCAGCGTGATGAGCGGCTTTCCTGCAAGCAGCGCCTCGAACAGCGGATTGCCGCAATTACTGACGTCGTAGAGCGACAGGAATAGATCGGCGCAGTGCATCAGCACGCCCACGTCGGCCCGCGACTGGCCGCCGAGGAACCGCACTTGCGCTTGCACGTCGCAGTCCGCAGCGAGTCGTTCGAGAGACGACCGGGCTGGGCCGTCGCCGCACACCAGCAGCCGCAGGCGCGGAAAACGGAACTTCAGGGCCGCAACGACGCGTATCGCACGGTCGACGCGTTTCCATTCTATGAGTCGGCAGACCGTCAGCAGGTAAGTGTCGCCCGGGTCGAGGCCGCGACTGGCCAGCTCCTTGGCGCGATCGACTCTCAGGTCGCCTATCGAAAGATCGATCCCGTTGCGCATGAAAAGCAGGTTCTCGTCCGTGATGTTGTCGTTCCAGTAACGCAGCGCCTGGTCGCCGAGGGTTCCGTCGTCGGTCATGACATACGCACTGGCTCGAGCCTGCAATGAAAGCAGGGATTCGAGCTTGCGCACGGCGTACCAGCGCTCGTCATAGCGCGCCCCAAGAATCGTCCCCTGGTACCGCGCGATATACGGCGCCGGCAGCACATCACGGCGTCTGAGCCACTCGGCGGCCAACACCGCCGAACTCTCGTAGGCGTACACCAGGTCTGCGCCGTGCTCTTGTGCGACGCTTTGAATCTGGCGGGCCGCCAGCAACGGGAATTGAACGAGCCGCACTGCTTTGGATTGCAGCCTCCGGCCCACGAGTAGACGAGGAATGCGGAAACGATGGACGATCAACTCCGGCAGCCCGGCTGGTATTTCCCGGGCGTGCGCATCTTCGGAAACGCCATCCTTGACGCTGGTGATGTAGTGCACTCGGGCGCCCGCGCGGATGTATCCCTTGAGCGTTTCGTAGAAGCTCGGAGCGCCGACCTCGCTCGCGACCGACCATGGCTCGAGCAGACTGACGAAGATGACAGTCTTACCCCGTAAGCTGCTGCGGGGCGATGCGGCGGATGCAGGCTCCGGCGGGCTCACGGCGGCGATCGATGGTCGCATGACTGCACCACTGACCTCTCGGCGAAATGCGAAAAAGCGTGCTCCCGGACAGCCGCTTCGTACACCTGCAACAGTCTGCTCGCCACCGCCTCTCGGCTGAATCGCTCGACGACGAAGCGGTGTGAAGCCATCGCATGTCGGTCGTCCCGCCAAGCCGACGAGCGATAGAACCCGCGCATTGCCTGCGCCAGCGCCTGCTCATCGCGCGCGGCGACCAGTTCGCCGAACTCGTTCTTCAGGAAGTCGCGAGGGCCGCCGGAGTCCGACGCGATCACCCACATGCCGCAGGCCATCGCTTCTATCATGGCGACGCCGAACGTCTCAACCAGACTTGAAGACACGAAGCAATGTGCACGCTGCATCGCGGTACGAACCTGTTCGCGCGACATGCGGCCACGGAACTGAACCTGCCGGGCGATTCCCAGTTCACGCGCAAGCCGCTCGAGCTCCTTGCGCTCCGGCCCCTCGCCGCCGATCACCAGCCTGACTGCCGGCTCGCTGCAGAACGCGGCTGCGAAGGCGCGCAAGAGGATGTCCAGGCCCTTGATCGGGACGAGCGAGCCCACGCTCAAGAAGGTGCACGACGAGACCTCGGTGCGCGCCGCATCGGGGGCGAAGAACCTGGTGTCTACGACGTTCGGAACCACTTCGATGGCGCGCTCGCCCGAGTACGGACGCATGTCGGCGGCCAACGCAGCGCTGACTGCGAGCAACCGCGCAGCGTCGCGATTCGCCGCCGAAACGAACCGAGCCTGCCAGCTTCCTATTCGCCCCGTGGCGAAGTGCGACATGTGCTCTGTGAGGACGTACGGCGTGTCCCACCGCCTGGCGATGACGCGAGCCGCGCAGCCCGCCCACATGGCGCAGTGCGCATGAATCACGTCGGGCCTCGGATAGCGCGCTTCCCAACGCCGCGCCAACGCGCGGCACTGCGCTTCGAAGATCAGCTTGTTGACTCGCGCGAGCTTCGACGGAACCGTCCAGCCATGGCTGCGCAGCTCACGCACGCCGTTCTCGACGGAGTCGGAGCTCTGGAACCGGTGAGTCCACGGGCTCGCCGAAAGCGCCGTGCGGTGCCGCCGCTGTTCGGCTACGAGGACTGCACAGTCGACGCCGGCCGCCGCCACAGCCTCGGCCTGGTCGCGGAAGAATACGCCGGCCGTCGGCCGAGCGGCGCTCGGATACCAGGACGGAATGAACAACACTCTCATGTCATGACTGCGCCCGCGTAGCCTTCCAGCGCAGGTTGACCTCCGAGGCGCTGATGATGAAAGGCCGCCACCAGCGACCGCCGCTCATGCTTGCATAGATGGCGCCCTTGACGCCGGTGTCGCAGAGATACGCCACGGTCGTGGCCAACGCCGCGCCGCGCAGTCCCAGCACAGGGATCAGCAGCAGATTCATCACGACGTTGACGATCAGCGTCGATACGGCGACGTAAGCGTTCAGATGAGGCCTGCCCGCCGCCGTAATAGCGTTGGCGAGAATCCTTCCGCCCGCCAACGCGACGATTCCCGGCATCAACCAGATCAGCGGCGCGACCGCGTCGGCATAAGCCTTTCCGAACAGCAGAGGCACGAACAGGGGCGCGACGCCCGCAATCAAGCCGGCGCCGATCAGCGTCAACATCGTGGTCCACTGGCAGGCCCGCACCGTCACCACATCGCTCGCGCGCGGATTCTGCTGCAAGCGCGCCATTCTCGGCAGAACGACCGTGGCGACCGCCTGGGAGAGCAACCACAGCTTTTCAGCGATCTGAATGGCCGCCACATAGATTCCCGCCGCCAACGGTGCGATCAGGATGTTCACCAGCAGCAAGTCCGCTCTGTAATTGATGAATGTGAGCACGTTGCTCGCCAGGGATTTGAGCCCGAACCTGATGAAACGCGCACTCATGGCGGCCACTTCGCGCAGCTCGAGCCGCTCGTTGGATGCATGCGTCGAGCCAAGCGCGATCCGCCAGAGGGCGGCGGCGCACGAGAGCGCATTGCCCGTCGCGAACGCCGCAACGGTCATGAACGGGGTCACGCCGCCCCAGGCAATGAACAGCGGCAGCGACAGCAGCGAACCGGCCGGCAACAGGAGCGAAGAGATGTTGTACCAGCGGAAGTCTTCCAACGACTGCAGCAGACCGAGCGCAAGCATGCGCGCCAGCATGACGGGGTAGACCAGCAGCGCAGTCAGCAACAGCGAAATGCTCACGCCGGGAAAGATCCGATCTCCCCACAACTGCACCAGCGCCCAACCACAGACAATACCCGCCCAGGCGAGCAGCGCTCCTGCGCGCAGGTTCACCGCTATCGCCATTGCGCGCGAGCAGCGCGAGGCGCCGACGAAACATACCGTGGCGCTCGGCAAGCCGGCATTGAAGAACGTCATCAGCAAGGTGGGCAGCAGCAACGCCAGGTGGTGAGCGCCGTTCGACTCCGGCGCCAGCACCCGCGCAACCACGACCACGAACACAACGCTGATGAGCATGCTGCCGGTCGACTGCGCGAGCGTCATGGACGCGGCGGCGGTCAGGCTCCCGCCGCGCAGATGCTCGATCAGCCGACGCAGACTCGCTCGCATGCAGCTATTCCCGACGCCTGCCGTGGGCGATGAGCGATTCGACGATTCTCGAGCCGCTCGCGCCGTCGCCGTACAGCGCCGGCCAATGGCCAGGCGGCGCGGCCTGCCTGACCGCGTCGACTATCCGCTCGGGCGCGGCGCCGACCAGCCGGTTCCAGCCTGTCGCCACGGTTTCCACCCATTCCGTTTCGTCCCGGAGCGTTACGCACGGGACCTGGAAGAAGAACGCCTCCTTCTGCACTCCGCCGGAATCCGTTACAACCACGCGCGCGTCGATCTCCAGCCGGATCATGTCCAGATACGACAGCGGCTCGATCACGATCGGCCCCTGCAGCAGATCCTCGAGCCCCCAAGCCGCGACCGCGCGCCGGGTTCTCGGGTGTAACGGCAGCACCACTTGCATGGCGTCCGACAGAAGGCGCAGCGCGCGCAGAATCGCCTCCAGCCGCGAGCGATCATCCGTGTTCTCCGCACGATGACACGTGGCCAGCACATATTCCCGCGATCTCAAGCCAAGCCTGTCGCAGATGACGCTGCTGCAACGCGCCCGATCCCGGTAGAGCAGCGAAGCGTCGAACATCACATCGCCCACCTGCTCCACACCTTTTCTGATCCCCTCCCTGGAAAGATTCTCGACCGAGGTCGCCGTCGGGCACAGCAGCAACTCGGCGACGTGGTCCACCAGAACTCGATTGATTTCCTCGGGCATGCGCCTGTTGTAGGAGCGCAGACCAGCCTCCACGTGCGCGACCGGCACATGCAGCTTCGCCGCAGCAAGCGCGCCTGCCAGCGTCGAGTTGGTGTCGCCATACACCAGCATCCAATCCGGCCGCTCCGCCAGAACGATTTCCTCGACGCCAGCCAGCATCCGAGCCGTCGTCGCTCCATGGAGGCCGCTGCCTACGTTCAGATTGACCGCGGGCTTGCGCAACTCCAGTTCCTCGAAGAACACGGCCGACATGTTCGGGTCATAGTGCTGGCCTGTGTGGATGATGAGCTCCGTGATCCGATCGCTTGCCGGCGCATCGGCGTTCCAACGATCCAGGGCGCGGGAGACCACGGCCGCCTTGATGAACTGCGGGCGAGCGCCGAGGACCGTGAGAATACGCATCTGCGATCCAACTGAGCGTTCAGGGCTGGCTGCGTGCGCGAGCAAAGACCCGCCGCATCCGCTTCGGCCCATCGAACAACCAGCGCAGAGGCACGAGCGGCGGTCGACTGACGATCGGCTTGCGCGCATGGGTCACGAGCAGCGCGAGCACGCCGAGCAGGCCGCCGAAGAACGCCGCGGCGATGCAGATCAATGCGCGATTCGGCCCCGACTTGAGCGTCGGCGTGTATGGCGCAGCGACTGTCTCCAGCGCATATTCGTCCCGCACCCGACTGAGCATATGCTCGCGGATCTCCGCCTTGAGCAGGCTCGCCAATTCGTCGTCGACGCCGCGCAGCCGGTTCTCCTCCAGCTTATCGGTGAGATACGCGATCGATCGCTCGCGCAGTGCAATCTCGCGGCGACGAAGCTGCTCATTGAGATCGGCGATCAGCATGCGCAGCCATTGACCGGCGAGCGTCGGTGAGTAGAAGGTCACCGCAACCGTGATGATGCCGCTCTCCACATCGCGCTCCACCGAAAGGATGTCGCGGAAGCGACCGTAGATTTCGTCATCGGTCGGTTCGGAGGTGAGCGGCGGACTGGGCGCACGCAGCCACTGTTGCTTCTCGATGCTGTAAACCTCCGGATCGATCGCCAGGGAATCCGTGCGCGGGTCCCACTCCCTGCCGGCGATGAGGGGAACGACCGCGTCGCGTCGACGGGCGAAATCCACGAGAAACGCCCGTGACCTGAGCGTCTCCATGCTGAGCGTGGCGATCTCCGAACCGCCTCTGTCGAGATTCACCCCGGCCAGCGCGCCGATCTGTGAGAGCAACCCAGCATTGGCCACATTGCCGGTGGCGTCGGCGGGCCGGTACTTCCCCTCGGAGCGATACTGGTTGGGCAACGACAAAGCCAGCAACACGCCGAGCACCGAGAACACGATCACGAACCGCGCGATGAAGTAGCGGCCGAGCCAGATCAACGCGAGGATGTCGGTAAGCCCGATGTCCTCGGCCCTTCGCCGATACTCTAGATCTGCGCTCACGTGCTGCTTCTGCCTCGAGCGTCGCTTCGACCGAAGCCGCGACCCGCCAGTCGCGCGCCACAGACGGCCACGCCGAGGCGCCAGAGATACCGCGGCAAGACGATTTGCCTGCGCCAACGCGCAGGTTCTCTATACAATCGATACAGCCACTCCATGCCGTTGTCGACCATGAATTGCGGCGCGCGCACGGCCCTGCCCGCCAGGATATCCAGCGCGCCGCCGCAACCGACCACGAACAACCCCGGCGCGCGCGTCAGCAGCTTCGCGGCGAACCGCTCCTGCGCCGGCGATCCCAGCGCGACCATCACGAGATCGGGCCGGGCGCTCTTGATGGCCTGGATCCGTCGCGACTCTGGCTCGTAGCCGTTCATCCGCCCCACGATGCGAATGTGCGGATGACGGCGTCGCATCGCTTCGACGGCGTCCCGATTGACCTCTTCGCGCGCCCCTGTCACGAACAGCCGCCATCCGTGCTGCGCCGCGCCGTCGATGCACGCCACGGGCATATTGATCTTGCGAGCCGCCTTGCACCCATGCATCCATTTCAATCCCCACACGGCGCCGACCCCGTCGGCGTAAGGCAGCGTGGAGTGATCGATCAACTCCCGTACGTCGGCCCTGGAGCCGTAATACAGAATCTTCTCGGCATTGATCGCCACCGAGTATCCGCCTTGCCGGGAAACGATCAGCTCATTCAAGAGCGCGACCGCCTGCGCCTCATCGCGCAACACCACGCAGGGACAGTCGTTCACGAGCCGCAGGCGCTCGACGCCTGGATGGGTGGGGTCCGGCCGGTTTATCGCGACCGATGCGCTCATTCCACGAGCCTGCACACGCCGCTGCGCAGCACATAGCGTTCTGACGTGACGGGACATGCCGCCGAGCCTTCGCCCGCGAGCGGCAGAGCAAGGCGCTGACCGTTGCGACTCATCCAGCCGGTCTGGCGCGCGGGCACGCCGGCCATCAATGCAAAATCCGGTACGTCGCGCGTGACGACTGCGCCGGCCGCGACGAATGCGTACTGGCCGATTGTCACGCCGCAGATCACGGTGCAGTTGGCGCCGAGCGTGGCGCCTCGGCGCACCAGGGTGTCGCGATACTCGTTCTTGCGGCTGACGGCGGCCCTCGGATTGAGCACATTGGTGAACACCATGCTCGGACCGCAGAACACGTCGTCCTCCAGCGTCACGTTGTCGTAGACGGACACGTTGTTCTGGATCTTCACGTCGTCGCCGATACGCACGCGATTGGCGATGAATACGTTCTGCCCCAGAGAGCAGCGCGAACCAACGACTGCGCCGGCGCTGACGTGCGAGAAATGCCAGATCCGCGTGTCATCGCCGATGATCGCGCCATCGTCGATCACGGCGGTTTCATGCGCAGCGTATGCAGGCACTTCAGAACTCCAGCGGCAACGCAACGCGTCTACCGTCGCGCGCCGAAAGATAGCTCGCAATGAGGATCTCGAGAGATCTCAGGCCTTCCCTGCCGTCGGTCTCCGGCTCGGCCTCGCCGCGCAGCGTGCTGATCACGTTGTCGTAGTACAGCGGATGTCCGAAGCCATAGACGCTGGTGGTCTCGTAGCTGGCGCTGGCGACGTTCTCATCTTCCGGCCGCGAATCGGCGAACTCCCATTTCTGAATCTCGTTCACCGCCACGCCGCCGACCCGGGCCGTGCCCTTCTCGCCGATGATGGTGATCGAGCCTTCGAAATTCTTTTGATACGTGAGCATGGTGACGTTGATGGAGCCGAGCGCGCCGGAGCGCCAGCGCAACGCAACCGTGGCCGTGTCCTCCACCTGTATGTTGCGCGCCAGCGTCGCCACGTACGCCTGCACGCTCTCAACCGGTCCGATCAGCCAGTCGACCAGGTCCACGTAGTGACTGGCCTGGTTCATCAAGGCGCCGCCGTCGAACTCCCAGGTGCCGCGCCATTTGGCGCTGTCATAGTAGGCCTGCGGCCTGGACCAGAAGACATTGATCACCACAGAGTAGATGCGCCCAAAGCGCCCCGACTCGACGGCGGACTTCAGCAGCCGGAGCGTCGCGTTGCGTCGATTCTGCTTCACGACGAACAGATGCACCCCGGCGTCATCGCAAGCCTTCACCATGCGCAGCCCGTCGCTCCAGCGCGTGGCCATGGGCTTTTCCGTCACCACATGCACGCCACGTTCTGCAATCTGCACGGTCTGGGACGGGTGCTGACCGGTCGGTGTGCACAGCACGATGGCGTCGGCGACGCGGGCGTCCAGCAACTCATAGAGCGACTCATATCCCGGGACCTTCGTCGCGTTCACGCTTGCGGCGAGACAGTGCGGATTGGTGTCGCATACCGCAGTCAGCTCGGCGCGCTCGGAGTGCCGTGCAATCGCCTCGAAGTGGTTCTTTGCGACCCGGCCGCATCCCACCACGGCAAAGCGAATCCGGGCCTGCTTGCGCAGTACTTTGCGCGTCGCCGATTCATGCCTGGACATAGATCTTCCTGCTCGTTAGCCGGTCCGAACGCACCAGCGCCGGCAAACTAACTCGGACGCACCAGGGTGCGTTCCCTGATGCTTCATCCCTGTCAGAACGAATTCACCGCAGCCACGGCCACCGCAAGGTTGTAGATGATCGTCGTCACAGCAGTCCAAAGCGGCAGCGCCCGCATGCGCTCGGCGTCCAAAGGCACGACGATCGTGTCGCCCGGCTGGATGTCCATCCCGCCCAGCCTGAACCAGCGGGCGCCGCCGCTCACGACGCTGCCGTCGGCGCGCACGATGTAGATCCGGCTCTTGTCGGCGCGCTGCGTCGTCCCGCCGCTCAGTTGGACATAGTCGTCGCGACTGAGCCCCGCGGCGTACAGATGAGACGTCGGACTCTGCACCTCGCCGATCACCGTGACCTCCTGCGTGATGCGCGGCACCAGGAGCCGGTCGCCGTCCTTCAGCACGATGTCCTGCGGCGAGCCCGGGCGGGCCGCAACGGACCGATCGAGGTTGATCACGAGACGGCCGACGGCTTCCGTATTGCGCAGGTTCTCGAGCAATTGCTGGCCGACGGCGAGCGCCTGCGCCGCATCGCCGCGCGCCTCCTGCGCCGCCATCAGCGAAACCTGCGCGAGATCGGTCTGCAGCCGCCGCATCAGGTCTTCCAGCTGCATCTCCTCGCGCGCTCTGAGCGACTCGCGTGTGAAGACCGAACCGCGCGCGAAAGCGAGGTTCGTGAGGCCGCCGGCGCGCTCGACCACGGAACGCAGCGTCTCGCCGCGCTGAATCGGATAGCGGCCGGGAAATCGGACTTCGCCCTGGACTTCGACGTATTCCTGGGCGCCCCACAGCGGCAGCTCCTTGATGACCAGATAATCAAAAGGCTGCAGCTCGATGTCGTGTTCCGGGTCGCCCGCCAGCGCCCTCGCCAGATCGATTTCGACCAGTTCGGTGCGCCGCGCTTCGCCGCCGTCGGTATCGTTGCGCGTGAGCTCGGCCTTGCCGCCGTAGGCCGCTTCACTGAGGCTGGCGCCGGCTCGCACCAGATCGCTGATGCGCATGCCGGGTTCGAGCGGATACTGCCCGGGCGCATTGACGCGCCCACCGATGCTGACTTCCGCGGTCGGTTGTGCGCGCGTGGACTGCAGCCGCAGCTCGCGCATCAGCGGCTGCAACAGGCGATCGCGCCCGGCCTCCAGGTCGAAGACGAAGATCTGATCGCGCGGCTCGAGCAGAACGTCCTCCGCCGCGCCCGGCTGCTCGAGCGCCGCGGCCAGATCCACCGAGACGAACTCGATGCGGCGCGTCGGCGGAATTTCGCGACGTATCAGCACGTAGTGTTGGTCCGCTTTCGGCTTGAGCTCCTCTAGGCTCGGCAGCACGTCGGTGATGCGCAGCCCGGAGCGGTGCTGGAACTCGCCCGGGCGGTGCACGTGACCGTGCACGATCACGGAATTCTCGAGCGTAGGCCGGATGTGCGGCACATGCAGAATGTCTCCGTCCTGCAACGTCATCCTGGCCCCGGCAGCCTGCAGGTCGACGGCGATCACGGTGCGGCTGCGCGCCTCATTGATGCGCTCAACGGTCGCGAGCCGCGCATCGGCCGCAGCGGTGAGACCGCCGGCGAGTTCGACCACCGTCATGGCTTCGTTGGCGCCCTTCAGCTCGTACAGCGCCGGGCGCCGCACTTCGCCGCGCACGCCGACCACCGGCCCGACAGGCGGCACGAAAATCACGTCGCCCGACGCCAGTCGCACGTCGGCGCTCGTGTCGCCGCGCAGCAGAAGGTCATAGAGGTCCAGCCGCGAGATGGTTCGCCCGGCGCGCTTGAGCTCGATATTGCGCAGCGAGCCAATGTCGTTCACGCCGCCGCTCACGAACAACGCGTTGGTGATCGTGGACAGACCGCTGACCGTATACGAGCCTGGGTACTTCGCATCACCGACGATGAACACCTGAATGGAGCGCAGCTCACCCATCTGCACGCTCACCTGCGTACCGATGAGCTGCTCAGTGACCCGCTGTTCGATGAGCGTGCGCGCATCCTGGAAGCGCATGCCGCCCACGTTGATCGGGCCGAGCTCCGGGAAATTGATGCGCCCGTCGCGACGCACCACGAGCGAGTAGCGGCCCTTGACGCCGCCGATGAGCTGCACTTCGAACGTATCGCCCGGCCCCACTACATACTCCGACGGCACCGGAATGTCGGTGGCCGGCGCAAACGTATCGGGCGCGATCTCGAACAGATCCTGGCCAAAGGGTTTGAGCGCACGCGAGCCGACCGGCTCGACGGGAAGATAGGTCACCGTAACGACGAAATCGGCGAGCGCCGGCTCGGCGGCCAGGCGCTCGCGCGCCTGCTGCACGTTCAGGCCGGCGAGCGGGATGGACCCGAGCTCCGGAGCGGAAAGAATCCCCCATTTGTCGAGCTCGAATGGATTGCGCCGCAGAATGCGTGTGCGCAAGTCCGCCAGGCGCTCGGTTTCCGCTTCGGTCCGCACGATCGGCTCGCGCGCTTGCGACGGCTGCGTCGCAAGCGGCGTTGCAGGAACAGCAGGCGCCGCGGCCGGCGCCATGGGCGCCGCCGTCGGAAAATCCAGCTCCCCTTCGCCCTTGTACTCGCGGATCTTGAGCGAGATGAGCAGCGAGTCGTAGGCCTTGAAGCGCGGCTCACTTTCGCGCTGCATTTCCAGACGCGCCTCGCGCTCACGACGGCGCTCGGCGGCCGACCTCGCCTCCGGGGCGCGACCCGAGCGCCGCAAGGCCTCATCGCGCGTGACGGCGCCGTCGCGCTCCAGCGTCTCGAGAATCGCGCGCTGCTGTTCGGGGGACAGGCTCTGGAAGATCTCGATCTGCTCCGCCGTAGGCGCCTGCGCCATCGCTGCGGGCGCCGCAGCAATCAGCGCGCAGATGAGGACAGCGGCGAACACCAGCCCCCTCGGCGCCCTCTCGGGCAGGATCGATCTCATGAATCGGGTCGCTCTTCGAATCATCCCCGAGGAAAGGAAACAGAGATATTCGTCCGGCGGCCGGAGAAATGAATCTGTCCTCTCCGGCCATCCGCACATGCGGACAGTCCGCACGGAGAGTCCCTCGGCAGCGGCGAGGCGCCGCAGCAGCGACCTGCCCGATCGGGCGGCCCAAGTTCAACTGTTGGTCGGGCCTATTGCGCGGACGCGGCGGCGACTCCCTTCGCTTGACGCACACGGTGTGGGTGAAGTTCCGTCACGTTGGCCTTTTCCTTCTCGAGCTGGCGGGCGGACAGCCAGACCTGGTCCATGACGCCGCAGTCTGGTCGGTACTCGGCGACAGTCTTGATGAGCAGATCGCGTGCAGCCTCGCAATCGAACGCGTCGAGCGCGGCGGCCAGCTCATCGAGCACGAGCCGCAGTTCCTGCCAGGGCAGTCGCGGCTCGATGGCGCGCATGATCATCGGATGGCCCGTGCCCACGACGTTGCCGCCGATCAGCAGCTCCTCGTACAGCTTCTCGGCCGGACGCAGCCCCGTGAAGACGATCTCGATGTCGCCGTCGGGGTTGTTCTCGTCCCTGACCGAGGCGCCCATCAGCTTGATCATGCGCCGCGCCAGATCGACGATGCGCACCGGCTCGCCCATGTCGAGCACGAACACGTCGCCGCCCTGCGCCATGGAGCCCGCCTGCAGGACCAACTGCGCCGCCTCGGGGATCGTCATGAAGTAGCGGATGATGTCCTTGTGCGTCACCGTCACCGGGCCGCCGCGCTTGATCTGCTCGCGGAACAGGGGGACGACCGAGCCGGAGGACTCGAGCACGTTGCCGAAGCGGACCATGCAGAAGCGTGTGCCCGAGGCGCACTCCTGCAGCGCCTGCAACGTCAGCTCGGCGAAACGCTTGGTGGCGCCCATGACGTTGGTGGGATTGACGGCCTTGTCCGTCGAGATGAGCACGAACGTCTCCACGCTGCTCTCGATCGCGGCTTCGGCGAGACGCAGCGTGCTGAAGACATTGTTGTGAATGCCTTCGATCATGTTGCGCTCCACGATCGGTACGTGCTTGTACGCCGCCGCGTGATACACCGTCTGCACGCCGTAGGCGCGCATCAGCTCGATGGCGCGGGAGCGATGGCGTGCGTTGCCGAGGAGTCCGACGATCTCGACGTCGCCGGCGATCAGGCGCAGCTCGCGCTCGACCTGGTAGAGGGC
>JAVEVD010000060.1:0-23291 GCA_034005205.1 Steroidobacteraceae bacterium | reverse complement strand
GACTGAAAATCCGCGTGTCGGTGGTTCGATTCCGCCCCTGGCCACCACCTTATTCGTCTTGCCGATCATGCGCTTAGGACACGCGCGTCCGGCGCGCTTGCCGCGCGTCTCTAGCGCCCAAACACAAAATCGACACAGTGCGAGCAAGAAACTCGCTAAACGCGCAGCTTTAGGTAGCTCACTCGGCAGCGCCGTTGCGCTAAGGTTCAATCCTCTCGAACGCAGTGCGACAGGATCGACATCCGAACAATGAAGAATCAACTGGCACTAGAACTTCCTGACGAAGACAAACCAGCAGGCGTTGCAGGCCTGGTCAGCTACGACGACATCCACGTCTCCAAGTCAACCTTCCTGAACGGCCTAGCGAACCGAGTGCACCGCTGGTTCAGGCTCACGCCTAGCTTTGGACCGGAGCTCGTGCAAGAGATGATGGAACGTCTCGGCGTTCGCGATGGCGAAACAGTTTTGGATCCCTTTGCTGGTGCTGGTACGACGCTGATAGAGGCAAAGCTCGAGGGTCGAGATGCGATAGGTTTCGAAATCAATCCTCTTCTTCATTTCGTGAATGAGGCTTCTCTCGAGTGGGGCGTGACGCCCGAGGACTTGCGTAAGGAATTGCCGCGCCTCAATGCGGAGTTGGCTAGGTCAGCTGACGTCTCCCTGGACGACCTTCAGGCGCACGGTCTCTCCATCCCGCCCATCCATAACCCGACTCGCTGTGGCGTCCCGATGTGCTCGTCCAATTGATGTTCTTGAGGCGGGCGATCTTTGCGACCGAAGACTTCCATCTCAAGCGACTTCTCATGCTGGCATTGGCTGGCGTACTTGTACCCGACCTCACCAACGTGACGCTCGGGCGGCTGCAACTGCACTTCATCGACCGCACCGGCCACGAGATTGACGTGTGGACGACTTTCAGTAGCCACGTAAGCCGGATCGCGGAAGACTTGGAGAGCCTGCGAAGTTCTGGCGCTCATCTGCGGGGCAATGCCCGTTGCTACCATCAGAATAGCTTGGATCTCTCTCAGCTCCGGCTGGATCGCCGAGTTTCGGCCGTGGTTACGTCGCCGCCGTATCCCAACCGGTACAGTTATGTGTGGAATACTCGACCGCACCTGTACATGCTGGGTCTGATGCAGACCGCGAAGGAGGCATCAGACTTGGACAAGCGCACCATCGGTGGTACGTGGGGCACGGCGACGTCAGAGTTATCCAAGGGCATATTCAAACCGGCGAATCCGGCAGTCGCGGCTGTCGTGGGACCAGTGGCCGACGCGATAAGGGCGCAGGACAATTTGATGGCCAACTATGTGATGCACTATTTCAATCGCCTCTCCGCGCAGGTTGCGGAGATGGAGGCCATCGTCGCAAGCAATGCTCGCCTTGCTTACGTGGTGGGAAACTCATGGATCAAGGAAGTGTACGTTGAGACGGACGTGATGTTGGCGGAGATCGTGGACCGCATGGGTTTGGGCTACCGCACCTTCGATGTCCACAGGTTCCGCCGTCGTCACAGCGGTGAGCGCCTGTACGAGTCGATCGTCTACGCTACGAAGTGATTTCGACAGCGGGTTGCTCCCGCGCGACCTGCGCGAACGCGTGCGACGTGAAGATGCTGGACATCAGTTCACGTACCTCCTCATGCACCTTGCTGCGGACCTCGGGTCGCTCAAGAATGCCGAGGAAGTCCGCGCCGAAAAGCTGAGTGGTGAAGTCTGAAGCGTCGGCGCCCTGCAGAAAGCGCCATCCGGCCCTCGTGAGCCGAGCGATTGCCTCATCGCGCGGGCTGATTGCAGAGTAGATCAGGTACAGCGGAAATAAGCCTTCGGCCTGCACGTACCCGGCCATGTCCACGTCCTTACGGAGCCGGGCGCTGTCGTTCGGATTGAAGTTGTATCGAATCTCGATACCCACTCCAGTCTCCGACCCATCGGCTCCATGTCTCGACAGCACGGTAGAGACGTGCGCCCTGTCCTCCGGGGACAGGAGCTCATAACGAAGACCGATGTCCAGGCTTCGTCATCTACGGTTGCATTCGCGATTCGGCGGCCATCGGCCGGATGGCCCTGGGCGTCAAGGCGCTCGGCACGCATCCGCTGAAAACCGATAAGCGCGGCGAAGGACAGCGCGATATTCCGGTGCGTTTCGCCGACGCTCAGTTCGCGCCAGGCGCCTGGGTCTATGCCGATGAGGACGGCATTTTGGTCGCGCCGCGTCCGCTCCACGAGGGTTGAGCCACGCACATCCTCGCGTGGTTTTGGCTGCGTAGGCGTCCGCTGGGGTATCGAAGCCGATTCACCTAATCGCCGTCCGGGGACGCGTGGTCCCATACGAACATTCCTCAGTGAAGTGGCTCCGGTTCAGGTTCGCCGGTTAGAATGGCCGAGTCAGCAATCGCCAGCTGCTCGAGGTCCCCATGAGCGACTCCCGATTCGATCGTCGTACTCTGTTGAAGAATGTTCTGGTCGGCATGGCCTCGCTGCCGGCGGCTGGTCTGATTCGCCGGGCCGCAGCCGCAGAGAGCGACATGCCGCATCTGGACGAAAAGGATCCGGTCGCGGTGGCGGTGGCGTACGTGCACGACGCAACGAAGGTGGATCCGGCCAAGAATCCGCAATTCAAGAAAGGCCAGTTTTGCCACAATTGCGTGCAATTGACCGGCAAGGAAGGCGAGCAATGGCGCCCGTGCAACATCTTCCCGGGCAAGCTCGTGAACGCCGACGGCTGGTGCAAGGTGTGGGTCCAAAAGCCGGGCACGAAGCTGTAACGAGGCTTCCCACGAACACTGGCGTTCGATGTGTCCGAACGCCAAGTGGAGCACTGCCATTCTTTCTTGAACGCAGGCTCGCGACGCTCGTTGCGTGCGCAGAGCCCGCAGCGCTACGAGTCATTTCACAACCGGATGCGCTCGCCGTATCCGGTCAGCTCCAGATAGCCACGCCCGATCGCGCGCCCGCTTGCATCGAGCGCGCGCATGGCGCCCTCCCAGTAAATGATGCCCGTACTGGCGCGCGCGTCGTTCTCTTGATCGTCCATCAACGGACGCAAATGCAGCGTGCGACCGCCCACCTGTACGCGCACCTCCACGGGGTAGCGAATGCCCGTACGCGGCGAGCGCCACCGGCGCAGCACCTGCCAGTGCACCTCGCGCGGGCCGAAGGTTCGGATCACGCCCTGCGCATCGCGTAGGGTCGCCGCCGCCCAATAGGGCTCGCCTTGCGCATTACGCATGCGCAGCGCCATCAGCGCCGAGCCGTCGTCCAGGTTCAAGCCCGTCCAATCCCAACCCTGCGCGGACGCATCGAGAATGTCCGAAAACCATTCATGGTCCAGCCACGCAAGGCCGCGCACGGCGTGGGCCTCGCCATCGACCCAGATGCGACCCTGCGCCTGCAATTGCGGCAGGCCGTAGTAGTAGCTCGCCGCGTCAGGATCGGGCGTCTTCTGGCTGTAGCGCTCGCGGCCGTGCAACAACGGCGGCTGGGTCGAAGCGAACTGCAGATCGAAGCGAAAACGTTCGGCGGCGAGCTGCGCGCTGATCGGCCCGTCTGCCGCTCGCCGCAATCGCCAGTCGTCGATGTGCACATCCAGCGAGCCCTCGCGCGCTTCGGCCAGGCCGAAGCCGGCTCGGGCGACTTTTTCGGCGCGCAACAGCTTGCCCATGCGCGGGTCGCTGAGCGATGCATGCGCGAACAACAACTGACGCGCGGCGAAGCGCGAGGGGTTGTGTTCATCGAAGCCGGGCCGGTGTCGAAAGAACGTCACCTGAAACCCGAAGGTTTGTCCGGTCTCGCTCTCCAGCCAACCTGTCAGATACCACCATTCGGTGCGAAACCGCGGATGGCTGCCCTCATCTCGCGGCCACTGGATCACGTGACCGGGCGTGACCGCGCCATACTCGGGCTGGGCGCCAGCGACGCAAACGAGCGCATTCGAGCCGGAGGACTTCATCGCCCGGCTCGCCGCGCTGGCGCCGAAGCCCCGCGCGCACCTGACCCGCTATCACGGTGTGTTTGCGCCGGCGAGTCCGGATCGGGCCCGGGTCGTGCCCAAGGCCCGGGTCGCCGCTGCCAACCGGACCAGTGAGTGTGGCGAAGCAGCGCCCGGCGATCGGCAACGGTGTCTCACCTGGGCGCAACGGCTCAAACGCGTATTCGCGATCGCCATCGAGGTCTGTCGGCGCTGTGGCGGGAAGCTGCGGGTGATCGCCAGTATCGAGGAACCGGCAGTGATTGCGCGGATTCTCGATCACCTGGGTCGCGACGGCGAGCCAGCCGATCCGGCCAATCCGAGCCGGGCGCCGCCGCAGGCCGATCTGATGATCTGACTGCTTTGTCCTCCTGTTATCACCCGCGCCGCCATGCAGGACGGGCGGGTTTTGGCTCAAGACGGGCTGTGCGGCCTTTTCGAGGGAAAGGGGAAGATTCAGGTGTCTGAACAACGAGGGGGCGGGCGGCTCCGGCCGGATGGCAAGCCTTGATCCACCGTCATGGGCCCGGCGTCAGCTCGCCTTAATGGTTTCGCTGCTGACACAATGGCCGCTTATACGCACTATCCGCCGCGCCCTTCGGCTGTCTTCAAGTTGACGGCGACCGACTGCTTGCCGCGGTTCGTGAACTGAAAGCTGGGGTGGATACCGTCGTAAGATTGGTGCAGCCCGGCAGTCACGAGACGGCGATAGGGGTCGCCCGTGATCGTCGGTTCGATCTTGATGACTTCGGCGCCCCATTCCGTCAAGACGCCGCCTGCGATCGGCACGAACACGTGTGAGGCCAACTCGAGAACGCGGACCCCGGAAAGTGGCGGAGCCATATGTACTCCCCTGATGAATGCTGCCGGCCGACCGACGGCCCGGGCAGGCGCCGGCCGACCGCTCATTGTCCACGGTCGGACGATGGGTGCTGCACCCAATGCGCCAATCTATTTGCTCGGGTGTCTGAAAAGTCAACGGCTAAGAGAAGAATTGGACACCCATCGGCGTCGGAAGCGGCGCCTGTCCAGACGTCACGTACAGACGTCACGTAGGCGAATGTCAACGCACTGCGAACCTCGCGCCTCTCGCGGCGAACGCACTGCGAATATCTCACGTGAGATGCCGGCTGCAATTCGAACGAATTGACGGGCAGTCGCGAATCGCGTTTGCGTCGAACCCCGAAAGTGCGCCTCGCTGCTACGACGTCGCCGCGACATGGGTCCGCAGTTCTCGCCGCAGAATTTTGCCGATGTTCGTCTTGGGGAGCGGCTCGCTGCGGAACTCGACGAAGCGCGGCATCTTGTAGGCAGTGAGATGCTGCTTGCAGTGCGCAAGCAGGTCGCTTTCCGTGAGTGTCGGGTCCTTGCGAACGACGATGACCTTGACGGCCTCGCCGGACCGCTTGTCGGGCACGCCAATCGCTCCGGCCTCGAGCACACCGGGATGCATCGTCACGACGTCTTCGACCTCGTTCGGGAACACCTTGAACCCGGACGTGATGATCATGTCCTTCTTGCGGTCGGTGAGGCGAATGTTGCCGCGCTCGTCCATCACGCCCATGTCACCCGTGCGCAGCCACCCGTCGGCAGTGAATACATTCCTCGTCTCGTCGGGCCGATTCCAGTAGCCGCGCATCACTTGAGGACCGCGCAATACGATTTCCCCCACTTGACCCAGTGCAACCGGCTTGTCGTCGTCGCCGAAGACGGCTGCTTCGGTGCTCGGCAGAGGCACGCCGATCTGGCCGCTCCACTCCTCAATCGTGATCGGGTTCGCGATGGCCACTGGAGCGCTCTCGGTCAGGCCGTAGCCCTCGACGAGCGGTACACCCGCTCGTTCTTTCCAGCGTTGCGCAACCGTCCGTTGCACGGCCATGCCGCCAGCGACCGCGAGCTTCAGAGGACGCAGGTCGACATCGGCGAAGCCCGGCGCATCGAGCAGAGCGCGGAAGAGCGTGTTCACGCCGATGATCGCGGTGAAGCGCGTCGCTTTCAGCGCCTTGAGGAATGCCGGCATATCGCGCGGATTGACCACGAGCACGATCTGCGCGCCCTTGCTGAAGAAGGATAGCGACGCTGTCAAAGCAAATACGTGATAGAGCGGCAGCGGAATCACCAGCGTCTCCTCTCCGTCGCGAAGGTTCGGCGCCAGCCACGCGCGCACCTGCAGCACGTTGGCAACCATGTTGCCGTGCGTCAGCATCGTTCCCTTTGCCACGCCTGTCGTGCCGCCGGTGTACTGCAGAAAGGCAAGGTCTTCGCGGGTCAGCACCGGCTCGTCGAACACCTGCGTGCGCCCGTCAGCGAGGACTCGGTTGAACTCAACGGCGCCCGCAAGCCGCCACGGTGGCACGAGATTCTTCACATGCTTGACGACTGCGTTCGTCAGCAGCCGCTTGACCGGCGGGAGCAGGTCGCCCACTTGCGTCGTGACCACGGTCCGCACACGCGTCGATGCGATGACTTGCTCGAGGGCATGGGCAAAGTTCTCCAGCACGACGATCGCCGTCGTGCCGGCATCCTTCAGCTGATGCTCGAGCTCGCGAGGCGTGTAGAGCGGATTGACGTTGACGACGACCATGCCCGCTCGCAGCGCGCCGAAGAGCGCTACCGGATACTGCAGCAAATTCGGCAACATCAAACCGACTCGATCGCCGCGCTCGAGCTGGGCGACTTTCTGCAGCCACCCCGCAAACGCACGGCTCGCTTCGTCTAGCTGCCGGAAAGTCATCGACGTTCCCATCGACGTGTATGCCGGAAGGTCGGCAAAGCGCGTGCAGGTGGACGCGAGGACGTCTTGGAGCGACGTAAACTTGGAGATGTCGATTTCGGCCGGAACGGCGGTCGGGTATTGGGCGAGCCATGGTTTGTGCATATGCACCTCGCTCCTCCGGATGCTGTTCATGCAGTCAACGGGAGGATCTTGGACCGGGTTCCGCCTCTGCGAACAGATCACGCCGGAAATGTGTGCTCGGGATCAGCGCCTCGATGCCGAGTTAACGAGCGCGGCTGCTTGTTCGCAGATGTGGGTCGGATTACGAGGCTAATTCGCTTAGCGCACTCTGTCCGCCAGCGTAAGGACGACATCTCGCGCTTTGCCGTCGCGCTCGAAGCGAATCGAGAGCTGCGTGCCTACGGGCCGCTCTCGCAGCTGACGACGCCACTCGCTCAGGGGCTGCGACGGCACGGGTGCTGCGTCGATGGCAACGATATGATCGCCCGTGCGCAATCCGGCGAGCTGTGCCGCACTGCCCGGGGCCACGTCCATCACCTCGAGCACATCGTTTGAGCGGTTGACCCACATTCCGCTTCGATCGAACGTGTCCGGTTCGTCGAAGTGTGCATTCGGCGTGAGATACATCCGTTTCGCTGCATAGTCGAATGCCACCGTAAAGCGTCGCAGGACACCTCCGCCGAGATTGTCGTCGATATCGGGCGTCGCGAATGAGCCCTTGTCGCCCGTGAAGAACTCTCCGATCACACCCGCGATGCGCAAGTCGCCCAATTGCAGCACACTGAGGCGTGCTGCGCGGCCGCGCACCGCGCCGCCGACGCCCCAGCCGATCACACCTTCCTCGCTCGCCCGATAGCGCGCCACCAGATTGCGATCCCGTACGAAAGGGGAGTGCATCGTTAGCGCCGAGCGAGACCCAGTATCGATGCTGAGCCGGACTTTGATTCCATCCACGCTGCCGCCGACGATCGGCATGCGCTCGCTCAGCTCGAAGGGAATCACCGTTGCCCCTTCGGGGGGTGCGAACTTGTCCGGCTGCGCGAGCGTCAGCATCCGGCTCGCGTAATCGATCTGCACGCTAAAACGACGGAACATTTCGTAGCCGACGAGGCCGTCGAAGGAGATTCCCTCGACGCTGTCGAGCACACCGAGATCGATGATGTAGAACACCGGCTTCGAGAGGAGCGCACCGCCGACGCGGACCTCACTCGCGTTGACCAGAGCCACGTCGACACGTTCGTCGCCCACACCGCTTGCGGCGAGTTGTCCTTCCGCGCTCAGTCCGAGTCGTTGCGCCGCCGCGGGTGTGAGCACGTTCACGCCACCGGTATCGACGAGCAATCGAACCGGCTTCCCGTCGATGCGGCCTTCGACATAGATATGGTTGTTGATGAGATCGAACGGGATTCGTGTGACGCCGCCGGCGTCCTCGATGTGCGCCGCTGCTGTCATCTCCGGAATCTTGAAGTCGATTTCTGCGTCACGCGTATCGGTAGTAACGCGTTCGACGTAAGTCTCGGTGCGCCGACGGGGATCGGTGCGACCCGCAGCGTCGGTCACATCGGCAACCATTCGAAACGGCAAGCGCAGTCCGTCGGCCTCACGATAATCGTCGAACAACGTCGTTACAGTGTCGGCGCCGCTGCGCTGGACGGTACGAACGAGCAGGAACGAATCCGCCGCGAACCAGAGCGTCACGGGATCTCCACCGCGCGGCGTAGCGACGACCGCGACGTACGGCTTGCCGTGCTCTGCGCGTGCTACCGGCTGTGAATACGTCGTATCGAAACGATCTGGATACCAATAGCCGCGTGCATCGAGCCACGATTGCGTGCGCGCACGGCGCACCGCGTCAGGGGCATCCAACGCCGCGACTTCTCCACCCGGATCGCGCGACCACTCTACCTGACCATCGAACCCTTGCGCCGCGGTCACCGGACCCAGCGAATACTCGTTCACATAGCGGCCTGTTTGCGCGTCGTATACGACTACGAATTTGCCGCTCAAACCGCCGGCTCGCAGCGTGCCGGCAAGCTCGAGCATACGCACCTCATCCCATCGCGTGCCGCCGCTCGCCTGCTTGAATCGGCTCAAGAGCGTATGGATATCTTCCGCATCCGCATGCCCGGACCAGCATGCAACGATGCAACCGAGCACCAAGAACCGAGCCCACATGACCGTCTCCTCGAGCGCGATTGGCCGCAGCGATCGTCAGTGTTGAAGAATACGCAAGAATTTCAACGGGAGACAATGTCGATGAAGCGCCCATCGGGACGACGCGGTTTACTGCAAACGAATGCGCAAGTGGCCGTGCTTGCCTCCGCCGTGCGGCAGGAGATCGTGGAGACGCTCGAAAGCCTCGGCTGTCCAATTTGGACAGCCACCCATCGGCGGCGGAGCATCGGGACTTCAGTGGATGTTGAGATGGACGCCTCCCTCACTTCTGACGCGGATGCCCGTCAGACTTGGTGGTGTCAAGGCGCCAACGTAAGAGAGGAGTCCACCATGAACAAGATTGAGCTCGTCGCTGTGGATCTGGCAAAGCGCTGCTATCAGATCGTCGCAATCGACGTTCACGGCAATGTGCTTTACAACCGCAAGTTGTCGGCTTCGAAGTTCAAGCTGGCCATACATCAACTCGAGCCAACGATCATCGCGATGGAAGCTTGCTCCGCGGCCCATCATTGGGGCCGGCGCCTTGAAGCGCTGGGACATGAAGTGCGACTGGTGCCGCCGCAACACGCCAAGGCTTTTCGTCGCGTTCATAAGAGCGATGCGCACGACGCGTTGAGCATCGCGGAGGCCGCGCAACGACCGAACATCCACTTCGTTCCGGTCAAGACGCTCGCGCAACAGGATCTGCAGTGTCTGGAACGTGTGCGCGAGCGCCTGGTTGCGCAGCGCACCGCGATCATCAATCAAGCACGTGGCTTGGCGCGTGAGTACGGGGTGAGCATCCCCAAGAGCCGCCAGAAATTCTCTGAGCAGATGGCCGATGTGCTCGCCGATGCGGACAACGAGCTCACGCCGATTGCGCGAGAGGGATTGGCTGAACTGGTTCAGGAGACCAAGCAGATCACTGAGCAGCTCTCGCAGGTTCTGCGACGCATTGCCGCACTGGCTTCTCAGGATCCAGCGTACGAGCGTCTGCGAACGATCCCAGGAATCGGGCCGATCACCGCACCTGTCCTCATCGCAAGTCTCGGCTCTGCTCGCCACTTCGCCAATGCCCGCAGTTGCGCGGCGTGGGTGGGGCTGGCGCCCAAACAGCACGGCGCCGGCGGACAAGTTCAGCTAGGCAGTATCACCAAGAACGGCAATCGCAACTTGCGCGTACTGCTGATCCATGGCGCGAGAACCGTCATACAGTGGGCGAGTAAGTACGATCATGCTCAGAGTCGCTGGATCGCGCCGAGGAACTGCTGGAAAAGTCTGGAACCATCAGCGTTCAAGCGCTCAACGAATTCACGGCGGTGGCAATTCGCAAGCTCGGCCTCTCCTTCGACGAAGTTCGCGAGGTACTCGATGCCGTTCGCTCCCTCTGCGATACCCAGCCACTGACGGTAGACCATCTCGATAAGGCAACCGAGATATCCGAGCGCTATGGCTTCTCGTTCTACGATTCCGTCATCGTCGCGTCGGCGTTGCTGTCAGGCTGCAAGATTCGTTATTCCGAAGACCTACAGCATAGGCAGGTCATCGACAGGCAACTCAAGGTGATCAATCCCTTCGCCCGCCTCTCTGGACACCCGCCAAATTTCTGCACGAATCAACGAGAAATGCAGCGCCTCGAGCGCAAGCCTGTGGAGTACGGTGGGCTCAGCTCTCCTTCGGCCGCTCACGCATGGGCTATCCGCGCCACAGCCTCGTCTGCCTGAACGACACTCCGTACTACCACGTGATCTCACGATGCGTGCGGCGCGCCTGGCTGTGGGGGTTCGATGACTACGCGGGGCGTGACTATTCGCACCGCAAGGCGTGGGTGGTCGAGCGCTTGGAGTATCTGTCACGCATCTTCGCAATCGACATTTGCGCGTTTGTTGTGATGTCGAATCACTACCACCTGGTCCTGCACGTCGACGGATGAGATTAACAAGCCCTCAGTGCCGTGGGCGCGTCCTCCTATTCGTTCTGCCTCAGATCTCTGGTGGTTCGGGGTTTTGCGCCGCGCGTTTTCCAGTTTGCGACGAAGCGTTCATAGGCGCGCTCCGCCTGCTCAGCGACGACGCAGTCCTGCGCACGAACGGTTGGGAGGTTGTATTTGTACGCTCGCCCGCGCCGACTGCCCGGTGCGGGAACGAAGCCGGACTGTAGTTCGAGTGCGCGCAGCTTCTTTTGCGTGAGCGCCGGTCGCACCCAGTCATAGTCCTCGTTCTTCGAGAGAACATGCCAAGCGATGATCGCGAGCTTTCGGGCGGCGGCAACGGCGGCGATCTGCATTCCGCGCCGTGCGCGGATTCGCAGGAAGAAGGCTCTCAATGGCCCTGGCGTATGGGTCGCGGCCCACGCCGCTTCAACGAGCATTCCGCGTGCGTGAGCCCGGCCGATCTTGGTGATGTGTCCGTGCCGGGCCGGCGCCAGGCCCGACTGGCGCACGCTCGGGTTGAGCCCGAAGTAGCTCACCAGCTTCTGCGCAGATGCGAAGCGGCCGACCTCGCCAATCGCGGCGATCAGGCTAATGGCCACGGTCACGTTCACACCGGAGATGGTTAGAAGTCGATGCACGCGTGGATCGTGCAGCGTCGCCTGCGCCAGCGCACGATCGATGACGGCAAGATCCTCGCCATGGCGATCGATCTCACGTAACCGCTGCTCGACACTGCAACGCTCATCGATCGGCAACGGCTGTTGCGCCAGCCATGCGCGACCTTTCTTGCCGAACAGGTCGGTGAATGGGCATCGTGGGATCAGGTGCGCATGAAGCACCGAGTGGATCTCGTTCTTCAGACGCGTCCGCTGGCGCACCAGCTGGGTGCGACGGGAGACCTGTCGGCGCAGTGCCTCGGTGTCGGTATCCGGCATCCACACGGTCGGCAGGAAGCCGCTCGCGTGTAGTTGCGCCAGAACCGCCGCGTCGATCTTGTCGGTCTTCACCCGCGCATGTGCAATCGCCCGTACCTGTAGCGGATTGGCGATGACCACCAGCGCCACGTGTGGCTTGAGCGCCCGGACGATCGCAGCGGTGTTGCCCGTCGCCTCGAGCACCACTTCGTCCGTCTTCAATAGCCGTTCCCCGAAGCGGTTCAACTCCTCGACCGTCAACCCAACACGTCCACCAGAACGGCATAGGCCGCCTTCCAGGAACACGACTTCCGCGAACGTGCGATGCATGTCCAGTCCCACGACTCGCATAAGCTGACCCTCCACGCTGTTGAATAAACGCGGGAGCCAGTGGGCGACACGACAACTACGGATTCGCGCGCGCAGCGCAACCGGGCGGGTCGCAAGGGCGGCCATCTACTAACTCGAGCTCACGGCTCATCGTGTAAGAGCGGCCTGCCCACTTCATCGTGCTCCCGGCACCCCTTGTCCCGGATGGGCGCACCATACGCCGACAACAAGCTCGGCAGGGATCGTCAGGGTGCCGCCGATATCATGCCGGTTACAAACGCGATCGAGAGTCTGAACATGCAGCTGCGCAAAATCACCAAGAACCGCGGCCACTTCCCTTCGGACGAGGCGGCGACCAAACTGCTGTACTTGGCGCTGCGCAACGTGACAGCGAAATGGAAGAAGGCGGCGCGTGAGTGGAAGGCGGCGCTCTCGCAGTTTGCGATCCTGTTCGAGGATCGATTCGTCGCTGTCGGAATGTGAGGATCAGGCTTTCAACCCGGCCTCACACGCAGAATTACGGACAGGCTCTCCGTCATCGCGCATCACGTTTCCGCAGCAACGCCGGAGCTCCGGCGTACCAGCATCGCAGCATTCTTCGTGCACTAGAACTCAGATGCATTCGTTACTGTGCAGCAGGTTTCCGCGGCGGTTCAGGAGTCACCTCGCGTCACTGTCGCTGCATCCTTCAGGCGCAAGAGGTTCGGAGTCCTGTCTCACTCATCGCGCCACTCCTTGTTTGCATTCGGCGCACGCGTCATCTTCATCATCAATCACAAACAGCATTACCGCCCAACAAAGCGGTGGTTCCGACCGCCAACACGCTGTCGCGTGTTGGTCCCCGCACCGCGTGCGGCGCGGCGGCGGTACAACGCAAACGTTAGGCCTACTCTATATGGCGACAGAGATTCTCCCCGAAGCAAGCCGCTATAGAACACTTTGGATCGTTAGGCTTATCGTCATCATGCTATGGTCCGCGGTCCTCTATATTGGCGATCAATTTACCGATCGAAAGGCATCGTGGCCCCTCATAATCTTCTTCGCAGCTTTTTCTGAGTGGCTTACGGTCAACTACTTAACCAAGCGGGACTTCTACCCGTGGGATATGTTCGTAGACACATGGTTTCCCGGAAGAGAAACCAGATCCAACAAAGTGGCATGGGGGGGTTGTATGGTTTCTGCGGGTGGCAATGGTGCCTTATGCGATTCTTGCACAATGAAAGAAAGCCGGCCTAACCATTGGCTCCAGGCGACGCAGAAAAGCGCATCGCCTTCATTGTTCCTTCTGGCTGCGGGTGCGGCGCCTTTGTGCGCCCCTGAGCCGAGCCGTTCGGCATCAGACAACAGAGACCGAAGGGAATGATCGCGGAGTAGACTGAGCGCAGGCGGTGCGGAAATCCGATCGGAGTCGGAGCCCGAGAGTCGGAAAAAAGAATCAGAACGAGACGGAGCCAAGAGGAATGGAAGAGCGTCGGAGTTCAAGCCGTCAGACCCAGAGCGCGCTCGGTGTGGTTCGCATCAATGCCGTGCGCTCGTTTTCCATTACTGCAGGTTTCAGCGAAGTGAACCTCCCCCCGATTTCGTGGACACCTTCGTAAGGTGGGCAATAGCGAGATCGGAGGTTTGAGATGTCGGAAAGAAGGTCACGTCGCCAGTACAGCGACGAGTACAAATCGGAAGCGGTTCGGTTGGCGAATGATTCGGGCAAGCCGATCACGCAGGTGGCGCGGGAGCTCGGCGTTAACGCCAATGTGCTGCACCGCTGGATGCGCGAGGAGCGCAAGGCCGGAGCAGCTGGCAAGACACGTAGTGCGGTGAAAGCAGAACAGGAGGAAATCGTTCGGCTGCGCCGTGAGCTCGCTCGAGTTACACAACGCGTGGTTGAACGGATCGGAGAGCGTTCGGGCGCAAGCGAATCGACGGTTGCCCGAGCAGATTCGGGCGGCTCATCGGCGCTCGCGTCGCTCCTATGGCAGCCCCAGGATCACACGAGATCTGCGCGATGAAGGTCTCTGTGTAGGCGAGAATCGCGTTGCGCGGCGGAGACGTCCACGGGAGTGGTGTACGAGTCGTGAGTCTTGGCTCGGTTGGACTCGGGCTCAGTTGACGACGGCCGACAACCGAGCGGGCTGATTCTCGGCGAGTGACTGCAGTCCTTCAAGAGGCAGATATCGTCGCTGCAATTGCCATTCGTCGTTTTGCTCGAGCAGCAGCGCGCCTACGAGACGCGTAATGGCCGCATCATTGGGAAAGATGCCGACCACGTTGGTGCGTCGCTTGATCTCGGCATTGAGCCGCTCCAGCGGATTCGTCGAATGGATTGGCACCCGGTGGGATTGGGGGAAGCTCATGAAGGCGGGTACGTCGAATTCGGCATCGTCCATCAGTGCGCGAGCTTGGGAGACTTCAGGGCGATTATTACGGCCACCGAGACGATGCGCCCGGCCTTCCGTGCGATCCAAAATGCTGCTTCTCCCGGTGCCGCCGCACGATGCGCCAGCCTCCGTACCCGACTCGACCTCGCTTCGGTATCCCCGTACTCCTGCAAGCCGAGTGATCGGAGAGCATTCCACGTCGAATGGCGCTGAAACGACATGTGATAGCACGGCTTCCCACGAAGCTCGAAGCGACCCCGCGTTGTGCGCTCACCGTCATCGCATTGCTCATGGTCGGCTGCGGGTCGATGGCGCCGCGCTATCAGCCGTCGTCGGCGCCGATCCCGAACGATTACCCCGCCGACGCGCCTCGCACGAGCGGCCAACTAGGCGGAACACTCGAGTGGCGCAGCGTCATCGCGGACGCCGAGCTGCAACGCCTCATCGAACGGGCGCTCGGGAATAGTCGCGACCTGCGGGTTGCACTCCTTCGAGTGCAGGAAGCGCGAGCGTTACGCGGCATCCAGCGTGCAGACCGCTTTCCGAACATTGCCGTCAATGCCGCTGGCGACCGCGGGCGCACGCCTGCCGATCTGAGCGTGCTGGGCCGCTCCACCGTGAGCAGCGCCTATCAGGTCACGGCGGGAGTTGCGACATGGGAGCTGGATTTCTGGGGCCGCGTGCGCAATCTCGATCTCGCCGCGATCGAAAATTATCTGGCCGCCGACGCCGCGCGGCGCGCGTTTGTGGTGAGCCTCGTCGCTCAGGTCGCCGACGCATGGTTGTTCCAGCGTGAGCTGGACCGCCGGCTCGCGATCGCGAACAGCACCCTTCGATCGCGCGAGGAGTCCTTTCGCATTTTCAAACGACGCTTCGAGGTTGGCGCGAGCACGCAGCTCGAGCTGATGCAGGTCGAGACGCTGCTTACGCAGGCGCAGTCGCTTGCGGTTCAGCTCGAGCAGGCGCGCGCAACGAACCGTCATGCGATTGATTTGCTGGCCGGCGAACCCATCGACCTGCCGCTGCGGACGGACACATTCGATCGCGACGCCGAACCCGTGCGCGCCGTCAGTGCAGGGCTGCCGTCGGACCTGCTCGTGCAGCGTCCCGATGTCATTGCAGCGGAGCACCAGCTTCGGGCGGCGCACGCAAACATCGGCGCCGCGCGCGCAGCGTTCTTCCCGAGGGTGACGTTGACTGGCAACTTTGGCGTCGCGAGCGCGCAGCTCGATGGGTTGTTCGAGTCCGGCAGTCGGGCATGGACGTTCACACCTTTCATCTCGCTGCCCATCTTCACCGGCGGACGCCTACGCTCGAACCTCGATCTCGCAGAAGTGCGGCGCGATCTCGCAGTGGCGAATTACGAGCTGACGATCCAGACAGCGTTTCGCGACGTCGCTGACGCTTTGTCCGTCCATCATTGGCTCGGCGAACAATTGCGCATTCAGCGCAACGCGCTCCGTGCGCTGACCGAACGCTCCCGGCTCGCTCAGCTGCGCTATGACAGCGGCGCTGCGAGCTACCTCGAGGTGCTCGATGCGCAACGCGACCTCCTGAGTGCCGAGCAAGCGCTCGTTCAGCTTCAAAGCGCACTGCAATCAAGTCGAGTCGCCCTGTTCGCAGCGCTCGGCGGCGGCACGCTCGGCGCGGGCGAATAGCAAACCGGCGATGATGGACGAGAACCTCAAGAAACGAATCGTTGCGATCTCGATCGTCGTCGCCGTAGTCGTAATCGCGTGGCTCCTTTGGCGCACGCTGCAGCCGGAGGGTTTCGGCGACGCCTTCATCAGCGGCAATGGGCGCATCGAAGCGACCGAGATCAATGTCGCCGCGAAGTTGGGTGGACGCGTCGAAGACATCTTCGTTCGCGAAGGCGATTTCGTGAAGGCGCGCCAGCCGCTCGCGAAGATGCAGGTCGTGACGCTCGAGGCGCAGCGTGATGAAGCGCGAGCGATGCATCAACAGGCGATTACCTCAGTGGCGACAGCGAAGGCGCAATTGGCGATGCGACGCAGTGAAGTCGCCGCTGCGCAGGCGGCCGTCATCGAGGCCGAGAGCGCGCTCGACGCCGCCGAACGGCGCTTGGCCCGCTCCGAGACGCTCGCCAAGGAAGGTGCGTCGTCGGGCCAGGAGCTGGATGATGACCGTGCGCGCGCGCGCGCGGCAAACGCTGCACTCGCAGCCGCGAAGGCTCAGGTCGTCGCCGCAGAATCCGCTGTCGACGCTGCCCGCGCTCAGATCGTCGGGGCGGAGTCAGCGGTGACCGCAGCCGCAGCGACGGTCGCGCGCATCGAGGCGGACATCGAGGACAGCGTTCTATCGTCGCCGCGCGATGGGCGCGTGCAGTACCGGATTGCGCAGCCTGGCGAGGTGCTGGGCGCCGGCTCGCCGGTCCTCAACCTCGTCGATCTGGGCGACGTTTACATGACGTTCTTTTTGCCTGAAACCGTCGTGGGTCGAGTCGCACTGGGAAGCGACGTACGCATCATTCTCGATGCTGCACCGGAGTTCGTTTTTCCGGCGAAGGTGTCGTTCGTCGCCGATACCGCTCAGTTCACGCCAAAGACGGTGGAGACCGCGAGCGAACGGCAGAAGCTGATGTTCCGCGTACGGGCGCATATCGATCGCGACCTGCTCCGGAAGTATCTAACGCAGGTCAAGACGGGGCTGCCGGGCGTCGCCTGGCTCAAGCTCGATCCCGGGACGCCCTGGCCCGAGGGCCTCAAGATCGACACGCCTGAATGAACGCCTTGATGCAACGCCCCTCGCCGGTCGCGACGCTCGCAGACGTCAGTCTGCGCTACAAGAAAACGCTGGCCCTCGATCGCGTCGATCTTGAGATCCCGGCCGGATGCATGGTGGGACTCATCGGACCGGACGGCGTCGGCAAGTCGAGTCTGCTCTCCCTGCTGGCCGGTACGCGCGCTGTGCAGGACGGCAAGGTGACTGTTCTCGGCGGCGACATGTCGAGTGCGAAGCACCGCAATCAAGTGTGCCCTGACATCGCGTATATGCCGCAGGGACTTGGGCGGAATCTGTATCCGACCCTGTCGGTGGAAGAGAATCTCCAGTTCTTCGCCCGTCTGTTCGGGCACGACGCTGCTGAACGTCGGCGCCGCATCGATCTGCTCACGCGTGCGACCGGGCTGCATCCTTTTCTGGGTAGGCCGGTCGGCAAACTGTCGGGCGGGATGAAGCAGAAGCTCGGCCTGTGTTGCTCGCTGATTCACGATCCGACGCTCCTGATCCTCGATGAGCCGACGACTGGCGTCGATCCGCATGCACGCCGGCAATTCTGGAATCTGATCGACGACATCCGCCGATCGCGTCCCGGCATGAGCGTGATCGTCGCAACGGCCTACATGGATGAAGCAAGCCGCTTCGACTGGCTGGTGGCGATGGACGCAGGCCATATCCTTGCGGTCGGCACGCCGCAGAACCTGTACGAGCGTACGCACACGAGGTCGCTCGAAGCCGCGTTCATCGCGCTCATGCCCGAAGAGAAGCGACGCGGATATACCGAAGTCACGATCCCCTCGCTGGCTCCGGACAAGTCTAGGGAAGTTGCGATCGAGGCGAACGATCTGACGATGCGTTTCGGCGACTTCGTCGCGGTCGATCACGTGAGCTTTCGTATTGCGCGCGGCGAGATATTCGGCTTCCTCGGCTCGAACGGCTGCGGCAAGACGACGACGATGAAGATGCTGACGGGCTTGCTCGCCGCGAGCGAAGGCGAGGCGAAGCTGTTTGGCAGCCCGGTCGATCCGCACGACATGCAGACGCGACGGCGCGTCGGCTACATGTCGCAGTCGTTTTCGCTGTACACCGAGCTCACGGTGCGGCAGAACCTGTTGCTGCACGCAAGATTGTTCCATGTTCCGGAGGATGAGATCCCGGTGCGCGTCGAACGGATGATCGAGCGCTTCGGGCTCGCCGACTCGGTCGACGATTTGCCGTTGCGTCTGCCGCTCGGAATACGCCAGCGTCTTTCATTGGCAGTGGCGCTCGTGCACGGTCCGGAGCTTCTCATCCTGGACGAACCGACCTCAGGGGTGGACCCAGTCGCACGCGACGGCTTCTGGCAACTCCTGATCGATCTGTCGAGAAAGGACGGCGTCACGATCTTCATTTCGACGCACTTCATGAACGAGGGTGAGCGGTGCGACCGCATTTCGCTCATGCATGCAGGGAAGGTGCTCGTGAGCGACGCGCCGGCGAAGTTGATCGAGCGGCGAGGTGTGACGACGCTCGAGGACGCCTTCATTGCCTACCTTGAAGACGCGGGCGCGGGCACAGGCGTTCCCGAATCGGAGGCGTCTGTGACTGAGAGCGTCCGCGCGGAAGCCCACGCGAGCGCGCGCAAGCGCGGCTTCAGTCTGCAGCGCATGCTCAGCTACACGATGCGCGAGAGCCTCGAGTTGCAGCGGGATCCCGTGCGCGCTGCGCTGGCGTTGCTCGGCAGCGTCATTCTCATGTTCATCATGGGATTCGGCATCAGCATGGATGTCGAGGACCTGCCGTTTGCCGTGCTCGATCGTGATCAAACGGGCCTCAGCAACAGTTACGCGCTCAATCTCGCAGGATCCCCTTACTTCATCGAACGCCCGCCGCTCGCCGACTACGAGGAGCTCGACCACCGCATGCGAACCGGCGAGCTCGCGCTTGCAATCGAGATTCCGCCGGGATTTGCGCGCAGCCTACAACGGGGAGACGCTGTGGAGATCGGCGCGTGGGTCGACGCCGCGATGCCCCAGCGTGCGGAAACCGTGCAGGGTTATGTGCAGGGCATGCACCAGCACTGGCTCGTGCAACAAGCAAGAGAGAGGCTCGGTTACACACCCTCTTCACTCATCAGTATCGAGACACGCTTTCGCTACAACCCCGACGTGGAAAGTCTGCCGGCGATTGTCCCGGCGGTGATTCCGATTCTGCTGATCCTGATCCCGACCATGCTGACCGCGTTGTCGGTCGTGCGCGAGAAGGAGCTGGGCTCGATCATCAACTTCTATGCGACGCCGACGACGCGCACCGAATTCCTGCTCGGCAAGCAAGCGCCCTACGTTGTGCTCGCGTTCCTCAACTTCCTGCTGCTGACGTTGCTGTCGATCACTGCGTTCGGTGTGCCCGTGAAGGGCAGCTTTACAACGCTTGCGCTCGCAACCCTCGTTTTCGTCGTCTACACGACCGCCTTCGGCTTACTCTGCTCGACGTTCACACGCACGCAGACGGCCGCCATATTCGTTGCCATGATTTTCAGCATGGTGCTCGCAGTCGAATACGCCGGACTCATGAATCCTGTATCGTCACTAGAGGGTTTCGGCTATGTGATCGGGCGCGTGCAGCCCACGACGCACATGATAACGATCAGCCGCGGAGTGTTCGGCAAGGCGCTCGGCTTCGTAGATCTACACGCGTCTTTCTGGGCGATCGTCGCCGGCGTGCCGGTCGTGTTGATCGCCTCCATCGCGTTATTGAAAAAGCAGGGCGCGTGAGATGAACCAGCGAACGACGCTCGCTTCGCGTGCCGCGTCCGAACGCGACGGAAGGCTTCGCGGCGCCGGAGGACGGGCTGGCGCACGCAGCGCCACGAACATCTATCGGCTCGGCGTGAAGGAACTGTGGAGCATCGCGCGCGACCCGATGCTGATCCTCCTGATCGTCTACGCGTTCACCTTGTCGATCTATACGTCTGCAACGGCGATGCCGGAGACGTTGCACAAGGCGGCGATCGCGGTCGTGGACGAGGACCGCTCGCCGCTGTCCGGCCGCATTGCGTCCGCGTTTTATCCGCCGCATTTCCAGCGGCCGTTGATGATTCCGCTATCGGCGCTCGACCCCGGCCTGGATGCGGGCGAATTCACCTTCGGCTTGGTGATCCCGACCGGATTTCAGCGCGACCTGCTCGCCGCTCGGGCGCCGGAGATTCAGCTCAACGTCGATGCAACCCGGATGAGCCAGGCGTTCGTCGGCAGTGGGGCGGTGCAGCAGATCGTCAGCGGCGAAGTGACTGAGTTTTCGCAGGGCTATCGTCGCAGCACGACGCCGCCCGTGGATCTGGCCCTGCGGATGCGCTTCAATCCGACGCTCGACCGGTCATGGTTCCTGAGCGTAATGACGATCATCGACCGAGTGACCATGGTGTCGCTCGTCCTCACGGGCGCTGCGCTGATTCGCGAGCGCGAACGCGGGACGATCGAGCACTTGCTGGTCATGCCGGTGACGCCGTTCGAAATCATGGTGTCGAAAATCTGTTCCATGGGGCTGGTGACGATCGTCGCGACCGGCTTTTCGCTCGTGTTCGTAGTCGAGGCTTTGTTGAACACCCCGATTCAGGGTTCGCGATTGCTGTTCTTGTTCACGGGAGTGCTGAACCTCGCATCGATGACATCCATGGGCATTCTGCTGGCGACGTTCTCGCGCACGATGCCGCAGTTCGCGTTGTTGTTGATGCTTATCATGCTCCCTCTCCAACTGCTGTCCGGCGGCGCAACGCCGCGCGAGAGCATGCCCGATCTCGTCCAGTACGCGATGCTCCTCGCTCCGACGACGCACTACGTCGCAGCAAGCCAGGCCATTCTCTACCGGGGAGCGGGCGTCGAAATCGTCTGGCCGCAGCTGATCGCCATCACCCTGATCGGCGCCGCGTTCTTCTGGATCGCGCACGCGCGCTTTCGCAGCACGCTCGCAACGATGGCGTAGCGCCGATGGCTCAGAGATCGATGCCTGTCCACAGCGCAACCTCGTAATAACGCTCGACCGAGAACAGGAGCGTGATGTTGACGTTGATCCCCGCGACGAGCAACTCCTCGACGATAGAGACACCGTCGAACGTGCCGCGTATTTTGATGAACAAATTCGGGCGTGACACCATCCGCCAATAGCGATGGGCTTCGGCGATTGAGCCGCGTGTGTTGCGAACAAGGTTCGGCGAGACCTCCAGATTCACAAAACCACCGGCTCCGGCGGTAAGGTCGTAGACGGGGCGCAGGGCGTCGCAGGCGTCCTGCACGTCGGTGACAATAAGTCCCTCTCAAATGCTTTGCGCCGGTCGGGTCCGCAGCTGTCTGATCTGAGGTTCGTAGTCGGCGCTGTTGGTCAGCGCCGTATGGAATATCGAGGGATTGACGGTGACGCCGGTCAGTCCTTCTTCGGCCACTCGTCGCTGCAGCTCTCCGCTTCGGATCATCCCGCGACTTAGATCATCGAGCCAGTAGCTCTGGCCGAAGCGCGCGAGCTCGAGTAACGGGCTATTTTTCATCGCCTGCGTCACAGGGCGAGGACCACTCGTCTCAGGCGGGATGCGCATTTGCAATCGTCCGAATAATGACAGATTCGTCCAACCGCGCCGCTAGCTCGTCAGTCTCGCATCCATCGTAATCTTCGCTTTCAACACTTTCGAAACCGGGCAGCCCGCCTTCGCCTTGTTGGCGATCTCAATGAACTTCGCCTGATCGATGCCCGGAATTCTCGCAGCGACATCCAGGTGGCTCGCGGTGATCTCAAATCCTTCACCGACCTTCTCGAGGGTGACTGCAGCGCGGGTTTCGATTTTCTCTGGAGTGAACCCTGCCTCACCCAGGATGAGCGACAGAGCCATGGAGAAGCAGCCCGCATGCGCCGCACCGATCAGCTCCTCCGGATTGGTTCCTTCACCGCTCTCGAAACGGGACCTGAAGCCATATGGCGCTTCCTTGAGGGCGCCCGTTTCGGTGGAGACCGTGCCTTTGCCATCCTTGAAACCGCCTTTCCACACGGCTGATGCGTTCTTGATCATGACTGCTCCATAAACATTTAGGATTGAAAACACCAACGTACGCCCACGACGAGCTCAAGTGCACTCCGTTGCGGCGCTCCGGCGCTCCGAAAGAATCGACGGTGCGTGACTCTCCGATGGGGCGTCCGGCGCCGGATGAATGAGCCCCTTCGCGAGCAACCGTGCGCCAAGCGCATAGAAATAGAGATAGCCGCGTAGATCGCCGAAGCGCGTCTCTATGGGGCCCAGCGGAGCATCCGACCCAAGCTGCAGCAGCGATCTCAGCCCCCGCATGGCGCCGACGTCGCCGGGCGGGAAGACATCGAGTCGTCCGAAGCCCCGGAGCAGGATCAAGGCCGCGCTCCACGAGCCGATCCCGGGCAACCCAATCAGAACGCGCAAAGCGTCCTTCGTGCTCATGCGTGCAATTTCATCCTCGTTGAGAGCGTCCGAGGCAATCATCCGTGCGATTTCGCGCAGAGCGATCGCCTTGCTGTTGCTGAGGCCGCACGCGCGCAGCGCCGCAAGAGGCGCCCTCGAAATCTCGGTCGGACTCGGAAATGCGCGGATGCGCTGTCCGTTGTGCTCGAGATGCTTGCCAAAGCGCTGCACCAGACGGCCCACGATCGCCACGCCCGCCTCGATGCTCAACTGCTGGAATGGGATGACGTTGCCGAACGCCTCGAACAACCCAGCGAATCGCGGGGGGCGCATTCCGCGCAGCGCCTGCGCAGTCGCTCGAAGCTTGCGCTCGCGCAGCGCGAGCGCAAGCGTTGCTAGCGGGTTGACATCCAGGCCGAGCATCCTGCGCAGGGCGCGCGCGACCTCCACTCGCGCGGCCGCCGAGGCAGGCGGGTGAACGATGAAGCGCACATCCGGTCGATCGACTGTCCCGCAATCAGTCGCCTCGGCGACGACGAGACCGACGGAGGTGGTCAGTACGCGCCGATAGCGCCCTGGAATCCAGACATCTACCGGATTGGTTGGGCTGCGCTGCAACAGGCGAACAGTCGCCTCGAGATGGAATGGCGCCTGAACAGACAGGCGCACCCAGTTGCGGTATGGCGAACGTTCGTGCATGTCATGCAGGGTGATGCGAGGCCGCGTGCGCCGCTCGCGATCTACT